>NZ_JBIKSG010000042.1:0-7125 GCF_044348745.1 Candidatus Planktophila sp.
GCGTCGCGGATAACACAGGAGCTAAAGAGCTTCTTTGTATTCGTGTGCTCGGTGGATCCAAGCGCCGCTATGCCGGTATCGGAGACATCATCGTTTGTTCTGTTAAGGATGCAATTCCTGGCGGACAGGTTAAGAAGGGTGAAGTCGTAAAGGCTGTCATCGTTCGTACAGTTAAGGAACGTCGTCGTCCAGACGGTTCCTACATCAAGTTTGACGAAAATGCCGCAGTGATCTTGAAGGCTGATGGCGAGCCACGTGGAACCCGTATCTTCGGACCAGTTGCACGTGAACTTCGCGATAAGAAGTTTATGAAGATCATCTCGCTAGCTCCGGAGGTGCTCTAATAATGGCAAAGATTAAGAAGGATGACACCGTTCTTGTTATCGCGGGCAAAGATCGCGGAACAACAGGAAAGGTTCTAGTCGTTGATGGCAACCGTATTACTGTGGAAGGCGTTAACCGCCAGAAGCGTCATACAAAAGAGACAACTGGTGATCGCGGCGTAAAGGTCGGCGGCATCATCACTGTTGAAGCATCACTACATATTTCAAATGTCATGGTCGTTGACAGCGATGGCAAGGCTTCTCGCCTTGGTGTTCGCAAAGATGAAGATGGCAAGAATGTTCGCATCTCACGTCGCACCGGAAAGGACATCTAATGTCAACAAAGGTAGATGTACGTCTAAAAGCTAAGTACAAGAGTGATATTGCTCCTGCACTAAAGAGCGAATTTGGATTTAAGAACCCAATGATGGTTCCAACACTTGTAAAGGTGATTGTGAACATGGGTGTTGGCGATGCAGCTCGTGATTCAAAGTTGATCGAAGGCGCAATCCGCGATCTCACAACAATCACTGGTCAAAAGCCTCAGGTAACTAAGGCTCGCAAGTCAATTGCGCAGTTCAAGCTTCGTGAAGGTCAGCCAATTGGTGCACACGTAACGTTGCGTGGAGATCGTATGTGGGAGTTTGCAGATCGTTTGCTATCAATCTCACTACCTCGTATCCGCGACTTCCGTGGATTATCACCAAAGCAGTTTGATGGACACGGAAACTACACCTTCGGCTTAACTGAGCAGGTTGTGTTTCCAGAAATCGAACAGGACAAGGTTGATCGTCCACGCGGTATGGATATCACTTTCGTAACGACAGCAAAAAATGATGTTGAAGGTCGCGCACTACTTAAGGCGCTCGGCTTTCCATTCAAGGAGGCATAAGCAATGGCAAAAACATCGCTCAAGGTAAAGGCAGCTCGCAAGCCTAAGTTCAAGGTTCGCGGCTACACACGTTGCCAGCGTTGCGGTCGTCCACACTCTGTTTATCAGAAGTTTGGTCTATGCCGTGTTTGTTTCCGCGAAATGGCTCACCGTGGTGAGCTACCTGGTATCACCAAGGCATCTTGGTAATCGTTCTATCCAAATAACTACAACGGACAAGGTCTGTAAAAAGAAACCAGTTCGAGAAAGGCCACGAGGCCACGTATGACAATGACAGATCCGATCGCAGACATGTTGACTCGTCTGCGCAACGCGAACTCTGCTTACCATGATTCGGTTTCAATGCCGTCATCATCGGTCAAAGCACGTATCGCAGTGATCCTTCAACAAGAAGGTTACATCGCTGGATACCGCGTTGAAGATGCAGAAAATGGAGTAGGTAAGAACCTTATTCTTGACCTTAAGTTTGGTGCAAACCGTGAGCGTTCAATCGCTGGTTTGCGTCGCGTGAGCAAGCCAGGACTTCGCGTTTACGCAAAGTCAACAGCTCTTCCAAAAGTACTTGGTGGACTAGGCGTTGCGATTATTTCAACTTCATCTGGATTGCTTACTGATAAGCAAGCCAACAAGCAGGGTGTAGGCGGAGAAGTTCTCGCCTACATATGGTGATCATCTAATGTCACGTATTGGTCGCATGCCTATCGCCGTTCCAAGCGGCGTTGAAATCACAATCGCTGGACAGCATGTTGCTGTAAAGGGTCCTAAGGGAACACTTTCACTCAATGTTGCTGAGCCAATTCAAGTTTCACAAGAAGCCGGTGTTATCACCGTTGCTCGTCCCAATGAAGAGCGTGTAACACGTTCACTTCATGGTCTATCTCGCACACTTGTTGCGAACATGGTTGAAGGCGTAACTAACGGTTACACATTAACTATTGAAATCGTCGGTGTTGGTTACCGTGTAGCTGAAAAGGGCAAGGACCTAGAGTTCCAGCTTGGATACAGCCACAACATCCAATTCCCAGCACCTGAAGGAATCACCTTCAAGGTTGAGTCACCAACAAAGTTCCATATCTCTGGAATTGATAAGCAGTTGGTTGGCGAAGTTGCTGCAAAGGTAAAGAAGCTTCGCAAGGCTGACCCATACAAGGGCAAGGGCTTGCGTCTCTCAGGTGAAGTTGTTCGCCGTAAGCAAGGAAAGACAGGTAAGAAGTAATGGCTATTGGTGTAAAGGTCCGCAAAGGTTCGGCAGCAAACGCCCGTGCCCGTCGTGCATTCCGCGTCCGCAAGAAGGTCGCTGGAACAGCATCACGTCCACGCTTAGTTGTTTCTCGCTCATCTCGTCACTTGTTCGTACAAGTTATTGATGACTCACAAGGCAAGACTCTTGCCTATGCATCCACAATGGAAACTGATCTTCGTGCTGATAAAGGCGACAAGACTGCAAAGTCAAAGGCTGTTGGTGCATTAATTGCATCACGTGCCAAGGCTGTTGGAGTTTCAACTGTTGTCTTTGACCGCGCAGGTAATAAGTACCACGGTCGTATTGCAGCTGTTGCTGACAGTGCACGAGAGAACGGATTGGAGTTCTAATGTCTGCTAATCCAACTGCAGCACCAACAACTGCTAGCAATGATCGCGGTAAGGGACGCCCAGAGCGTCGCGAACGTCGTGATGATCGCGAAAAAGAAAAGAACCCATTCATGGAGCGCGTTGTGTTCATCAACCGCGTATCTAAAGTTGTAAAGGGTGGACGTCGTTTCTCATTCACCGCACTTGTAGTTGTCGGCGACGGTAACGGTCAGGTCGGTATTGGTTACGGAAAGTCCAAGGAAGTTCCAGCAGCGATTGCTAAGGCAGTGGAAGAAGCGAAGAAGTCATTCTTCACAGTTCCACGTGTTCAAGGAACAGTTCCTCACCCAGTACAAGGTGAAACTGCAGCAGGGGTAGTTCTACTACGTCCAGCTAGCCCAGGTACCGGAGTTATTGCCGGTGGTCCAGTGCGTGCAGTACTCGAGTGTGCAGGCATCACAGATGTTTTGACTAAGTCACTTGGATCTAACAATGCAATCAACATGGTTCACGCAACCGTTGCTGCATTGAAGATGCTTGAAAGCCCAGCTCAAATCGCTGCGCGACGTGGTCGTCCATTAGAAGATGTTGCACCTGCAGCAATTATCCGCGCTTCACAGATCACGGTAGGTGCCTAATGCCACGTTTAAAAGTAACTCAAATCCGCTCGAAGGTTGGAAACAAGCCAGAGCAGCGCGACACACTTCGTTCATTGGGCCTCAAGCGCATTAACGATGTTGTTGTTAAAGAAGATCGTCCAGAAATTCGTGGCATGGTTTACGCCGTTCGCCACCTGATTAAGGTTGAGGAGGTCGAATAAAGATGACTTTAAAACTTCATCATCTTCGTCCAGCTCCAGGTGCTAAGAAAGCTAAAACTCGTAAGGGTCGCGGTGAAGCATCAAAGGGTAAGACCGCCGGTCGCGGTGGTAAGGGAACACGTGCTCGTAACACAGTTCGTGCAGGTTTCGAAGGTGGACAACTACCTCTCGTAATGCGCTTGCCAAAGCTTCGTGGTTTCAAGAACCCAGAACGCATTGAGTACCAGGCTGTCAACGTCTCAACTATTAACGCGCTATTTCCTAAGGGTGGCGATGTAACTGTTGCAGATCTAATTGCAAAGGGTGCTGTTCGCGATAGCTTGCCTGTAAAGGTGCTTGGAAATGGCGATATTGATGTGAAGGTGAGTGTTACTGCACACGCATTCTCATCATCTGCTGTAGACAAGATCACTGCAGCTGGCGGCAAGACCAACGTTCTTTAGTATTTACAGACGATAGAGAAAGAGGAGAAGATCAATGCTTTCAGCATTTGGTAAGGCCTTTAAGACACCGGACCTTCGCAAGAAGATCTTCTTCACTCTCTCAATCATGGCTCTTTTTCGCTTTGGTTCAGTTGTTCCAACGCCAGGTGTTTCTTACACAAATGTAAAAGAGTGTCTAGCAACAACTGAAACTGGTGGCTTGTTTGGCCTGATTAACTTGTTTAGCGGTGGAGCGTTAATTCAGCTCTCTGTCTTTGCATTGGGAATCATGCCTTACATCACTGCCTCAATTATCGTGCAGTTGTTAACTGTTGTGATTCCTCGTTTTGAAACTCTTAAGAAAGAGGGGCAATCAGGAACTGCCAAGTTAACGCAATACACACGCTACTTAACAATTGGTTTAGCAATCTTGCAGTCAACAGGTTTGATTGCAGTTGCACGTACTCCAGGTCGCTTAATTGCAGGTTGTAACCTTGCAATCATCCCTGATACTTCATGGCAGCGCATCATCACAATGATCGTTGTGATGACAGCTGGTACCTCAGTAGTTATGTGGTTAGGTGAATTAATCACTGATCGTGGTGTTGGTAACGGTATGTCAATCTTGATTTTCACATCTATTGCAGCAGGATTCCCAAGCCAGCTTTGGTCAATCCGCCTACAAAAGGGTCTATTCGCATTCATCTTCATTTTGGCGGTGGGCGTGCTGATCATCGCGGCAGTAGTCTTTGTGGAGCAAGCTCAGCGACGTATTCCTGTGCAGTATGCAAAGCGCATGGTCGGACGTCAGGCATACGGTGGAACAAGTACTTATATTCCAATCAAGGTAAACCAAGCTGGAGTTATCCCAGTAATTTTCGCATCATCATTGCTCTATATTCCTTCGCTGATTGTGAATTTCACAAACAGCCAAGCACCATGGGCGGTATGGATTAGCCGTAACTTTGTGAACGGTGACAATATTATTTACGTTGCAACATATGCAGTTTTGATTGTTTTCTTCACCTACTTCTATGTGGCAATTACCTTCAACCCAGATGAGGTTGCAGATAACATGAAGAAGTACGGCGGATTCGTTCCGGGTATTCGTGCAGGAAAGCCAACATCTGAGTATCTTCAGTATGTTCTCTCACGCATCACAGCTCCAGGATCAATTTACTTAGCACTCATTGCTGTTATTCCTATCGGTGCACTCGTACTCTTTGGAGCAACACAAAACTTCCCATTCGGTGGAACAGCGATCTTGATCGTTGTTGGTGTTGGTCTTGATACAGCAAAGCAAATTGAGTCACAACTACAGCAGCGCTCATACGAGGGATTCCTTAAGTAAATGCGTTGCGTCCTGGTAGGTCCACCAGGTGCTGGTAAGGGAACACAAGCTCAATTCCTTGCAGCACATTATTCAATTCCTCATATTTCTACAGGTGATATTTTCCGTGCAAATTTGAAGGCTGGGACTGAGCTCGGAATTCAGGCAAAGTCATTTATGGATAGGGGAGAACTTGTCCCAGATTCTGTAACAAATGAAATGGTGAAAGATCGCCTGACTCATGATGATGTTGCAAATGGTTTTCTACTTGATGGATTTCCTCGAAATGTTGCTCAAGCAGAGGTGCTACGTGCAATTCTGGCAGAGAAAAAGACCCCCCTCCATGCAGTTCTAGAGTTTTCACTTGCAGATGAAGAAATCATTGCACGCTTATTACAACGTGCAGAGATTGAAAAGCGCGAGGATGACAAGGAAGATGTTATTAAGCGTCGTCTTGAAGTCTATGCAGAGCAAACAGCGCCAATCATTTCTTTCTATCGTAACGAAGGCCTACTAATATCAATTAGTGCAGTCGGAAACATTGAAGACATTACAGCCAATGCAATATCGGCCCTAAGCCGCCTTGAACAGTAAGTAAGTATTCATGGCAATTCAAATCAAAACCGAAGAACAAATCAAGACCATGCGTAAAGCTGGTTTAGTGGTTGCAGAAATTCATAAAGCAATTCGTGAAGTGATAAGTGCAGGAATGATGACTAGTGCACTCGATGCTGTTGCTGAGTCGGTAATCAAAAGACACGGGGCAACCTCTAATTTCAAGGGATATCACGGTTTTCCGGCAACTATCTGCGTTTCGGTCAATGATGAAATCGTTCACGGAATTCCTGGTGATCGCATCATCAATGATGGAGATGTTGTTTCAGTTGATTGTGGCGCGATATTTCAAGGCTGGCATGGGGATGCAGCCTTTTCAGTAGGCGTCGGCAGCATCGACCCAGAAGATCAAAAGATGATGGATGTGTGCGAAGAGTCAATGTGGCGGGGGATTGCTGCAGGTCGCAATGGTGCAAAGCTTTCTGATATTGGCCATGCGATTGAGGAGTACACAAAATCTCAAGGCACATATGGCATCTTGCAGGAGTACGGGGGCCACGGTATTGGAACAGAGATGCATCAAGAGCCTCATGTTCTAAATTTTGGTAAACCTGGCAACGGTCCTGAAATAGTTCCTGGCTTTGTGTTGGCCATTGAACCAATGATTACCCGTGGATCTGCTCGCACTAAAGTATTGGGAGATAAGTGGACAGTGGTATCAGCGGATAAATCCCGAGGTTCACACTTTGAGCACACCTATGCAGTACTTGCTGATGGCAAGCCCTTTGTCCTGACAGCCTTTGATGGCGGCAAGAAAGAGCTCAGTCGATTAGGGGTTGAGGTCTCAGATCTCCTCATTTAGGCCATTTTGTGCGCTGAATTACAGCTGTGTAGTTCTATAGGCGGATTTCCCTTATTTGGGCACAACCCCTAAACTACGAGTTCGCTTGTTTCACGCTTAAAACAGAAAAGTAGGTACAGCTTGGCTAGTAAAGATGGTGCAATCGAAATGGAAGGCACCGTAGCTGAGGCTTTACCTAACGCAATGTTTCGCGTGGAGCTAACAAACGGACATAAAGTCCTTGCTCACATAAGCGGCAAGATGCGAAAGAACTACATTCGTATTCTTCCTGCCGATCGTGTGATCGTGGAAATGAGTCCGTACGACCTAACAAAGGGTCGAATTATTTATCGTTATAAGTAACAAGGGG
>NZ_JBIKSG010000014.1:0-22786 GCF_044348745.1 Candidatus Planktophila sp.
TGGGCGTTTTACACAAAAAGTACAAGTTTCCCGAAAAATCGGAAAGTTTGATTGCACCAAAGTTAGATGTGCAATAACTGTTCGAGCAGATCATCTACGTGGCAATGATAGAAGTTACGACATGTTTGTTCCAGTAAAAATCAAATGAGGAGAACAATGAAAAAGTTCGCAGTTGTAGTGGCATTGATTGCATCTGTACTTGTGCCAACTAACGCACAAGCAGCAGAGACCAAGTTTACGGGTGCCCCGCTTACCAATCTTGAGTCACAAGGCGCAACCATCAACATCATGTTGCTTGGTGTTCCTGCCAAGGGTGGTCTTTATATTCAACAGTGCGTTGAAGCAGCTCCTGGTGCGCGTCCATCCTTATGTAATACCCCGGTGCAATTGTGGATTTCTTATCTTCGTGGCGCTTCTTTCTTGCCCACAGATGTCATTAAGTTCAAGCCAACTGGAACTTTCACATCCGCAAATACAAATGTTGATTGCACAGTTTCAAAGTGTGGACTCTTCATGCGATATGACCACACTGTGCCAGGTGACCTCACAGAGGATCAATTCATCCCCTTGACCTTTAAGGCTGCAAATTCAACAACTGTGGCGCTTCCTTTTGATGAAATCACAGCAACAATTAACGGAGTTGTTGTCAGCACAACTGCGCCGATGACTTTGAGCTACCGCCAAAAGGCAACACTTTCTGCAGTTTCAAAATCTGGTTCAGCCCTGACCTTTGCTTCAATTGACTCAGCCTGCGCTCTCAATGGAGCAGAGATAACACCGCTGAAAGGTGCTGGCGAGTGCGCAATCTCTGTCACCTCAACGACAAATGCGACCGCTACCGGAGTAACTGCAATCCTGCCTGTTCGGCTAACACTTGGGCAGCAAACAATTCCAACTATTGCTGCTAAAAGGAGTGTGCGACTTGCGCCTCTAACAAACTTTGGTGAGAAAGTTACCTATACCGCAACTGGTAGCTGCTCCATTAAAAACAATCTGCTTACTGCAAGAAAGGGTAAGTGCACTATTGATGCAGCTGCCCAAGGCAGAGCTGGTTTGTTTGGAAAGTTGCAAAAAAAGGTAGTGCTCACTATTAAATAGTGGCAAGACCTGCCATGCAGAAAGACTGTGCAGATCTAATCTCTGCATCTGCGTTGTGACCACTTTCAATCCGCTTGGTTGCAGCATCTGTAATCGCTTGGATAAAGAGCAATGCGCGCTGTGTATCTTTCACGCCCATCGCAGATAACTGAACTACCAGCGGTGCAAGAAGAGCGCGGTGAGCAGCACCAATTGCTGCAACACGCTCTTGCGGCAATGCACTGGCGTTAAGAGCCTTTGCTAACAAGTGACGACCATCTGCAATATACAAAAGCGCAGCTTCAATCCAAGCAGTGATGTTAGAAATTGGTTGGGTGCTTGTCGAAACTGCAACCTCAAGATACTTCGCAAAATCATTGAGCTCTTCGAGCACTAAGTCAGCAACTAAATCGGCGCTACTTCCAAAGTATTCATAGACAGAAGTTCTAGATAAACCTGCTTTTTGTGCCACAGCCGCAACAGTCACAGCAGCTCCCCCAGATTCAAGTGCGATGCTGGCAGCAGCTTCAATTAATTGGTTGCGACGCCAATCACGGTGCTCAGCCAAAGTTTGGGTTTCAATGCGAGGCATGGAATTATTCTTTCACGCTTTCTGCAAGTCGTCTCAGTGAGTCTCGGACCACCGCGGCATCTGAGGTGCGCCAAAGCGGTGGCATTGAGTTAAGTAGAACACTTCCATACCTCTTAGTCACAATACGAGAATCTAAAATTGCAACTACTCCCCTGTCATCAACAGATCGAATCAAGCGACCTGTGCCCTGTGCCAATAAAAGGGCTGCTCTAGGCAGGGAAACCTGCATAAATCCGCTGCCGCCTTTGGCATCTGCTTGGGCCGCGCGTGCACTCATCACCGGTTCATCAGGGCGTGGAAAAGGAATGCGATCAATTGCTACCAAAATACAACTGCTTCCAGGAACATCAACGCCTTGCCACAGTGACATGGTGCCAATCAAAATTGAGGTTTCATCTTTTGCAAACCTAGAAACTAACGGCCCAACAGCATCTCCCCGTTTTTGCGTGATGATTTTGATTGGTAGTTCGGCTAATACTTTTCGAAGATGCAGGTCTGCCGCTTCCACCCCACGCCATGAAGAAAACAATGCAAGAGTGCGACCACCTGCTGCATCAATTAACTCACCAAGTTCTGTTAACACTTCCTGGCTTGGTCCATCACGACCTGGTTCTGGCAAATGTTTTGGCATATATAAGACACCTTGGTTGGCAAAATCAAAAGGACTTCCCACATCTAGCATTTGAATGTTTGCTGGATCTACTTCGCCCTCTCTAACTTCAGCGTTCATCTCCTCATTAACCAAGAAGCCAATGCTCTTTGCCATCTGATCAAAGCCATTGCCAACTGTCAAAGTTGCAGACGTTGCTATCACGGGAGTTTTTGTGAGCAGGTTCTCGCGCAATACCTCAGAGACAGACAGTGGAGCTAGATAGAGAGTAGAAAATATTGGTTCATACCAGAGCACTAACCCATCACCCATTTTAAGTAGTGTTGTAGCAGTCGTTGCTATCTCATTGACGGCACCCTTAACTCTTGCGCGCTCTGCCAAAGCATCCGTGTCAATAATTTCATCATCTGCAGAGAGAAATTGCATGATCGCTTTAGATGCTTCCATGACTTTTCGAATAGAAAATTCAAGGGATTGTGGAATCTCTTCTAGCCGGCCTTGTGCACCAAATTCACTTTTTACTGACTCCCCGTAATCCACCATCGATTCATGAAAGTCATTTGCTGCCTTATGAAAGGCGTCAGAAAGCTTGCCAGGCATGAACTTGCGAGCCATGGCCGCAGCTCGCAAAACCCGATTACTTGTTAACTCATCTGTTACCGCTTGGGTTGCCCGATCCATGAATTCGTGTGCTTCATCTAAAATCACGCAGTCGCGTTCTGGCAAGATGGGATGTGAATCCACAATTTCAATTGCTAATAAGGTGTGGTTGGTAATTACAATATCTGCAGTCTGAGCCTTTGCTTTGGCATTTGCAGCAAAACATTGTGAACCAAAGGCACACACATCTGCACCAACACATTCACGTCCTGAAACACTATTGGCTGCCCACACTCTGCGATCTACCTCAGGGGCATCATCGCGATCTCCACTCACCCCTGGCGTCTTTGCCCAAGCAATCAGGCGCTTAGCATCTTTTTCAAGGGCTGAAACTTCCATCACTAACTCACCATCAGGATCTACTTCATCACTATTCATCTTTTGCAGGCACACATAGTTACCCACGCCCTTATAGATGGCATAGGAGATGTCGCGACCCAACTCTTTTTCTAGAGCAGGAACTACAGCAGGCAAATCCCGATCAACTAATTGGCGCTGCAATGCAATGGTGGCAGTTGCAACCAATACTTTGCGTCCATGGACAATGCCAGGAATTAAATAGGCAAGTGACTTTCCGGTTCCGGTTCCGGCTTGAACCATTAAGTGATGACGATTGGTAAGAGCGTTTGCTACCGCCTCTGCCATTTCAATCTGGCCTTCGCGGGCTGACCCCCCAATAGCTTCAACCGCAACATCTAGGGCTCTGCGCACCTTTGCTGACATATCGCTCATTAAAGAGCCATCAAATCCATAAACTCATTTACTGGAGTTGCGGCAAGCTTTTCATAATCTAGGCATAGAGCAGCAATCTTCTGCTGCTTATCTGTGTCATATATGCGAGCCAAATTAGTCTTGTACTTCTCAATCAGTAGCGGAATTCCTTCTTTACGACGACGTGCATGACCAACCGGATATTCAACTGCTACCTCATCAAATACCGTGCCATCATTGAATTCCACTGTTATTGCATTAGCAATCGAACGCTTTGCTGGGTCGTGGTAGTCAGCTGAATAACCGGTGTCTTCAACGCACACGATCTTTTCACGCAAGGCATCAATACGTGGATCCGAAGCGATGTCATCCTCGTAATCACGAGCAGTGAGGCGACCAAAGATAAATGGAACTGCAACCATGTATTGAATACAGTGATCACGGTCTGCTGGGTTATTCAATGGTCCCTTTTTATCAATAATACGAATACATGCTTCATGGGTTCGAATGGTTATCTTTTTGATGTCATCTGAGGTTTTCCCAGTTGCCTGCAGCTTCTGATAGATCGTCATTGCGGCTTCCACAGCCGTTTGTGAGTGGAACTCTGCTGGGAAGGAAACTTTGAACAATATATTTTCCATTACATATGTTCCGTATGGACGTTGGAACTTAAATGCTTGTCCCTTAAAGGAAACATCGTAGAAACCCCAGGTTTTAGCAGTTAGTGCTGATGGGTAACCCATCTCGCCAGCTTGTGCTATCAAGGCAAGACGAACTGCGCGAGATGTGGCATCCCCTGCAGCCCAAGATTTACGTGATCCTGCATTTGGAAAGTGACGATAGGTGCGAAGAGATTGTCCATCAATCCATGCCAATGACACAGCAGCTAGCACTTGTTCCCGGGTTAATCCCATCATCTGCGCCACAACGGCAGTTGATGCAACCTTTACCAAAATAACGTGGTCAAGGCCCACTTTGTTAAATGAGTTTTCAAGTGCAATGCAGCCCTGAATTTCATGGGCTTTAATCATCGCGGTTAATACATCTTTGATCGTAAACTTTTTATCTGTTGTGCGAGAGAGCCAATCAGCTGTTGCAAGAATGCCACCTAAGTTATCTGATGGATGTCCCCACTCCGCGGCTAACCAGGTGTCATTAAAATCTAACCAACGAATCATTGCGCCAATATTGAATGCACCTTGAACTGGATCTAGGACATAGGTGGTTCCCGGAACCTTGACGCCATTTTCAACTGTTAAACCAGGGACAACTGGGCCTAAAAGCTTGGTGCAGGCTTCATATTCAAGTGCTTCAAGGCCACACCCAAGTGTGTCTAGAAAGCAGTTCCATGCAGTTTCATAGGCAACCGGTGAGGAGATCTCATAGTTCAGTGTGTAATCGACGATGTCGATGATGACCTGATCGTATGGCTGATTACCTTGGCTTACATGGCTAGACACTTTTAGCGCTTTTCGATGGGAACAAACGCCAAATCATCTGGACCAACATAGGTGGCCGTTGGGCGAATAATCTTTCCATCAATACGCTGTTCAATGACGTGAGCGGTCCAGCCTGAAATACGTGCCATCACAAACAGCGGCGTAAAGTAATTGACCGGAATCTTCATCGCATCATATGCAACAGCTGAGAACCAGTCCACGTTAGGGAACATCTTCTTAACTTCCCACATAACTGACTCAATGCGCTCAGCCACGTTATACAGATTTTCTTTGCCGGCCTCTTCTGCCAATTCCTTTGTAATGACCTTAACAATTTCATTACGCGGATCTGAGACGGTGTAGACGGGGTGTCCAAAACCAATCACAACTTCCTTGTTTTCGACACGTGCACGAATATCTGTTTCTGCTTGATCCGGTGATGAGTAACGAAGTTGAATTTCAAGTGCAACCTCATTAGCACCGCCATGCTTTGGACCACTGAGAGCACCAATAGAGCCAGTGACACATGAGTAAATATCTGCGCCAGTGCCAGCAATTACACGACCTGTGAATGTGGAAGCGTTGAATTCATGCTCTGCATATAGGACGAGGGAGGCGTGCATAGCTTTTTCCCAGAGTGCAGATGGCTTTTCGCCATGTAGAAGATGCAGGAAGTGGGCACCGATTGAATCATCATCTGTTTCTACTTCAATGCGCTTTCCACTGTTTGCAAAGTGGTGCCAGTAACCAAGCAGTGAGCCGGTCTTTGCCAGCATGGAATCTGCAATATCTCGGGCTTCTGCTTCTGTGTGCTTTGTTGACTCTGGTGTGACCGCACCGAGTGCTGAAAAGCCAGTACGTAAAACATCCATGGCATGGGCAGTTGCTGGAAGTTGTTCAAGCACTGTCTTAACCTGAGGTGAAAGACCGCGCAAACCCTTGAGTTTTGCCTTATAGGTATCTAGTTGTGCCTGGGTTGGCAGCGCGCCATGGACCAGCAGGAATGCAACCTCTTCAAACTGGCAGTTAGCAGCCAAGTCTTTGATCGAGTATCCGCGGTAATGAAGGTCGGCTCCACCTACAGCGCTAAGTGCCGTACTTCCTGCTGGAACTCCTGAGAGTGCTACTGACTTCTTTACTTTGATTTCTTCCATGTTTTTTACCCGTTGTCTTTGCCTAGTGTTTGGTCAAGTGCTTTTTCGTACTCATAATAATTAATTGCTTGGTATAACTCTTCGCGGGTCTGCATTGTGTCGATCACATTAGCCTGCGTGCCATCTCGCCTAATTGATGTAAACACATTCTCCGCCGCCTTATTCATCGCCCTGAAGGCTGACAACGGATAAAGGATCATTGCCACCCCGTTGGCAGCTAACTCATCACGAGTCAATAATGGAGTCTGTCCGAACTCAGTGATGTTTGCCAGGATGGGCTTGGAAACGGCAGATGAAATCTTGGAATAATCTGCCAAGTTTTCAATTGCCTCTGGGAAAACTAAATCCGCACCAGCCTCGATGTATGCGTGAATACGATCTAGGGCTGAATCAATACCTTCATTTGCAATCGCATCTGTGCGGGCCATGATCTGGAAGTTCTCATCTGTGCGAGCATCCACTGCGGCCTTGATGCGATCAACCATTTCGCTCTTTGAAACAATTTCCTTATTAGGACGATGCCCACAACGCTTTGCACCAACCTGATCCTCGATATGCATCGCAGCCGCCCCAGCTTTGATCAGCTCTTTAACTGTGCGGGCGATGTTAAATGCTGAAATCCCAAAGCCGGTGTCAGCATCTACTAACAGCGGTGTATCGCACACATTAGTAATTCGGCGAACATCGGTTAACACATCTTCTAATGTTGTAATTCCGAGATCTGGAATTCCCAGTGATCCAGCGGCAACTCCGCCACCTGATAAATAGATTGCGCGAAATCCCGCGCGCTTGGCAAGCAAGGCGTGATTAGCGTTAATGGTTCCAACAATTTGAAGTGGGGTTTCTTCAACTAACGCCTTCTTAAAGGCTGCACCTGCGCTAGTTAGGCTCACCAAACGAGTCTATCTAGGCGTTCTTCAAACGCAAAAGTTCAAGGGCTGCAACTGCGCTGTCATATCCCTTGTCCTCTGTGCTGCCAGCAACACCTGATCTAGCAATAGCTTGATCTAGGTCATTACACATCAAGACGCCATAACCAATTGGCTTGCCATACTTAAGTGACACATCGATCACCCCTTGCGTGACGCCTTGGCAGACATAATCAAAGTGAGGTGTCTCACCTTTGAGAACTAAGCCCACTGCAACTACAGCATCAAAACCTGCTTCAAATGCATATTGAGCAGCAAGTGGAATTTCAAATGAGCCCGGAACAAACTGAACTTCAACAGTGCCTACCTGCGCCTCTGCAAGTGCTCGCTTGGCACCTACAATCAAATCGTTACAAATATCTAGGTGCCACGATGAAGAGATGATTACCACCTTTGCCTGCGGAAGTGGCGTGATGCCAATACGTGGTGCATGTCCGGCCATTTACTTGCCTCCTCGTGAGTGACCAAGTTTTTCTTCCTTAGTAGCTAGATATTTTTCGTTAAAACTATTTGGCACAACCGTTAAGTTGATTTGAGTTACCACAATCCCTGAATCATGCAGGGCTTGCACCTTATTTGGGTTGTTAGTCAGAAGTGTTAACTCCTTTAACCCAAGTGCTTTAACAATTGCGATCGCATCAGACCAATCTCGTGCATCGATCTCATGTCCTAAATGCAGGTTGGCATCGATGGTGTCCATGCCTTGATCTTGCAATTGATACGCCTTGATCTTTTCTGTTAGCCCAATACCGCGGCCTTCATGATCACGTAAATAGATGATGTATCCATGGCCATGTGCCTGAATCTGATTAATAGATTGTTCTAGTTGTTCTCCGCAATCACAGCGTTGTGAATGAATGACATCGCCTGTGAAGCATTCGCTATGGATGCGCACCATTGGCAACTTGCCCGCTTGCCCAAAAGCAATAACTGCATGTTCACGTTGTCGAAGTCCAGGAAATGTTGCAATCGACCACAGACCAGTGCGTAAAGGCAACTGTGCCCATGCAAAATCAAATGTGGAAACAGGCGCAGGGATAACGGTTGCAATACTTTTGAGCTCTTCGACTGAGATCATCGGAATCATGTGTTGCTCTGCAAAGGCAATAAGTGCTGCCCCACGTGCCATTGATCCATCGTCGTTAACGATTTCAGATAACAAACACACAGGCTCTGCGCCCACTAGATAAGAGAGTGCAACACCTGCTTCGGTGTGGCCACCTCGCACCTGCAATCCACCAGCATCGGCAATCAAAGGAAAGATGTGACCTGGACGTATGAAATCTGAGTGCGTGACTGAAGGGTTAGCTAACGCCCGCACAGTGTTTGAACGCTCTTGGGCGCTAACTCCTGTAGTAATTCCGACCTTGTAATCAACACTCACCGTAAAGGCGGTCTTTTTTGAATCTTGGTTCTCTTCCACCATCAGTGGCAGGCGCAGTTGACGAGCACGCTCTTGGGTCAGAGCCACACACAAAATACCTGTCGTGTGGCGAACCATGAAGGCAACTTTTTCTGGCGTTGCTTTCTCAGCCAAAAGCATTAAATCGCCTTCATTTTCCCGATCAGCATCATCTGTAACAATAATCAGATCACCGTTTTTGTAAGCATCTAGCACTCTTTGGAGATTACTCATGACTTATCCCCTTTGGCTAGCAAACGCTCAACATACTTAGCCAACACATCTACCTCAACATTAATCAAATCACCTGGAAGTAGCGTTGAAAGATTAGTGCGCTCTAGTGTCTCTGGAATCAACCACACGGTGACAAGATTGTTCTCATCATTGATTTGTCCAACGGTCAGAGAAATACCATCTAAACAAATAGAGCCTTGATTAACGATGTATTTACTTAATTCAACGGGAACCTTGATATCAAACTGAGCCCACTTATCCCCCGGAGTTAATCCAACAACTGTTCCAACACCATCAACATGGCCTTGGACCATATGCCCACCCATACGGGCATTTAGCTGGGCAGCAAGTTCAAGGTTTACTGGACTACCCACAAAGATCTGTGAAAGTGATGTCAGATTAAGTGTTTGCACCATGACATCTGCTGTGAAGGAAGTGCCATCTATTGAGGTGGCGGTTAAACACACACCGTTTACCGCAACTGAATCCCCCTCTGATATCTCTGAAATCAAACCAGGTGCGTTAATTGTAAAGATGGCAGATGTATCACTCTTTTTAATAGCGGTAATTGAACCAAGTTCAGCGATGAGTCCTGTAAACATCACTCACCATTCCTAATCTGATAGACCGATTTAACATCGCCATCAAGGACCACGGTACTTAGGTGATCCATTCGCATTTGATCAGTAATAGTTGTTGGGTATTCAAAACTAAAAAAGTGCTTGCCTGTGCCCAATAGCGTTGGTGCTTGATACATAATCAGTTCATCCAAAAGACAACCATCCAACATCGCACTACCCAGAGTTGGCCCTGCCTCAACAAAGACATGGTTAAGCCCTAATTCATTCAGCTTTTCAACCAAGACATCAAGATCTTTAGATTTAACTACAACGGTTTGAGCAGCATCATCAAAGACCTGCGCATCGGCAGGTAGCTCTTGCTCACCACACACAACGCGAATTGGGTTAGCCCCGTATCCAGCAAAATCACCACGAGGAATCAAATGTGGATCATCTGCGATAACAGTATTTGTGCCCACAAGAATCGCATCTGCCTGACGGCGCAGCACCTGCACATCGCCTCGTGAAGTTTCATTAGTAATCCACTTAGAGGTGCCATCTGCTGCTGCGACTTTGCCATCTAGGGTTGCGGCCACCTTCCAGGTGAAAAATGGTCGTCCCTTTCTAATCTTCATCAACCACGCACGATTAGAAAAAGCAGCTTCATCTTTCATCACGCCTTCAATAACAGTTATGCCAGCTGCGCGCAGAGCATCTGCTCCACCGGCCGCAACAGGATTTGGATCTGCAACCGCAACGACAACTGTTGTAATTCCTGCATCGATAATTGCTTGAACGCATGGCCCTGTGTTACCTGTGTGATTACATGGCTCTAAACTCACAACAATTGTTGACCCTGCTGTCTTGTTTCCTGCAGCTTTAATAGCAACTACCTCTGCATGATCTGGTGAGTTCACGCGATCATGAAAACCTTCGCCCACAACATAGCCGGCTGCATCAATAATCACTGCACCAACAATTGGATTGGGTGCTGTTTTACCAAGTCCTTTTTCGGCAAGGGCAATGGCACGTTGCATTGCAACTGTGTAATCCATATCCATTTTAATTTTCTATGCCCCCGACTCTAGAAACGAGTAACCGGGGTGGGTGTGCAAAGAGAAATGCACAAAGAAGGTAGGCGCAAGCCCACCCTTTGTTGGTTTCCTCTCATCCGGACTTTAACCGTCGGTCTCAGAATTTCACTGAGTCAACCGATACCTGGCAGGCATCGGGTCGCGGACTGTAACCGCCGGTTCGAAATTACATCGACCCCGGAAACAACGTCGTAATTCTACCTCGCTTTGATCAGTGCTGAGAACAGTAAAAAACCCCGCCAATCACAGTGATTGACGGGGTTTTTAACGGGGGTTGGTTAAACCGTTTTAATTATTTCTTAGCTGCAACCAGATGTGTTTCCGCAACCTTCGCATACGAAACATGCACCTGACATACGCATCTTCACGCCACATGTCATACATAGTGGTGCATCTGATTTGATTCCCATTGATTCAAGTAGATCAGATGAAGATCCGATTGTTTGTGCAACTGGTGCTGCAACTTCAATCTTTACCTCTACTGGCTTACTTGCAACCGCAGGAGCCGCCACAGGCGCAACTGCTTTTGGGGTATCAGCCACCGCTACAGGTGCGTACTCGCCACCATTGTCTAATGCTGCTGCGCGCTCTGCCGCAGTGTAAAGACCCATTGCTGAACGTTGTTCAAATGGTAGGTAGTCAAGTGCGAGGCGACGGAAGATGTAATCCATCATGGACTGTGCCATGCGGATATCAGCATCATCTGTCATGCCTGCTGGCTCAAAGCGCAAGTTTGTGAACTTCTCAACGAATGTCTCTAGTGGAACTCCGTATTGAAGTCCGATAGATACTGCAATTGAGAACGCATCCATTACACCGGCCAAGGTTGAACCCTGCTTGCCAAGCTTTAGGAATACTTCACCGAGTGCACCATCAGCATATGCACCAGCGGTCATGTAACCCTCTGCGCCACCGACTGAGAATGATGTTGTTGTTGCTGGACGAGACTTTGGAAGACGCTTGCGAACTGGAGTAGAAATATCTTCTTCTACAACTGCTTCCTTCTTCTTTGCCTTGCCATCTGAAAGAGGCTGACCAACCTTGCAGTTGTCACGGTAAACCGCGAGCGCCTTGATGCCCATTCGCCATGCTTCAAGGTGTACTTCTTCAACCTCTTCAACAGTTGCATCCTCAGGAAGGTTTACTGTCTTTGAGATCGCACCTGACAGGAATGGCTGACATGCAGCCATCATGCGAACGTGGCCCATTGGAGCAATTGAACGCTGTCCTAGTGCGCAGTCAAATACTTCGTAGTGCTCAAGCTTTAACCCTGGAGCATCGATAACGTGACCGTTAGCTGCAATAAACTCAACGATTGCTTCTACTGTTTCTTGTGCGTAGCCAAGCTTTTGTAGTGCAAGTGGAACTGTCTGGTTAACGATCTGCATAGATCCGCCACCGACAAGCTTCTTGAACTTAACTAGTGAGAAGTCAGGCTCAATACCTGTTGTATCGCAATCCATCATCAAACCGATTGTTCCGGTTGGAGCAAGAACTGAGATCTGCGCGTTGCGCCATCCGTTCTTATCTCCTGTTGAAAGACATGCATCCCAGGCCTTGTTCGCCTCTGCCCACACATCGCGGTCAAGAGTTGTTTCTGACTTTGCAGCAGATGAAGCTGATGCGTGCTTGCGCATAACGCGTGCGTGTGGCTTAGCGTTTTGTGCAAAGCCTGCGTATGGTCCAACGATTCCAGCAAGTTCTGCTGAACGCTTATAGGTAATACCTGACATCAATGATGTGATCGCACCAGCAAGTGCGCGTCCACCCTCTGAGTCATAAGCAAGACCTGAAGCCATAAGTAGTGCGCCAAGGTTTGCATAACCAATACCGAGTTGGCGGTATGCCTTTGTTGTATCCCCGATTGCCTCTGTTGGGAAATCTGCGAAACAGATTGAGATATCCATCGCTGTGATGATGAGCTCTGCAGCCTTACCAAATGACTTTGCATCAAATGAACCATCAGATTTTAGGAACTTCATCAAGTTAAGTGAAGCCAAGTTACATGATGAGTTATCTAGTGACATGTACTCAGAGCAAGGGTTTGACGCATTGATGCGACCTGTCTCTGGAGTTGTGTGCCAATCATTGATGGTGTCATCAAACTGCACACCAGGATCAGCACATGCCCATGCAGCTTGTGCAATCTTTGTGAAGAGTGCGCGTGCATCAACAGTCTCAATAACTTCGCCAGTTGAGCGAGCCGTTAAGCCGAACTGCTCTCCCTTTTCAACAGCCTGCATGAACTTGTCTGATAGTCGGACAGAGTTGTTTGCGTTCTGGTACTGAACAGAGATGATGTCTTTTCCACCTAGGTCCATGTCAAAGCCAGCATCGCGTAGTGCGCGAATCTTGTCTTCTTCATTGACCTTTGTCTCAATAAATTCTTCGATATCTGGGTGATCAACATCTAGAACAACCATCTTTGCAGCGCGACGGGTTGCGCCTCCTGATTTGATTGTTCCTGCAGATGCATCAGCACCTCGCATGAATGAGACTGGACCAGATGCTGTTCCACCGGACTTTAGAAGCTCCTTTGAAGAACGGATGCGAGAGAGATTAAGGCCTGCTCCTGATCCACCCTTGAAGATCATTCCTTCTTCGCGGTACCAGTTAAGGATGCTGTCCATAGTGTCATCAACTGACAAGATGAAACATGCTGAAACCTGCTGTGGTTGCGCTGTTCCAACGTTGAACCACACTGGTGAGTTGAAAGAGAAGATCTGGTGCATCAGCATGTGTGTTAGTTCGTGTTCAAAAATTTCTGCATCTTTATCAGTTGCAAAGTAGCCGTGCTCTTTACCGGCCTTTGTGTATGTCAATACAACGCGATCGATTACCTGCTTCAAAGACCATTCGCGATTTTCAGCACCGAGTGCGCCGCGGAAGTACTTTGTGGTAACGATTGTTGATGCGTTTACTGACCAAGTATCTGGATACTCAACACCGCGTTGCTCAAAAACAGTTTCACCCGTTCTCCAGTTCTGCTGCACTACATCGCGACGTTCCCACTTAACTTGATCGTATGGGTGTACGCCTTCGGTTGTGTAGATGCGTTCGATCGTCAAGCCCTTACCCTTTAGAGTGTTGTGGGCCTTGATTTTCGCTGGTCGGTTGATGACCGTCTCTGACATGTTTATTTCCCCGTCTTCTATTTATGAGTTAATTTTTTGAGTTGCGTTACTGCTTTGTTCTGTACTGCTTATGTTTTCTGTAGTGCTTGAAGCAATTGGGGAATTGCCGGAAGGTAGAGCACGGAGAAGTGCGATCTCACCTTCGAAGTCTTCAAGGGAGGCAAAGTTACGGTACACAGATGCATAACGTAAGTAGGCGACCTCATCTAGCTCTCGGAGTGGCGCAAGGATTGCCATGCCCACCTCTTGAGCTTCGATCTCTGCCTGTCCTGTGCGGCGAAGGGTTTCTTCAACGCGCTGAGCAAGCAAAACTAAATCGTCCTCATTGACAGGACGTCCCTGGCAGGCTTTGCGAACGCCAACTAGTACCTTCTCGCGGCTAAATGGCTCTGAAGCCCCGCTTCGCTTAATAATGTTAAGTAGTGAGAGCTCTTGAGTTGAGAATCGTTGGCCACATTGAGGGCACTCACGACGACGGCGGATTGCTGTGCCATCTTCAACTGGACGAGAGTCCACAACGCGTGAATCTTCGTATCTGCAAAATGGGCAATTCATTACGGCGTGTCCTCCAATCAATGCTCGATATTTTTAACTTCGGGTGTAAGGGGGCTTTTTAGAGCGGATTTGGAATATTACCCCAAAACCACTACTAATGGAAACAAATACTGCTTTGACCCCTACATCTTGTGTTAACTATAAAGCATTGGTTGAGGATTTTCCTGTCGAGTAGGTTAAAACTTCCTGAACGGCGTGTCGCAATCGTTACATACCTACTTCAAAGGAACGCGCAGCCTCTGTCCAGCCTGTAGATCAAAGCCTGAGAGGTTATTAGCCTCGCGAATCTCATTGACTAAGCCCTGGACATCGCCTGAGCCATAGGCGGCAGCTACAGACCACAGGGTTTCACCTGGGGCAACAACCACGATCTCGTATGAAGGCGCTGTGCTTGCCTCGACCTGTCCGGCCCCGGACTGAGAAGCAAAGCCAGCTGCCATCACAACGGTCAGCGAGAGAACGACAAAGGTGCGAGCAAGTCGACCACGGCGAGTAATACCACCGGACGGATTGGTCTGCTGATTACTTAAAAAGCCTTGATTTACAATGCTTTTTCCACTTGCTGAGTTGAACGTTAGTGCACTCATCGTTATCTCCTGCTGTCTTACCTTGGGGAAGGTATTCGAACAACTGTTCGAATAAGACAATTAAACACCCTCCCACTGACAAATAGCAAGATAAATTCGAACAGGTGTTTGAATTTTTGGCAAAGGTGTGTCACCCTTAAGCCATGGCAAAAGTAACTGAACTTCCAGACAGCCCAGAAGGCCCACACGGTCTGACCTCCCGCCAGCTTAAGATCCTTGGCGCGATTAAAGATGCAGTTGAAAACAATGGCTATCCCCCTTCAATGCGAGAGATCGGCGTTGTCGCTGGCCTGACCTCACCTGCTTCAGTGAAGTACCAATTAGAAGCACTTGAGAAGAAGGGCTTTATCCGCCGCGACCCAACCCGAGGACGCGCACTAGAAGTTTTGATGCCAGATGAAAAGACAGCAGAGAATTCAACACCAGTAGATGCCACTCGTTACATCCCACTTGTCGGTCGCATCGCAGCCGGTGGTCCCATCACCGCAGAACAATCTATTGAAGAGACCTTCCCGCTTCCAGAATCACTTGTTGGAAGTGGCGAATTATTTATGCTCAAAGTAGTTGGTGAATCAATGATTAACGCAGCTATCTGCGATGGTGATTATGTTGTTATTCGTTCACAAAAAGATTGCAACAACGGTGAAATTGTTGCTGCAATGATTGATGGCGAAGCAACTGTTAAGACCTTCTCCCGCAAAAACGGCCATATCTGGCTGCTGCCTGCCAATGATGATTTTGCTCCTATCGATGGCGACAACTGCGAGATCCTCGGCAAGGTAACAGCGGTACTTCGTTCACTTCGTTAATGTGATGAATTACGCAACACTAATGTTGCGTAATTACAGATGGTGGGGTAGAGTCTTTCGGTAGCCAAACCAACCGAGAGTAGATCGATGACCCTGAAGAAGAAGTCCGCACTCCTTGCCGTTGTTGCCCTTTTTGCAACCATCCTTATGGGGTGCTCCTCTTCTGATGAGCAGGCTAGCGAAGTCACTGAGCTGACTATTTACTCAGGCCGATCCGAAGAGTTCATCGCACCATTTTTTGCCCTCTGGGAAGCCCAATCAGGTATCAAGCTAAACATACGTTACGGAGATTCAGCAGAGCTTGCAGCCCAGATTCTAGAAGAAGGTAGTAACTCCCCTGCCGATCTGTTTTTGGCACAAGATGCCGGTTCTCTTGGCGCAGTTGCTGAAGCAGGTTTATTTATACAGTTAAATGACTCGGTCGCATCAGCAATTCCTGCCCAATTTATTGCGGCAAATCGCAACTGGGTAGGTGTGACAGGTCGGGCTCGCGTCTTTGCCTATGCACCAGATCGCGTGAAGATCTTGCCGACCTCGGTGGCTGATCTAACAAAGAGCGAATACAAAAACCAGGTTGGTATCGCACCAACTAATGCATCCTTCCAAGCTTTCGTAACAGCGTTAATTGAAAGCAAAGGCGCAGATTATGCAAAGTCGTGGCTTAAAGGTTTGCAGGCAAATGGCGTAAAGATCTATGCAAAAAATAGCGCGATTGTGGAAGCAATTGATAAGGGCGAAATTTCAATAGGTCTGGTTAACCACTATTACATCTGGGAAGTAAGCGAAGGACTAGGGCGTGCAATCAATGTAAAGAACGGCTTCTTTGCAACAGGTGATCTTGGAAACCTAATAAACGTTTCAGGTGCAGGTGTCCTTGCATCGAGCAAGAAGTATTCAGCAGCTATCGATTTAATTAACTTCTTAACCTCTGTCCCAACCCAAGCAAAGTTTGTTTCAGATACCCATGAATACTCACTGCTTCCTGGTGCAACTGCCCCAACCGGGGTACCAACTCTGGATCAAATAGGAGCCCCTGCTGTTGATTTGGGTGCTTTGAAAAACATCAAGGCTACTCAAGATCTGCTCATTGAGGTTGGACTGCTTTAAATAATGCCAACAACATTCCCCGAAAGCACCAAGGTTGCGCTCTCGCATAGTGCTCGTAATCAACGCGCTGTGCGCGGGGTGCTCAACGGTGCTGTTGGGATCGTTGCTGGATTAGCCCTGATTCCTCTTGGTTATTTACTACTTCGAGCTAGCCAAAAGCCATTGGGTGAGGCTGCCCAGCTCTTGCTTCGCCCAAAGACTCTAGAAGTTCTTGCCACAACATCAGCCCTTGTTCTAGGCGTTGTTGTCACAACTGTTGTCATGGGAGTTGCGATGGCAACTGGGCTTCACTTTGTGCGTCTTCCATTTCGTCGCTTACTGATCATTCCGGCAGTGCTGCCCTTAGCTATTCCTTCCTATGTCTTTACCTATACATGGATCGCTTTGATCCCAGAGTTTTCAGGCTTCCTTGCCGCAGGTTTTATCTTGTCGATTACAACTTTGCCCTATGTAATCTTGGCAACTTTGTCAGGGCTGCGCACAGTTGATTCTTCGCAGATTGAAGTTGCTCGCTCATTGGGTTTAACCCCAGTGCAAACATTTAGACGAGTTGTCTTTCCCCAAGTCAAAGGGCACATCAGCGCCGGAGCATTGCTGGCCGCCCTCTACACAATAAGTGATTTCGGCGCGGTCTCGCTGTTAAACGTAGAGACATTGACGGTGACAATTCAAAATATGTATCGCGCATCATATGACCGCAGCGCTGCAGCGGTCATCTCCTTTGTCCTGATCGCCTTTTCTACGGTTGTTGTTCTGGCTGATGAAAAGGTCAAGAAGCAGACCCCGAATTCAACAGTTATAAAGGTGTATTCAACAAAGAACACTCTCATTAACAACACCTGGATGCGTTTTGTAGTTATCGCAACAGTTGCTATCTATGCGCTCAACGCGGTTCTCATCCCCTTCTATGTTTTGATCTCTCGCTTTTTGAGCAACCAAGTTGCAATCAAGTGGGGCGAGTTATTGTCGGCATCGATTTCAACTATTTCTGTTGCAGCACTTGGCGCATTGATTGCTCTGGTCTTATCTGCTCCCCTAGGAACCCTCCTATCTGGTGGCTCGACCCGGGTTGGCACTATTGCCCAACGCATCATCACCATAGGCCATGGCTTGCCAGGTGTTGTTGTTGGTTTAGCTATTGTTTCAATTGGTTCAAAACTAGGTGCTGTGTATCAAACAACATTTTTATTGGCCTTTGCTTATGCCCTCTTATTTCTTGCCAAATCAGTAGCCAGCATGAACTCTTCACTCTCTCGTGTTCCAACAAGTGCCAAAGATGTTGCCTCAACTCTTGGCATGAACCAATGGATGGTAATCAAAAAGGTCGTGGCACCTATTAGCGCACCTGGTATTGGACTTGGCACAGTGTTGGTATTTCTAACTGCTATGAAGGAGCTACCTGCCACGCTGATGCTTCGCCCAACAGGCTTTGACACCCTGGCCACCCAGATCTGGTCTGCTGCATCTATCAATCGATTTAACGAGGCCGCACCCTATGCATTAATCTTGGTTCTAATCGCAGCGCTACCAACCTTTTTATTGAGCCGGCCAGATAAAGCAGATAGAACATTTATTACAGAGAATCTAGGGGGCGAAAAGTGAGTTCACTTGAGATTTCCCACTTAAAAGTTTCCCTGGGGCAAAAATTAATTCTAAATGACCTCTCCTTCTCTTTGGCAGAAGGCCAGATCGCAGCGCTGCTAGGTCCCTCAGGCTGTGGCAAGACAACACTGCTGCGCAGTATCGCCGGATTAATCCAACCATCTGATGGAACGATTCGTTTTGGTAAGCAGTTAGTCTCATTGTCATCACTTGTAATGCCATCGCATAAGCGCAAAATTGGTTATGTTCCGCAAGATGGTGCGCTCTTTCCGCATCTATCTGTTGCCGACAATATTGCCTTTGGTTTAGATCGCTCTGCCTTTACAAAGGATCAAATTCGCCAGACAACAAAAGAAATGTTGAACTTGATTGGCCTGCAAGGGTATGAAAACCGTATGCCAAATCAGCTATCAGGCGGACAGCAGACACGTGTAGCACTTGCTCGCGCTCTTGCTATTAAGCCAGCAATTGTTTTACTTGATGAACCATTTTCAGCCCTCGATGAAGCTTTGCGTGGGGAGCTCTGCGCCGATGTCATTGATCTATTGCGCAAGAGCAACGCCACTTCAATCTTGGTTACCCATGATCGTGAAGAGGCCTTGGTTTCAGCCGATGTTGTGGCACTGATGCGCGAGGGCCAGATCATTCAGCAGGGTTCACCTGAAGCGGTGTACTCCTCACCGATTTCACCAGCGATGGCGATAAGCACCGGCGATGCGCTAGTTCTTGATGCTTCAAAGATGGCTGATGGCACTACTTCGTATCTATTCAGTGCGGCAACAAAGAGCACTTCGGTTGAATCAGGTCACCTTGTTATCCGCCCTGAAGAAATCAAACTTGATCGCAACTTAGTCGGGGCACAAACTGTTGGTCGTATTTCAAAGATTGATTACTACGGCCATGATGCAATGGTCACCCTAGATTGTGCTGGCCAGGTGCTAAAGGTTCGAATCCCTGGGCCTTTTGATTATGCAGTCGGCGAGGAAGTTAGTCTTGAGCACGCAGGACCAGTTCGTTTCTTTTCAAATTCAGCAAATTAAGCAATTGCTTGGCCAATAGGCACCTACCAAGCGTGGTTGGTGCTGTCATTCGGGTCACTAAAGATGCATCGTTCACCTTTATATAACTCAACATTCACCTACTCCATGCATCTGCGAAACCTTGGCACCTCACTATTTGCCCATGGACTCAAACAACCTGCTTAGCCTGTTGATTACCAATCAATTCGCAGTTGACCACCACGCCCAATTTGAAGATGAAGAGCGCGGCCGTTTTGCCCGCTCACGCCGAGCCAATGAATCCCACGACCTAGAGCTACAAGCACAGATCGCAGAGCGCACTATCGCAATATAAAAAGTTTTCTCTATCTCAAGTAGGGAAATCTTCCATTTGAGGGAATGGATACGAGATATAACCCCCGTGGCCCTATCGCTACGGGGGTTATTCTTTGCCCATGCCAAAAGATCCATCCCGCGAGGCCCACTTTCCTGCCATTGAAAAAAAGTACGGCGAAAAGATGGCCTACTGGTTTAAGGTCATGGCAAAACTTGAGGGCAAGAAATACCCAGAACAAATAGCTCACCTAAAAGAGAACTACGGTTTTTCACAAGCACATGCCAATGCACTAGTTATGTATTCCAGAGGCTCTGAAAGCTCTAAACGATTTGCCACCCCCACAGAGTTTTATAAATCTGTAACACCTGTGCAAGCAAAAACAATTAAGGCGATCTTTAAAGCGATCACTGTTAAGTATCCGCAAGTAGAACTTGTCATCGCCTGGAACCAACCCATGGTCAAACTCGATAAGCACTACATCTTGGGCGTGTCTGCATCGACCAAGCATGTCCTGATTGGGACCTGGGATGAAAAGGTATTAATGGAGTTTGCTCCTAAATTCAAGGAAGGCAACGCACTCAAGAAAATTATTCAGTTGCCAAACGACTGGGATGTGGATGTGAAGTTAATCCAGGCAGTTGTTAAAGCAAGCCTTGCCAATTTGAAATAGTTATTTCTCGTAGTGAAAACGCACAGAGATAATTACCAATTGCTTGCCATCTACGCGATAAACCAATCGATGTGTTTTATCTATTCGCCGAGAATAGGTATCTTGATCCTGAAAACGAAGCTGCTCTGGCACACCAATTCCTGAAAATGGGGTCTCCAGGCAATTAGCGATTAGCGCATTAATTCGATCAAGTTTCTTCTGATTGCCACTCGTGCACCAGTATTCGAGATCTCGGATGGCGCGAGGGGTGGCAACCACCTGGTCTAATTTGTTTTTCGGCACAACTGAACTTATTTACTCTTCTTCTTGGCCTTGCTTTTCTCTTTAACCGCCGTGAGCGGAAACTCAACAGGCTGCAACTCGCCACGATCGGCTTGAGCCAATGACTCCAGAAGCCATTCACGGTTGGCAGGCGTGGATAATAGATAAGCCGTCTCAATCATGGATTCATACTCGCTAACAGAAATTAAAACTGCGTTTCCTGCTTTAGAAGTTATAACGACTGGCTTCATATCCGTATTGACCTGCTCAATCAAGGGAAACAATTGGGCCCGAGCTTGTGAGGCGGTAATTGCCATGATGGACACCTTTCAGAAGTGGTACAAGAAACAGTACCACACTCTAACTCATGGAGTCTTAGAATTCCAAAGGCTGTAAAGAGATCTAGACTTCGCACATGAGCGCACTCTTTGATCCATTAACTATCCGCGAAGTTGAATTCAATAACCGCATCTGGGTCTCCCCTATGTGCCAATACATGGCTAAAGATGGCTTTGTGGGTCAGTGGCACGATGTTCACCTAGGTTCATTTGCAACAGGTGGCACGGGTTTGATCATGGTGGAGGCAACAGGTGTTGTTCCGGAAGGACGCATCTCTGTTGGTTGTCCATCCATTGAAGATGATGCCCACGCAGCAGCATTTAAACCAATGATTGATTTCGCACATAGTCACGATGTGAAGGTGGGAATCCAATTAGCTCACGCGGGTCGAAAGGCCGGCACCATGTTGCCTTGGGATGATCACCGCATTGCAACAAAAGAAGAAGGTGGCTGGCAGTCTGTCTCTTCATCTGCAATTGCATTTGAAGGATATGCAGAGCCCCGCGCACTAACTGTGACTGAGATCCACCAACTCACCCAAGATTTTGTAGATGCTGCCAAGCGCGCAGTTGCAATTGGCTTTGATGTCATCGAACTGCATGCAGCCCATGGCTACCTGTTCCACCAGTTCTACTCCCCTCTTGCAAACAAGCGCACCGATGAATACGGCGGAGAGTTTGCCAATAGAACAAGATTCCTTTTGGAAACAGTTGCAGCAGTCCGAAATGCAATCCCTACTGGCACGCCGCTCTTTGTTCGCATCTCTGCCACAGACTGGGTTCAAGATGGTTGGAACTTGATTGACTCAGTTGAACTTTGTGCTCAGTTAAAGGCACTCGGCGTGGACCTGGTTGATGTTTCAACAGGTGGCAATGTTCATAATGCACCGATTAAGGCAACCCCTGGTTTCCAAGTTCCTTTTGCCACAGCAATTAGAGCAGAGACTGGAATCATGACAACAGCCGTTGGCTTAATTACTGAACCAGAGCAAGCAGATCACATCATTCAAACAGGTGAGGCAGATGCTGTCTTTATGGCCCGTGAATTCCTACGTAATCCACGTTTTCCTTTATTTGCTGCTGAAAAACTTGGCGTGAAGATCAAGTGGCCGCTACCGATAGAGCGCGGCAAGTTAAGTTAATCCGATGAAAATCACTGGCTCCGTTATAGGAATTGCGATTGTTGCAATCTATGTAATTGGATCAGGTCTGTGGGTTAACACTGGGGATAACTGGTATCGCAGCTTAAATCAACCATCCTGGCAACCGCCAGGTTTTGTCTTTGGGATTATCTGGCCCTATAACTTTATTGTTTTAGGAATTGCCGCTGTCACCATTGCACAACGCGCCACAACAGCTCTAACAATTACCTATTTAACATTTTTTGGACTCTCTGTGGCATGTGCTCTGATCTGGGCCTATCAGTTCTATCGTCCCCACAATCTGCTATTTGCTGTGATCGCACTTGTTGGAACAGTGCTTTTGACCTTGCCGATGGTGATAATTGCCTTTAAGACTTCAACCTCGATTGGACTTGCGTTGCTTCCCTATCAAATCTGGGTAGCAACAGCGGCAACTCTTAGTTATCAATACAGCAAACTCAATTAACTATTTGTTAAGTGGTCCTAGTTTGTAACTATCTAACCTGATCGCAGGTCTGCTTTGATTGGAATGCTGAGCCTTAAAGGCGTTTGTTCCATCTGTGCCACATAAGAACAAGATTGCACCAGAACCACCTGGGTGTGAATTAATCCAACTGGTTAAGTTGTAAACATAATCATCGACCACAGTCCAACAACTCTGTGCATTGTTATTGGCTCTCACCTGAGCCATTGTGTAACCAGCAACAGTCCGTGTTGGAGTCGGTGTTGGCGTTGGCGTTGGCGTTGGCGTTGGCGTTGGCGTTGGCGTTGGCGTTGGCGTTGG
>NZ_JBIKSG010000016.1:0-22156 GCF_044348745.1 Candidatus Planktophila sp.
GAGCGATTTAACGCGCATGACTCCAGATGCGGTGCAAGAAAAGTATGGAATGAGTCCGCAGCAGTATCCAGATTTCGCAGCCTTGCGTGGAGATCCAAGTGACAACCTGCCATCTGTTCCAGGTGTTGGAGAAAAGACCGCTGCAAAATGGATAGTGGAGTATGGCTCTCTTCATGAATTGATAGCTAACATCGACAAATTAGGCGGCAAAGTAGGCCAATCTCTTCGTGATTCAGTCAATGATGTCATTCGAAACAGAGAATTGACCCAACTGGTTGCCAATGTTCCTTTAGATCTAAGTATTGATGCGTTGTCCTGGACTGGCGTTGATGAGAAGAACATTGGCCCTCTATTTGAGAAATTAGAGTTCAAGACACTTCAAGATCGAATAAAACCCATCTTGCTTAAAGGAAATAGCGCAGCAGTTGAATCTGAATATGAGTTGTTTGCCGCTGAGATGACCGAAGGCGTCCTGACACATGAGGAAGCATCAAAAAAGATTGCCCAGCATGTTGGGGAAATAGCAATAGCTTTTGATTTAGTTGAAGAGAAACTGCACCGCTATGCAATTGCCTTATCTCCCGATGATGTCTTTTTGGTTCACTCATCAGTAATGGGGGAGTGGGCGACTGATGTAAATGTTCAGAAGATCGCACATGATGCCAAATCCCTTGCCAGATCAACCTCCTTAAGGGGAGTCTGCTTTGACACATCATTGGCTGCATATCTTGTTAACCCAGGAGTTAGAAGCCAAGAGTTAAAAGACATTCAAGAACGTTGGGGTGATGGATCAAGTGTTAATGAGGCAAGTCCCGAGCAATTCCTTTTAACGTCAGCGCGTGCGATGTTCACATTGCGCGATTCGCTGACTCGGGAGTTGAAGGAAAGAAAGTTGTGGGAGCTTTTTGTGACCATGGAACTTCCTGTGGCCGATTTGTTGGCGCGCATGGAGTCCATTGGAATATCAGTAAACAAGAAGAAACTAGATGAGCTTGCAGCCTTCTTTGAAGGGGAAGTAAAGCGGGAAACAAAGGCGGCACATGAAGCAGTGGGCCACGAGTTCAATGTTGCATCTCCTAAGCAACTACAAGTTGTTTTGTTTGACGAGTTGAATTTACCGAAAACAAAAAAGATAAAGACTGGATACACAACAGATGCTGAAAGTCTTGATTGGCTACATCAAAAGAGCGGACACCCAGTTCTAACATCATTACTACGCATACGTGAAACAAAGAAACTGGGAAGCACCGTTGAAGGATTAATTGCAGAAATAGCAAAGGACGGCCGAATACATACCCATTTCCAGCAGACTGTTGCAGCTACTGGTCGACTTTCATCTACTGGTCCAAACTTACAGAACATCCCAGTGCGCACCGAAGAGGGAAGAAAAATCAGAGATTGCTTTACCGTTGGTAAAGGCTATGTCGCATTACTCACTGCTGATTACAGCCAAATTGAGATGCGCATCATGGCTCACCTATCTCATGATGAAAAGTTGTTGGCAGCATTTGCTTCAGGTGAGGATCTGCATGCAACAGTTGCTGGTCTTGTCTTTGGTGTTAAGCCATCTGAGGTAGATCCTGAAATGCGACGTCAAATGAAAGCAATGTCCTATGGACTTGCATACGGGCTTTCTTCCTACGGTCTTGCAGCACAGTTAGACATCACACCTCCTGCGGCTCAACAACTTATGGACACTTACTTTGAACGATTTGGTGGAATTCGTGACTATTTACAAATAGTTGTAGAGCAAGCCCGTAAAGTTGGATACACCGAAACAATCATGGGCAGGCGCAGATATCTACCCGATTTAATGCATGACAACCGGCAGCGTCGTGAGGTTGCAGAGCGCATGGCATTAAATGCTCCCATTCAAGGCTCAGCTGCAGACATCATCAAATTAGCCATGCTCAAGGTCCAAGCGGCCATTGAAAGTGAAAAACTTGAATCGCGGTTGCTCTTACAAATCCATGATGAATTAATTCTGGAAGTTGTGGCCGGTGAAGAAGAAAAAATTGTTGAATTGGTTAAACGTGAAATGGGTGCTGCATATCCGCTAAAGGCGCCGCTAGATGTCAATGCCGGGCTAGGTCTTACCTGGCATGAAGCAGCTCACTAACTACTTAACTTCGTTAGAAATATCTTTCATAGCTTGTAGGTCTTCTTCATCGGTTGGAATGTCATTAGCTGCGCCTAATCGGCCCCGCCCAATAGACAAGATGATTAATCCGAAACAAATCATTATTGGCAGCATTGCTAATCCAACACGAGGTGAGAATGTTTCAGAGACAACACCACCAACGGCTGCGCCTACTGCCATAAAGGAACCTTCAACACTCCATATCCAACCAAGGGATGCCGTTTGTGAACCTTTAGGTCTTACCGCTTCAAGAACTTCAAAATAAAATACTTGTACTGCGCCACCAAAAAATCCAATAGATGCTCCAACAAGTGCCATGGTCCAGTCTGGATATGTGAAGGCGATAGGAATGCAGGCGATCAACCACAATGCATAGGCGCGTCGCAAAGCCAGCAGTGGTGGCAATTTCTTTGAAACCAAACCACCTAGTAGGCCACCTATAACTGTTGCGATTCCAAAAGCTGCAAAGATCCAAGCAACTCTATGTTGAACATTTTCTTGAGTTGCAAATGCTGGAACAGCAACATCAAATACACCCCAACCAAATCCAATGAAGCACCCTTCAAACATCAAAAGCTGGATAGCTCGATCTCGCCAAAGTTTTTGTTGACCCTTGTGTTTTTTCTCTGGTATCCAATCGCGAGAGACTGGGGTGAGCGAAAGCGCTATTCCGCCGGTAAGCATCAGTGCAGATACCGTTCCCAAAGCAAAACCTGGGCGAGAAGATAAAGAGAGCGCGGTGATAACGACAGGGCCGATTACAGAAGTCGTACTCATCATTGATGAATCAAAGGCATAGGCAGTTCTTAGGTATGAGTCCGGAACAATGTCTTTCCATAATGGTCGAACAGATAAGTTAATTGGAGGAGCGGTGATACCCAAAATAAAGGCAGTAATCAAAATTGATTCCTTGGTCACCATGGTGTTGAGAAGCAAAATCAATCCAGCGTACATAGGAACCAAAATACGAATGGGCCACTTTTGACCGAATTTATCTATGACCGAACCTCGAAGGCCCGCAGTTAAAGAGCCAGCCAAGGAGTTCAATCCGATCGCAAAGCCAGCAATTGCTATTGAGCCGGTCTCTTGCTCTGCTTTGAAAAAGATTCCTAGGCCGATCATGCCGTAGGCCAAGCGCGCTGGAAATGCGCTAACGCCGAGCAGAATGACCTGGGGGAAAGCCAAAAGCTCTCTATATCTCTTCATATTGTTTGCCAGTCTATCTTTCACACTGAAAAAAGTAAGCGGATTTGCCCTTGTGAGCGGGTGAACCGTACCCTTGCCCTTCAGCCGCGAAAGCGGGAACTACTACTTTCTATCCCTACGGAGCACAATTGTCTACACCACAAATTGCAGTAAATGACATCGGATCAGCTGAAGATTTTCTAGCAGCAATCGAAGGCACAATCAGAAATTTCAATGACGGCGACCTAGTTTCAGGTGCTGTTGTTCAAGTTGGACGCGAAGAAGTACTTGTTGATATCGGATACAAGACAGAAGGCGTGATTCCAGCTCGCGAACTTTCAATTCGCCACGATGCAGATCCAAACTCAATCGTTAAAGTCGGTGAGATTATTGAAGCTCTCGTTCTTCAGAAAGAAGACAAAGAGGGTCGCCTGATTCTTTCTAAAAAGCGCGCACAGTACGAACGCGCATGGGGAGATATCGAAGGCAAGAAAGAGCGCGACGAAGTTGTCGTCGGAACTGTTATTGAAGTTGTTAAGGGTGGGCTTATCGTGGACATCGGTCTACGTGGCTTCCTTCCAGCATCACTTGTTGAAATGCGTCGCGTTCGCGATCTGACTCCATACATTGGCAAGCAGGTTGAAGCACGCATCATCGAACTAGATAAGAATCGCAACAACGTTGTTCTTTCACGTCGTGCATTCCTTGAGCAGACTCAATCAGAATCACGCACAACATTCCTCAACCAGCTTCAAAAGGGCCAGGTTCGTTCAGGTGTTGTTTCATCAATCGTTAACTTCGGTGCATTCGTTGACCTTGGTGGCGTAGATGGTTTGGTTCACGTTTCAGAGCTTTCATGGAAGCACATCGATCACCCAGGTGAAGTTGTTGAAGTTGGCGACGAAGTAACTGTTGAAGTTCTCGAAGTGGACTTTGAGCGTGAGCGTGTATCACTTTCATTGAAGGCAACACAAGAAGATCCATGGCAGGCATTTGCTCGCACACACACAATCAATCAGGTTGTTCCAGGTGTTGTGACAAAGCTAGTTCCATTCGGTGCATTCATTCGTGTTCACGAAGGTATTGAAGGCCTAGTTCACATTTCAGAGTTGGCAGAGCGCCACGTTGAAATCCCAGAGCAGGTTGTTCAGGTTGATGATGAACTATTCGTGAAGATCATCGATATCGATCTAGAGCGTCGTCGTATTTCACTATCACTCAAGCAAGCTAATGAAGGTACAGAGATCGAGATCGAGGCATTTGATCCAACTCAGTACGGAATGGCTGCTCGTTATGATGCAGAAGGAAACTTCATTTACCCTGAAGGTTTCGATGCTGATTCACAAGAGTGGAAGCCAGGATATGAGACACAGCGCGAAGAGTGGGAAAAGCAATACGCCCAGGCTCAAGAGCGTTTCATGGCACACAAGAAGCAAAAGGCCGAAGCAAAGGTTGCAGATGCTGCAGCTACTCCAGCCGAAGGCACAGAAGAAGTTGTTGCTGCCGAATAAGTAAGAAGAATCTAAGAAAAAGGCCTCGCGTAACTGCGGGGCCTTTTTCATTCTCAGACTATTCTTTGAACATGCGAGTTATTGGATTAACCGGAGGCATAGGTTGTGGCAAGTCTCTTGCTGCTCAGTACTTCGCTGAACTTGGGGCATTAGTAATTGATGCCGATCAGTTAGCACGTGCTGCAATCGAGCGAGGCTCAGATGGTTTTGATGAAGTTGTGACTCTATTCGGTGATTCGATTCTAAAGGATGGAAATATCGATCGCAGAGCATTAGGTGAATTGATATTCAAAGACACAACTGCAAAAGCACAATTAGAAAATATTATTCATCCCTTTGTTCGTCGAGAGTTTGAAGAAGCGGTTGCATCCCTAAAGGGTGACCAGGTATTGGTATATGAGATTCCTTTGCTGGTCGAGACAGGAGCACAAGAAAGATTTGATGTTGTGATCACTGTTGAATCTGAAATGGAAAACCGTGTTGCGCGTTTGCGGGGTAGGGGAATGCATATCTCTGAGATAGAGGGTCGAATAGCGGCGCAAGCTACTCGGGAACAGCGCATTGAGGTGGCTGATTTCCTCATAGAAAATGATGGAAGTGAAGATGAGCTACTCCGACAGGTTGAAAACATTTGGGATAGCCTCCACGATAATTAATAAGTAGGCTTATCAAATGCGCCCGATATCTGATCTTCAACGCAGAGTTGAGCCGTTTCAAGTAATTAGTGATTATGTGCCAGCCGGAGATCAGCCTGCGGCTATTGCAGAAATTACGAAGAGGATCAATGCCGGAGAACGAGATGTGGTGTTACTCGGTGCGACCGGTACGGGAAAATCTGCCACAACTGCTTGGCTTATTGAACAGTTGCAGCGCCCAACTTTAGTACTTGCACCCAATAAGACACTTGCCGCCCAACTCGCCAATGAGTTTCGGGAACTTTTGCCAAACAATGCCGTTGAGTACTTTGTTTCTTACTACGACTACTACCAACCAGAAGCTTATGTTCCACAGACTGACACTTTTATTGAAAAGGACTCAAGTGTTAACGAAGAGGTTGAACGGTTGCGCCACTCGGCCACCAATTCACTTCTAACTCGTAGGGATGTCATCGTCGTTGCCACGGTTTCATGTATTTATGGTTTAGGCACACCGCAGGAGTACGTGGATCGCATGGTGCGTCTGCGGGTGGGTGAAGAGATTGAGCGCAACGCACTTCTTCGTAGATTTGTAGATGTTCAGTACAAACGAAATGACATGGCCTTTGAGCGTGGCACATTTCGCGTGCGTGGTGACACCATCGAAATCATCCCAATGTATGAAGAGCTGGCCATTCGCATTGAAATGTTTGGGGATGAAATCGAGAAACTGTCCACGTTGCACCCTCTCACAGGAGAAATAATCCGAGATGAGGAAGAGATTTTCATCTTCCCAGCAACTCACTATGCCGCTGGGCCTGAAACAATGAAGCGGGCAATAGGGGACATCCAAGATGAATTGCAGATTCAATTAAACCTTTTTGAAAAGCAGGGAAAGTTGTTGGAGGCTCAACGCCTTCGAATGCGCACCACATTTGATATTGAGATGATGGAACAGATTGGTTTTTGTAGTGGCATTGAAAACTATTCACGACATCTAGATGATCGTGCGGCAGGCTCTGCGCCGCACTGCCTACTAGATTATTTCCCTGAAGATTTCTTAGTTGTAATTGACGAAAGCCATGTCACTGTTCCACAGTTAGGTGCAATGTTTGAGGGGGATGCCTCCCGTAAGCGCACATTAGTTGAGCACGGATTCCGTTTGCCCAGCGCCTTGGATAATCGCCCTTTGAAGTTTCCAGAGTTTGTCGAACGTATCGGCCAAACTCTCTATCTCTCTGCTACTCCTGGTAAGTATGAGTTGGGCAAGGTTAATGGCGATGTGGTGGAACAAGTTATTCGTCCAACAGGATTAGTTGACCCTCAAATAGTTATTAAGCCAATCAAGGGTCAAATCGATGATCTGCTCAATGAAATCAATATTCGAACTGCAAAGAATGAGCGCGTGCTAGTAACAACATTGACGAAGAAAATGTCGGAAGATTTGACGGATTACCTGCTAGAGCGTGGCGTGAATGTTCGATACCTGCACTCTGAAGTGGACACATTGCGCCGAGTGGAGTTACTCCGCGAGCTTCGCACAGGTGATTACGATGTTTTAATTGGTATCAACTTGCTTCGTGAAGGTTTAGATTTGCCTGAAGTATCACTAGTTGCAATTTTAGATGCGGACAAGGAAGGTTTCCTACGTTCATCAACATCGCTAATCCAAACAATTGGCCGCGCGGCCCGAAATGTTTCGGGTGAGGTTCATATGTATGCTGACAGAATTACAGATTCCATGGCCAAGGCGATAGATGAAACTAATCGTCGACGTGCAAAGCAGGTTGCCTATAACCTTGAGCGAGGCGTTGATCCGCAGCCATTGCGCAAAAAGATTGCTGACATAACCGATCTGATCAACCGGGAGAGCGAAGATACCGAAGAGCTTTTGTCCCATGAAAAGGGCGGAGCCAAGAAAATTGCATCTTCGGCTGGAATTTATGACAAGTCTTCGGGATCCTTGCCGCGCAAGGACCTAATCGCGTTGATAGGCTCGCTCACCGATCAGATGAGAAATGCGGCATCTGAACTTCAGTTTGAGGTCGCTGCGCGCTTGCGTGATGAAATCAAGATATTGAAGAAAGAGCTACGAATGATGGAAGAGGCCGGGGTTTGAGCATCGATAAGTTGGTTGTGCGCGGAGCGCGAGAACACAACCTCAAAAATGTTTCCATCGAGCTTCCTCGAGATGCTTTAGTTGTGTTTACTGGTTTATCTGGTTCTGGTAAGTCATCTCTTGCCTTTGACACAATCTTTGCCGAGGGTCAGCGCCGCTATGTTGAGTCCCTGTCTGCATATGCACGCCAGTTCCTTGGCCAAATGGATAAGCCGGATGTTGATTTCATTGAAGGTCTTTCACCAGCTGTTTCAATCGATCAGAAATCAACCAACCGAAATCCTCGCTCAACGGTGGGAACCATCACTGAGGTCTATGACTATTTGCGTCTTTTGTTTGCGCGCGCAGGACGGCCGCACTGCCCTAACTGCGGCAAGGCAGTTACTCGCCAATCACCGCAACAAATTGTTGATCAGATTCTTGAGCTTCCGGCAACTACAAAGTTTCAAGTTTTAGCTCCCGTTATTCGTGCCCGTAAGGGAGAGTTAGTTGAGTTGTTTAGTGATCTGATCACGCAAGGTTATTCACGTGCTCGTGTTGATGGGGAAGTCATTCAGCTCTCTGAAGCACCAAAACTTAAAAAACAAGAAAAGCACACAATCGAAGTGGTCATTGATCGTTTAACAGCCAAAGCAGAGAGCAAAACACGACTTACTGATTCGATTGAAACTGCTTTGCGACTTGCTTCCGGAATTGTTGTCTTGGATTTTGTTGATTCAAAGGGAGCTGACAAAGAGCGGACATACAGTGAGCATCTTGCCTGCCATGATTGCGAGCTTTCATTTGAGGAATTAGAGCCACGTTCCTTTTCATTTAACTCACCTTTCGGTGCCTGTGTTGAATGTTCAGGTATTGGTACGAAAAAAGAGGTTGATGAAGATCTCATTATTCCTGATGACTCAATTTCAATTAATGAAGGTGCTATTGCGCCATGGTCTGGTGGGCAATCATCAGATTACTTCCTGCGCTTGCTAGAAGCGTTAGCCAAAGACTTGCCATTCTCACTTGATACTCCTTGGAAGAAGATCTCAGCGAAGGCGCGAGAAGCAATCCTTAATGGTTATGAGTATGAGATAAAGATGAAGTACAAGGGTCGCTATGGGGCCCGTAATTACACAACTGGCTTTGAAGGCGTCATTCCCTTTATTCATCGCCGCCATGAGGAAACAGATAGCGACTACAGCCGCGATAAGTATGAGGCCTACATGCGAGAGATCTCATGTGAAAAGTGCAATGGTGCCCGCCTAAAGCCTGAAGTCCTTGCTGTGACTATTGGGGATAAGAACATTTCACAGATCTGTGAACTCTCAATTGCAGATTGCGCCACATTCTTAAAGCAGATCAAACTCAATAAGCGTGAGGCGCAAATCGCAGAACGAGTAATGAAAGAGGTCAACGCGCGTCTGGGCTTCTTACTAGATGTGGGACTTGATTATCTTTCACTCGCTCGTCCTGCCGGATCTCTCTCTGGTGGTGAAGCCCAGCGCATTCGCCTTGCAACTCAGATTGGTAGCGGGTTAGTTGGTGTTCTATATGTTCTAGATGAGCCATCTATTGGATTACATCAAAGAGACAATAAGCGCCTGATCGAAACTCTTACTCGTTTGCGCAACTTAGGCAATACCTTGATCGTTGTTGAGCACGATGAAGAAACCATTCGTACTGCAGACTGGATTGTGGATATAGGTCCAGGTGCTGGCGAGCATGGTGGCAAAGTTGTGGTCTCTGGAAGTTATGAAGATTTGATCGCATCGAAAGAGTCGATCACAGGTGCCTATCTATCAGGTCGTAAATCAATTGCAATTCCAAAGAATCGCCGTCCAATTGATGCAAAGCGCAAACTTGTTGTGAAAGGTGCGAAAGAAAACAACCTTAAGGAAATCGATGTTGAAGTTCCGTTGGGTGTTTTTGTTTCGGTAACGGGTGTCAGTGGTTCTGGTAAGTCAACACTGGTTAATGACATCTTGTATACGGTGTTGGCAAACAAGCTCAACGGTGCGCGTCTGGTACCTGGTCGTCACCGAACTGTCACCGGCGTTGAATTATTGGACAAGGTAGTCCACGTTGATCAATCGCCGATTGGTCGTACACCACGTTCTAATCCAGCCACCTACACAGGTGTATTCGACAAGATTCGCGCACTCTTTGCTGAAACGAGTGAGGCAAAGATTCGGGGTTACCAGCAAGGACGTTTCTCATTTAACGTCAAAGGTGGGCGCTGCGAGAACTGTTCTGGCGATGGAACTATCACCATCGAAATGAACTTTCTGCCAGATGTTTATGTGCCTTGCGAGGTGTGTCATGGTGCGCGCTATAACCGCGAAACCCTAGAGGTTCACTATAAGAACAAGACCATTGCAGAAGTTTTGAATATGCCTATCGAAGAGGCAAGCGGGTTCTTCGAATCTGTGCCTGCGATTGCTCGATACTTGAAGACTCTCAATGATGTGGGTCTGGGTTATGTTCGTTTAGGTCAATCGGCCCCTACTTTGTCAGGTGGAGAAGCACAGCGCGTAAAGCTTGCAACAGAGCTACAACGCAGATCAACTGGCCGCACAATCTATGTTTTGGATGAACCAACTACTGGATTGCACTTTGAAGATGTCAATAAGTTGTTAACTGTCTTAAACCGTCTAGTCGATACAGGCAACACCGTTGTTGTGATCGAACACAACCTTGATGTCATCAAGTGTTCAGACTGGGTCATTGATATGGGACCTGAAGGTGGATTCCGTGGGGGATTAGTCGTTGCAGAAGGAACTCCAGAAGATGTCGCCAAGGTCAAAGAGAGTTACACCGGACAGTTCTTGGGTGAGATTTTAAAGACCAATAGAAAAGCGCCAGCAAAGAAGTAGAGCCATGGCAGATCCCCAAAGTTATCGGCCAAGTAATATTCCAGAACACCCTGGGGTCTACCGTTTTTATAATGCCAAGGACAAGATCATTTATGTGGGCAAGGCGAAAAATCTTAAGAATCGGCTGAGTAATTACTTTCAAGCAAATCTAGCAACCAAGACCTATCGCATGGTTCATGAAGCGGTCAGGGTTGACTGGACCATCGTAAGCACTGAACTTGAGGCGTTAGCCTTGGAATTTAGTTGGATAAAACAACATCAACCTAAGTACAACGTCCAGTTCAAAGATGACAAGTCCTATCCATATCTTGCGCTATCTCTTAACGATGAATATCCGATGATCTTTATAACCCGCAAAGACAAAAGGCCTGGGCTTAAGTACTTTGGGCCTTATACAAATGCTTGGGCACTTCGAAATACTTTTGAAGTCCTACTCAAAGTTTTTCCTGTTAGATCCTGTTCATCAGCAAACTTCACTCGTGCGCAAAAGAGTAAAAGACAGTGTTTGCTGGGGGATATAGGTAAATGTGCAGCGCCTTGTGTGGACTGGATTTCTAAAGAAGATCACAAGCAACTAGCTGGACGTCTCAATGAATTCATGGAATCAGGCATGGAGAACATCCTGCCCAAATTACATGAAGAGATGCAGAATGCAGCAAACAATGAGGAGTTTGAAAGAGCTGCCCGCCTGCGCGATCAGATTGATTCATTTGAGAAAGCGCAGAAATCAACAGAAGGCAATTTCTCTGATGATCTAGATGGCGACTTCATTTCACTGTATCAAGATGGCTTCCATGCAGCTGGTTCAATTTTCTCCATGCAGCGCGGCTCAGTTAAGGGTTCTAGGTCGTGGATAGTTGATCAAGAAATGGTCCTGGAGGGACAAGATGTTTTAACAGCCTTGCTATATTCAATTTACGGTTCTGGAGCGATGGCTGTGCCACGCAATATTTATGTAAACAGTGAACCGGTTGATAAAGATCAGTTAGAAAAGTGGCTGGAAAGCCTAGGAACTTCCAGAGTTGAGATTAAGGCCCCGCAAAGAGGCGAGAAGGTCGAACTGCTCGATACTGTTAAGAGAAACGCTCAGTACTCACTAATTCAATATCTAAGCAAGCGCGCGACAGATGCTGCTGTGAGCGGTAAGGCATTGACTGAAATTGAAGAGTCTTTGAATTTAGGTCGCACCCCATTGCGCATTGAATGTTTTGATATTTCGAATATCTCTGGCACCTCAGTTGTTGCTTCAATGGTTGTCTTTGAAGATGGAATGGCGAAGAAGAGCGAGTATCGCCGGTTCATTATTAACACAGATGAGGGTTTTGATGACACCAGAGCGATGCATCAAGTGATCACTCGCCGATTAAAGCGTTTGATTGATGATCGCCAAGAAAATGAAGCAGAGGTGGCAGAACTTGGTGGCAAGCCGAGCAAGTTTGCATACCCACCACAATTAATTGTGGTTGATGGTGGCGCGCCTCAAGTGAGTGCAGCGCAACGCGCTCTGGACGAACTTGGGATTAAAGACATTGCACTGTGTGGTTTAGCTAAGCGCCTCGAAGAGGTGTGGATCCCTGGCTCAAAAGACCCATTGATTTTGCCAAGAAGCAGCGAAGGGCTTTATCTTCTCCAAAGAATTCGAGATGAAGCCCACCGTTTTGCAATCTCATTCCACCGTTCGCGCAGATCTAAGGTGATGCTGGAGTCTGTCTTAGATGACATTCCACAATTAGGTTCTGCCCGCAGAGCGGCACTTCTGGACCGCTTCGGATCTGTGGCAGCTATTCGTAAAGCAAAGGTGGAGGACATAGCGGCAACTCCAGGGATTGGCTCTAAAATTGCATCAATTATTGAATCTCATCTGGCTTCAATTGCCAGCCAGGGAATCAATACTCAAACCGGCGTGATTTCGGAGAGCAAATAGTGGGCAGCGAGTTTTTTGAACTACCGACTCAAGAGCAAGAAAAGTCCTTAGCGGCTTTTGCTCATGAACTACTGACGAACTACGGGATCAGTAATGCGAAGGTCTCCTGCATTAATTTTGGATTTAATGCAACTTTCTCAGTTGAAACCGAAACGGGAGTCAAATATGCCTTGCGAATTAACATTAACTCAGCGAAAACAATTAAGAACCTGTTGGCTGAGATCGAATGGGTCCGACATCTAAATCGGACATCAGGGGTCAATACTCCTAGACCAATTGCAACTTTGAAGGATGACTTTATTGTGTCCGCAGTGCACCCTGATTCAGGTCAGAGGATGCTTGTAGTGATGTATTCCTGGCTAGAAGGAAAAGACATTGGCGATGAGCCAACCTTGGATCAATTGCATGAAGTAGGCAAGGCAATAGCGGTGTTACATCAAGAATCATCTGATTTTGTTCTTTCAAATCAAGCGGAATTACCAACCTTCGATGACTTCTTTTGGAGTACTGAGGACTTTCTCTTCTCCGCCAAATCAAAACTCTCAGATGCCGATAAATGTTTGCTACAAAAGGCACATGATCTCATCATGAAATATACCGATGAGCTGTATGCAACCTCAGAGATCCACATCATTCACGCCGATTTCCATGGTTGGAATTTGATGTGGCATGAGGGCCAACTTTCAGTCTTTGATTTCGACGATTGTGGATTTGGTATTGAGGCACAAGACATTGCTGTAGCGCTGTACTACTTGGACACACCAGAGCAAGGGCAAGCACTTTTAGCTGGCTATACAAGCATCAAGCCTTTGCCCACGTATTCAGAGAATGCAATGAAAGCGCTTCTTCTGCATCGCAGGCTACTTCTGTTGAACTACTTGTATGAAACCAAGAATCAGGAAGAAAAAGAGCTTCTGCCTGCCTATCTTGAAAAGAGTCTCGAGCGTGTTTCCACCTTCTTGACAGATGTAACACAATAGTTTCATGACACAAGAGACCTTGATTCTGACTGGAATGTCAGGTGCTGGCCGATCGACAGTTGCCCACGCTTTAGAGGATCTTGGTTGGTATGTCGTTGATAATCTGCCTCCTTCTTTGTTGCCTGCCTTAGTAAGTAAGGGAACTGGACCTCAAGGCAAAGAGTTAGCTGTTGTGGTCGATGTGCGCGGGGGAGAGTTCTTTGATGAACTAACTCATGCATTGGCCGAACTCAAAGAAAGCCAATCTGATTACCGACTTGTTTTTTTGGATGCGACCGATCAGTCACTTGTTCAACGTTTCGAATCAACTCGCCGCCCACATCCATTGCAAGGTAAGGATCGGATTGTTGATGGGATTGCACGTGAACGTGCAAAGTTAGAGGATGTTCGCTCACAAGCAGATGTTGCGATTGATACTACTAACTTAAATGTTCACCAATTGGAAAAAAGAATTGGTGAGATTTTTGGATCTGGGAAGCTACAAGGAATTCGTGTCAACGTTTTGTCATTTGGTTATAAGTATGGGATTCCCGTTGATTCGGATTTAGTTCTAGATTGTCGATTCATTCCAAATCCACATTGGATTCCAGAACTTCGTCCATTGACCGGCTTAACACCACAGGTAAGCGAGAAAGTTTTAGGTAGTGAAGGTGTCAAAGAATTTGTTAATGACTATGTGCAGCTGGTCAATTCCATGATGGCGGGCTATATGCGTGAAGGAAAAAAGTATGTCACTATCGCCGTTGGTTGCACAGGCGGAAAGCATAGAAGCGTTGCAATCACTGAAGAGATCGCACGAAAGCTAAATGCAATTGGTGCTGAGATTTCTTCGCATCCAACTCATCGCGATGTTGGGCGTGAATAGATTTGTCTAAAGTTGTAGCACTCGGGGGAGGTCATGGTTTGGCCGCAACCCTTGCAGCACTTCGCCAGCACACTCACGAGATCACCGCAATTGTTACCGTTGCAGATAATGGTGGATCAAGTGGACGATTGCGCGAAGAGTTTCCTATTTTCCCTCCTGGCGATCTTCGAATGGCCTTGACGGCATTGTGTGCAGATGATCAGTGGGGTCGCACGTGGGCCCAGATTCTGCAACATAGATTTGAAAGTGATGGCGCATTAAATGGTCATGCAATGGGCAATTTGCTTCTTGCCTCGATGTGGAACGCTGGAGATGATCCGGTAGTTGCATTAGATCGCGTTGGCCAACTACTTAAAGTTGTTGGTCGAGTGCTGCCTATGTCAGCAGTCGCACTAGACATTGAAGGCACCTTCAACACATCAACTGGTCGGATTGTGGTGCGTGGACAAAAACAGGTTGCAACTGCAAAAGGGCACATCCAATCTCTTCGAATTATTCCGCAAGATCCGCCCGCTAGAGCTGAATCACTAGATGCAATTACCCAGGCGGAATGGATCACTATGGGGCCTGGTTCTTGGTTTTCCAGTGTGATTCCACATTTATTGGTTCCTGCCCAATTGGATGCGCTGAGAAGTTCCCCCGCGAAGAAGATTTTGATTCTCAATCTCGATGCATCAACGCAAACACAGGGAGAAGAGTTTGCTGGCTCTACCCCTGAACAGCATTTGGAGTTCTTTCATCACTACGCCCCCGGATTAAGGGTGGATTACTGCCTTGTTGACCAATCCGTTGTGCGCCACGAGGAATCGCTGCACACAGCAGCATCAACCTTGGGTTCAGAGATTGTTGTGGCAGATATACGAAAAGCTCCAGGCAGTATTCATCACGATCCTGAAAAATTAGCACTCCATTTGGGCTACATTTTTTCCCGGTAGATGGTTGGATTAGCCCCATGGCAATGACAGCATCAGTTAAGGACGAGCTATCGCGTTTGTCCATCACCAAACCATGTTGTCGCAAAGCTGAAGTCTCTTCACTTCTTCGCTTTGCAGGTGGCCTGCATATTGCAGCAGGAAAAATTGTGATTGAAGTGGAACTAGATACTTCTCAGAGTGCTCGCAGATTGCGAAAAGACATTGCAGATATTTATGGACATGATTCAGATTTAGCGGTCTTGTCATCAAGTGGACTTCGTAAAGGTTCACGATATGTAGTGAGAGTTGTTAATGAAGGCGATGCGCTGGCTCGCCAAACAGGTTTAGTAGATGCCAATGGTCGTCCAGTTCGCGGTTTGCCTCCACAAGTTGTCTCAGCTGCAACCTGTGATTCTGAGGCTGCCTGGCGCGGTGCTTTTATTGCACATGGTTCATTGACTGAACCAGGTCGATCTTCTTCACTTGAAATTACATGTCCTGGACCAGAGGCAGCGTTGGCGTTAGTGGGAGCGGCACGAAGGCTGGGAATTGTTGCAAAGGCTCGCGAAGTTCGCGGCGTTGATCGAGTTGTAATCCGAGATGGTGATGCAATTGGAGTTTTGCTAACTCGCTTAGGTGCTCACGAAAGTGTTCTAGCCTGGGAAGAGCGCCGCATGCGCCGCGAGGTTCGAGCAACAGCCAACAGACTTGCAAACTTTGATGATGCAAACCTTCGCCGTTCAGCCCGCGCAGCCGTTGCGGCAGCGGCCCGCGTGCAACGTGCCATGGAGATTCTGGGACCAACAATTCCAGATCACCTCAAAGAGGCTGGAGATCTGCGGATCAATCACGGGCAGGCATCGCTGGAAGAATTAGGCTCATTAGCCACCCCTCCTATGACTAAGGATGCAATTGCGGGGCGTATTCGCAGATTGCTGGCTATGGCCGATAAGCGTGCTGCCGAGCTTGGAATTCCCGATACCGAGAGCGGACTCTCACCCGATCTTCTTAACTAATTACCTCGAAGTAGCAACTGTTCATTAACTCTTCACTGATAAGGTTCTACCTAAGACCCCAGCGTTGTGGCAGTTTTACGAACCACCAAGAGCTGGGCTTTTTTATGGCTAGTAGAGACACCTCTGCGGCATGGCCCCACTAGTAGCAAGGACACTTTCGTGATTAATGTCGGAATCAATGGTTTTGGACGTATCGGTCGTAACTTCTTCCGTGCCAGCCTGACCAACCCAAATATCAACATCGTCGGAATCAACGACCTGACTCCTAACGAGACTCTTGCCCACCTTTTGAAGTATGACTCAATCTTGGGTCGCCTAGGTCTAGAAGTTACATACACAGATGACTCAATCACAGTTGATGGCAAGACAATCAAGGTTTTCTCAGAGCGCGACCCAGCAAATCTTCCATGGGCAGCGGTGAAGGCAGATGTGGTTGTTGAATCAACCGGAATTTTCACAAAGGGCGCAGATGCTCAGAAGCACATCACAGCAGGTGCCAAGAAGGTAATTATCTCTGCGCCGGCAACAGATGAAGACATCACGATCGTGATGGGTGTTAATCACACTCAATACGACGCTGCCAAGCACAACATTATTTCAAATGCTTCTTGCACAACTAACTGCCTTGCACCAATGGCAAAGGTTTTGCAGGATAACTGGGGAATTGTTAAGGGCTTGATGACAACAATTCATGCCTACACAAATGACCAACCAATTCTTGACTTCCCACACAAGGATCTTCGTCGCGCTCGCGCTGCTGCCATTAACATGATCCCAACTTCAACAGGAGCTGCAAAGGCAATTTCACTAGTAATGCCAGAACTAAAGGGCAAGCTAGATGGATATGCAATGCGTGTTCCAGTTCCAACAGGCTCTGCAACAGATCTAACTGTTGAACTAGAAAAGGAAGCAACAGCGGCTGAAATCAATGCAGCGATGAAGGCTGCAGCAGAAGGCCCACTCAAGGGATTCCTTTCATATACTGAAGATCCAATCGTTTCTTCAGACATTGTTACTGATCCTGCTTCATGTGTTTTCGACTCAGGCCTGACCAAGGTAATTGGTAACCAGGTTAAGGTCGTTGGTTGGTATGACAATGAATGGGGTTACTCAAACCGCCTAGTCGATTTGATCGATTACGTTGGTAAAACTCTGTAATGCCAGATCTTTCAACTATTGATGTAGCGGGAAAACGAGTCTTTCTTCGTTGCGACCTAAATGTTCCCTTGAAAGAGGGAATCATTATGGATGATGGACGCATCAAAGCTTCGCTTCCAACTATTAAGTTACTTCTTGAAAAAGGGGCATCACTTGTTATTGCAGCCCACTTGGGTCGACCAAAGGGTGAAGCTAAGCCAGAACTTTCCTTAGCACCAGTAGCACAGCGTTTGTCTGAGCTACTTGGCCGCGAAGTTAAGTTCACTGGTGAGGTAACAGGCTCAGCCGTTACGACTGCAGCAGAATCACTCAAAGCTGGAGAAGTGCTCTTGCTAGAAAATATTCGCTTCAATGCAGCAGAGACAAGTAAAGAAGAGTCAGAGCGGGCAGCATTTGCCGCCGATCTGGCACAACTTGCTGATTTCTATGTCGGTGATGGTTTCGGCGCAGTCCATCGCAAGCATGCATCTGTTTTCGATCTTCCAAAGTTGCTTCCGCATGCTGCAGGCACCTTAGTTTCTGCTGAAGTAGAAGTTCTGAAAAAACTAACCCAAAACCCTGAACGACCGTATGGAGTTGTTTTGGGTGGCGCAAAAGTTTCAGACAAACTTGGAGTAATAGAAAACTTACTTGGCAAAGTAGATGTGCTAGCAATTGGTGGAGGAATGGTTTTCACATTCCTTAAGGCGCAAGGAAAAGAGATCGGAACCTCTCTAGTTGAAACAGAGATGCTAGACGTTGTTAAGGGGCTCATTGCTACTGCTGAGAAGAACGGCGTAAAGCTGGTTCTTCCTACTGACATTGTTGTCGCTCCAGCCTTTGCTGCTGATGCAACACCAACCTTGGTTTCAGCAGATGCAATTCCTGCAGATCAAATGGGATTAGATATTGGATCGGTATCTGCAGCAGCATTTGCTGCTGAAATTGTTAAGTGCAAGACCGTGTTCTGGAATGGTCCAATGGGTGTTTTTGAATTCCCTAACTTTGCCGCCGGCACAAAAGTAGTTGCACAAGCACTCACTGAAGTTTCAGGAATCTCGGTAGTAGGCGGGGGAGACTCTGCAGCGGCGGTTCGGGCACTTGGTTTTGCTGATTCACAGTTTGGATATATCTCAACTGGCGGTGGAGCATCTCTTGAATATCTTGAGGGCAAGGAACTTCCTGGCTTAAAAGCATTAGAATTAATTTAGTTAAGAATCAATAGCTAGGGGGGTAGTAATGCGTAAACCATTAATGGCTGGAAACTGGAAGATGAACCTCAATCACCTTGAGGCAATCGCAGTTGCTCAAAAGTTGGTCTACGGACTAGATGACAAAGATTACGACGCTGTTGATGTTGCAATCATTCCTCCCTTTACTGACATCAGATCTATTCAGACATTAGTTGATGGCGATCGTTTGCGACTTCAGTACGGCGCGCAGGATCTTTCACCTGATGCAAGTGGTGCCTTTACAGGTGACATTTCAGGGTCAATGTTGGCAAAACTAGGCTGCACTTTCGTAGTTATCGGTCACTCTGAACGACGTGCGATTCATCAAGAATCAGATGCATTGATTAATCGAAAGATTAAGGCAGCACTGGCAAATGAAATGACTCCGATTTTTTGTGTGGGCGAAGAATTGGCTATTCGCGAAGCTGGAACACATGTGAGTCATGTGATTCGTCAGGTTCGTGCAGGACTTGATGGATTTACAAAGCCAGAGCTCAAAAAGATTGTTATTGCATATGAACCAGTCTGGGCTATCGGCACCGGAAAGACTGCAACTCCTGAAGATGCACAAGAAGTGTGTGCGGCAATTCGTGAAGAGATTGAAAACATTGGTTCACCGGAAATCGCGGCAAATATGCGTATCCTTTATGGAGGTTCCGTGAAATCTTCTAACATCGTGGAAATCATGAAAAAGGCTGATGTTGATGGCGCCTTAATTGGCGGTGCGAGCCTAGATCCTGAGGAACTAGCCAAGATCGTCAAATTCCACGCGGTGAGCGAGTAAGCATTACCCCCACAGGGCGGGTATCCTTACCCCCTACGAACTAGGAGTTTAAGAAAAGTGAAACTAGGTCTTTCAATCGCACTCGTTATCGTCAGCGTTCTCATGATCCTTTTGGTGCTGCTTCACAAAGGCAAAGGAAGTGGACTCTCTGACCTATTCGGTGGAGGCGTCTCTTCAAACTATGGCGGCTCATCGGTAGTTGAGAAGAACCTTGATCGCATCACTATCGTCATTGGCGGATTGTGGTTTGCTTTGGTTGTTGCGCTGTCGCTTGTTCTTAAGTAAAAAAGTTTTCAGTCCGATTTTCGTCAAGTAAAACAAGGGGATACGTATGGCAAGTGCAATTCGCGGAAGTCGTGTTGGCGCTGGCCCAATGGGTGAGGCAGAGCGCGGAGATTCAATCGCTCGTGCATATGTTTCTTACTGGTGTGCAAATGGACATGAAGTTCGTCCATCATTTGCAGTCGAAGAAACTGTAGTTATTCCAGCAGAGTGGGATTGCCCAAAGTGTGGTTACCCAGCAGGCCGTGATCGCAACAATCCACCTAGCCCAGAAGTAAATGTGCCTTACAAGACCCACCTCGCCTATGTGAAAGAGCGTCGCACAGATGCTGAAGGCGAAAAGCTTCTTGAAGATGCCTTACGCAAACTTCGTGGAGATGACGAAGAATAAAGATTTAAAGAGCTTTAGCAGCTTCTAGTAATTCAGAGATACCCATTGCGCGATCTGTAAGATTAAATCGAAGCAGTGGGTATTTTCTTGAGGCAAGCGCCTTGCCGTCACCTAACGCTTGGGCTGCTACCAAAGTTTTAAAGCCGTAACTTTGACCAGGGATAGCAATATCTTTTTTAACATCTCCAGTTATTTGCAAGAAGACTCCATTTTGCTGACCACCTTTATGGAACTGGCCAGTTGAATGCAGGAAGCGTGGACCCCAACCAAAAGTTACGGGACGTCCAGATTTCTGAGCAAGGATTTCACGAAGTTCTGCGATTGCAACATCATCCTTGCGATCCAAATAAGCCATGATGGCCATATATCCGTCTGCGGGAATCTGAGAAATCAACTGTGAAATGGCCGTTGTTGCATTGCTCCCAGCGCCAAAAATTTCGATAGCACCAACTGTTGCATCGCCGATAAAGCTTGGCAAAACTCCCTGCCACTCTTGAAGAAGCGCGGAGGTTTGCTCCTTTGCTTCAGTCACATTTGGCTGATTGAAAGGATCTATTGCAAGTGCTGCGCCTATAAGGGCAGTTACCCATTCCCACACAATGAATTGAGAGGCTAGGTCACCTTCAACAACCAGGTCAGCATTTCCTGTAAATGCAACTGTGAAAGCAGCTCCCTCCAAACCTAGAGATGCTGATTCAGCAACTACCGGAAGTCGGCCAACTTGGTTCTTTCCAGTTGATTCGGCAACTAATTGCTCAATCCAATCACTCAGGCCCGGCATTCCAGAGCCTTGATCGGTAAAGGCAACATATTGATCAGATACATATGTTAAGAGATATGCGATGTCGCACATCATTTGAGAATCAGCATAAAAAGAGGTTTTAGTATCACTGGCATTATCAAGAAGGACTGAAACATCAACTCCGATGAGCGCAGAAGGCAATAAACCAAAAGGACTCAACACACTAAAGCGTCCTCCAACATGAGGGTCGGCATTGATTACAGAGTATCCACCTGCGCGCACTTGGGTATCTAGGGGAGAACCTGGATCTGTAACAAAGACCATATGGTCTACTGGATTGAGACCAGCATCTTTGAAAGCTCCTTCAAAGAGTGCTCGCTGTGAGGCTGTTTCAATTGTTGAGCCAGATTTTGAACTCACAACAACAACTGTCTTGGCTAAGTCAGTATTTAAAGCATGGGAAACGTAATGTGGATCTGTTGAATCCAGTACGAATAGCTTCTTGGAAAACGTTTGAGCAATGACCTCGGGACCAAGTGATGAACCACCCATGCCGCACAAAACAACATTGGGCTTATCCCGGAACTTTGCTGCCATGGCATCGAATTGAGGTAGTAACTCACGTGATGATTCCGGCAGGTCGATCCAGTTAAGGCGAATGGATGCTTCAGCTTGGGCTTCTGGTCCCCAAATTGTTGCGTCCTTAACTTTTAACCGCTCATGGAAAGCTTGTAACGCCTTGTATTGAGTCGATGCGCGATCTATTTTAGAGAGAGCATTACCTTTAATTGAAATCATGATTGTTGGGCAGCCTTTACATTCTCGAGTAATTCATCCCACGCTTGGGAAAACTTTTTAACTCCATCTATTTCTAGCTCAGTAGTTATTTCATCTAAGGAGATACCTAAGGAAGACAAGGATTTGAATACCTCTACTGCTGCAGGGTAGTTACCTGAAATTGTATTTCCGCGCACTATGCCATGGTCAATTAACGCATCTAATGTGGATTGTGGCATCGTGTTTACAGTCTCAGGTGCGATTAACTCGACTACATACTGAGTGTCTGGATAAGCCGGATCTTTTACTCCGGTTGAAGCCCACAATGGACGTTGCTTATTGGCACCCCTATTTGAGAGGCCAGACCAACGATCGGAAGAGAATTTCTCCTCAAATAATTGATAGGCCAAGTGAGCATTTGCGATAGCCGCCTTACCTAGCAGTGCTAACGCCTCAGGAGATCCATTCTTTTTAAGAAGGGCATCTACTGTGGAATCAATACGACTGACAAAAAAGGATGCAACTGAATGTACTTGTGATGGATTGTCGCACTGTTCCAAGCCCTTCATGAAAGCGTCAATTACTTGACCGTAACGCTTAACAGAAAAAATGAGCGTTACATTTACACTTATTCCAGCTGCAATGAGCGCTGTAATCGCCGGTAATC
>NZ_JBIKSG010000031.1:0-12224 GCF_044348745.1 Candidatus Planktophila sp.
TAATCGCTTCGCGCTTGTCATGAGCTTTTTTACCCCTAGCAACTGCGATCTCGACCTTGGCTCTTCCGTCTTTGAAATAGAGCTGCAGTGGAACAAGGGTCGTTCCTGAATCTTTAAGTTTTCCAATGAGTTTATTGAGTTCATTTTTGTGAACAAGCAGCTTTCGATCACGACGAGGTGTGTGATTGGTCCAGGTGCCTTCTGTGTATTCAGGGATGTGAACACCCATTAACCACAGTTCGCCATCGTTGACCATGGCAAAGCCATCAATCAATGATGCGCGACCAGCACGAAGTGACTTCACTTCAGTGCCAGTAAGTACCAATCCACACTCAATTACATCTGAAATTGAATAATCGTGACGTGCTTTTTTGTTTTGAGCAATGACCTTGCGGCCTATCTCTTTGACCATGCCGCATCACCGCCCTTATTCAATGCATCCAACTATTGGAGTGCAGGACTCAATTCTCTCACTACCTAGCAATGAGAGGCGCCATGTGGGTTGAAATTAGACCTTGAGGTGACGGCGAAGCGTGATGACTGAGGCCAGAACGGACACGAATAAGCCTGTTGCCAATAACCATGCAGATGCAACCCACACCTCGCCCCATCCGAAGAACTTTGTGAAGGTGAGAAGTGGTGCAACATTTGAATCAATAACAGTTTTTAGTCCGGCAAGTAAGCCAGTTGCCAAGCCCCAACCAATTAGAGCTGAGATGACACCTTCAAGCAAAAATGGAAGCTGAATTGACCACGAAGATGCTCCCACAAGTTTCATCACACCTGTTTCACGTCGACGGTTATAGGCTGCAATTCGTAAGGTATTAGAAATCAAAAGTGCAGCAGTCAACACGGATGCAAGACCAACTACTAACGCGCCATTTCGAAGAACTCCCAATAATTTAAAAAACTTCTCAAGAATTGATCGCTGATCCTGCACAACATCAACACCTGGTCGACCGCTAAATGCACTCACAATTACTGCAAATTGGGTTGGATCCTTCAATTTAACTCGGAAAGATTCTGGTAACTGATCAGCTGTCACATTTTGTGCAATTGCTGAGTCCTTAAAGCGCTCTTGGAATCGCTTGAATGCTTCTGTTTGTGATTCATAGAAAACGCTATCGACCACGCTCATCTCTTGCAGATCGCGCTGAATAGCTATGCGCTGATCAGCCGATACGACACCTGATGCACATGAAGGAGATTCTGAAAGATTTCCGCATAAGAAAACAGATACTTCAATCTTGTCATACCAATAATCCTTCATCGCACCGACTTGGGCATTTGAAAGAAGCCCAATACCAAGCAAGGACAATGAGATGGCCGTTGTTACAACGACTGCAAAAGTCATTGTTAAGTTACGTCGAAGTCCAATTCGGACTTCGCTGACTAGAAACCGTGCGCGCATGTGTGCTCCTCTATCCCTTAGCCCGTGTAACCATAAACACCACGAACTTGGTCGCGGATTACATGTCCTGCATCAAGCTCAATAACGCGCTTACGCATCTGGTCCACAATGCCAGCATCATGTGTTGCCATCAAAACTGTTGTGCCTTCTCGGTTAATGCGATCGAGCAATTTCATAATGCCAACGGAAGTTGCTGGATCTAGATTTCCTGTTGGTTCATCTGCAATCAAAATTGGTGGGCGACTAACGTATGCGCGCGCAATCGCTACACGCTGTTGTTCTCCACCGGAAATCTCTGACGGTAAACGATCAGCCTTATCTTCCAAGCCAACAAGTTCCAACACTTCTGGAACCTCGCGGTTGATCTCTTTTTGTGAGTATCCAAGCACGTGCAATGTGAAGGCTACATTTTCAGTAATTGTCTTATTCGGAAGTAAGCGAAAATCTTGGAAAACAGTTCCGACAGAGCGACGAAGCTCAGGAACTTTGTGCTTTGCCAGCGTGCCTAAATCTTTTCCAGCAACATGGATTGAACCTGCTGTTGGGCGTTCTTCACGAAGAACCAAACGCAAGAAAGTTGATTTACCTGAGCCTGATAGGCCAACGAGGAATACGAACTCACCTTTTACAATCTCAAGATTTACTGAATCAAGGGCAGGACGCTCTTGACCTGGGTAAATCTTGGTGACATTTTCAAAGCGAATCATTAAATCTCCCATGGCATCTGCGGGGTGGAGTTCGGGGAACCACCTTCGACCTGCGCCTAGTTTATGGATTACCGAGGCAAATCCTCGGATCTAACGCGGGTTTGAGCCTGAAGAAAGTGTGAGATTTATCGAATCACGCGCATATTCAAGAAACTAGGAACTGCGGCGCCAGCGGATTCCAGCTTCGATGAATTCATCGATTTCTCCATTTAATACCGCTGAAGTGTTTCCAGTTTCATAATCTGTTCGCAAATCCTTCACCATTTGATACGGCGCTAAAACATAGGAACGCATTTGATTGCCCCATGAACCTGAGTTGTCACCCTTGAGTGCATTTATCTTTGCTTGCTCTTCCTGGCGGCGACGCTCAAGTAACTTTGATTGCAGCACAGCCATGGCTGTTGCTTTGTTTTGAATCTGGGAGCGCTCGTTCTGGCATGAAACCACAATTCCTGTTGCAATGTGAGTTAAGCGCACGGCAGAGTCAGTTGTGTTAACTCCTTGCCCACCAGGGCCAGATGAACGATAGACATCAACACGAATGTCCTTTTCATCAATCTCGATGTGGTCACTTTGCTCAACTACAGGAACAACTTCAACACCTGCAAAGGAAGTGTGTCTGCGGCTTTGGCTATCAAAAGGCGAAATGCGAACTAGTCGATGAGTTCCTTGTTCTACTGACAAAGTTCCATATGCATATGGCGCAGAAACTTTAAAGGTTGTGGATTTAATTCCTGCTTCTTCTGCATATGATGTTTCAAGGACATTAACTGTGAAGTTGTGGCGTTCGCAATAACGCAAATACATTCGCATAATCATTTCGGCCCAGTCAGCGGCTTCGACTCCGCCGGCTTCTGAACGAATTGTGATTAATGCATCCCGATCGTCATACTCGCCGTTAAGCAAAGTTTGAACTTCTAATTCACTGACAGATTTCTTCACCGCATCAAGTTCATTTTCAGCGTCTTGAATTCCACCTGGTTCACCGGCTGCTAATTCAAAAAGAATCGATAGATCTTCCACGCGTTGACGGAGCCCAGAGAGTTTGGCTATTACAGATTGAACACGTGATAAACGGCTTGTGATCTTTTGGGCGGCTTCTGGGTCATCCCAAAGATTAGGAACTCCCGCCTCTACCTCTAGTTCTTCGGCTTGCTTTCTCAGCTTTGGTAAATCTAAAACTTTTTCGATAGAAACGAGGGTGGCGTCAACCGCGTTAATCTCTAATTGATATTCGCGAGCGGCCATAAGCAAAGGATACCCGTGCCTACTATCTCAAGCGAATTCCGAATAGATAGAAGCCCTCTTGCACCTGATTAGTCGTGCCAGCTGATGCTGTTAAAGATGCCGAGTCAATAGTTGTAAATGGAATTTTGAAGGGCAATTGAACCTCTGATCGTGTTTGAATAGTCAGCGAATGGCCATCGCATTGAAAATTTGTCAGTTGAATTCCATCTAAATACTGCCACTTTAAATCTGTTGTATCCGCGCTCCAGGAATGTAGTTCAAGCATCACTTCAATTCCACCACGGGTGCAATCTATTGGGATTAACGGGTGTGCTCGATTGGTTGCGATGGCTAAAGGGACTGTGAGCATGTTTGCTTTACCTTGATAGTAAGCACTTTTATCTAAGGTGTGCACACCTCTTTGAGCCGCCGCCTCTGTCGCCTGCGCCAGTGAACGTTTAGCAATAATTATTGTGGAGACATCTGTCATCACCATCAATGCTGCAACAGTAACTACGAATAATCCAATGATAATGACTGCGATAGATCCTGATTCATCTCTAAATCTACGAGAGTTACACTCAAGCCCTCCAGCACTCATCAAAGCCATGGACTGAGATGCTCTTGCGCACTTGCTGAGACCATTCGACCTGTTTGCTCATCTCTAAAAGTTATTGTCAGCTTGATGCGCCCATCAGCCGATAAACATGGAGTTGCAGAGCATTCCAGCCTTGTTTGCAAAGACGTGATTTCAGAATCTGTTAACTTCCATTGCCGAGCAAGCAAATTTGTACTCTTGCCAGAGAGATTTCGGGCCGCAGATTCATTCTCACTCAACACATATACACGCAGAACTTCCCTAGCCATTGAACGCGCAATTTCTTCATTCACACTTACGCCGGCAAATTGATTGAGGTATATAAAAATCGGTATGAATAAGGGGATTGCTAGTGCCACGAATTCAACAATGGCACTTCCTGACTCGGAGCCTAATCGTGCCTTTATATTCATACTCACTTCATTTCTATGGTTAGCCACGACTGCTTAGGGATTTATTGGTTCAATAACTGCAATACCAATGACCTCAGATACTGGGTTGCCCCCCATTAGCGAGAACAGACCAGGAACCAACTGAGGAAGCCTTTGGATGCGATGAGTGATGAGAATCTGGATCTTTTCAATACCACCACCCACTTCAAGTAGTTGATCACCCAATTCATATTGATGTGAAATTGCTCGAGCAGAGGCATCGCCTTGGGCTAACGCCATCTGTGTATTTCTAATATTTATGGAAACCAATAATTGCACGCCTATTAAGAAGAGAATAAGCATAGGAATCAGCACAAGTGCACTTTCCACATTTCCATCCTCTTTTTGAAATGTCTGCGAAACCTTAGAAAAAGGTTTACGACATCTTTGTCTTTGTGAAGTAGGAAGGTTCATAGCGCTTCTTTAGCGAATGCCATTCATTGAATCGAGTGAATCTTTTAAGATGGCTGTTAAACGTGGAGCTGCGATTGTCCAAATTGCAGTTACTAATCCAGTGGTCATTAATACAACTAATACCCAACCTGGAACATCTCCACGGTCATTCTTTAAATGGCTAAAGAATGAATCGTGTGTCTTTATCAGAGCGTTTCTAAACTGTAGTTCTGCAAGTATCACTTGTTGCGAAATGGTCTTCATGGTTTCTCCTCATTGTGGGTGAAGTATTTGGTAATTTCTCTTTTGATCTTTAATGATTCTTGTGACTTAAGTGTTGCTTTAGATTTGGTCCTGCATTTATGTGGATAAACCTTCAATTCCATTGACATTGACAATTTGGGTGTCTAGAAAATCTGATTGGTTCTTGATGAATAGGTGTTGTGTAGTCAAAGCACAATTGGGCACCCGTGAGCTCACACTTACCTGTATCAATGAGTTGCAAGATCGCTTGCACAATAGTTCCTGCAACTTGATAGGAAATTGCAACAGGGATATCGGAGTTGTGGGCGACTAAGGGAACTAGATCCTTGACCCCGTATCGCTCTGCCTTGCCTATTTCTAAACATTGCGCACAGGGGGTTTTCCCAGGTCTTACCAACGGGCCCGCATATGCGGCTCCCCCAACTACTTCACCGACAAATAGATGGTCGGTGCGATCCCTCATCAATTGTGTGATCAATTGAGGCTGGTACTGGCCAACAATGACTCTTATATTCTTCTCAGGAATAGGCGAGCTCACCGTTCCCTTAACATTCTTGGATGCCGTGGGAAAGAGTGACCATTCCCTACTTAACTCTTCGATTCGTGATTTGTAGTTAAGTCCAAAGTCACTGGTACGCAGCACTCCGGTACCTAAATCTCGGTCACCAATTGAATTTTGTTCACGTTGTGAAGAGATTGAAAACTTTGTATTAGTCACACCGCTAGCCAGCAAAGCAGCATAAATCAAGGTTGCCAAGCGATTCTCTCCATGGATCTCAACTCCAAAATTTTGCCTGGAAGAGAGAGTGTGAACTCCTCCATCGACAACTCCAGGAATCCATGTTGTTTGACTTAGCTCTGGAGACATTCTCACTTGCAATTGCTTGAATGAGGCATCGTTACTTTGGTCATCTGTGCTTGCAGCACGTTCAGCAATTGGTGACTGAAAACGATTATGCAATCTAATTCTTGAATGAGAAGTATCAAGCAGTTGTTTGATTTCTAATTGATTAATCACAGTCTCTACAACTTCTAGAGGCACATCTAATTCCTTGCTGATATCAGTTGCACTATGTTGACCATCAAACTTGGAAACAATGGCACGCGCACCAGGGTGATGAATCGAAATTGCGTGTTGGGCCGATGCAATGATCAAACACATTTCTTGTTCTGGATTAGGTTTACTTATATAGACTCCTTGTTTAAGTCGAGGTCTGGACGAATCCGTTGTGAGTGAGCTTGAGTTTTCGATGGAAATTCTGGTCACTCGAGCCGGATGAGAACCCTTGTTGTATCGACGGGTGATTCGTTGCGTGCTTTTCTCAACATCACTTTGAGGTTTGGGGGTTGCTGTGACAGGTGGTGTATTTACAGTCTTGGGATGTGTGCTCATGTGCCGAAGGATGGTGATTGCGAGCGCCTTGCATTTCTTGGTGAATCAAATCTGTGGAGTTTGAAGCTTTACCTTGCGCTCTGATGAAGGCACATTACAGATGGAGAACTCATTGCCTTTTGGCCAGCTCACATTTTCCTGAGAGCAAACAAAAGACCCCCACACCGTTAAGTGCGAGGGTCTTTTGTAACGCTAGTCGCTTGCAGGTGAACCGGAGTTCACTTATGCCAAACGAAATTTAATTACTGTGCTTTGCCAAGAATACGATTGACCTTGGTGCCACACACTGGGCAGATGCCTTGTGCCATGCGACGACCAGAGTCAGAAACCTTTACAGTTCCTTCGAAATCACGCTTCTCTTTGCACTTAACGCAGTAAGCGTCACCTTTGTATGTCTCTGCAGTCATTCTTTTCCTCCTATCGACGCTTGCGATCCCATCGGGATTGCTCCCCGTGTGGGGCAGGCGTTCGTGTATGAGGCTACCCCTGAACACGCTCATTTAAGCGTATCTAGACACCTTTATTTAGGAGTTTTTTTGGAGCCTCTGGGGCGGTCAGGGCGGTTTCGGCCGCCTCATACCCGCTCAAGTAGGCCTCAGCCAGCGCCTCCTCAGGGAATCTGGCCAGAATCTCCTTAAATTCAGCCCCGTGATCGAAAAACTGCAGATGAATCGCCTCGTGGAAGAGCACATAGTCCAGCACATTTTCAGGGGCACCCTTGAGGCGATCTGAAATCCGAATCGAGCGATCTGTCCCCGTGCAGGAGCCCCAGCGCTCGCGCATAGCCCTCCAATTCACCGAAGAGGGTCGCACGGTGATTTCAGGGGCCAGCTGACTCAGCAGTTCCCCCACTCGGTTAGAAAGAGAATCCTCGCTCATGGTCGCTGCAGCCTCTTGCGCGCGGATCTTGGCGACCATCTCTGGAACCATGGCACGCTCATCTGCTTTGCTCATGCGGGCCGGAATAGAGACCACGATCCGGCCGCCCTGGCGATATGCCGAGACATTTTTCTTTCGGCGGGTAGATCTGATGACAATAATCTCGCCTTCTGAGATTCCAGGCAAAGTGTGATCCTCAAGAGTTGTTTCAGTCAGAGATGAACCCACTACGGATGGATTTCTCTCGCCACATTCATGCATGCCGAAATGTTATGTCATCTCTCAACCAAACCTTGAGAGATTGTGCACTTAGCGGCGCGAGTCTTGTTATTTCACGGCAAAAAAGCGCCAAAGAAAAAATGCTTTACCGCAATAAATTAACCTTTGTCAACGCGGTGCCGAGTTGATAAACCACTGTCAAAGACTTACTTTACGACTACGAACTCCTCGGATAACAGTTCTACATCAGCAAGGGGAAGGCTGATTTAGAGCAAGTGACCGGGGAGTTCGCTTTTCTATTTCTCGAGCGATCTGCGATTTTTTAAAGACTAAATCAGTCCCGATAAATCATTAGGGATCTCTAAGCTCTTCATGAAACTCTCAGGAGTCAATAAATCTTGGGCAGTTGGAAGAATTCCACTCCAAATTCGATCACGAGACTCAAGATCCTTTAATTCACGAACTTGCTTCCAAAAAATAGTTGCTTCCCGAGCAAGTCGTGGTGAAACCTGTAATCCAAGCATTGAAGAAAACAACTGTTGGGTTGGTGCAGAAGTTGCTCTCCTACGACGCAAAGTTTCTTGAAGAGAAGCAATATTTGGAAGTCGATCTCCGGCAGCAAGTGCGACCACCTCCTCGCTCCAACCATCAATTAATGCCAACACCGTCTCTAACTTGGTTAATGCAGCTCGTTGTGCTGGTGATTCTTGCGGAGTGAAAATTCCATCATTCAGAGCGATTGTGAAGCTTTCAGGGTTAGAGGGATCAAATCCATTTCCTGATTCAAATGCACGTTGTGCTTGATCTTGAATCGCATCTAAATCAATATTAATTCCCTTGCCGTAATCGGTAATAGCGGTTCTAATATATGCAACTAACCACGGGTTATGAGCAAATAATCGTGCAACTGCTGCTTCACGCAATGCATGGAAGATGCGAACCTCATCCATAGGAATATCTAAATCTGTTGCCCATTCCTTAATGTTTTGAGGAACAAGGGTTGGATATGCAGACTCCACCAGCGGAAGACCAACATCATGAGCGCCAGTCACCTTGCCTGCTAACCCGCCAATTGCTTGACCTAATTGTGTTGCAATTAATGAGCCAATAAATGAATTAAGGAGTGCTGAGATCATCCCGACTGGAATGTGGGGTTGTTCATCAGAGGTTATGTCGCCTTCACCAAGGGAGGCTTGTTTGAGCAGTTCTCCAATTGCTGAGGACAAACCAATTGCCAATGGTTCAACAGTTGTTTGCCACCCTGCCAATGTCGTGTCAACCCAATCTGTTCGGGCAAGTGCTGGGTTGCCAGTGTTTGGAGATCGTGGAAAAAAGGTTGCTTCATCAAGCCATAACTCTGCAATTGTGAATGCTTGCTCAATCTCTGAAACATCATTGGCACCGATTGGAGAGGATCCTTGCGCTGTCGTAAATTTCTTCGCAGTGTCTCTAACAATATTCTTGGGCAGAGGCTCTGATGATCCAGTGAACCCAGGACCATTGATACCAAGCTTTGAGAATTGTTCTTGAATCTGTTGTTGCATCTGTTCCATCATGGCAGCAAAATCGACAGGCTCGTTAGGGTCGTCCGAGTTTCCTGGCGTGAAACCAAATGGCGTCATAGTTGAATCCTCCCAGCATTGGAACAATTTCGCAGGTAAATTCATTCCCACGATTTTCACACTCTTTTGCAGGCATTTAGCTGATTACGCGAGGATGTTAGCGAACTAGTACAGTACGGACATGTCCAACGCATTTTCGGCTCTCATCTGGTGGGTCGTTCCTGCTATCGGCTTAATTGGCGCACTTGGCTATGTCACCTGGGTTTCTAAGTTTCAAGGAAAATTTCAGCAAGAGACACAGCGCTCAGTAGGACAGTTCCAGCGTTTTCAGGATTCTTTGCGCGATTCACAAGCACGTGATGTTGCTGCCGAAAATTCCAATGCTTATGAGGAAACTGATCTTGGCGACTCAACAGAAAAGCCTTCACGCATTCCAGTGATTCGTCCGGACTCACACTAGTTCGAGCCTTCTAGTGCGATTCTCACCTCTTCCAAAAATAGTTAAGGCAACTCTTGGAGTATTTTTTCTTCTTGCCACCGTTGCTCCCTTGCCTTTTGCAATAGTTCTTCCAGGGCAAGCTCAAAACATATTTAAAGATGTCATCACAATTAAAGATCTGGATACCTATCCCGCAACTGGTCGGATTGATTTAATGTCGATTCGCGTTACCAATCCAGACACATGGATATTTGGTCCAGAAATCATCTACTCATGGATTAGTTCAGAACGTGCTGTGTATCCAAAATCTGCGATCTACCCACCCGGAACAAGTACTAAAGAGGAGAGAAAGCAAGCTAAGGCCGACATGGTTGGTTCCCAAGATAATGCAATCACAGCAGCCGTTAATTATCTGCAATCACGCCCTGAAATTTTGGCACCACTTGGTGTTTCAGAAGAAAAGGCATTATCAGCTGCGGATTTAAAGATTGCTAAGCAACGTGCAGCTGCAATAGATCCCAAGAAAATTAAATTTAAAGTTGGGCAAACAGGTGGACCAAGTGGTGGACTAGTTTTCTCTATTGGATTAGTGGAGTTACTAACTGAAGTAGATCTGATGCAAGGTCGTCACGTTGCAGGAACCGGAACTATCGATGGTCGTGGCGTTGTGGGGGCCATTGGTGGCATCAATGAAAAGATTCTCTCAGCCAAAAAGGTTGGGGCCACCTTGTTCTTTGCTCCAATTGGCAATGCTGAAGATATTGCCAACGTGCCAGAAGGTATTAAGGTCGTGACCGTTGCAACCTTGGCTCAAGCTATTTCATACCTTGAGCGCACCCGCAAGTAATTCGCACCTGCCCTCTAATTCTTCACGTTTGCTGGGAGAGCTAGCCTTTGAATTGGTAGGCCTATTCGCCTTGCGATAGTTTTGGCCCATGACCAATAACCCCCAGTTCCAGCGCCCTTCATTTAACTTCCGTGGACGCAAGAGTCCGCTGACTCTGACGATCGGAATACTTGTAATCATCGGAGCACTCTTTACCGCTCTGAGTGGTTTCTATGCAGATTGGTTGTGGTTTAAGTCAGTTAATTTCACGAGCACGTGGTCAACGATTCTTGCTACAAAGGCAACTCTCTTTGTTGTGATTGGATTAACTACATCGCTGTTTATCATGTTTAACGTTTTGTTGGCATACAAGCGCCGCCCGCTCTACGTTCCAATGACAATTGAGGCAGATAACCTTGAACGATATCGTTCACAACTCGAGCCAATCCGTCGTGGCGTATTTGGAGCTGGATTCTTAGCGCTGTTTTACTTTGCTGGCACATCAGGTTCAACATTGTGGAGTACTTGGTTGCTCTTTAAAAACTCAACTGAATTTGGTGTGAAAGATCCTCAATTTAATTTGGACATCTCATTCTTTGCTTTCCGTCTTCCATTCTGGCAGACAGCAATTGGCTGGGGAATTTCAACTCTAGTTCTAGCAATCATCGCAACTGTTGCAGTGCACTATCTATATGGTGGAATTCGTTTACAGGTTCGTGAGGATCGCACCACTGTTGCAGCTCGAGTTCAGTTATCTGTACTGCTTGGCTTAGTTGTATTGCTTAAGGCAGTTGCATATTGGTTTGATCGATATGCCCTAGCCCTAAAAGATAGCAAGTTGATCACAGGTCTTACCTACACAGATGTCAATGCAGTGCTACCTGCAAAGGCGATTCTGACCGGTATTGCTCTTGTGTGTGCGCTTCTATTCTTCGCAAACATAGTTCGTCGCTCATGGGTCCTGCCTACGGCAGGTACAGCACTACTTGTTATCTCATCTGTGTTAATCGCAGGCCTATACCCAGCAGCAATCCAAACTTTTCAGGTTAAGCCAAGTGAATCTTCAAAGGAAGCAGAGTTTATTCAGCGCAATATCAATGCGACCCGCGCTGCATATGGCCTAGAAGATGTGACAGTTAAGGATTATCAGGCCACGCTTACAACAACTGCGGGCCAATTAACTAATGATGCTGTAACAATTTCAAACATTCGTTTGATGGATCCGAATGTAATTGCTGCGACCTTCCGTCAGCTTCAGCAAATAAAGCCTTATTACACGTTCCCTGACTCTCTAGACGTTGACCGTTACACAGTTGATGGGGTTAAGCGAGATGTTCTAGTTGCTGTTCGTGAATTGAACATTGATGGAAACCCATCTCGTAACTGGATTAACGATCACCTTGTTTACACTCACGGCTTCGGCTTCGTGTCAGCATTTGGAAATACTCGTGACACCGATGGCAAGCCTTCCTTCTTAGTTGGAGATTTGCCTCCAACAAAGGGACTCGGAGAGTTTGAGCCTCGTATTTACTTTGGTGAAAATGTCCCTGACTACTCAATTATTGGTGGCGTAAAGACTGACTCACCAGTTGAATTTGATTATCCAGATGATGCTTCGGCAAATGGCCAGAAGAACTACACATACTCTGGAAAGGGTGGTGTGCCAGTTGGTTCATTGCTCAATAAATTAGTCTTTGCCCTGAAGTATCAAGAGCAGCGCATTCTGCTTTCTTCATTGATCAACAAGGATTCAAAGATTCTCTTTGAACGTAATCCTCGTGACCGCGTTGCCAAGGTTGCACCTTGGTTAACACTTGATGGAGATTCATATCCTGCAATCGTTGATGGTCGGATTCTTTGGATTATCGATGGCTA
>NZ_JBIKSG010000037.1:0-9086 GCF_044348745.1 Candidatus Planktophila sp.
GATGTAGTACTTGGAAACTTGCTGACTCTTCCTGTTGGTGGTGGATTGCTTTATGTACAACCTGTGTATGTTCGAGCAACTTCAAACAGTGCTGCATATCCATTACTACAAAAGGTACTTGTTTCCTTCGGTGATCAGATTGGTTTTGATGACACATTAAAGGGAGCACTTGATCAGGTATTCGGTGGAAACTCTGGAACTGCAGCAGGAGGATCAACAACAAATGGTTCAACTGGTGCAACAACTAATTCATCACTTGCTAACGCTCTTGCAAGTGCAAAAAAGGCATACGCCGATGGATTAGCTGCACTTGCAAAGGGAGACTTTGCTGCATATGACAAGGCTCAAAAGCGATTGAAATCCGCACTTGATGCCGCAATCAATGCACAAGGAAAATAGATAAATACTTCGATTTGGTCTTTATCTATCGGTACGCATAAGATTGCAGCACCGGCGCGGGGTGGAGCAGCTCGGTAGCTCGCTGGGCTCATAACCCAGAGGTCGTAGGTTCAAATCCTGCCCCCGCTACTAGATGTAAAAAGGCCCTCACACGAGGGCCTTTTTGCTTATCTAATCCGTAGTGAGTTAGTCACGACCAGGACGCTGCTTGCTGCCATTGCGGCGGCGGCATAAAGCGGAGATAACAATCCAGCCGCTGCAATAGGCAATCCAATGACGTTATATATGAAGGCCCAACCCATGTTGAGTCGAATGATCTTGAGGGTCTTCTTTGAAAGCTTCAACGCTGAAATAACAGAACCAAGTCCTGAATTCATCAAAGTGATATCAGCACTATTAATCGCTGTGTCCGTTCCGGTTCCCATCGCCATTGATAGATCAGCTGCGGTCAGAGCTGCGGCATCATTGATGCCATCACCAATCATTAAAACAGTATGTCCTTCACTCTTCATGCGTTCAACAATTTCAAGTTTAGTTTCAGGCAAAGCATGTGAAACAACATGTGCTGCGTCAATACCAACAGTTGTTGCAACAGATGCTGCAACCTCGCTGCTGTCGCCAGTAACAAGCCAAGGGGTAATTCCCATATCCCGAAGTGCAGCAACTGTTTGTGCTGCATCGGTTTTGAGTTGATCACCGATAGCAAAGACAGCTAGTGCAACTCCGTCCCAAGCAAGTACTGCCAGTGTTAGGCCTGCAGTTTGTCCACGTTCGATTGCAGATTTGATATCTGCATGGAACTCAGTTGAACTGTGGGCAACAGCGGCAGGTGAGCCAATGAGCACAACTGGGGATTGTGATCCGATTAAAACCCGACCTGCAGCACCAGAACCAGGTGTTACAGAAAAATCAGAAACAGCAAATGTTGGACGTGAAGATGTCACTTGCCCTGCATTAGCTAAAGCATATTTAGTAATTGAAAGAGCAATTGGGTGGTTATTCAAAGATTCAATTGCACCAGCCGATGCAAGAATGTTCTCTCGTGTGACTATCTCTGCGAAGGAGCGACCTAGAACTGCCCCTGCTGCTGGAGAAATAGTTGCCTCTTGAACCAGCATCACTCCTTCTGTCAGAGTGCCAGTCTTATCAAATAAGACTGTATCCACCTTGCGAGCAACCTCTAGAACACGAGGTTCCCGCAGAACAATGCCACGTGCTGCCCCGCGACCTGAAGCAACCAGAAGTGCAACTGGTGTTGCCAATCCAAGTGCACAAGGGCAAGCAATTACTAATACGGTAATAGCAATAGAAATTGATTGAGTCAGTGATGAACCTGTGAAATACCAACCGGCAAATGTTCCTATTGCAAGCACTGTGACAATTGGAACGAACACTGAACTGATTCGATCTGCAAGGCGCTGAATTGGAGCTTTAGTGCCTTGCGCGCTAATTACCATCGCAGTAATTCGCGCTAATTCGGTGTCGCTACCAACTCGTGTTGCACGAACTATCAAACGGCCGTTGTGGTTAACCGATGCCCCAATTACTGAAGAACCTGGACGCACATCTACGGGTTTTGTTTCACCGGTCAACATGGAGTTATCGACTGCGCTCTCACCTTTAACGACAATTCCATCAGTAGCAATTCGATCTCCTGGGCGAACTTCAAATTCATCACCAATTTGTAACTGTTCAATTGGAACAATTAGCGGGAATCCCCCACGAACAATTGTTACCTCTTTACTGCCAAGGGCTAATAAAGATGTGAGCGCACTACTAGCTTTTGCCTTTGCCCGGGTTTCTAGATAGCGACCAAGAATTACAAAGAAAATCACACCTGCTGCTACTTCGGTATAAACATCTCCAGCACCTGTCGAGTTTGCATAGATAGACCAACCAAAGGCTGCTAGTGATCCCATTGAGATCAAGTTATCCATGGTTGGGTGTAAAAGATTTCTAAATGCTGCCTTATGTATTGGATAGGCAACAAGTAGCACTACTGGGGCGCTGAGGGCAATTACAACCCATGCAGTTGCAGAGTACAAAGGATGCGGTAGACCAAAAGTATCTAGGGCATCATGAACCCACATATCAATCTGGTGATGCCAACTCATGATCATTGACATGGCAACGGCTGGGACTGCAAAGATAAAGGCGAAGAAAAAAGCGCGAGCAGATTTCTTGCTATGTAGGGTTACAGAGGTTGCATCCACCAAAAGTGAAGCTTCATATCCTGCCTTTTCTACAACCTTGATTAAATCCTTAGGATTCATATCTGCCGGAGCCAATATATGAGCAGTTTCTGTTGCAAAGTTAATGGTCGCACTGACCCCTTCAACCTTATTCAGCGCTTTTTCAACTGAATTAACGCAGGACGAGCAAGTCATTCCCTGAACAGAAAGGGTAATTGGCTCTAGTAATTGGCTCATGATGTCCTTTTGTTAGGGATTTAATCCGTTGATCACTGCGTTATGTAATGCCCCGTTAGTAGAAACACCACTTCCGCCGAAAGGACCGTTCTGTCCTGCTGTATTGGTAAATGTACCGCCAGCTTCTCGAACAATGATATCTAGCGCTGCCATATCCCAAAGTGCAAGTGATGGTTCGATCGCCACATCAACTGCGCCTTCTGCCACAAGCATGTGAGACCAGAAGTCTCCAATGCCTCGCGTGCGCCAGGCACTAGCTAGCATTTTTTGAAAAGGTTCTAAGCGTTCTCCCCAACCCACAAAATCTGAGTATGAAATTGATGCGTCCGAGAGATCTGCAACTCTTGAGACAGAAATTTTTTTCTCATTTGTAGAATTTTCAAAATCTTCGGAGAGATCATCAACATTTCCTGAATTAAATCTCACAAATGCACCCTGTCCCTTAGATGCAGACCATCGTCGTGCAAGTGCTGGTGCGCTAGCAATGCCAACAATAACTTCTTCGACACCTGATGAGTCAACACTTACAAGAGCAATCAAAGTTGCCCACGTCGGCACGCCACGCATAAAGTTTTTTGTGCCATCGATTGGATCAATCACCCAATAACGACCTGATGTTCCTTTGTCGCTTCCAAACTCTTCGCCAACTAAGCCATCTGTTGGGCGATGGGTGGCTAAAGCCTCACGGATTGCCGTTTCAACTGCGCGATCAGCATCGGTCACTGGTGTGTTATCGGGTTTGTTTGTTATGACTAAATCTTGTGCTTGATAGCGATCTAGAGAAATCGCATCGGCTAAATCAGCTAATGCATGGGCAAGTGCTAGATCATCCTGCAGATCGTTGGAACTCTTATCGTTGCTCATGGTGGTGTCAGTCTATTCCTCGACTATTGAGGCAGACGAATCTTTGACCGCCAACAATGATCGAAGGCTTGCCAGACGTGCAGTTCGGTGAGCATTTGCAACCCCATCCGGACTAGCCCAGGCATCTAATTTGCAAGAGCTCTCTGCGTGTGAGCAGTTAGAAAGGCAATTTGCCGCTACTTCAGATAGGTCACTAAAAGCATCAACAATTCTTTGATTATCGATGTGGCTTAAACCAAATGCACGTATACCCGGTGTGTCGATAATCCAGCCTTCACTATCTACAAGTGGCAATGCGATAGCACTAGAAGATGTATGACGACCGCGACCCGTTGCTTCATTTACATCACCTGTCACTCGATCTGCCTCGGGCACAAGTGCGTTAATTAGAGTTGATTTGCCAACACCAGAGTGCCCAACCAGTACTGAGATCTTTCCCTCAAGCACCTGATGTAGTTTTGCTAAGTCTTTTGCTCGTGACTCACTCTTTATCGCCGTGTGAATGATTTCAACATCAAGATCAGCATATTCTGCAAGAAATGTAGGAACATCACTGATGTCTGTTTTTGTTACAACGATCTTTGGAATAATTCCTTCTGTAAAAGCCGAGACTAAAAAGCGATCAATGAGACCACGACGTGGCTCTGGATTAGCCGCCGCCACAACAATTACTAGCTGATCAATATTGGCAACAATTGTGCGTTCCACCTGTGCAGCATCATCTACCGTGCGACTCAGTGAGTTTCGACGATCTTGAACAGCAACAATGCGAGCAAGAGACCCGTCCACTCCCGTTACATCGCCAACAATAGAAACATTGTCACCTGTTACAACAGATTTTGGACCAAGCTCACGTGCACGCATCGCGGTGACGATAGTTCCATCTTCGGTAATGCAGGTCTGGCGGCCACGATCAACTGTTGTAACTAATGCTGATATTGCATCACTGTGTGATGGTCGATCTTTACTTCGAGGGCGAGTGCTACGTGATGGGCGAACTCGCGCATCTGATTCATCGTATTCGCGTGGACTCATAGTAAAAGAGAGCTCCAGAGCCCGGGAAAATCTGGCAATGTCTTTCTTGTTGTTGCGATGTTTTCTACTTCAATTCCTTCGACCGCTAGGCCCAGCACAGCCCCAGCTGTTGCTAATCGGTGGTCGTCATATGTTTGAAAAACCCCACTGTGTAGTGGTGCAGGGGTTATGTGTAATGCAGTTTCTTCCTCTACGACCTTGCCACCAAGTGCATTTATCTCACGAGTGAGCGCTGCTAAACGATCTGTTTCATGTTTGCGCAGATGGCCGATTCCACGCAAATGAGATGGTGAATCGGCAAGTGCTGCCAAAGCTGCAATAGAAGGGGTTAATTCACCAACATCATGGAGATCAACATCAATGCCATGAATTTTTCCAGTGCCAATAATTGTTAAACCGTTATCTCCAATAGAGAACTGTGCGCCCATATTCGAAAGAATTGTTCGTAGTTGATCACCTGGCTGTGTTGTTTTCAAAGGCCAGTCTGCAATTGCTACTTGACCACCACAGACCATTGCAATGGATAGAAATGGTGCAGCATTTGAAAGGTCAGGCTCAATCACTAAATCTAAACCAAGTAGTGGGCCTGGCCTAACACTCCATGTTTGTGCAACTGAATCAACTTCAACCGTTGCTCCAAATTGCCGCAACATTTCAACTGTCATCTCAATATGAGGCATTGAAGGCAATGAACCACCTTCATGCTTCACAGTTATCCCACGAGTAAAGCTAGGTGCTACTAAAAGTAGGGCTGACAAGAATTGACTTGATTCACTGGCATCAATTGTGATTTCACCGCCGCCAACTTTGCCAGTTGCATTTAATTTCAAAGGCAAGCTATAGCGATCTTCATGATCGATCGATACGCCAAGCTCTTCAAGTGCTTTGATTACTGGGCCAAGTGGGCGTTCGTAGGAACGTGGATCTCCATCAAAGATAACTCCACCATCTGCAAGGGCGGCTAATGGAGGCAAGAAGCGCATTACAGTGCCAGCATTGCCAACATCTATGCGCACCCCACCGCGCATTGGCGCTGGTGTAACAATCCATTGCAGCTCTTCATTTCCATCGACAATTGTTGTGCTTTCTTCGATACCAATCCCTAACGCCCGTAAGCCAGCAACCATTAGCTCGCTATCGCGTGAGACAAGAGGGCGGCGCAATGTTGAGGTGCTCTTTGCTTGGGCAGCCAAAATCAAAGCACGGTTTGTGACAGATTTGGATCCAGGGATGACAACGCTGATATCAACTGGTGTTGCGCCGCGATAAATCGCTGGCCAGTGAGCGTTGTTTGTCATCGCCTTATTCTAACGCGTGCCGATACCTGCGATACCCTTTAATTATGTGTGGTCGTTATGCGCAAACAGCCGATATGCGCGAACTCATGGAGCAGTTCGAGGTCACCGGCATATCGCCACAAAGCTCTTTGCCGCTCAATTGGAATATCGCACCAACAAATCCAATTTATATAATTCGCGCCAATGACCGCACAGGTAAAGACATCAAGAGTGAAAGAGCTCTAGCAACTGTTTCGTGGGGATTAATTGGACCTTGGTTAACAGATATGCAAGAAGCCCGCGCTTCGCAATCTAGAGCGATCAATGCACGCAGTGAGTCAATTCACGAAAAGCCAACATTTAGAAATGCGTTTCGATCAACGCGCTGCCTCATACCAGCATCTGGTTATTACGAATGGGCAACCGCACTTGGTCAATACCGCCCTAAACAGCCTTTCTATATTTCTGCCCGCGATGGCCGACAACTCCCGATTGCCGGGATCTGGAGTAGTTGGACAGCCCAAAATGGTGAAGTAATTGAGACCGCATCAATCATCACGCAAGAAGCACAAGGTGAGCTAGAAACTGTTCACAGTCGAATGCCAGTTTTCATGCCACCAGATCGCTGGGATACGTGGCTCAACCCTCGCAATAGCGATGTCAATGAATTGAAATCCTTAATGGTTGTCCAGAACCCTGATTCCATCGTTATCGCTCGCCCAGTGTCAGATTTGGTAAATAGTGTGGCAAATAACGGAAAAGAGTTGACGGTTGAAACGCCTTTGGGAGAGCCAGAAACCCTGTTTTAGCGATAGTGTTTTAGGCGATGTCAACGGATCTAGTTAAAGAGAGCTCAGCGGAACGTGCTGTCCGCTTTGAGCGAGATGCCCTTGCATTTACTGACCAGCTCTATGGCGCTGCCCTTCGTTACACAAAAAATCCACATGATGCAAAAGATTTAGTGCAAGACACTTATCTAAAAGCGTTTGCTTCTTTTCATCAGTTTGAACCTGGAACTAATTTAAAGGCCTGGCTCTACCGTGTTTTAACAACAACTTTTATCAATACATATCGCAAGGATCAACGTCGCCCTCAATTAAGTGCTGGCGAGATCGAGGATTGGCAGCTAGCAGATGCGGCCTCTCACACTAGTGACCAAGGTAAATCTGCTGAAGTTGAGGCGTTAGAGAATCTGCCAGATAGCGACATTAAGCGGGCACTTCAAGATATTCCTGAAGAGTTTCGAATAGCGGTCTACTTGGCTGATGTTGAAGGCTTTTCCTACAAGGAGATAGCAGAGATTGTTGGAGTTCCGGCAGGAACTGTCATGTCACGGCTGCATCGGGGAAGAAAACAGCTGCGTGAGCGGTTAACTGAGTATGCGAAAGAACTTGGCTATAGCACCGATAAGAAATCGGGGGCGAAACCATGACATTCAACTTTGCATTGGGATGTAATGAAGTATTGAACTCATTTGTGTTGCTGATTGAGGGAAATATCGAAGCACCACAAATGAATTTAATTGAAGTTCACATCTCTAGCTGTCCTGCATGTGAAGCAGAACTTGCCCATGAACAAGCAATCCATTCCTTGATGCAAGATGTGCTTCGTCGCAGCTGTGATGAAAAAGCACCAGAAGAGTTACATGATGCGATTTATCGCCAAATACATGGGCAAATGACCGGTGCCTTCACCGAAGTGGTAACCCAGTACAGCATGACTGAAATATCAATTGAAATAGATGAGTTCGGGCAGATTGAGCACCGCGAGGTCACTATTGAGCACACCGAAGAGATTCGTTTTCATAAGGATGAAGAGTGATTGCTGCAGAAGAAGTACTAGGCGCAGTTGGATTAACAGAGATGGTTGTGCGCCCCGGCGACACATCTGTTGCCATCGGAATAGGCGATCTTCCAATCATCGCACCATCTCTACTGATTAATTTGATGGAGCACGCAGCCATTTTATCCCTAGATCTTTACTTAGAACCTGAAGAGACAACTATCCCAGTAAGTGTTGAATTCATTTCATTATCGCCTGCAAGTATTGGCGCAGAACTTCGTGGCACTTCTCGCGTGATTGAAATTGAGGGAAAAGAAATTACTTTTGAGTGTGAAGTCTATGAACATGATCGCCAAATTGCAGCAGCATTGATAAAAAGATCAACGGTGGAGCGAGTATCTTTCCTCGCTCGCACCGCTGCTCTTAATCTAGTTCAGGATATAAATAAAAACTAAGCCTTCTTAGTTGCCCAGAAAATCTCTGCAATTTCATCAATCTTTGCAATCAATGAATCTGCAACTGCAACATCTTGGGTTCCCTTTGTGCCTGCAGCACCTGCAAGCTTTGTTGCCTCATTAAACAATGAGTGCAACTGTGGGTATGCCTCAAAGTGTGGTGCCTTGAAGTAGTCAGTCCATAGCACCCATAGGTGCTCCTTAACCTGGTGTGAACGCTCTTCTTTGATCGCCACTGAACGTGAACGGAAATCTGCGTCTGAGTTAGCTGCGTACTTTTCCATGCATGCCTTTACAGATAGCGCTTCAATCTTTGCCTGCGCTGGATCGTAAACTCCACATGGAAGATCACAGTGTGCGTAGACAGTTGTCTTTGGTGCAAACATTTTCTTCTCCCCTATTAAGCACTTATCGATGTGATGGAAATGCAGTGCTTATGGTGCGAGACTACCGCCCGTGAGCAAATTTGGCACAGTTAAGGTTGCAGGCGGCTCCATGCTTCCCACATACCGAGAGGGCGACTGGTTATTTGTCAGCTGGTTAGATTCCGCGCCAGGTTTAGAGGCGGTCGGAGACTCCCTTGTCAGCAAGGTTGTTGTGGTTGAGCGCGAAGAGCGACCAGGGATCTTTCTTGTGAAGCGAGTGCAAAAGTTCCATGCAGGAAATTATTGGGTGCAGGGCGATAATGATGAGAGCACTGATTCACGTAGTTGGGGTTGGATTCCGGCTAATGAGGTTATTGGTGTTGTGCTGTTTCGATACAAGAAGAGCAGAGCGCGCTGACTCTTAATCACCGGGTCGGGGGTTCGAGTCCCTCACCACCCACTTACAAGCGTGAGTGTGCC
>NZ_JBIKSG010000004.1:0-64458 GCF_044348745.1 Candidatus Planktophila sp.
TGGAACTTATAGTTGCTCCACACGGCCAGGGAAGTAAGTGGTTATGCGCGCAAGGTGAAGGTGTTGTTTTGGACATCGTTGCACCTCTTGGAACCTCTTTCGGTATTCCCACAGAAGCTGTTCCGGTTCTATTAGTTGGTGGTGGTTATGGCTCGGCACCACTTTTTGGCTTGGCTGAGGTTCTTAATGCGAGAGGCTGCCGAGTAGATATGTTGCTTGGTGCAAGTACTGCATCAAAGATCTATGCACCGATGGAAGGTAAGAGAGCTGTTAACTCGATGCGAATTTACACGGAAGATGGCTCAATGGGACAAGCAGGCAGAGTCACAGATCCGATTCCGGAGATTATTAAAGACTTAAACATTGCTGTTGTTTACTCCTGTGGACCTATGCCTATGTTGTCTGCCATTACAAAGATTACAGATGAGTTTTCGGTAGTTCATCAATGCGCAGTTGAAGAAGCTATGGCATGTGGAATCGGTGTGTGCATGACCTGTGTCCTTCCTGTTGAAAATGAGGATGGAACTGTTTCGATGCTTCGCTCATGTATAGATGGACCAGTAATGGATGGATCAAAAGTTCAGTGGAGTCAGGTTGGTAAACAATTATGAGTTCATTGGATTTTTCAACCACGATAGGTAATACCTGGTTTCCCGCTCCAACTTTTACTGCAAGTGGATGCGCTAGCTCAGGTCGTGAATTGGCTCAATTTTTTCCGCTTCGTGAAATGGGTGGAGTTGTAACTAAGTCGGTTATGTCCAAGGCTCGCAACGGTCGTCCAACTCCACGGATGGCTGAAACCCCCAGTGGGATGCTGAATTCAATAGGTTTACAAGGTCCTGGAATCGATGCCTTCATAGCAAAGGACATTCCTTACTTAGTCGAGCAGAAAGCGCGCATTATCGTTTCTATAGCAGGGGAGACTGTAGAGGAGTATTCAACCCTTGCTAGAAAGCTCCGCTCAGTTTCAGGCATCAGTGCATTAGAGGTCAATATTTCTTGTCCTAATGTTGAAAATAGAGGTTTAGTTTTCGCGTGTGATCCTGAAGCATCTAGAAGAGTGATTGACGGAGTTCGCAGAATTATCGGGGGAGAGTTACCAATAATTGCAAAACTTTCCCCAGATGTTACAGATCTTGTTTCGATTGCTCGTGGCGTTGTTGACGCAGGCGCAGATGGTTTGGCACTAATAAACACCGTTCTCGGAATGGTGATTAACGTTGACACGATGCGCCCTCATTTGGGGGGCAAGACCGGTGGATTATCTGGACCTGCGATTAGACCAATTGCAGTAAGAGCGGTTTATCAAGTTCATGCAGCACTTCCTAAGGTTCCAATCTTGGGAATGGGAGGTGTTTCGTCAGGAAAAGATGCACTTGAAATGATTTTAGCTGGAGCGAGCGGAGTGTCCATCGGCACTGCAAGTTTTGGCAATCCAACGGCCATCATGAAGATTCAAAGTGAATTAAAACAACTTCTCATTGATCGTGGCTTTACTTCTCTTAAGCAAGCGGTCGGTTTCGCACATCGCCCAGAGACCGAGGAATCAAATGCCTAAAGCCCCAATCATTTTAGCCGTTGACACACCTGACCTAGCCACTGCAATTGAATGGGTGAAGTCAACCAAGGATCTTGTTTCTGTTTACAAACTTGGCTTAGAATTCTTTTTGACTTTTGGAAGCGATGGCGTGAAAGCGGTGAAAGATGTCACCGATTCTGAGATATTTCTTGATTTAAAGTTGCACGACATTCCCCACACGGTCAGTGGTGCAGCAAAAGCAGTGGCTCATTTATCGCCTCGATTTCTAACGGTGCATGCATCGGGTGGTTTTGCCATGATTAAGGCAGCAGTCGACGCACTTCCTTTAACTGATATAACGGGAGTAACCATCCTTACTTCCCTTTCTGAAGATGATGTTGTCGAAATAGGCTACAAAGCGAACGCTTTGGATTCGGTTCTGGCTCTTTCCAAGGTTGCTGTTAGAGCCGGAGCAGGGGCGATTGTTTGTTCACCACTAGAGATCCAAGCAATTAGGGCTCAAGTTGGTTCTGAGCCAATCATTATTACTCCTGGTGTGCGTCCGGCCGATTCCACATCAGGTGATGATCAAGTCAGAACTATGACGCCTAAAGAGGCCATTAACGCCGGAGCAAACTTTGTTGTGATTGGGCGTCCGATCACTCAGAGTTGGAGTCACGGTGCCAGTGCGATGCGCGATCGCGCCGCTCAAATAGCCTCAGAACTTATCTAGATTAAACGCTAGATTTACCCTATGGGATTGCCACCACAGTTAACCCTTGAACAGCGCCAAGAAGCGTTGCTCAAAGCTGCTGCGTCTAGAAAGCGTAGAGCAGAAGTTAAGCTCAAGCTTAGAACTGGCGAATTCTCAATCGACACTATCTTGGATCTTGCAAAGAATGATGATGCGATTGCAAAGATGCGCGTGAAAGAATTACTTGAATCCTTAACGGGAGTTGGGAAGATAAGGGCACAAACTCTGATGGAGCGATTAAATATTTCTCCAACTCGTAGAATGCAGGGATTAGGTCGCGTTCAAATCAAACAATTGCGCGAGGAGTTTATGAAGTCAGAACATGCTGTTAAGCCCGGAAAACTCTTAGTTTTGTCTGGCCCCGGAGGTGTAGGTAAGAGTACGGTCGCCAAGGAGTTGCGAGAGGCAGGTGACTTCTGGGTTAGCGTTAGTGCCACTACGAGGAAGCCAAGGGCGAATGAAGTTGATGGTCAGGACTACTTTTTCGTGAGCGAAGAAGAGTTCACGAGAATGATCAATGCTAAAGAATTTCTTGAATGGGCAGAATTCGCGGGAAATCGCTATGGGACTCCGCAGGAGAAAGTTGAACACGCCTTGCTTCTTGGAAAGAACGTTCTACTGGAAATTGAGATTGCAGGTGCAAAGCAAGTTAAAGCTCATCTACCCCAATCAGTGCTTATTTTTCTGGAACCACCTTCATGGGAAGAGTTGGTCTCAAGGCTTGAGGGTCGCGGTACCGATGGGCCTGATAGACGAGCCGAAAGGTTGAGATTGGCTCAGGAGGAGCTGGCTGCGGCCTCATTTTTCGATGTAGTTCTGGTGAATGACCAGGTCGAGAGCGTGGTCGGAAAACTGATAGAGTTATCCCAGAATTCATAAGGTTTATTGATCAACGAAGCGGGGACACCATGGATGGCATAACAAATCCACCAATTGACGAACTTCTAGACAAGAGTGGCTCCAAGTACAGCCTGGTGCTGTATGCGGCAAAGCGCGCTCGTCAGATCAATGCTTATTACTCCCAACTAGGAGAGGGCCTGCTCGAGTACGTCGGACCTCTAGTTGAGACGCATGTACATGAGAAGCCTCTATCAATCGCACTTCGCGAGATCAATGAAGGACTTCTTACAATCGAAAATCTCGAGCCAACAGCTTAATTTCTCATATGTCACTGGTTGGCCGTGAGGTAGTACTCGGCGTTGGTGGCGGTATTGCGGCATATAAATCCTGTGAACTCCTGCGTCGGTTACAGGACCGTGGATACACAATAACTGTAGTCCCTACCCCCTCTTCGCTTAACTTTGTTGGGAGAGCAACCTGGGAAGCTTTGTCTGGTCGTCCTGTGAACACACAGGTCTGGGAAAACGTTCATACAGTTCCTCACATTAAAATTGCCGAAACCGCAGACTTTTTCCTTATCGCACCTGCCACCGCGGATCTCATTGCACGACTTGCTGCTGGAAGAGCAGATGATCTTTTAACAAATTTGGTACTTGCTTCAGATGTTCCGAAGATGTTGGTTCCGGCTATGCATCCTTCGATGTGGTTAGACCCGGCTACAGTTTCAAATGTTGCGACATTGCGTAGCCGTGGATTCATTGTTATGGAGCCAGATGTTGGCCGGTTAACTGGAAGTGATATCGGACCTGGCCGCTTTCCAGAGGTGCCAGCGATCATCAAGAAATTTGATGATGTGACAGGAAATGTTCAGGACCTAGTTGGTCGACGCATTCTGGTAACGGCAGGTGGAACAAGAGAAGCGATAGACCCAGTTCGATTCATAGGAAATAAGTCTTCTGGGAAACAGGGTATTGCAATTGCATTGGCGGCTCGTAATCGCGGGGCGCAGGTTCATCTCATTGCAGCAAACTTTGAGACCTCCAACCTAGATGGAATCGAAGTGAGCAAAGTTGAAAGTGCCTCTGATATGCAGGCTGTGTTGCTAGAGCAATTCCCTCGGTGTGATGTTTTAATCATGAGTGCTGCTGTGGCAGATGCGAAACCTAAGAATTTGTCATTAGATAAAATCAAAAAAGCCCTCCTGGGTAGCATTGAACTAGAGGAGAATCCAGACTTACTAGCCTCGTTAGCCTCTATCAAGCAGAATCAAATAGTCATTGGCTTTGCCGCTGAAACCAAGGACCATCTGCAAGAAGCCCGCAGAAAGCTCGAAGCAAAGGGGCTTGATCTGATTTATGTCAACGACGTTTCAGGCGGGGCGATATTTGGTCAAGAGCAAACTATGGGTACCATTCTCCTACGCAATGATGCGGATATAGCGGTCAAGGAAGTCTCCAAAGACGCTCTCGGAAATTTACTTCTTGATCACGCCATCCGGCAGTTAGGTTGAACAATGTCAAAGCGCCTTTTCACCTCAGAGTCAGTAACTGAAGGTCACCCAGACAAGATTGCCGATGCTATATCGGATGCAGTTCTGGATTCACTCTTGTCTCAAGACACCAAGAGCCGCGTTGCGGTTGAAACTCTCATCACAACCGGACAAGTACACGTTGCTGGTGAGGTGACTACAAATGGTTATGCAGATGTCATGGGCATTGTGCGAGATACAGTTCTAAATATTGGTTATGACTCATCTGATAAAGGTTTCGATGGAAATAGTTGTGGTGTTTCCATCTCCATCGGACAGCAATCTCAAGACATCGCACAGGGTGTCGATGATGCATATGAACATAGAGTTGCCTCGGCTGTTGATCCTTTGGATCTACAGGGCGCTGGCGATCAAGGCCTGATGTTTGGATATGCATGTGATGACACTAAAGAATTAATGCCTTTACCTATTTGGCTGGCTCACGCTTTAGCTCAGCAGTTAACTAAAGTTCGTAAATCAGGAGCCTTGCCATACTTGCGACCAGACGGCAAAACTCAGGTAACCATTGAGTACGACGGTGATCGTGCGATCGCGCTGAATACTGTTGTTATATCAAGTCAGCACGCAGAAGAAGTTGATGTAGTTAAAAAGTTAACTCCTGAAATCATTGAGTATGTGATTGACCCAATATTATCGACGATAGATCTACCGAAGTCAGAACTTCGCACATTGATTAACCCAACCGGCCGCTTTGTTATTGGTGGCCCGATGGGAGATGCGGGTTTAACTGGTCGCAAGATTATTGTGGATACGTATGGCGGCATGGCTCGACACGGAGGAGGAGCATTTAGTGGAAAAGATCCCTCTAAGGTTGACCGTTCAGCTGCATATGCAATGCGATGGGTAGCAAAAAACGTCGTTGCAGCCGGGCTAGCGACTAGATGTGAGGTTCAGGTTGCATATGCCATCGGAAAAGCACAGCCTGTCGGCGTTTTCGTAGAGACTTTTGGAACTGAGAAAGTGCCTGTAGCGAAAATTCAAGACGCGGTTCTATCAGTCTTTGATCTTCGACCAGCAGCCATCATTAGAGACCTCGATTTGCTTCGTCCTATCTATTCGCTCACAAGTGCATACGGGCACTTCGGTCGTGAACTTCCTGAGTTTGCGTGGGAAAAAACAGATCGAGTAAGCGCGCTCCAAGACGCAATCAAGTAGTCGGTGGCTGCAGCGAAGCTATTTCGACTAAAGGCTGAAGTTGCTGCTGCGACTTCTGGGCCTATAGCTTCGGTTTCCCCTTTCGCGCGCGTGCGCGTAGACACTGGTGTGTTTCATTTGGATCAGATCTATGACTATCAGATCCCCGAAAAACTTAGTTCCTCAGTCCAAACAGGAGTGCGAGTTCAACTTCCTTTCGGAGGTCGAGAAACTGAAGGAATAGTCGTTGAGCGTGTTGCATCTCCGGAGAGAGCGGGGGAGTTGAAGAGTATTTCCAAAGTGCTTTCACCATTACCGATAGCTACCCTACAAAGTTTGTCCTTGATTAATGATGTTGCAGCGCATTATGCCTGCAATCCTTGGGATGTTATTCGCTCGGCTATTCCACCACGGGTGGCTTCGATTGATAAAGGTTTCGAGCAAGAGATTCTTAACGTGTCAGTCGCAGCTAAGTTCTCAGTCGAATTCAGGACTCTTGTTCCTTTTAAAACAGCCCAAGATCAGATTGCAGCGATGGTTGCAGACAATCCATTGACTGGCTCAGTTCTTATTGTTGCACCGGATGAAAAGGACGTTGATCTGGTGATTGACGCTCTTTCTAGGAGGAGCATGCAAGCTCTGAAGATCACGGCAGCTATGCCCCGAGAAGAGAGATATCGTAACTTTCTAGTAGCCATGCATGGCAGCAACAATGTCGTTATCGGAACTCGCAGTTCGGTCTTTGTTCCAATGAAGGATCTGTCTACGTTAATAATTCATAAAGAATCATCGCCTGATCATTATGAAGTCAGGTCTCCGGGATGGAATTCTAGAACTGTTGCTCTTATGCGAGCCAAGAGAGAATCTGTCAAGCTCATCCTTACTGGCTTTTCTCCATCCATTGATGTTTCACAATTAATTGAAGATCGAGAAGTTAAATACTTCAATGCCAAAGAAGTTGTCAATGTTAAAGCCTTTACTCCCACCGATGGCACTCTTTTACCAGGGCGAATCTTTGCTGACATAAAAAAGGCGTTATCAACAGGTCCTGTTCTTTTTATTGCACCGCGCAAGGGGTATGGAAATGCACTCCTTTGTTCTCATTGTAGAAACGTTGCCACATGCGGTTGTGGAGGACGATTGTCGGTAGCAGCAAAGAACCAAGCACCGACATGCGTGCATTGCGGGACCGCATTTTCGGACTGGAAGTGCACTTTTTGTAACCGTGATAAACAGTATTTAGCTGGGCGGGGTATTGAGCGTGCAGCAGAGGAAATCTCGCGTGCTTTTCCCAACTATCCCGTCATTGTCAGCGCTGGGGATGTAATTAAGGATCGAGTCGAATCTAAACCTTCGCTTATCCTCGCAACGGCGGGTGCTCAACCTTTGGTAGAAGGAGGCTATGCAGCGGTTGTGATTCTAGATGGCATGCGATTTTTTTCTCACACAGATTTGCGAACACAGGAGAGAGCACGAGAGTTATTTCTGGAAACTTCTTCGCTCATATCAGCTCAGGGCTCAGTACTTTTAGTAATCGATGATTCACACCCTATAACGGCTGCAATCGCCAGATGGAATGTTGCGCCATTGATTAAGCGCGAACTAAGTGATCGCGCAGAACTTCGTTTACCGCCAACAGTCTTTTCTGTCGCTCTGGCCATGGATAAACTCATTGGAGTCCAGATTGTGAATGGGCTAAGAAAGTCAGTAACCGATGGAAGATTGCCCACATCAACTAAAGTTTATGGTCCTACGGAAATTGCGAAGGGACAGGTAAAGATAATCATCCATTCAGACATGGAGGATTCTGGAAAACTCATTGAAGTTGTCCATGAACTTCAGCGTCGCCGGAGTATTGCCAAGAAAGATCTATTCACCCTCAGAGTTGAGCCGTATTCGCTGTAATGAATTGCTAGAATACGGACATGTCTATTCAAGAAATTAGGTTCTTTGGTGATCCGGTCCTTACGACACCGGCATCTTTGGTTACCGATTTCGATAAAGAATTGCGCGTATTAGTTCAAGACCTTACCGACACCATGCTTGATGCACCGGGTGCTGGATTAGCTGCTCCACAAATAGGAGTTCCGCTTCGAGTGTTTGTCTGGGATGTAGATGAGCAGTTGGGTCATCTGATCAATCCGGTTTTAACCCTGAGTGAAGAGATGCAAGAGGGAGAAGAAGGCTGTCTTTCTTTTCCGGAGTTACGATATGAAACTCCAAGGGCTATGCGTGCTGTAGCAAGGGGATTTAATATGTATGGCGAGCCAATCATGGTTGAGGGCTCTGAGTTCCTAGCGCGAGCGTTGCAGCACGAGACAGACCATCTAGACGGAATACTCTTCATCGATAAATTGCTTCCAGAGGACCGCAAATTAGCCATGAAGGAGATTCGTGAGTCTGATTGGTTTAATCTTGCGGCCGAACAAGGACGCTCTATTCAGGTGAAAGATTCTCCACATTCATTTTTCGGACGGATTTCTTAGTGCGTATCGGAGTAGCGGCTACTCCGGATGTAGCAATACCAACTTTGAATTGGTTGCTCCAATCCGAGCATGTGATTGATCTGATTATTACCCAACCTGACAGACCTGCTGGTCGAGGTCGACTACTCCAGCAATCGGCGGTGTCAGATTGGGCTGAGACAAAGCAGATTGCCGTCTTAAAGCCTGAGGAATCACAGGAACTCATTGGAAAGATAGAGCATCTAGATCTAGTCCTAACAATCGGTTATGGCGTTCTACTACCACTCAACGTTTTAGTTCTGCCTAAATTTGGTTTTCTGAATCTGCATTTTTCCCTACTACCTGCATACCGAGGAGCAGCACCGGCTCAAAGAGCTCTGCTCAATGGTGACACGATGACTGGCGTATCCGTTTTCCAGTTAGAAAAGGGAATGGATACAGGTCCAATATTCGCCCAAGAAACCTTAGAGATAGAACCGTCGTGGCGAAGTTTTGAGTTACTTAGACATCTTGCCGACCTTGGACCGAGCGTTGTGCAGAGATCCCTAGAAATGATTAAAAATGGAGATTTACCTAAGGCGCAAGATGGCGATGTTTCTATAGCGGCAAAAATTGAGAAGGCAGAGGCACGGCTAGATTTCACAAAAGATTTAACGCACATTTCTAATGCTGTTCGGGCATTCACATACGAGCCCGGAGCTTGGACCCTATGGAGAGGTGAGCCATTCAAAATTTGTTCTACAGGTAAGCCCAGTTCTTTGATGGGAACGCCAGGTGAAGTATCCATAATTGATAAATCTGTATTTGTTTCTTGTGAAAATGGATCACTGGAGATTCTCCGAGTTGTTCCGGCAGGTAAGAAAGAGATGGATGCGATTGATTGGGCACGTGGAGCACGTTTGAATATTGGTGAAGTCTTTGGTTGAGGCTCGGCGCAATACCTTCAAATCGCCAAAACCAGATGCAGCACGATTGTTGGCCTTTGACCTGTTAACTGAAGTTAATCGCAAAGAGGGATATTCGAACTTATTGTTGCCGCAAGCACTCAATGCCAGCAAACTAGATGAGCGCGATCGCTCTCTAGTCACGGAGCTTTTCTACGGCACGATACGTATGCAAGGAAAACACGATTGGGTTCTGGCCCAAATCAGTGATCGTCCTTGGTCAGAGGTTGACCCAGGTATCGTGGATATCTGTCGACTTGGCGTTCACCAAATTCATGAAATGAGAATTCCGGACCATGCCGCAGTTGCTGCAACGGTGGAGGTCGCAAGAAAGAGAATTGGAGAGTCAAAGGCAAGTTTTGTTAATGCTCTTTTGCGCAGTGTGACTCGTAAATCATTGGAAGATTGGTTTACGCCTTTAGATGACATGACTGACCCAGTTGAGCGACTATCAATCAGATTTTCACATCCAGAATGGATTGTGTCTGCATACTTTGATCTCTTAAAAAGTTGGCCCGAAGTTGAATTAGCCTTAAAAATAAACAATGAGCCAGCAACACCGACCTTGGTCTCATGGCCAGGTCTATCTAATCAACAGGACTTAATCGAAATTGGTGCTGAGCCAACGGAATTCTCTTCCTTTGGTGCTCACTGGAAGGGTAATCCTGGCCTCTTAGATTTGATAAAGGTGCGAAAAATTGGTGTTCAGGATGAAGGGTCTCAACTTGTTGCTGAAGTTTTCACAAAAGCAGCAGGTGGGGCCAAGTGGTTAGATCTTTGTGCAGGACCAGGCGGTAAAGCCGCTCTGTTATCCAATATTGCACGAGGTAAAGGGATTACATTTGTAGCAAACGAAATTTCAGAGGCACGAGCTGAGCTTGTTCGACAGGTTGTTCAAGGAGCAAAGGTTTTGGTCTCTGATGGTCGAACTATTGGATCCTCTGGTGAAAGATTCGATGCAATTTTAATTGACGCACCATGCACAGGTCTTGGAGCATTACGACGTCGACCCGAAGTTCGATGGCGACGAACCTTGCAGGATCTAAGAGCGCTCACCCAATTGCAGCGCGAACTGATTGACTCGGCAGTTCAGGCTCTTAATCCCGGTGGTATTTTGGGATATGCAACGTGTTCGCCTCATCTAGCTGAAACGACTATCCAAATCGCAGATGTTAAGAAGAAGCATTCTGATTTAACTCAGGTTCCAGTAGAGGAGTACTTGCCGGAGAATCTGAAAGAGGCCACAAGAGATGGTGCAATGTCACTTTGGACCCATAAGCATGGCACGGATGCAATGTACTTAGCGCTGTTCCGGAAAGACATTGGTTAAGATTTGACCATGAGTCGTGAAATCCGAATCACTCCGAGCATTTTGAATGCAGATTTCTCTCAGTTAAATAGTGAAATCGAACGAATAGCAAAGGTCTCAGATCTTCTGCATTTGGATGTCATGGATGACATATTTGTACCAAATTTTACTTTTGATTTCGCAGCAGCTTCGTCAATTATCTCCTCCTCGGTGTTACCCGTTGATGCACATCTAATGGTGGCCCAAGTAGATGACATTGCAGTTCAGTATGCAGAAATTGGATGCGCCTCAGTCACAATTCATGCCGAAGCTACGACCAATATTCCACAAACTCTAAGAAATATTCGCAAGGCTGGCGCCCGCTCTAGCTTAGGTATCAAGCCAAAGACTGACATAACTCAATACGAATCAGTCATAGATGATGTCGATATGTTCTTGATCATGACGGTTGAACCAGGTTTTGGCGGACAAAGTTTTATGGAAGACATGATGGATAAGGTGCGCCGTACTCGACAAATGATCGGTGATAGGCCAATTTGGTTACAGGTAGATGGCGGAATATCTATGAAAACCATTGAAATCGCATTGGATGCAGGTGCCGATACATTTGTAGTCGGTAGCGCTGTCTTTAATGCACCAGATCCCGCTGCGATGGTGGTCTCGTTGCGAGAGTTTGCAACTGCCTGCGGGAATAAGTGAGTCTCTAGTAAACTTTGAGCATGAAAACCTTTGAGAGTTTATGGGCAGAATTGAGCGAGAAAGCAGCAAACCGTCCAGAAGGTTCTGGCACCGTAGCTGCCCTTGACTCTGGGATTCACAGTATCGGTAAAAAGATTCTCGAAGAAGCTGGGGAGGTCTGGCTCGCCGCAGAACATGAATCTGATGAAGCTCTCGCAGAAGAAATCAGTCAGTTGATTTATCACCTACAGACATTGATGCTGGCACGAGGACTTTCCATCAACGACATTTATAAGTTTCTGTAGGAGGAATCTATGTTGAGAATAGCGGTTCCGAACAAAGGCTCATTGGCAGATAGTTCGATTCAGATTCTAAAGGAAGCAGGATATCGCCAACGATCAGATACTCGCGATCTTGTTCTGATCGATAATGACAATAGTGTCGAGTTTTACTATCTACGACCTCGCGATATTGCTGTATATGTTGGATCAGGGGAGTTGGAAGCTGGAATAACCGGACGCGATCTTTTGATTGATTCAGGAGCACAGGCCGAAGAAATTTTGTCTTTAGATTTTGGCGTTTCCACATTTCGATTCGCCGTACCCATCGATACAGATTGGTCATTGAAAGACATTGCAGGAAAGCGAATAGCAACTGCATATCCTGGTCTTGTTGAGCACAGCCTTAATGCTCTGGGAATTAAAGCTGAAGTCGTTCGTTTAGATGGGGCAGTGGAGAGCAGTGTGCGACTAGGTGTGGCTGATGTGATCGCTGATGTCGTGAGTACTGGCAACACGTTGCGACAAGCAGGTTTGAAGGTAATTGGAGATCCAATACTGACAAGTGAGGCCGTAGTAATTTCTCGAAGAAATTCACCTTTACCTGCAGAGTTAGAGATTCTCAACCGTCGACTGCAAGGTGTGGTAACTGCAAGGCGTTATGTCCTACTCGACTATGACATTCCTAAGTCGTTGGTTGAGAAAGCTTGTGCAATAACTCCTGGTTTGGAATCCCCAACTATCTCACCGCTTCAAAAGCAGGATTGGGTGGCGGTCCGTGCCATGGTTTTGCGAAAAGAAACTAATCAAGTGATGGATGAGCTGTGGGCGCTGGGTGCAAGAGGAATTCTTGTTACAGACATCCACGCCTGCAGATTGTAGTTTTACTGTAATTGGATTAAATCAATAACTGATCTCAAAGATGGTTCGGTTATAGATAGATCTGCAGCGTCAATCACAATGGGTTTGGCATTAAAGGCGATGCTCAATCCAGCCGCGGCCATCATGTCTAGGTCATTAGCCCCGTCACCGATAGCGACCGTGTGAATTATCTCTACTCCACTCATCGATGCAAATTCAATTAACGCGGATCCTTTTGCGGCTCGGTCAATAATTGGGCCAACTAAACCACCGGTTAGGACTGAGTTGATTATTTCAAGTTTGTTAGCTTTGAAATACTGAATCGATAGTTCCTTGATCATTGGTTCGATAATGTCTATGAAGCCGCCTGAGACTAAGGAAACACTATGTCCCTTTGAGTGTAAGGTTGAAACGAGTTCACGCGCCCCATCTGTCATTGTGATCTCTGCTTGAACTTCAGAGATTACAGATTGATCAAGGCCCTTCAACAGAGCAACTCTGGCGCGCAGACTTTGCTCAAAATCCATTTCACCACGCATGGCTGATTCAGTGATTCTTGATACCTCATCAAGGACGCCAGCCTTGGCAGCTAGTAACTCTATGGCCTCTTGTTGAATAAAGGTTGAATCAACATCGAATTGAACTAATCGTTTGATGAAGGCCATGTAATTAAACTTTGTTAACTTCGATCACAGAAGCATCTTCAAATATCAATGATTGAAGGGAGAGTTCAAGTGCACTGTGTTGTGCGCCAGTTACCATTAATGAAATACAGGTGGGGTCCTCAGAGACTCGATTGATTCTCACAATATTTGCGCCCGTTTGAGTGATGGCCTGTGAAACGAGGGCGAGAGAACTTGGACGTAATTTCGGTGATCTGATTAGGACTTCAACTAACTCCTTGGGCAATTGCGCCAGTACTCCTTTTCCAAAAAGGGTTGCAATATCCACATCAAGTGAGCTCGCACAAAGATTGAGATCCTCTTCAATTGCTCCTTGGTGGGCAGGATTTGCGCTAATGAGTACGGTCAAGATCAATCGATTGTTGATCACTATTTGTTCGATATCAATTATTGCCACAGAGAACGGAGCCAAACTCTCGAAAAGCGAGGCAGCAATCCCAGGCTTGTCTGTACCAGTTAAAAGGATTAGTCCGGTGAATTGCTCTGCATCAGCGTTAATTTGTGTCATAAGAGGGCAAGGTTATCGTGAATCACTACATGTTCAGGCGAGGCTTAGCGGCCTCTTCGTCAATCTAGCCACTATCTTTTGCATCTATGGGTACCACGGTTTTGAGCCTGAGCGATGTCTCAGTTCGCAGAGGTGATCGAGTCATCTTGGGTCCGCTCAACTTCTCCATCTCGCAAGGAGAGCGTTGGGTTGTCCTTGGACCTAACGGAGCCGGAAAATCCACCCTTTTGCAGATTCTTGCAACAAAAATGTTTCCCACCAGCGGCGTAGTGAGCGTATTAGATAAACAAATGGGTTCGGTGGATTTGTTCGAGCTAAGGACACGTATAGGTATCTGCGGTTCGGTTATCGCCGAAGATATTCCTTACGATGAAACAGTAAAGGATGTCGTTCTAACAGCGGCCTATGCGATTCTCGGCAGATGGAATGAAGATTACGATCTTTGGGATGAATCACGTGCGATGGCGTTGTTGACAACTTTTGGCGTAAGAGAGTTAGGGGACCGTATATACGGAACTTTGAGTGAAGGCGAGAAGAAGAGAGTCCAAATTTCTCGCGCGCTAATGACAGATCCTGAGTTGTTACTCCTGGATGAACCCGCTGCTGGTTTAGATCTTGGGGGCCGTGAGGATTTGTTGCAACGCTTTGCAAACTTCGCCGCAGATCCCGCAGCTCCAGCGACAATCTTGGTCACCCACCACATAGAAGAGATTCCCGTGGGAACGACACATGCACTTTTGCTCAAGGACGGTGCTATCGCTGTGTCAGGTCCGATTTCTCAAGTTATTACATCTGAGCATGTTTCTGCCGTTTTTGGAACAAATATCGTAGTAACTCCAGAAGGCGGTCGCTACTTTGCCCGCGCATCTATTTGACCAACTTCACTCAGATTGGAAGTTAGTACTTAGTAAGCATAAAGTTTTGATAGATCAGATTGAGGAAAGATTGCTCAATATTGATTGTGCGCCTGAATTTGAAAGTGTTTTTAGAACCCTTTCACGCTCTATAGAAAGTTCACGAGTCGTAATTTTTGGACAGGATCCATATCCATCAAAAGGTCATGCAAATGGTTTAGCTTTTTCAGTCAATAAATCGGTGTCTCCTCTTCCGCCTTCTCTACGAAACATCTTTGCAGAGTTAGCATCGGATGTGGGGGTCGAAAGGCTAGATGGGGATTTAACAGATTGGTTTAGTCAGGGAGTTCTACTCGTTAATCGAGTTCTATCAACAGAAGTCGGCACATCACTTGCCCACTCTGACTTCGGCTGGCAGGAAGTAACTCAAAGTATTGCTCAAGAATTAGGTAAGCGCGAAGTAGTAGCAATCCTGTGGGGAAAAAATGCGGGGGAGCTATCGTCGTTTTTCCCGGCAGAAAGGCGCATTGAATCGGTCCATCCAAGCCCACTTTCAGCGTATAGAGGGTTCTTTGGATCTAAGCCATTTTCTAGATGCAATCAGATTTTATTATCAGATAATCAAAGCGTGATTAATTGGTAAGCATCTTCAGGTAATAGAAAAGGGCCCCCGGTTTCCCGAGGGCCCTTCTTGCTAATAGTTTCTAGCCAATCCAAGAATTAATCGGAGAGGCTAGGAAGTAGACCATGAATAGACCTGAGACGAGAAGAAGCAATGGATGTACTTCTTTGCCGCGTCCCTGAACTAAACGGATTACCACGTGAGTAACAAAGCCTGCACCGATACCCACTGAGATGTTGTAAGTAAATGGCATCAAGATGATTGTTAGGAATGCTGGAATTCCAATACCTAAATCATCCCAATCAATGTTCTTTACTTGTCCCATCATTAGGAATCCAACAATAATTAAGGCAGGTGTTGCAGCCTCATAAGGAATTATTGCTACAAGAGGTGCAAGGAATGTCGTTAACAAGAAAGCGATACCGGTAACGATTGAGGCTAGGCCCGTTCGTGCACCTTCACCTACGCCCGATGCCGATTCAATGTAACTTGTATTAGAAGAGATACCGGCAGCTCCACCAGCTGCAGCAGCAACTGAGTCAACGATCAGGATCTTGTTCGCGCCTTCAACATTTCCATCTTTATCGACTAGACCAGCTTGATTGCCGATCGCTGTCATAGTTCCCATAGTGTCGAAGAAGTCTGCAAGAAGCAGTGTGAACACTAGGAGGCAAGCCGCCAAAGCACCTGTCTTTGGATTAGTGAATGCTCCGAAGATATCTTCGAAACCTAAACCAAGAGTGTCAAAGCGTGGTGTGTCAGCAAGGTTGAGCGCACCTGTTGAGTCCTTCGGTAATGCTGGAGTATTTAGACCCCATCCGCGAGGATTGGACTCTGTAGGGCTAATAAAGCTGTTTCCGATCTTAAAACGTGTCTCAACGATCAAGGCGAGAATTGTTGATGAAACGATTCCAATCAGAATCGCACCCTTTATCTTGCGGATCATAAGAACGATTGTTAAGAAAAGACCAAAAGCAAAGACAACAATTGGCCATCCAACAAGTTGTCCACCATCGCCAAGCTCTAGTGGAACCGCTGAAGGCTTGGAATTGTTGCTACCCCACACAACGTTTGGAGTTCTTCTTACGAAGCCAGCGTCAACTAGACCAATCAAGGCAATGAATAAACCGATACCAACAGAGATCGCAACTTTGAGGGCGGTTGGAATAGCCTTGAAAACAGCGACTCTAAATCCAGTTAAAACTAGAATCAGAATTAAAATTCCTTCGATCAGAACCAATCCCATGGCTTGTGCCCAGGTTGAATTCTTTGCAATTGAAACTGCAACAAAGGTGTTTAGACCTAAGCCCGTAGCAAGTGCAAGAGGGAATTTGGCAACAGCGCCCATAAGAATTGTCAGAATGCCTGCTACTAATGCAGTTCCTGCTGCAACAATGATGATCGCGTTAGTTCTATCGCCACCACCGATAAATTGTCCTGCACCATCGGTTGTGGCGAGGATTAGTGGATTGAGGGCCACGATGTATGCCATCGTGAAGAATGTAACAAGTCCACCTCTAACCTCTTGGGCTATTGATGAACCTCGTTCTGAGATTTTGAAATACGAATCCAGCATGAGTAGAGCCTTTCTAATTTTGTTAACGGGGGTGTTTGCGACCCCGTGTGCGATAGGGCGCACAACCCTGGGAAGATGATTAGAGCCTAGGCCTTACCTTCCGGTAAGTCGTGAAACGACTCCCAGGGAAATGGCAATAGATTGCCCAATAAGCGTGGCGAAGAGCAAAGTACCGAGTCCAACGGTCCCGCCGAGAAGCCATCCTCCTAACAAAACCGTGCCTTCTATGCCCATGCGGACTCGGCCTATTCGAACTCCTGACTTGTGATGAAGGGCGGTCATCAAACCATCACGGGGACCAGAACCTAGTCCACACGTTATGTACAGAGCAGATCCCAAGCCAACCATCGCAATACCCAATAGACAGTACAGAATGCCTGCAAGATGAGAATCTTGATCTGGAAAAATTGTTACGCCTACTTGTATTGCAATGGCGATGAGTGCAATGTTTGAAAGGGTTCCAAAACCAGGCTTTTCCTTCAATGGAATCCACAGTAGAAGAACAAACGAACTGATGGCAAAAGTAGACCAACCCATGGTTACATCAAGACGATTTGATACACCTTGAGCTAATACCGACCATGGAGCATTACCTATCTGGCTTTGGATTAAAAGCGAATCACCAAGTCCGAAAATGAATAGACCAAAAAAAAGAACAATAGTTCTGACGGGGGATAGATCCCATCTAGATGTTGCAGTCCATGGAGTGTGAGGAACTGTTTTGTGAGGACGCAGGAACTCTATGAATGGGTTCGACATTGCATGAGTATAATCAGCATATGTTTCCTGGTGTTGGCACGGTAATAAATATTTTGGCCATCATTTCTGGCGCATCACTTGGAGTTCTTGTCGGAAATCGAATGAATAGCCGGACCAGAACTCTATTGACTGATGTTTTGGGATTAGTCACTCTCCTGGGCGCTGCATCTGCCCTGATTCCATTATGGTCAGATCGCTATAGCCAAGCACTTCCTAAAGGTTGGACATTGCTCGTAGTCCTTGGTTCTCTTTTAATTGGTGGGCTAATTGGTTCTGCCCTAAAGATAGAAAATAGATTGGACTCATTAGGGGAGAAGCTCAGAGTTAAGTTCAATGCCTCTAGTGACTCATCATTTGTTCAAGGCTTTGTGACCGCCTCATTGTTATTTGCCATCGGACCTCTAGCAATACTTGGAAGCATTAGTGATGGCATGGGAACAGGTATAGATCAGTTAATCTTGAAAAGCACACTCGACTTTTTTGCAGCTATGGCCTTTGCAACAACATTGGGCTGGGGCGTGGCTGCCTCATCGATTCCTGTAGGAATTTATCAAGGTGTTTGGACCGTGATCGGATTTGGATTGGGAGCAATTCTTTCCGGTTATCAGATGGATGCGATGACAGTTGTCGGTGGAATTATGTTGCTCTGCATTGCTTTGAAACTCTTGAATCTCAAAAGCGTCGCGGTGGGAAACCTCTTGCCTGCTTTAGCTATCGCCCCTGTATTTGCTCTAGTCATTCACTCCATATAGGAGTCAGCAACTCTATTCCTTAAATGGAAGTGGAATAGATGAGGTGTGTGCAGCCCCAGAAACGCGTGCGGTCACTTGACGCATGTGGTGCCTACGGCACAGAACCTCATAAGCAACATCAGCACCGGCTGTCACATCACCAACAACGACTTGTTCACCCTCGACCACCATTACGCCACCAATAGTGCGCGCATTATGCGTTGCTCGTGACCCACACCAGCACAACGCTTCAACCTGCAAGGTGTTAACGCGATCGGCTAATTCCACTAAGCGAGCCGAACCTGGAAACAGTTTGGTGCGAAAGTCGGCCAAGATACCAAAGGCATAAACATCAATACTTAACCCATCAACAATTTTTGCTAATTGCTCAATTTGTGCGCTCTCATAGAATTGAGCTTCGTCGCAAATGATGTAGTCAATTCTCTCGCCCATAGATAGCTGATCTACGACGAGTTTATGTAGATCCATTTCTGGGGTTACTTCAATTGCAGGGCTCGATAACCCAAGACGACTAGAAATAACTCCGCTTCCTGCGCGGTCATTATTGGTGAAAATCAACCCAGTGCGCCCACGGCTTTGGTGGTTATGAGCAGTTTGTAGTGCCAGCGTGGACTTACCGCTGTCCATTGTTCCGCAGTAATAAATCAGCTCGGCCATGGAGCGCATCTTGCCATAGCTCTAAGAAAATAGCCCCTTTGATAGCAAAGCAGCCTCTAATTGTTGTTTCAACGCTAATGCTGCCGCCACGGAAATATGGGATCCATCACGATAGACGACATAGTCATCTTGAATAGCTAAGCAGAGCTTGGCACATAACCAAGGCGTGGGATCAATTACTTCAAAACCCTTAATGACTTGAACAGGAGTTTCCTTCGTCGTGTTGCAGGTAGTTATGTCCCGTGAAGCTAAACAGTTCGGAATATCTCTGGAAGGTCGGGGTGTGTCACTGATGTAGATTAAATGCTCAGATGTTCCTTCAAGAGCTTTAAGTAAAGGAATTTGCCCCTCCCGCCACCAGGTTTCGCGATCTGAAGAGCCTCGAGCTGGAGCGTAGTATTGAAAACTACTGGTGATGACTGCCGCAGGTTGTAATTTCTTAATACGAGCGAGTGAATTCTCCCGCCATTGGTTGCAATCAGAGTTCTGGAAAGCACCTTTGTCATCGCGCGGAGCTTGGACCGCCGGACACGCTGATTTAGTGAGAGAAACTAGTGCAAATCCACGGTCACGAGCTAACTCTTCTAGGGCCGGAAACCACTGTGCCGCATGTGAATCACCATAGAGAACTATCGTGGTTTTCGAATCACGATCTCCGTACGTGCAATCACCAGATTCGGTTTCACCATAGTTCACATGACAACCATCGTTGTAGACGGCTGGGTGTTGAACAACTTTAGCTAAGTCAAATTTTAGGTTTGTGCCAGCAATATTTATCGTAGAAGAGGCGGTTGAGGCGATCAGTAAGCCCGCCACTAGGGAGATAATGGTGGTGCCTGCAAAGAATAAATAGATCGTTCTACCCGCGACCTCTTTGTGTCGAATTGGTTGTTCAATGTATTTACTGGTGAAGTGGGCTAAAACTATTGTTAATGCGATGCAGACGATGCTCTCTCTAATGCGCAGTGGCCTGCCTAAGGCGCTGCTAGGGAGAACCAAGGCGGGCCAGTGCCATAAATACAAAGGATAGGAAATCGCTCCCAGCCATTGCGAGATTCTGTTATTGCTTAGATCGTTAAAGAATCTTGGCCACACTGCAATTGAACCGATAAGAATCGCCGTCGAAGCAACAGGAAGCATGGCGTTAAAGCCAGGGAAAGCAGTGGTCTCATCGAAATTAAGTGATGCAACCGCAATTCCGATGAATCCGATCCACGGTAAGAATTTACTTTTCCATATTCCCTTCGGAGTAAAAAGTAGTAGTGCACCAAAGCCCAATTCCCAAGCTCTTGTTGGCAGAGAGTAGAAAGCCCAGATGGGTGAACTCTGTGTTTGGTAAATAGACAACATCAATGACAAAGCGGTTGTTATGGAGACTCCGTAGAAGACCGCACGTTTTCCATACTTGGACAGAATGAGGATGAAAATAGGCCAGATCACGTAGAACTGTTCTTCGACAGCTAAAGACCAGTAGTGAATAAATGGGGAAGGCGTCGCATCTAAATTCTGATAATCGTTTTGCCACCAAGCAAAGAGATAATTTGAGACATAAGTTGCGGCGGCGAACAAATCACGGCCTAATGCGTCTCTAGTTATTGGGGGGAGTACAAACATTCCTACAATGGCCGTAATAAACAGGACAAATACAGAAGTTGGTAGCAGACGCTTTATTCGGCGTTGGTAGAAAACTCGCAAGTTCAAGGTGCCAGTGTTTTCGATCTCGCGCAATATCAAACCAGTGATCAAATAGCCGGAGATAACATAGAAGATGTCAACTCCGATGAATCCGCCAGGAACTAATTTTGCATGGAATATGGTTACAAGGATCGCAGCTAGAGCTCGTAATCCTTGAATCTGAAGAATTCGCACCTTTAAGAAACCACCAAGGATGTGACAGGAATATTTGGATACTTCGCATTTAGAATCGATCGTCCCTGTAAACCGTCAATCTCAAGAAGTGCCAGAACGTGGACAACTTCTGCGCCAAGTCGATGCAGCAGTTCAATCGCAGCAGCAATAGTACCGCCGGTTGCAAGTACGTCATCTATTAGAAGAACTTTTGCGCCTTTTGCTACGGCATCAATATGAACTTCCAAGGTTCCGGATCCATATTCAAGACCGTAGTCTTCTGAAATAGTGTTATATGGAAGTTTTCCAGCTTTTCTGATCGGAATGAATCCACTTCGAAGTTGGTTAGCAACGGCAGATGCAAAGATGAAACCACGAGCTTCAATCCCAGCGACTAGCGTTGTTGAGTCCGCGTAACCTGCGAAGTTCTCTGTCACAGCGATGAATGCTTCGCCGTTTGCTAAAAGTGGAGTGATGTCTTGAAATCGAATACCAGGTTTTGGGTGGTCAGGAATTTCACGGATGAGCGACAAAGCGTCGTCGATTTTCATGTGTCCGAGAGGGGACTTGAACCCCTAATCCCTTGCGGGAACTAACACCTCAAGCTAGCGCGTCTGCCAATTCCGCCACCCGGACTAAGTGCTCGGAAAGAATAGCAATTGGGTGAGAGAATAGCGAAATGACCACAGAGACACACTCACAACTAGAATTAGAAGCCATCCGTATTTGCCAAGAGCTGATCAGGATTCCTAGCGTTAATTTCGGTGAAGGCAAAGGTGATGAGAAAGCTGTCGCCGCGCACGTAGTTTCTTTACTCAGCGATGTCGGCATTGAATCGAAAACTTATGAATCAGCACCTGGTCGATGCAATGTAATTGCTCGTATCAAGGGATCAAATCCAAGCCGACCTGGTTTGGTTGTGCATGGTCACTTAGATGTGGTTCCAGCCAATGCTGACGATTGGTCTGTTGATCCATTCTCGGGAGAAATCAAGGATGGATTTATCTGGGGTCGCGGAGCAGTTGATATGAAGAATATGGATGCAATGATTATTGCAACCGTTCGCGAGTGGGCTCGTACCGGTTATGTTCCAGAGCGCGACATCGTTTTAGCTTTCTTTGCCGATGAAGAGGCCGGAAGCAATTTTGGGTCCCACTACATGGTGAAAAATCACCCAGACGTTTTTGAAGGTTGTACCGAAGCCGTTTCAGAAGTTGGTGGCTTTTCAGTAACTGTTGCAGGTGCCAAGCGTTTGTATCTCATCGAAACCGCGGAAAAGGGTATTCATTGGATGCGCTTAACGGCTGAAGGTCGTGCGGGCCATGGTTCCATGATGAATGAAGAAAACGCTGTGACTCGCTTAGCTGAGGCTGTCGCGAAAATCGGCGCATATACATGGCCACAGCGTTATAGCAAAACAGTTAAGGCATTTTTTAAGCGCATTGCTGATGAAACAAATAAACCATACAACGAAGAAGACCTTCGTCCTCTCTTGAATGAGATCGGCTTTGCTGCAACCATGATTGGTGCAACTCTGCAAAACACGGCTAACCCAACTATGTTAGAGGCTGGATATAAGGCAAACGTAATTCCAGGTTCGGCAAGTGCTGTGGTGGATGGACGATTTATTCCAGGATTTGAAGATGAACTCAATGAAACTATCAAATCATTGATCGGCGAGCACGTTACCGTTGAGACCATTACTCGAGATAAAGCACTTGAAGTTCCTTTTGAAGGTGACCTCGTTGAAGCAATGTGCAACGCTCTAGTTAAAGAAGATTCAGTGGCGATTCCAGTTCCCTATGTTATGAGTGGTGGAACAGATAACAAAGCCTTAGCTGATCTCGGCATTATTGGATATGGATTTTCTCCATTAAAACTCGATGCTGACTTTAACTTTATGGCGATGTTCCACGGCGTTGATGAACGAGTACCCGTAGAAGGTCTCACCTTCGGAGTTCGCGTCCTAAAGGAATTTCTAGAAAACTCCTAAGCGCTCACATCATTGAGAGCGTTGCGGACAATCTCTGGCAATGCGATCTCTTCGCTCTTTAGTACGCCGCGTAACTGAGCGCCGGTTCTGGCACCAATCAAGGATGAGGTAACACCTGGTGCGTCCCTGACCCACGCAAGTGCTACTTCCAAAGGTGAGTAACCTAAACCTTCAGCAGCCACTGCAACAGCTTCAACTATTCGAGTGGATCGGTTATCCAAGTACGGCTCGATGTGCTTTGCAAAGTGTGGAGCTGCTCCACGAGAATCACTTGGAATTCCTTTTCGATACTTACCAGTTAAAACGCCTCGCGCTAACGGAGCCCAGGCAAGAAAACCCATTCCACATTCTTGCGCAGCATCTAAAACTTCTATTTCAACTTCTCGATTAAGAAGTGAATACTCATGCTGAACAGTGGTCAACGGTGCTTTCATAGAATTGGATTGCTGCTTAGTGGCTGCGCGCGCGACCTGCCAACCGGAATAATTGCTAATACCGACATAGCGCGCGCGACCTGAGGAGTAGGCATAATCAAGTGCAGACAAAGTGTCATCTAACGGAGTTGTGTCATCCCACGCTTGGATCTGCCAAATATCTACAAAATCACTACCAAGTCGCGCCAGCGAACGATCGAGTTCGGCAATAAGTGAATGTCTTGACGCATCGATCCTTCGAATGCCATCTGTAAAACCAATTCCAGCTTTAGTTGCAATAGTTACTTCATCTCGACTAAACAGAGTTCCGATCAGGCCACCAATTACTCGCTCACTATCGCCATCGCCGTATGTTGCGGCGGTGTCGATGAAATTGCCACCCGCATCAAGAAAGGCACGACATTGATCAGCGGCCTCGATTTCATCGGTGTCGCGCCCCCAAGTCATAGTTCCAAGACCTAAACGGGACAGATTTAGCCCACTTGTTCCCGCTCTGCGCTTTTCCATGGGGCGACCTTAGCAAGGGCAACACCGAAAACCTGCGATAACCTTGGATTTATGCGATTGGTTTTGATCAGACATGCACATTCAGAAGCTAACGCTGCTGGAATACTTTCAGGACGTTTACCTAACGTGCACCTGTCCGACAAAGGAATTGAACAGTCGGAAAACTTGGCCCTTCGTCTAGGCCTCTTTCCAGTGTCAACTTTGCGCATTAGCCCGATGGAGCGATGTTTCGAGACAATTTCACCGTGGATTAATTCAGTAGTTCTGCCCAACAATCCAAAATTTGTTCCGACAATAGATCCGAATGTGACTGAGGTCGATTACGGGAGTTGGAGTGGAAAAAAGCTTTCTGTCTTATCAAGAAACAAACTGTGGTCTACTGTGCAAGAGTCACCGAGCCGTATGTATTTTCCTAGTGGTGAAGGAATCGCACAGATGCAATCTCGAGCGATGAGCTCTGTCCATGAAGCTGTTGCTTCTAAATCCAAGGGGACGGCTGTAATCGTCAGTCATGGTGATGTCATTAAGGCAATTTGCGCTTCAGCACTTGGTGTCCACCTGGATGAGTTTCAGAGAATAGTTATTGATCCCGCCTCCATTTCAATTCTTGACTATTCAGCTATTAAGCCACGAGTTTTACTTCTTAACGATTCACGATCCGTTGTTACCGATCTACTTAAAGCGCCCAGCCGAAAGAAGAACTTATTGGGTGGCGGTTCAGGTAAATGAGGAATGAGTTCACAAGGCCCGAGCGCTTCGTTGCAGGCACCGTTGGGCAGCCAGGGGAGCGCGCCTTTTATCTCCAAGTACGTTCTTCATCGCGACTGTTTTCAGTAGCCGTGGAGAAAGCGCAAGTTCAAGCCATTGCAGCACGTATGGAGAACATGGTTTCTGAGGTTCGTAAAGCAAACCCATTGATCACTGTCGATAAGTTGCCCTTAGATGATTCACCCTTGGAATCACCAATCGATTCAGAGTTTGAAATTGGTGCAATGTCCTTGTCGTGGAATGAAGAAACTAAGTTAATTTGCGTCGAGTTATTTGAGTTGGAAGATGATGAAGAGGACTCTGAAGGTGAAGTTCTAGAAATCAACATCACTTTGGGTATGGCCTCCTCCTTTTCCTCGCGCTCAAAGGCAGTTGTAAATGCAGGTCGTTTACCTTGCCCATTCTGTGGAATTCCGATAGATCCACGAGGCCACTTATGTCCGAGGGCCAATGGTTACCGACGATAAATTACAAGCACTAACCTCTGGTGATCTTCGAGTAACTGGCCGTCTAGTTGATGCATCAAATGCGACTTTGTATGCAACCTCGACTCTAAATACTCAAGAAGTAGTTTGCATCTATAAACCGATTGCTGGCGAGCGACCACTCTGGGATTTTTCCGATGGATGTTTAGCCCATCGTGAGTATGCCGCGTATTTGGTGAGCACCTATCTTGGCTTTGATTTGGTTCCACTAACAATTCTTCGCGATGGTCCATATGGTTTTGGAATGGTTCAGGAATGGATCGAGATCGACGAAGGAATTGATTTAGCAAAGTTCTTCGCTACAGATCATCCAAGGTTACGTTCTATGACTCTGTTTGATGCGATCATCAACAACACAGATCGCAAGATTGGCCACTTATTGCCCGTAAATGAGAAAGAGGTTTACGGGTGTGATCATGGCGTTACATTTCATGCTGATGACAAGTTGCGCACGGTTCTGTGGCAATGGGCCAATGAACCATTTAATCGTGATGAGATAGAACTCCTTAGGAAAGCTGACACCTTACTCAAAGGCGAGTTAGGAGATTTGCTGATTCCCTTGTTAACCAAACTCGAAATAGAAAGCACGTGTAAACGTGTTTCAAATCTATTAGCCTCAGGAACTTTTCCTGCACCTAATCCCGACTGGCCCGCCGTTCCATGGCCGGCTTTTTAATTAATGATTACGATACAGCTATGAAATCTTGGAGTGATGTTGAAGTTCCACAATTAGATTCCGCTTTTACTTTTCCGGTTTTATCACTCACAAACTCTTCAACGGGAGAAATAACAGCTCTCAAGAAGAAGGACATGTACCGCATGTATGTCTGCGGCATAACTCCCTACGATGCAACGCACTTGGGTCACGCTGCTACCTATCTAACGTTTGATTTAATCAACCGTTACCTACGGGCTTGTGGCTCTGAGGTGCGTTACGTTCAAAACATTACCGACATTGACGATCCGTTGTTGGAAAGAGCAAAGCGAGATGGTGTTGATTGGAATGTTTTAGCCCATCAACAAATTGATCTTTTCCGTAGTGACATGACTCATCTACGAGTAATTCCACCAGCACATTACATCGGTGCAGTCGATGCGATTCCCTTGGTGACAAGTGCAATTGAAAAGCTCAAAAGCAAGGACAGTATCTATAGCGTTGATCAGGATCTGTATTTCAAAGTACATTCTGATTCTGAATTTGGGGAACGCTCTCATCTCTCTGACGATCAAATGCTTCAGATATTTTCTGAACGAGGAGGAGATCCCAAGCGAGCAGGCAAATCCAACCCGCTTGATTGTCTCGTATGGATGACACAACGACCGAACGAACCTGGATGGCCATCACCTTTTGGTATTGGCCGACCCGGATGGCACATCGAGTGCACCGCTATAGCCATCAAATATCTTAAGCCGTCTGATGACGATGTGACTCTGATCGATATTCAAGGTGGCGGTTCGGATTTAATTTTTCCTCATCATGAAATGTGCGCAGCTCAGGCTCAAGTACTTTCTGGTAAACCACTATCAGCAACCTACGTTCATGCAGGAATGATTGGTTTAGATGGCGAAAAAATGAGCAAGAGTAAGGGCAATTTAGTTTTTGTTTCGAAATTGATTGGAGCAGGCCGCGATCCGATGGCTATTCGCTGGACGCTTATGAAAAACCACTATCGAACAGATCGAATGTGGAGTGATGAACTCTTCAAAGAAGCTGAAATTGAAATAGTGACGTTGCGCGATTGCCTCAGTCGAGTACAGATCGCGCCAACAGAAGAATTGATCACCAACATCATTGGTTACCTGGCTGATGATTTAGACACAGAGTCTGTTATCGCAGCCTTGAATACATGGATGGACCAAACCAAAGCTGGAGACACTGGGGGAGACGCTATGTCTTTAGCTAAAACGTTAGATGCTTTGCTAGGTATTCAGTTTTAGTTCTCATTTTGTCTGCGTAAGTAACGCTCGAATTCTTTAGCTATTACATCCCCAGAAACATCAGGCAGTTCAGCTGCGTCTTTGCTTGCTTCCAACGCTTTCACATAGTCAGCGACATCAGAGTCTTGTGCGGCTAACTCATCCACCATCTTTTCCCATTCATCTGATTCGCTCTGTAATGTCCCTAATGGAATAGAGACATCTAGAAAGTCTTCTAGAGAGTTAATCAAAGCGAGGGATGCTTTAGGCGATGGAGAGTTGGATGCATAATGGGGAACTGCAGCCCATAGAGAAATTGCATCTATACCTCGGCGCGTGCATCCGTCTTGAATAATTCCTAGAATTCCGGTTGGTCCTTCATACTTAGAAACCGATACGCCAAGCCGGTCGGCAACATTGGGATGAGAGCCTGTGCCCGTCACTGTTATTGGGCGAGTGTGTGGAGAGTCGGCGAGTAAGGAGCCAAGAGTTATCACAAGAGATATTTCTAAGTCATCTGCAAGATCTAGTAGATCTGCGGTAAATCTTTTCCACCGCATTGATGGTTCAACGCCAGTAACAATAACTAGATCTCGCGCCATCGATGGGATTGCTAAGCCAAAAACTTGAGTCCCTGGCCACGTAATACTTCTGATCGATGATTCATCAATTGATACCTGAGGGCGGCTAACTTGAAAGTCATAAAAATCTTCAGCCTCTACATCGGCAATCAATTGTGGGACAACATCATCGTCTTTCTCACTCCAAGCGGACAACAAGTGCTCTATGGCACCTGATGCGCCTTCTGCGGCATCGTTCCAGCCCGCGAAAGCCACAATCATTACTGGGTCGCGCAGTAGCGGTATGTTATGAATCTCCACGACGGCAACCTTACGGTAACCTTCACCAGATGAACACGCCGAATAAACCACCAGGATTGTTGCGGCGCACTCTGTCTGAGCGGGTAGTGATCGCCGATGGGGCAATGGGCACAATGCTTCAGGCAGCAAATCCTTCCCTTGCAGACTTTGAAAATCACGAGGGCTGCAATGAGGTGCTTAACGTCAGTCGCCCCGACATAGTTCGATCTGTTCACAACGAATACCTTGCTGCCGGAGTGGATGCGATTGAAACAAACACATTCGGTGCTAACTGGTCCAATCTGGCAGATTATGGGATCGAAGACCGGATATATGAGCTTGCCTACTCAGGTGGAAAGATCGCTCGCGAAGCAGCGGATGCCTTTTCTACACCAGAAAAACCACGCTTTGTTTTAGGATCAATGGGACCTGGTACCAAGTTACCAAGCCTTGGCCACACCACGTATGAAAACTTGAAAACCGCCTACTACACCGCAGCAAAAGGTTTAGCTGACTCTGGTTGTGATGCATTGCTCGTTGAAACTTCTCAGGATTTATTGCAAGTTAAAGCGGCGGTTAACGGATCTCGTCAAGCGATTAATGAAGCCACGCATGACATTGTGCTCATCGCACAAGTCACAGTTGAAACTACAGGCACAATGTTGATGGGTTCTGAAATCGGAGCTGCACTCAATGCACTCGAACCTATGGGAATAGACATTATCGGTTTGAATTGTGCGACAGGTCCTGCCGAAATGTCCGAGCACCTGAGATATCTCAGCAAGAATGCAAAGGTTGCAATATCGGTGATGCCAAATGCTGGGCTACCACAACTAGGTCCAAACGGTGCTACATACCCGCTCTCGCCAGCAGAGTTAGCAACTGCGCTAGATGGTTTTGTAACCGATTACGGTATTTCACTGGTGGGTGGTTGTTGCGGGACGACTCCAGCTCATTTGGCATCTGTGGTCGAAAAGATGGATAAGAGAGAGTTTACAAAGCGTTCTCCTGCATTGGAACCAGGAGCTTCATCGCTGTATCAGTACGTTCCGTTCAGACAAGATCAGACATACCTTGCGATCGGTGAGCGAACCAATGCAAATGGTTCTCGCGCATTTAGGGATGCTCTATTAGCTGAGGATTGGGAAAAGTGCGTTGAAATCGCGCGCGATCAAATTCGAGACGGTGCGCATATGTTGGATCTTTCTGTTGATTATGTTGGGCGTGATGGCGCCGCAGATATGAGTCAAATTGCCTCACGCTTTGCAACGGCAAGCACCTTGCCTATTGTTTTGGATTCCACTGAGCCAGCGGTGTTGAAGGCGGGCCTTGAACACCTTGGTGGTCGATGTGTGATTAATTCTGTCAACTATGAAGATGGCGATGGTCCAACATCTAGATTCGCAAAGATTATGCCTTTGGTGAAAGAGCATGGAGCAAGCGTTGTCGCTCTGACCATTGATGAAGAGGGGCAAGCTCGAGATGCTGAATGGAAACTACGAGTAGCCAGACGCTTGATAAATGATCTCCATGACAACTGGGGAATGAATATCGGTGACATTTTGATTGATTGCCTAACCTTCCCAATCGCAACGGGTCAAGAGGAAACACGCAAAGATGGAATTGAAACTATCGAGGCAATCAAACGTCTTAAAATTGAATTTCCTGAGGTGCAAACAACTCTAGGTGTTAGCAATGTTTCATTCGGTTTAAATCCGGCAGCACGAGTGGTCCTGAATTCAGTGTTCTTACATGAGTGTGTTCAAGCTGGCCTTGATTCAGCAATTGTGCACCCATCCAAGATCACTCCTATGGCCCGCATAGAAGAGCGACAAAAGCAGGTTGCCTTAGATCTGGTTTACGATCGCAGAACATTCGATGGCGAGGAATGTACATATGATCCTTTGCAAGAGTTCCTTCAGCTATTTGATGGGGTAGAGCTTGCAACAAGTAAGAACGCCAGAGCCGAAGCTCTAGCTGCTTTACCTTTATTTGATCGTTTACAACGTCGAATTATCGATGGCGAAAAAGTAGGTCTTGAAGACGACCTCAAAGCTGCGATGGAGCAAGGAACTCCACCCCTTGAGATCATTAACTCCCATCTATTAGAAGGCATGAAGGTTGTTGGAGAACTCTTTGGTAAGGGTGAAATGCAACTTCCCTTTGTTTTGCAAAGCGCGGAAGTAATGAAAACAGCAGTTGCCTTGTTGGAGCCGTTCATGGAGAAGACCGGAGATGAGGGCCGCGGAACCATGCTCCTTGCCACAGTGCGTGGAGATGTTCACGATATTGGGAAGAACCTCGTTGACATTATCTTGACTAATAATGGCTATCGGGTTGTGAATATTGGAATTAAACAAACAATTAACCAGATCATCGATGGCGCAACAGAGAGCAATGCCGATGCGATTGGGATGAGTGGGCTGCTTGTTAAGTCAACGGTGATCATGAAAGAAAACTTGGAAGAGTTAACTGCTCGAGGATTAGATCAGCGATGGCCAATTGTGCTTGGTGGCGCCGCTTTGACTCGAGCCTATGTAGAGCAAGATCTAGCTTCAATGTTTCCGGGTGAAGTTCGTTACGCACGAGATGCCTTTGAAGGCTTGCGCTTGATGGATTCAATCATGGCGGTCAAACGAGGCGAAGAGGGAGCATCACTGCCTCCACTACGTGAAAGACGTGTTGCAAATACTCGGATCAAAGCAGAAGAAGTTCCTGTTGATACCAGACGTAGCGACGTTGCCTCTGATAACTCAATTCCAACACCACCGTTTTTTGGATCACGCGTCATCAAGGGAATTCAGTTATCTGATTACGCAGGAATGCTTGATGAACGCGCACTCTTTGTAGGCCAATGGGGGCTTAAGGGAAATCGCGGCGAGTATGAAACTATGGTGGAAACCGAAGGTCGCCCACGTCTTCGCGCACTCATCAATCAGGTTCAGTCCCAGGGTTGGTTAAATGCCGCGGTTGTCTATGGGTATTTTCCTTGCTACAGCGAAGGTAATGACTTGGTGATTTTGCATCACGAAGGCGAAGAAAAGGGCAAAGAAAGAATTAGATTTACTTTTCCTCGCCAAACTCGAGACCGACGACTATGCATAAGTGATTTCTTTGCGTCCAAAGATTCAGGAAAAACTGATGTGGTCGCATTCCATGTTGTGACCATGGGATCAACGGTGAGCGAGGCGGCAGCAAAGCTATTTGCTGAGAACAATTACCGTGAATACCTAGAACTACATGGTCTCTCGGTTCAACTTACAGAGGCACTAGCTGAACACTGGCATGCGCGTATGAGAGAAGAGTTGCAGGTTAAGGCTGAGGATTCTTCTGATCTGCAAGGTATTTTGGATCAGGGATATCGCGGCTCTCGCTACTCCTTTGGATACCCAGCATGTCCTGATCTAGAACAACAAGTGCAATTGTGCGAGTTATTGGACCCAGGTCGAATAGGTGTTGAGCTTTCAGAAGAGTTCCAGCTTCATCCAGAGCAATCAACTTCTGCGATCATCGTTCATCACCCAGAGGCAAAATATTTCAACGCAAATTGATGAATGGAATGAATAGTTTTTTCGAGGCTGTCTTTTTCGACATGGATGGACTTTTAGTTGATTCGGAACCAGAGTGGTTGTTGTCTGAGATAGAAGTTACCGCACCATTTGGTTACACCTGGCTACCCGAAGATCAGATTGCATGCCTCGGTGGCCCACTTTCAAGAGTTGGTAAGTACATGTTTGATAAATGCGGGCAGCAGCAATCACCGGAATATTTCACACAAACTCTCATAGACACCCAGGTAGCAAGGATGCGGGGCAACACGCCTACGATGCCAGGGGCTATAGCGCTTCTAAAAGAGTTGCAGAATCACGGAGTTAAAACGGCTTTAGTTTCTGCCAGTCCACGAAACATTGTCGACGCCGTTCTAGACAACTTAGGTTGCGATTTGTTTCCGTTTTCGATTAGCTCAGATGATGTGACTCACACTAAACCCAATCCAGAGTGTTATATAAAGGCCGCCCAGGTATGCGATGCGGATATTTCAAATTGTCTTGTTTTTGAAGATTCACTGACTGGTATGAATGCGGCGATATCTAGCAGCGCCTATTTGATCGGTGTTCCTCATCTAGTTTCAATCGAAGAATCAGAGAAAGTTAGGGTCATAAGATCTCTAGAACAACTTTCGTTTGGAAAACTCGAGCAATTAAAAGAAGATTTCTCGATTCAAATTTAGTCGTTGTGAGCTGGGCAAATGCTTTTGAAATAGCACCAATCACATAATCGTGATGGTTTTGCTGGCCAATATTCTTTTTCGATGGAAATGGAAATGTCTTTAGCGACTCGATGTAGTACTTTCTCGGTGGACTCTAATTGAGCAGTGGTGGGATTACTTTTGACAATTTTTCCATCTCCTAGGTAGATCAATTGCAATAGACGGGGGAGTACTCCGTTGTTCTTCCAATATAGGAGTGCGTAAACGCGCAATTGGAAGAGTGCTTTTTCCTCCCAGCCAGGACGAGGGGCTTTACCAGTCTTGTAATCGACAATCCTCACCTCTCCAGTTGGGGCAACATCTAAACGGTCAACATATCCATGTAGATATACATTTGTATCGAAATCATTCTCTAAGTGCATTTCGCGGTGAGTTGCTTCAAAGGTAGTGGGGTTTTCCAAAGTGAAGTAGGTTTTCAGCAAGGCAGCTGCGCGATCTAGCCATTCTTTTTCATTTGTAACCATCTCGAGAAGTACGGGTTTGTCTGCCAGTTGAGCGCTCCAGCGCGAAGGCAGAAGTTCTACGGCTGACTCCACCGTCCGCCCTGCAGCTGGGATTTCAAAAAGGTCCTGCAGAACTGTGTGAACCAAGGTTCCACGTTCGGCATCTAATGAAGGCGGTTCTGGCAACTTATCAATTTTGCGGTACTTGTATTGCTGGGGGCAGTTCTCGTACTCACTGACCGCACTTGGCGATAGACGCAACGACTGTTCATTACTCACCTGGCTGAAGATACTCGTACTTGCCGCGTTAATTTCGCCTAAGATGCTCCCGTGTCTAATCTTGGGTATTTCGGAGCCGGCGATCGCATTCAATTGACCGATCCGAAGGGCAAACTTTATAGCTTCACGATTACGCCTGGAAAAGAGTGGCACACCCACAAAGGCTGGATTACTCATGATGACCTGATCGGTATGCCTGAGGGATCAGTCGTGAGCACAACGGCCGGATTAAAATTCACGGCATTTAAGCCGCTGCTTGCTGACTATGTATTAACGATGCCTCGCGGTGCAACGATTGTTTATCCAAAAGATGCCGCAATGATCGTTGGGGTTGCCGATATTTTCCCAGGAGCGCGAGTTTTAGAGGCAGGGGTTGGAAGCGGTGCTTTAACAATTTCCCTTTTGCGTGCCGCTGGTCCCACCGGAAAAGTTCACTCAGTGGAACGTCGACAAGACTTTGCTGATAACGCACGATCAAATGTGGATGCATACTTTGAGAGCGCTCCTGAAAATTGGAGTTTGGTAGTCGGTGATCTTCAAGATCAAAACTTTGATTCCGAATACGATCGAGTAATTCTCGACATGTTAGCGCCATGGGAATGTATTGATATTTCCGCAAGAGCGCTACGACCAGGTGGAGTCTTCTTGGCGTATGTGGCGACTACCACGCAGCTCTCTGCGACGGCAGAGGCGTTGAAAGAAGATGGTCGATTCACAGAACCCGAAAGTTCTGAAACTTTGGTTCGCGGTTGGCATCATGAAGGTTTGGCTGTTCGTCCTCAACAACGGATGATTGGACACACGGGGTTTTTGATTCAAAGCCGTCGTATGGCACCGGGTGTTGAAGTTCTTGCACGTCGTCGACGTCCTGCGAAAGGTGCTTACGGTGTCTCGGAAGACTGAAAGATTAGTCAATCTTACAATCGCCCTGCTAGCTACCAAGAGATATCTCACCAAATCTGAAATTTTTAGGACTGTCGAAGGGTATGAAGGTTCTCCTGAAACTAAAGAAAGAATGTTCGAACGCGATAAAGATGATCTAAGAACGTTAGGAATCGTTATTGAAGTGGGTTCCTTTGATCCATTATTTGCCGATGAGACTGGGTATCGGATTAAGTCGGAAAGTTATGAACTTGATTTAGGCGACATCACACCGACTGAGATCTCCCTTCTATCCCTTGCAGCAAATGCGTGGCAAGGTGCGGCACTTGCAGATGCGGCTCAGAGTGCGATCTTGAAACTAAGCGCCATGGGCGTTCCTGCAGATCCGATTGAAATTCCAGGATTGTCACCTAAACTTGCAAACAGTTCAAAGGATCTAGAGCTTGTCACAACGGCTATTGCAGACTCGGACTTTCTCACCTTTGATTACCTGTCGACGTCTTTAGTTGCACAAGAGCGATTAGTTATTCCTATCGCTTTATCAAATCGATCTGGTTTTTGGTATGTAACTGGGGTAGATCAAGAGCTACAGGAAGTGCGCACATTTAGAATGGATCGTATTCAAGGCTCTATGGAAGTGAAAGAGAATAAGGATGCCTTTGAGTATCCAGCGGATTTTGAATTAGATCAGCCGCTTGCCACACATACTGCAAATATTGCAATCATGGACATAAGAAAAGGTAAGGGTCAGGCCCTACGTTCACTAGCGACATCTATCAAAGATTTAGGGGAGTGGGACCAGATCAAAGTCCCGATCTTCACCATTGAGTCGATAACTGCGCAGATTCTTTGGCATGGTGAAGATGTATTTGTCCATGAACCATCTGAACTAGTTGAAAGCGTCATAGCTGGGTTAGAAGCGCTGGTGGTGGGTCATGAGTAGAGAACTTTCTGCGCCACTTCTTCGGACCGCACGTTTATTGGATCTGGTTCCATTTCTCCATAACCATCAAGGTATTTCTTTGAAGGAACTAGCCCAGCACTTCGAAGTCACTACAAAACAGATGAGTGCCGATTTATCTACTTTGTGGATGTGTGGTTTACCTGGTTATACCCATCTTGAGTTGATGAATCTTAATTTCGAATCTGGCTTTGTCACAATTGCAAATGCCGAAACTTTGTCTAAACCGCGCCGAATTACTTTTCAAGAGGGCGTGGCGCTTTTACTGGGATTGGATTTAATTGCTTCTGCACTGCCCATTGATCGACAAGATTTATCAACAGACGTTGAATCCTTACGCGATCGATTGACAGCAAAACTCGGGGTTCCAGTTAAGTTATCTGTTGTTGCTTCAACTTCTGGAAGTACCGTGACTACCATTGCGCAGGCTATTGAGTCTGGCTCTGGTGTGCTCATTCAGTATCACTCGATCTACAAGGATGAAGTCAGCGAAAGAACAGTAAAACCCACAGACATGTATGAATCTGAGGGACACCAGTACCTGCGTGCATATTGCTTCACAGCCCTTGACAATAGAGAGTTCAGAATTGATCGGATCAAAAGTGCTACGCCGACAGAGGTGTCCACTTATGTAGAAAATCCGAACCAAAGTGTCGAGAAGATCAAATATGCGTTTACCATCAAGGTTCCTTCAAGAGATGTCACAGAGCGCTTCGGTATCGCTCATCACCCAGTTGGGACAACTGTTGAACTTTCCTCCTATTCTCCTCAGTGGATAGAACGTTCGGTTATGGCATCAGCTGGTGCAGTAACGCTAACCACGCCTTCACAGACTCGTTCCGAAATCTCAAAAAAGGCTCAACTGATGCTCAATCGTTACAAACAGGCGTAATTCTCACTTTTCACGTCCGAGGCTCTGGTGTAGCCTTGGAGCAATCATTAGCCAAGGAGTAGGTACTATGAACTTAGGTCCAAGAGAGATCGTTATTCTTCTAATTGTTGTCCTCATACTATTTGGTGCTAAGCGTTTGCCTGACTCTGCTCGTTCTCTCGGTCGCTCAATGCGGATCTTCAAGAGTGAAATGAAGGAAATGAAGTCAGATGATGGCGCGATAGAAGAAACCGACAAAACAGAGAAGTAATTTGATGGCACCGGCAAATGAAGCACGGATGCCACTTCTTGACCACTTACGCGAATTAAGAAAAAGAGTTCTTCGATCTGCAATAGCGGTTTTGGTCGCATTCGTAGGTGGATGGTATTTCTACAATCCAATTATCAGGACTTTAGCTAAACCTGTTTGTGACTTGAAGGCAGCTCAAGATGCAGGTGCTGAAAGTTGTGGCGCTTTGTATATCAGTGGTGTTCTGGGTCCGCTGGATTTGCAAATCAAGGTTGCATTGTTAACTGGCGTTATTGTGTCGGCTCCATTTTGGTTGTATCAACTCTGGGCTTTTATCGCACCTGCCCTTCACCGAAAAGAGAAGCGAACGAGTATTTTGTTTGTCACGGCAGCAACACCGTTCTTTGCAATGGGCGCAACCCTTGGTTACTACATTCTTCCGGTCGCGATCAAAGCGCTCTTCGGTTTCACACCAGATGCAATAAGTAACTTGGTCCGATTTGATGACTATCTTGATTTTGTACTACGACTAATTCTCTTAGTTGGACTCGCTTTTGAGCTACCTATTTTCTTACTGACATTTAATCTAATTGGTTTCCTTCGTGGAAAAACAATCCTCAGACCCTGGCGTGGTTGGGTCTTCGGTATCTTTCTAATGGTTGCAGCCTTTTCCCCGACAGCAGATCCATTAAGCATGATCCTTTTGGCAGCGCCCCTGATAGTTCTATATTTCATGGCCGGTGCAATCGCGGTTCAGGTAGATAAACGACGAGACAAGAAACAGCTCGCTATCGAAACGGGCTCAATGGCGATAGAAGCACCCACCTCCATTAAGGAATAGCCGATAGGGTCCTCGCATGTGGGCGCTAGTAATTAATCCTGTTTCTGGTCAAGGAAGAGGAACCACGGTGGGCACCTACGTGGCGGGATTTCTGAACCAACACAAAGTTGATTTCACTATCGTTACTGGAAATTCCTCCGAAGCTCTTTGTCGTAATCTCCAAAGGTTTGTTGATAAGAATTCTCAATGTGATGGAGTCATTGCCGTTGGTGGTGATGGTTTAATGCACGTAATCTTGCAAGTGATAGTGCCCGTGCAAATCCCATTTGCACTTATTCCTGCAGGCACTGGAAATGATTTCTTGCGCACACTCGGTTGGGATTTAATCGACATAGATGAGCAATTAACCAAGATCATCACAACTAAACCGCAACCAATCGATTTGGGGCTAGTAGATGGTGAATGGTTCGGGGCAATTCTTTCCTCTGGCTTTGATTCTGTTGTCAATGAAAAAGCAAACTCCATGAGTTGGCCGAAGGGGCCAATGAAATATAACGCTGCTATTGCGCTGGAGTTTCCTCGGTTTAAGCCCCATAAATACGTGGTTACGACCGATGCTTGCACCGTTTCGACCGATGCCATGCTAATTGCTGTTGCAAACGGACGCTCATACGGGGGAGGGATGCTTGTCTGTCCCAACGCCGACATCAATGACGGACTTTTCGATGTGATGATTCTGCATCCGGTATCTAAACTAGAGTTTGTGAAGGTTTTTCCCCGCGTATTTGCAGGAGATCATCTAACCCATCCCGCCGTAGAGGTTCTGCGCAGCAAGCACGTCCAGATCGAGTCTCGAGCGGTTGCATACGCTGACGGGGAAAGAATCGGTCAACTGCCTGTTTCTGCCGAATGCATACCAAACGCCATTCGGACTTGGGTCGCATGAGTACGCCAGCTGAACGTTACGCGGCAGCAAAACTACGTGGACAACACCCTATAACAACTGAGTTTGTTCAGAGCTTTGAGTTCGAATTTGATCCATTCCAAATATCGGCTTGCCATGCTGTTGAAGATGGCAAAGGTGTTCTGGTAGCAGCACCAACTGGAGCGGGAAAGACAGTCGTTGGTGAGTTTGCGGCCTTCTACGCTCTTCAGGCCGGAAAGAAATGCTTCTACACAACCCCCATCAAGGCGTTATCTAATCAAAAGTATTCAGAGTTCGTCGCGAAATTTGGCGAGGACCGAGTTGGGTTACTCACTGGTGATACAAGTATCAATGGTGAGGCAGAGATTCTTGTTATGACAACTGAGGTTCTGCGCAACATGCTGTATGCAGGATCAAACATCCTGATAAATCTAGGTTGCGTAGTGATGGATGAGGTTCACTACCTTGCCGATAAATTCCGAGGGGCTGTGTGGGAAGAAGTACTCATTCATCTCATGGAGAGTGTGCAAGTAATTTCATTATCGGCAACCGTTTCTAATGCTGAAGAGTTTGGCGAATGGCTGGGGGAGGTTCGCGGCGAAACAGAAGTGATCGTGAGCGAGATTCGCCCCATCCCGCTGTTTCAGCATGTACTGATCGGTAATCGCTTGCTAGATCTTTTTGATCAACCAGGTCGAGTAAACCCTGAGGTTTTAAGTCGTGAAAGAGAACTAATTAGGCGCGCATCCTTAGGTAGAAATCGAAGGGGTCGCTTTGCTGAACCGAGTGATCGCCTTTCACGCGCCGACATTATTGAGAAGTTGCAAGGAGAAAGTCTGCTTCCTGCGATTACATTCATCTTTTCTAGAGTCGGCTGTGATGCTGCAGTTAAGCAGTGTCTACACGCGGGTCTCCGGCTTACATCTTCAGAAGAGCGAGAAGAGATTAAGCGCACCGCTCTTCGGTACACGCAAAATATTGCTGAAGAGGACCTTGAAGTTCTAAATTTCACTGAATGGCTCACCGCTTTAGAGCGCGGAATAGCAGCTCACCATGCCGGACTGCTTCCAAGTTTCAAAGGAGCTGTAGAAGACCTATTCCAACGTGGTTTAGTAAAAGCAGTTTTTGCCACGGAAACTTTGGCACTTGGCATAAACATGCCTGCTCGTACCGTTGTTCTAGAAAAACTGATTAAATTCAACGGAGAGGCTCATGTTCCTATTACCCCAGGGGAGTACACGCAATTAACAGGTAGAGCGGGTCGACGAGGAATCGACATTGAAGGAAATGCAGTTATCCAATGGTCACCGACTGTTGATTCAGCTTCTGCTGCAGGGCTAGCGTCAACTCGAACATATCCATTGCGCTCCTCATTTTCTCCTTCATACAACATGTCAATTAACTTAATTGCTCAGTTCGGTCGAGAGCGGGCTCGTCGTTCTCTTGAATCATCGTTTGCCCAATTTCAGGCCGATCGAGCTGTCGTTGGATTGACGCGTCAAATAAGGAAGAACGAGTCAGCGATTGAAGAGCTGTTACGAGATGCCTCATGTCACCTTGGAGACTTTGTTGAGTATGCCCGCATCCGACGATCCATCAAAGAAGTCGAAGTTCTGTTAAGTCGACGAGATCAAAGAAGGACTTTCGATAATCGTCAACGAGGTCACATGGAAGGTGAGTTGGCTGATTTGCGCAAAGCGATGAAGAATCATGCCTCACATGGTTGCGCTGAACGAGAGGATCACGCACGACTAGCAGAGCGGGCCGGTCGACTAACGCGTGAGAATGAAGGATTAAAAACTAGGGTTGAAAGTCGCACACATGTGATTGCGAAAACCTTTGATCAGATCTGTCGAGTTTTAGACCACCTGCAATATATCGAGGGTGAAAAACCAACAGCTCAAGGGAAGATCTTGACCAAGATTTATGCCGAATCTGATTTGTTGCTAACTGAGTCAATACGCAGAGGACTTTTAGATGATCTCAATCCCTCTGAAATGCTTTCCGTAGTTTCATGCATGATCTTTGAATCTAGGTCAGCAGAGAACTTGGCACCAAAGATGCCTAGCCAAAAAGTGACATCAACAATTACTGAGATAGTGTCGCTATGGGCGGCTTTAGAAGACATCGAGAGTAACTTCGGTGTTAAGACCCAGCGTGAACCCGATGCCGGTTTTTGTTTCATCTCTTATAAGTGGGCAAGTGGAAATTCTCTCAACAGTGTTTTAAAGGGTACGGATATGTCTGTTGGAGACTTTGTGCGTTCCACTAAACAACTAGTGGATCTGCTCAACCAAATATCTGGTGCAAGCGATAAGTTACGGCCAGTATGCAAAGAAGCGGTCAAGCTGATTGATCGCGGCGTGGTCGCGTACTTAATGGGGGATGTATGACACTGATGCTTTTGGACAGCGCCTCCCTTTGGTATCGCGCTTATTACGGAATGCCAGACACATTACTGGCACCAGATGGCACATCGGTAAATGCCATTCGTGGCTATATAGACATGACAGCGCGTTTGATGAACGTCTACAAACCAGACCGCCTAGTTGCATGTCTTGATGGAGATTGGCGTCCTAGTTGGCGAGTGGATATTTTCCCCGCATACAAAGCCAATCGACTCGAGGAAGAAGGTGAAGAGGAAGAGGAGCCGGAAACTCTCACTCCACAGATTCCAATTCTTTTGGACTTATTAGATCTCTTCGGTATTCCAGTTGTGGGAGTAGATGACTATGAGGCCGATGATGTAATGGCTACCTACGCAGAGATCGAGAAAGGTCCGATTCGAATTGTTACTGGTGACCGAGATCTATTTCAGATGGTCGATGATAAACGAGATATAAAAGTTGTTTATCTTGCTAAGGGAATCTCACAACACGACCTCGTTGATTACAAATATGTCACAGAAAAGTATGCAATACCGGGGGATAGATACGATCTCTTTGCAATGTTTAGAGGCGATCCTTCAGATGGCTTACCTGGTGTTAAGGGCATAGGTGAAAAAGGCGCAGCTGTGATTGCAAACAACTTCGCAAACGTTGAAGACGCATTGCAAGCTGCGCATGATACACATCAGTCCCTACCACCTGCATTGGCCAAGAAAATTATTGCTGGTGCTGATTATCTAAAGATTGCACCAAAGTTGGTGAGAGTAGCTCGTGATGCGCCTCTACCGAAAGTGAATCTTTCACTTCCTACCGCACCGAAAGATCTGTCTGAGATATATCAATTTAAAGAGCGATATGCCCTTGGAGCAAGCGTGGATCGCCTCATTAGTGCTCTAGGTTGGTGAGGCGAGATTGGTAAATATTCTCCTTTCTATCCTTTCTGGAATTCTTCTTAGCGGTGCCTTTGAGCCGGTAGGGCAGTGGTGGTTAGCACCTATCGCCCTTGCTGCACATATGTACGCTCTCACTCTTACAAAAAGAAAAGTACTCTCAACATTATTGTTCGCACTAACGCTCAATGCAATCGTTTTACATTGGAGTAGCACCTTTGTCGGTTCTGTTCCTTGGTTAATTTTGGCCGTAGGAATGTCATTGTTCTATTTACCGTTAGCCCTTATTTCTCGTTGGGGGATCGCTGCATACCCTTTCATTTACATGGCCATGGAAGAGGTAAGAAATCGTTTCCCATTCGGGGGATTTGGATGGGTCCGTCTTGCTTACACTCAGGCAGATGCACCCTTCGCAAAAATGGCTGCTGTAGGGGGAGCGGCGGCATTGTCTGCGACCGTGGTTCTCTTGGGATTGTTTATCCATTCGATGTCTCAAAAGAAAGCATCCCTTCTTGTTTTGCTGCCATTTTTGTTGCTACTGATACCCGTCAACACAACTGCTGTCGGAGAATCGAGAGTATTGATGGTGCAAGGCAATGTTCCGCAATTGGGACTTGATTTCAATTCCCAAGCAAAGGCGGTTTTCAATAATCACTTGTCTTTAACCAGAAAATCTCTTGTAGAAGATTCAAATGTCGATTTTGTGCTCTGGCCGGAAAATTCAGTCGATGTTGATCCATTTCGTTATGCAGATGTAAAAGAAGCTTTAGATTCTATTCAAGTGCCACTTATTATCGGGGCAGTTGCATATAAGGGCGAAAAACTTCTGAATACATCAATTCTCTGGGGCGGAGAATTGCCTCCCATTTACATAAAGCAACATTTGACTCCATTTGGCGAGTACATTCCCTTGAGATCATTAGCGTCCAAAATTTCACCTTTAACGGATCGGGTCCGAGACTTCGAACCTGGTCAAGCTTCAATCTTCTTCACAATAAACAAGGCAGTCATTGCTCCAGTAATTTGTTTTGAATTATTAGATGACGGGATTCTTCGGCAGGCTGCCAAGGGGTCCAACATTTTGGCGGTACAGACAAACAGTGCCACATTCGGAATGTCTGCAGAAAGTGCTCAACAATTGTCGATAACTAGAATTCGAGCTATCGAACATGGTCGAAATATCGTCTCGGTATCAACCACCGGATACTCGGCAGTTATTGATCACCATGGAAAAGTTCTCCAAAAGACTTCTATGAATACCGCAGAAGTAATTCGTGCCCAAGTCGGACTAATTCAAGGACAAACACCGAGAGACAAAGCTGGTGTTTGGGCGCTAGTTGGCGTGCTGATCTTTCTCTTCCTTGTGTCTGCTCAGGCGTATAGACAACGCCGATAAGTGACATTATGTAAAGTAAGAAAGAGAATCGGAAAGGGAGTTCAAAACGCCCCTCCTATCGGTAATCATCCATAGGTGTGCAGGCACAGACAAGGTTTCGATCACCGTGCGCCCCGTCAATACGTCCCACTGGCGGCCAATACTTCATCTTGGACCCAATTGATTCGCCCGCAACTAATCCGTCCAAAACAACGGGAAAACCGCCTTGTTCACGACTGTAGGAATGGTCCCACTGGCTGTTGACCACAGAAAGGGCTGTATGAGGCGCGTTTCGCAAAGGTGAGGCCTCGATAGTGATCTTCCCATCGATGACCTCTTGAATCTCAGCTCTAATCGAAATCATGGCATTGATGAAACGGTGAATCTCTCTGATGTCCTCTGACTCAGTTGGTTCAATCATTAGCGTTCCTGCAACTGGGAATGACATCGTTGGTGCGTGGAAACCGTAATCCATTAAACGCTTAGCGATGTCATCAACACTTACGCCAGAATCCTTAGTCAATCCGCGAATATCAAGGATGCACTCGTGGGCTACACGACCATTGGCACCGGTGTAAAGAACGGGATACGACTCTTGCAGACGTGCTGCCATGTAGTTGGCGGACAAGATCGCTACTTGAGTTGAGTGGGTTAGCCCTTCTCCCCCCAGTAATCGAATGTATGCCCAAGAAATTGGCAAAATACTTGCAGACCCAAAAGGTGCACCAGATATTGGCCCAGGACCTGTTGCAGGTCCAGCTTCTGGATCAAACGGATGATTTGGCAGGAATGGTGCAAGGTGAGCACGGGCGATAACAGGACCCACTCCCGGTCCACCTCCCCCGTGTGGAATGGCAAAAGTCTTATGGAGATTTAAGTGTGAGACATCTGCGCCGAATTTTCCTGGTTGCGCAACACCAACAAGAGCATTCAAGTTCGCGCCATCAACGTATACCTGGCCACCTGCTTCATGGATTAATCCACAAATTTCAGAGACTGCAGTTTCAAAAACACCATGTGTAGATGGATATGTGATCATCAATGCAGCTAAAGCCGAACCATGCTCTGCAATCTTTGCTTTGATGTCTTCTACTGACACATTTCCATTGTCGTCACAGTCAATAACAACAACTTTCATCCCCGCCATTACCGCAGAGGCAGCGTTAGTTCCGTGGGCGCTAGATGGAATTAAACAGATATTTCTACTCTGATCCCCGCGCGAATCATGATAGTTCCGGATCGCAAGCAGGCCGGCAAACTCCCCCTGGCTACCAGCATTTGGTTGCAACGACACGGCGTCATAACCTGTAATTGCTACCAACCATTCTGACAATTGGGAAATCAGCTTACGGGTGCCAATGTTTTGATCAGCAGGTGCAAATGGGTGCAACGATGAAAACTCTGGCCAGGTTACCGCTTCCATTTCGGTAACAGAGTTCAACTTCATCGTGCAAGAACCGAGCGGAATCATTGTTCGATCTAAGGCCAGATCCTTATCGGCCAAATTTCGCAAGTACCGCATCATGGCTGTCTCGCTGTGATTGGTGTTGAAAACGGGATGGGTCAAATACTTACTTGTTCGTTGGAACTTGGCTGGGATCGCCTCCCCCGTTGCATCTTTGATATCTAGGATTGAAAGAACTTCGATAAAGAGTTGCTCTGTTGTTTCCTCGTCAAAGGAAATGCGAAGCTCGGTGGCACTCACTTTTCGGAAGTTAATGCCCTTAGCGACAGCCTTTTGATGGATGGCATTGGCATCCTTGACAACGACATGCACGGTATCAAAGACCGCATCTTCCTTATTATTGATAGCTGCCTGAAGTCGTGAAGCAAAACCATTGACTCTTTCAGCAATATCCCTAAGACCAGCTGGACCGTGCCACATTGCATAGAAAGCACTCATGTTGGCCAAGAGAACTTGGGCTGTGCAAATATTTGAAGTGGCTTTATCTCGACGAATATGTTGTTCTCGAGTTTGCAAAGCTAAACGGAATGCTGGTTTGCCAGTTGCATCAATACTTTGACCTACTAAGCGACCAGGCATTGAACGCTCTAAACCGGTGCGAACCGCCAAGAAACCTGCATGCGGACCACCAAAGCCCATCGGAACACCAAAGCGCTGGGCTGTGCCAACTGCAATGTCAGCGCCCCACTCCCCCGGAGCTTTCAACAAAGTCAAAGCCAAGAGATCGGTTGCAGCAATTACAAGTGCATCACGTGAGTGCGCATATTCAGCAAAAGATGAATAATCGATCAATGTTCCAGTTGTGTCTGGATATTGCAAAAGTGCTCCAAAGAATTCGCCGTCATAGCCATCACGTACGACGTGACCAGAATCTATCTCGACCACCTTGATGCCAAGTGGCTTAGCTCGAGTAATAACAACAGCTTTTGTTTGTGGGTGCACATGCTCTTCGATGAGGAAGACCGCATCATCACTCAACTTGGATGCTCTGCGGGCAAGTGTCATAGCTTCTGCTGCAGCAGTGCTTTCATCAAGCATGGAGGCGTTAGAAATATTTAGAGCAGTTAACTCACACACCATTGTTTGGAAAGCAAAAAGTGCTTCTAAGCGACCTTGCGAAATTTCAGGTTGATATGGTGTGTATGCGGTGTACCACGATGGATTCTCTAAAACATTTCTTTTAATTACTGGTGGAACAATCGTCCCGTAATACCCAGTACCAATAAGTGATGAGAACACTTTGTTTTCAGATGCAATGGCTTTTAACTCAGCAATAACTTCAACTTCACTCTTTGCGCTATCGATCGCACTTTCAATAACACCCTGGATAGCAATATTTTCTGGAACAACATCTTTAATGAAAGATGTCAGATCTGAATAGCCCAACGCCTGAAGCATCGTCGCTTCATCGGCTGAAGTCGGTCCTATATGACGATCCTCAAACGAGCGACTCATAGCAATTCCTCATCCTGTTCTTGCCTCTCGCCTAGAAGTGCGAGTGCAGGAGTGAAGAATAAGGTGAATTAAGCGCCTTTGCTCTTTCTACGAAGCGAGAGTTCATCGTTATCTTGACCACCTATAACTTGGCCGTTCACTTCGCCCTGGAGTACAGATAGGGAGCCTTCTACCTCGTGCCAGACCTTGCCAACGGCGATACCAAAGACGCCTTGACCACCCTGAAGGAGGTCGATGATTTCATCTGGACTTGAGCACTCATAGATTGATGCACCGTCGCTCATTAAAGTGATTCGTTCTAAATCAGTAACTCCCCTATCGCGCAGGTGATCAACTGCTGTGCGAATATTTTGTAGAGACACACCCGCATCCAACAATCGCTTTACGATTTTTAAAACCAAGATGTCACGAAAGCCATACAGGCGTTGAGTTCCGGAGCCACTTGCCGTGCGAATACTCGGTTCAATTAATCCGGTACGAGCCCAATAATCTAACTGGCGGTATGTGATACCTGCAGCAGAACATGCAGTAGCGCCTCTATAGCCGATCTCTAGCTCTTCTGGGCTCACGGGGAATGGCTCATTTCTCTTGGGGAGTGAGATAAATGTAAACCCGAGTGGACCAGTTACCTAGGAACGACACGACCCAAACCTCTACTTTAGGTTGAGGGTTGAGCCTATCCCACAAAGTCTTCTGGATTGATTTGGTCCAGGAATTCACGGAACTTCTCAACCTCTTGATTTTCACCATCGCCCTGTGGGATCTCGATTCCAACCTCATCGAGTAGCTCTTGGGTAGCCAAGATATTGCTGTGACTACGAACGGCTAATGCGATCGCATCTGACGGTCTGGCAGACAGGGTCAGTTGCCCCCCATTGGAATCTCTGAGATTCATCGTGGCAAAGAAGATTCCATCCTTGATCTCGGTCAGGTGAACGGCCGTCAAGGTGGCATCCAAGAGATCTAAAAGGTTATTCATTAGGTCATGGGTTAAAGGACGAGGGGGCTCAACTCCTTGCTGAGCAAATGCGATTGCCGTGGCTTCAACAGCCCCCACCCATAAGGGAAGAAAGCGAGAACCATCGATTTCTTTGAGAAGGACTATCGGTTGATTGGAAGGCATCTCAACACGAACGCCTACGACCTCCATTGGTATTAACATGAAAGGAGTTACCGATTAACGAAGGCGGTTGAGGCCACCGCGCACGAGAGCTGCATGAAGGCGAATAGAAAGAGAGGCGATCTCTTTTTGAACCTCTTCAGCGCGAGCTTTAGATTCAGCACTTTTTTGTCGAGTGAGTGGAGTGATCACTTGTTCGATTAAACCTATCTCGCGGTCAGCAGCCGATTTGAAAGAACGCAGGTGACGAGCCTCGATACCAAAGCCGCCCATCTCTGTCACAGCCTTTGCAATCGCTAAGGCATCACCGTCGTAATGACGACCACGAGGTGCAATTAATCCATATCCCTCAAGTTCAACCAGGTGCTCTTCTGCAAGCCCACTGTTCTTTAATAGTTCTTCCCGAGATAGGCGCATCTCGCTAACTTCACCGAAAGCACTAGGTGCCATTTCGCCGTCAATTGTTGCCAGGCCGATATTTGGGCGCGCTACTCCACCTACTGCGGCCGGTTGCAGCCCACGGTCAATTGCATCCAAGTTATCTTTGATTACCTTCAAAGGAAGGTATTGATCACGTTGGGCCAGAAGCACATAGCGAAGACGTTCTAAATCAGAGCTAGTAAATTTGCGGTATCCAGAGGGCGTGCGTTGAGGCTCAATCAAACCTTCGGATTCTAGAAAACGAATCTTTGAGATTGTGATGTCCGCGAAATCTCCGCGAAGACGATTGAGTACTTCGCCAATACTTAAGTATGCGCGTGCTGGAACTGCCATGACTACTCCCCTAGTTTTTCTTGTTAATAAGCATTAGTTTTTTGAGCCAATAAAAAGCAAATGAAATTTGCCGATCTGAAATTCTTCGCCTGATACAAGTTCGTGCTCCGTGACCGATACATTGTTCATATATGTTCCGTTCAAAGATCCTGCATCCTTAAGTACAAACTTCTTTCCAACTTTTTCAATAACCGCGTGCGTTCTAGAGACTGTTACATCATCTAAGAAGATTGCACTATCTGAAGATCGCCCAATGCTTGCGCCTTCTGCTGTTATCAAGAAACGAGAACCTTTTTGAGCTCCTCGCGCGATGACGATCATGGCCTTTTCTCCGGCGGAGTTTTGTATCTCTGCCAACACTTCACGATCTTCTGAGGAGAGTAAGGACAACTGTTCATCTAAGTTGTTAGCAGGGGAATTGCTAACCTCACGTAATCCAAGATGAAGGGTGGAGGTTAATTCATGCTGCGATTGCTCTGCAGCCATTTCCCCACCTCCTCACTCTCAACTTAAGGGTGACACTAGAGAGTTAGAGGAATAAGGTCAAGCGGTTAATTCGCCGTATTGAGCAGCTGAGAGAAGGTCTGAAGGGGCTGCTGCCACCTCAATTTTTGCTAACCAACCCCCACCATAGGGATCTGAGTTGATTGTTTCAGGAGAATTCGATAAGGAATCATTGATCGCAACAATGGTTCCAGTTACTGGAGCATAGATATCAGAAACGCTCTTGGTGGACTCAACTTCTCCACACACTTTTCCAGCCGTTACCGCTTCGCCAACTTTTGGAAGTTGCACATATACGATGTCACCAAGTGCAGCCTGTGCGTAATCGGTAATTCCCATTGTAAATACCAATGCATCAGCTGAGACCCACTCGTGCTCTTTGGTATATGACAATTCATTAGGAATTGATGACATGGTTCCCTCTCATCTGCCAAATGCCTTGGCGCGCATAACTAATACCTGTCGAAATGTAGAGGGCAATCCCCCAGATGGCAAAACTCCACCCCAGAATAAATGCGATCGTACCTGCTGCTCCCTCTGATTGAGCCAAGAGAAGGAAGGGAAAGGCATACATTAAATTAAATGTCGCAGCTTTACCCAGATAGGTCACGGTAAATGGTGGAATCCCTTTTCTGTTCATGATGATAGTTATCAATCCCAAGATAATGTCACGGCCAACGATGATCAGGATCATCCAGGTTGGGATTATGTCTCTGATGAGAAAAACTATGAGGATGGCCAAAATATAAAGGCGGTCAATCGCCGGATCTGCTAACTCTCCAAAGCGAGATGTTTGATTCCATGCCCGAGCGATTTTTCCATCGAAGTAATCCGTAGCCCCACCAACGGCTAGAACTACGATTGCCCAGCCATCTGCCTCAACGCTAAGAGTCAGATAAATGAAAAGTGGGATGCCTAGGAAGCGCAGAAAGGTGAGGGCGTTTGGAACGCTGATCACTGAACTGCTCATTCCTTATCGCGCTCCTTGACTCTAACTGCCACCTGGACTGGAGTTCCTGGGAATTTGAACTCTTCACGGAGTCGGCGCTCGATGAAGCGTCGATAGGAAGCTTCAATCCACCCGCTAGAAAACACCACAAACTTCGGAGGAGCAATACCTGCCTGGGTTGCGTAGTAAACCTTGGGTTGCTTTCCTCCACGAACTGGTGGAGGTGTGGCTCCGATGAGTGCACCCAAGAATGAATTGAGTTTGGCGGTTGGAACTCGTCGCTCCCAACTATCCAGAGCTGTGCGAAGGGCTGGGGCCAAGCGATCTCGGTGCCAGCCAGTCTTTGCGGCAATGTTAACTCTTTGTGCCCACTCGACCTGGTCTAAGTGTCTGTCTATTTCCCGGTCCAATTGATTACGACGATCTTCATCTACCAAATCCCACTTGTTCATAACGATCACCATCGCCTTGCCAGCTTCTTCAACCATGGTGATTACTCGCAGATCCTGCTCAGTAATTGGTTCAGATGCATCAAGCACCACAACGGCAACTTCGCAGCGTTCTAATGCAGTAGCTGTTCTTAGCGATGCGTAGTAATCAGTGCCCGAATCTTGATTGGCGCGTTTTTTCAAACCTGCAGTATCGATAAATCTCCAAGTAGATCCACCAAATGAAAGTAGTGAGTCAACAGGGTCTCTGGTTGTTCCGGCAGCATCATCCACAATTGATAGTGACTCACCAGCAATCGCGTTAAACAAGGAAGACTTTCCAACATTAGGTCGACCGATCAGTGCAACCTTGCGATAGCCATCTTGATTTTGAGCGCGACCCACTTCAGGCAAAACTGCAACTATGTGATCTAGCAGATCACCACTACCCCGACCGTGAAGAGCTGAAACAAAACGGGGTTCACCTAGACCAAGACTCCATAAACCATGGGCTTCGACCTCTTCGCGCTCTCCATCAACTTTATTGCCAATCAAAATTGTTGGTTTCTTTGCTTTGCGCAAATGCTGAACAAGAATGTCGTCTTCATCTAATGCACCCACTTGTGCATCTACTACAAATGCAAGTACATCTGCCTCTTGCATCGCTAATTCAGAACCAGCACTTACCTGGACAGAGATGCCATCAGGTTTTGCTTCCCAACCACCTGTGTCCATAATGATGAAGCGACGTCCACCCCACTCACACTCATACTGAACGCGATCTCGCGTAACACCTGGTGTGTCTTCAACGATGGCTTCTCTGCGACCTAAGAAACGATTGATCAAAGTTGATTTACCAACATTGGGGCGTCCCAAAATTGCAACAATCGGAAGGCCCAGCAAATTACGTTTTTTAAGAAGTTCCCAAATACGCTCGATGGTTTCATCTAGATCTAAATAAGTTGAATCAATTTCCACAGCATCTGCAGCCCTGGTTAACGGCGAGACCGCACGAGTTGAGTCAACAGCATCGCGGCTATCTAGCGACGCTTTAACATCAATATCTTTATCCTCAGTTTCAGTTTCACGACGCACTGCGCGTGCATCAAGATCTGCGGTTAAGTAAATCTTTAGCCCTGCTTCAGGTGCAACGACTGTTCCTATATCTCGACCTTCGACAACAATTCCGCGTTCTACTGAGTCAATAATAGAGTGCTGCAATTTCAACAACTCATGACGAATTTCTGGGATAGCACTGATACGAGAAACATTTTCAGTAACAGATGTTCCACGAATCGCGTGCGTAATCTGTGTAGCTCCGGCATAAACATTTGGAGACAGTGGATCGGCATCAAACTTAATTGGATGATCCTTTAGGGCCTGCAAAATAGAAAATGCTTCTTCACATTTATGTTCTAAAGCTAACCACGTAACAGCGCGATATAGAGCCCCAGTATCTAAATAATTCCATCCAGCGCGCACTGCGATTGCTTTTGCCGTACTCGACTTACCTGCGCCACTCGGGCCATCAATAGCAACGATTATGCCCATGTCGTTAGCCTACTTCTATTTACGAACCGGATGAACGTTCCATCCGATCGATGTTAGATGATTTGATAATTTTTCAGCATCAACAGCCGACAATGACAAGGTAATCAAAGCACTCAATTGTCCAGGTGAGTGCTCAATAGATAAATCTTCGACGTTAACTTGCATTGCTGCGCATTCATTAAAGATCGCAGCAAGTTGTCCCGGTTTGTCATCAATAACTATGGGTAAGTAACTGTATTCACGTGCTTTGCCGCCATGCTTGCCAGGAATCATTGCCTTGCCATCACGGCCTGCGGCGATCAACTCCGCAATCTTTGAAGGATCATCAAGCGAGTTGATCATCTTGGAGAGATCGTTTTGTAGATTTATAAGCAATTCAGCAATTTCAGTTCGATTGCTGAAAATGATCTCTTTCCATAGATTCTGATCTGACCCAGCAATGCGCGTTGTATCCCTTAAGCCTTGCCCTGCTAGCTCCATCCATTCAGCCGGCGTACCTGTGAGCTGTTTCGCCACTAGAGATGCGGCTATCTGGGGCAGATGAGAGATTCTTGCCACCGCAGCGTCATGGGCATCTGCTGGGAGTTCAATAGGGGTCGCACCTAACTGAGTGATGAGCTCAAGAACAAGATCCTTGGACTCACTTGAGCAATCCTGGTCAGGCGTAAGTATCCAACTGCGCCCCTGAAATAGATCAGCCCTTGCAGAGGCTGCACCGCCAATTTCCCGGCCCGCCATTGGGTGGGTGGGCAAAAACCTCGCGGAAAGGCCTGTAATTGTTTTAACGTGAAGTAGAACTTCATTCTTTACGCTACCAACATCCATAAACGTTGAGTGAGGGTTTAGTTCAAATTCACTTTCAATGACCAACGGCAATTTTGATGTAGGCAGAGCAAGGACAACTATCTCAGGAGTGCTCACCTCTACCCCACCAATAAGATCTATCGCTAAAGCCTGTGCATCAGGATCAGAATCCACCATCTGAACCGAGATTCCTCGCTGAACTAACCCCAAACCAATCGAGGTTCCGATCAGTCCCGAGCCCACTATCCGGACTTTTTGGAGCATTATTGAGCGATATCTCTGCGAAGTGAGACGGCTCCGTGCAGGTAAACATGCGTGATTTGCTCCGGAGAACGTTCGGTCTCGACATGCAGCATGGCCCTAACAGTCCTATCGAGAGCACCTGGCACATTTACCTCGACCGACCCAATAAGAGGCACATTAGCAAAACCCATTTCACGGCAGGCGGCCGCGGGGAAAGCCGCATCTAGATCAACGGTGCTGGTGAAGAAAACTGAAATGACTTCTGAAGGGGTGAGATCGTTGGCCACCAAAATCGCGGCAATGAGCTCCTGCACGCCCGCTGCAATATCGCCTGCGGTGTTTGCTGGAACCTGAATTGCTCCACGTATCGCCCGTAATGCCATGAGATAAGGGTACCTTTCCTAGCCATTTTTCGTGAGTATTTGATTACTCTTTTATCGATATAACCTTTTAACTATTAAAACTTTTTACGACAATAAGCGTAGATACTTCCCTTGATCTCGCGAAGTGCCACTCCTTCATTAATATCGATAAATCAACACAAAATCAATTTATTCAGCATACAGATTGTCGATAAATTGCTAATCATTAAACAAATGTCTATAAGTTGATATACATACAATAAATATTTTCTCTATTTATAGCTTTATAGTTATAAATCTAAAGCTTTTCGTAGATTCATCAATTCTCCATTATTCAGATCTCTCCATCGTCCTTCAGGCGTATCCCCCAGGGAGATAGGGCCAAACTTTGTTCTGATAAGCCGAAGTACATCTACCCCCACAGCCTCCATCAGTCGACGAATGATGTGGTAGCGACCTTCATGAATTGAAACCTCAATCCATTTTGCCGAGAGTTGTTTGAAAGTTAAAACTCGTCCCATTCCATCTTCTAGCTCAACGCCTTTCAAAAGCACCTTATCGACTCCTGTAGGCAAGATTCCATCAAACTCTATGATGTAGGTCTTCTCTAAGCCGAATGATGGGTGGGTCGCTCTAAAGGTTAGATCGCCATCGTTGGTGAGCAAAATCAGACCCTCAGAGTCCTTATCAAGACGGCCCACGTGGAAAAGCCGTTCCTTTCGCAAGTCGATGAAGTCATCCAAAGAGGGGCGGCCCTCTGGGTCAAACATCGTAGACAAAACACCTTTAGGTTTATGAAGTGCAAGATAAGACTTAGTCAAAGTTCTTGTAATTGTCTCACCATCAACCATTACTTGATCTGCTTCAGGGTCAAACTTGCTGCCCATCTCTCTAACTATGATTCCGTTGACAGCAACACGACCGTCTTCGATTAATTCATCAGCTCCGCGACGGCTAGTAATACCGGCATCAGCGATTATCTTGTTAAGCCTCATTTGGGCCATGGCTATCCTCCCGACAGTCAGGAAGTAAGGGTAGCCGAAAGGTCAGTCGGTTAGCGAATCGAGAATCTCGTCAAGGCCATCTAGATCTGGGAGGTAAGGAGCCAGCGCTGGGAGGTCTTCAAGTGAGTTCAAACCTAGGCGCTCAAGGAAGTAGCTGGTCGTTTTGTACAGAATGGCACCAGTTTCGTGCTCAAGCCCAGACTCTTCCACTAGACCGCGAGTGATCAAAGTCTTCATTACAGCCTCCACATTAACGCCACGGATGGCCGATACGCGGGCTCTAGAAACTGGCTGGCGATAGGCGATGACTGAAAGTGTCTCCAACGCCGCCTGAGTCAAGCGAGACTGCTGACCATCTAGCACGAATTTTTCAACCACGGTTGAGTAATTTGGATGACTGTAAAAGCGCCATCCCCCGTTGACTTTGCGGAGGGAGAAGCCACGATCCTCATAACTGCCCTCAAGAGCTGCAAGGGCGGTTTCAATCTCTTCCACTGGACGCTGTAGAACCTGAGCTAAAACTATCTCGGTCACGGGTTCATCAACGACCATCAAGATAGCCTCAATCGAACGTTCAACTTCTACATTAGACATTATCGCCACTTTCTGTCGAGTCTTCCATCTCTAAAACCACGGGTACATCAAACTCATCGGTGATCTCGACCTCGCCTTCCAGGCTTCCGGTCCAGGTAATTTGCAGCTCCCCTAATGCGATTACCTGATCAAAGCGCAGCACGCCTTGGCGATAAAGGTCGAGTAGCGCCAAGAAGCGAGCCACGACTACCAAAGTACTATCGGCATCGGCTATGAGGTTTCTAAAGTTCAGGCTCTTCGAGTGTCGCAGAGCCTCCACGACCATTCTTGACTCCTCAGCAACGCTCACAAGGCTCGTATGCAGGTGCTGAACGGCCACTACAGGAGCAACCTTGGGTGTTAGGACGCGCTCTGCGATGGCGGCAAAACGCTGTGCGCCAACCCCGATAAGCACCTCAGGTAGAAGAGAGGCAAGTGCCGGATCCAGTGAGACCACTCGGGCAAAAGACTTGTCAGCTGCGGCTATGCGCTCGCTGAAGGTAGCTGCTATCTCTTTGAAGGCTCGGTATTGAAGCAGGCGGGCAAAAAGTAGATCGCGTGCTTCAAGCAACGCCAGATCCTCTTCATCCTCGACATCACCAGATGGCAATAATCGGGCGGCCTTTAGATCAAGCAATGTGGCAGCCACAACTAGAAATTCGGTTGCCTGCTCAAGCTCCCAGCCTTGTCCGGACTCTTCTAGCCCTCGGATAAAGGAGATGAATTCATCGGTAACGATGCTCAGCGACACTTCAGTGACATCCATTTTATGGCGGGAAATCAGTTGAAGTAGAAGATCGAAGGGACCATCAAAGTTAGCCAAGTGAACTGAAAAACCGCCAGAGGCCGCGTTTACATCAGTTGCTGACTCGACTGAGATGTCGCCTGTAATACTCACTGTGGCACCTTACTTCACGCTTGCCTGTTTTCTGTGTAACGCATAGGCTCCCGCATATATCAGGAAAGAGGTTTGAAGATTGAACGCTAAATCGACAATTGCGGAGGATGTAGCTACTACATCAACTCTCCTTGGCAAGACTGCCCAAAATTTTCCTGCACCTGCTGCACTCAAAGAACACGGCAGCGCGAAGGTAATTTCTATCTTTAACCAAAAAGGCGGAGTTGGAAAAACAACGAGCACCATTAATCTCGGCGCAGCACTTGCCGAAATGGGTCGCCGTGTTTTGTTAGTGGACTTTGATCCACAAGGTGGCCTATCTCTAGGCCTCGGAGTTAATGCCCATTCGCTGCCTTTAGAACAAACTGTCTATTACGCACTGATGACCCCAACTGCCAATGTGGATGACATTGTGTTGAAGTCTTCAGTTCCAGGTTTAGATTTCTTGCCAGCTAACCGCGATCTGGGAACTGCCGAAACAACTCTTGGTGCTGAAATAGGTGGACAACAGTATTTGAAGCGAGCACTTGCTCCTCTTCGGGATTACTACGATGTTATTTTGATTGACTGCCAGCCAACAATGGGACAACTAACGATTAACGCACTCGTAGCCTCTGATGAAGTGATCGTTCCAATGCAATGTGAATACTTCGCACTACATGGATTCATAGAACTAAAAGGCAACTTAGATAAGGTTAAAACTTTCCTGAATCCAAACCTGCGACTTATCGGAATTCTTGCGACTATGTATGACAAGAAAACATCTCACAACCGTCAAGTTCTGGAACGCATTCTTGAGCAGTTCCCGGAAGATGTATTTGAAACCATCATTGCAAAAACAATCCGTTTCCCTGAAACAACTGTTGTTGGAGAACCAATCACGACATATGCAACATCATCAGGTGGCGCAGCTTCATATCGACGTTTAGCACGAGAACTTATCGCCAGAGGAGGCGCACGATGACCCGCAGAGCAAATCTTCCAGGAGCAGATGAACTATTTCGTTCGACAGCACCAGCACTGAGCGCAGTCCCAACTCAACCAGTACAAGATGTTTCCGCTCCCCTGGTGCCACCAGCAATCGCAACACCTAAAGCTGCATCATCGAAAAAAGGTGTCCGAACAATTGCTCGTCGTCGCGTCACAACAGTGGATCGCTCTCCATCAGGACGCGAACGTCACGATGAAAAAATTACTGTTTACTTATCACCGGATGAGCTCTTTGATCTTGATCAAGCGCGTCTGCAACTGCGCGGTGATTTAGGTCTTGCAGTGGATCGCGGAAGAATAGTTCGCGAATCTATTGCTGTGATCATCGCTGATCTTGAAGCAAAGGGTGACCAAAGCATTCTGGCACGTCGATTGCGCGGTCTATAAAGGATCTATTTGGCTCGAGGATGAGCCAAGGCATAACTCTCACGCACTTTATCGATAGTAATGAGCGTATAGATCTGAGTTGTTGTTACCGAAGCATGTCCCAGCAGCTCCTGCACCACTCGAATATCAGCGCCTCCATCTAACAAGTGCGTGGCATATGAATGCCTAAAAACGTGAGGTGACACATGCTCACTCACGCCGGCAGCCTCTGCGGCATCCAACACCATCTGCCACGCAGACTGTCTTGAGATTCGACCGCCTCGTGAATTAAGAAAAAGAGCCGATGTCACTTTGGAACTTTTTGAAGCGAGTTCAGGTCTCACCCTTACTAAGTAGTTCTCGACCGCCTTTGTTGCAAAAGATCCCAATGGAACTATTCGCTCTTTTGAACCCTTACCTCGTAGTTTTAGAGTCGTTACTTTTCCATCACTAGCATCAATAGAACTCAAATCATTGATATTTATTCCAATTAACTCACTGACTCTAGCGCCACTGCTATAGAGCAACTCCAGCATCGCTTGATCGCGCGCCGTAATCGGTTGACCTTCTCGATATGCCACTTCGATCATCGAAACAATTTGGGTAATAGTCAACGCTTTAGGTAGGCGTCGGGCAGACTTCTGAGGAGCGATTTCTAATGTTGGATCTGCATATCCATATTCCTGCTGCAGGTGTTTGAAAAAAGATCGTAATGTTGAATCAACTCTATTGATACTCGCCACTGAAAGCTTTGCCTCACGCAAAGAACTTTGAAAATCACTTATCAAAATGGAATCAACTTCTGACAGCGACCTAGTGCCAAGAAAATTTACGAACTTGCTGAGATCTCGTCGGTAGGCGGCTATGGAATTATCTGCTAAGCCCTTCTCAATCTGTAAGTGATTGAGAAAGGAGGAGGTGACTTCTTCAAAGTTCAACAGATGCGTAACCATGTGCTTGGGCAACGGCTGTGTGATAGATCTTTCCTTCATGAACGTTTAAACCTTTGGCCAAGTTAGGATCCCTATAGCAGGCCTCTTTCCAACCATATTTAGCAAGTGCAAGTGCGTATGGCAAGGTCGCATTAGTTAATGCATATGTTGAAGCCACAGGAACAGCGCCTGGCATGTTTGCCACGCAGTAAAAAATAGAATTGTGAACCTTATAGGTTGGCTCGGCGTGAGTTGTTGGTTTGGAATCCTCAAAACATCCACCTTGATCAATTGCAATATCAACCAATACCGAGCCACTCTTCATTTGCGAGACCAATGAATTGGAAATCAACTTAGGTGCTTTGGCCCCATGAACCAATACGGCTCCGATGACTAAATCTGCTTGTTTGGCTTCTCGTTCGAGAGCGTGCTTTGAGGCCACAAGCGTTTTGATTCGCCCACCATAGATAGTGTCGATGTACTGCAATCTACTTATTGATCGATCAAATACTGTGACATCTGCGCCCATGCCTAAAGCAACTACGGCCGCATTTAGTCCCGCAACTCCCCCGCCGATTACAACAACTCGACCAGGTGCCACCCCGGGTACTCCACCTAGTAGCACGCCCCTTCCACCATGTGGTTTTTGTAATGCACTTGCGCCAACCTGAGTAGCAAGTCTTCCAGCTACCTCGCTCATTGGTGACAATAGAGGCAATGCTCCGTTGACTTCGACAGTCTCATAGGCAACTGCAGTTATGCCAGAGTGAACTAAGGCATCGGTGCAAGCTCTTGAGGCGGCTAAATGTAAATAGGTGAAGAGGGTCTGTCCTTTGCGCATCTTTGAATACTCTGGGTCGATTGGTTCCTTAACTTTAAGGACAAGCTCTGCTGCATTCCACAAATCATCTGCAGTCGCAACAATCGTTGCACCTGCTGCATCGTAATCTGCATTGGTTATTGCAGAACCGATACCTGCTCCATCTTGGATGAGGACTTCGTGTCCGGCCGAAATTAGCTCCGAGACACCTTCAGGCGTAAGAGCGACCCGTGATTCATGAACTTTAATTTCACTTGGAACACCAACGATCATAATCAGCCTTTCGCTGCTACCGCCGCTGCTATCAAACCAATGAACAATGGGTGTGGTCGCGTTGGACGTGAACGAAGCTCAGGATGAGCTTGCGTGCCTACGTAGTAAGGATGCACCTCTTTAGGAAGTTCCACAAACTCCACTAGGTCTCGTTCCTTAAACATTCCCGAGAAAACAAGGCCAGCACTCGAAATCTGCTCACGGTATTTGTTGTTTACTTCATAACGGTGTCGGTGACGTTCCGAAACTTCAGTTGATCCATAAGTAGTGGCAACGACTGACCCCGCAAGTAGATCTGCTTTATAGAGACCAAGGCGCATAGTTCCGCCCATGTCCCCTTTGCCTGAGACAACATCCTTCTGGTCATCCATCGTTGCGATCACAGGTGTGCCAGCATCTGAAAATTCTGCAGAGATCGCATCGTTAATTCCTGCCAAGTTACGTGCCGCTTCAATGACCATGCACTGCAATCCTAGACACAATCCTAAAGTAGGAATTTTGTTCTCACGTGCATATTTTAGAGCACCAACTTTTCCTTCAATGCCACGAATTCCAAATCCGCCTGGAACACATATCGCATCTACTCCTTGCAAATGCTTCTTAGCTCCCTCTGGAGTTTCACATTCATCACTTGCTATCCACACAATTTCTATTTTCGCTAAATTAGCAAAACCGCCTGCCCGTAAAGCTTCAGAAACTGAAAGATAAGCATCAGGAAGATCTATGTACTTGCCAACTAAACCAACCTTGACCAAATGTTTTGGATGATGGACCTTCTCCAGTAACTCATCCCAATCGCCCCACACAACATCATGGCATTCAAATCCAAGTCGCTTAACTACATACGAATCCAAGCCTTCACTATGTAGGACCTTTGGGATGTCATAAATCGACGGTGCATCAACGGCAGCAACAACTGCCTCACAATCCACGTCACACATTAACGAGATCTTCTTTTTAACGCCTTCAGGGATCTCGCGATCAGAGCGCAAAACAATGGCATCAGGTGCGATACCAATACTTCTCAACGCTGCAACAGAGTGCTGAGTCGGCTTAGTTTTCAATTCACCAGAAGGACCGATGTATGGAACCAAAGAAACATGCAAGTAGAAAACATTGTCACGGCCAACGTTTTGGCGAATCTGTCGGATTGCTTCAAGAAATGGTTGTGACTCTATGTCTCCAACTGTTCCACCAACCTCGGTAATTACTAGGTCGATGTCAGGACCAGCCATTGCAAGAATGCGTTCTTTGATTTCATTTGTAATGTGTGGAATTACTTGAACTGTCTCTCCCAAATACTCACCGCGTCGCTCTCTTGCGATCACACGGGAATAGACCTGACCCGTCGTGACATTTGCAGATCCATGAAGATTGCGATCCAAGAAACGCTCATAATGGCCGATATCTAAATCTGTTTCAGAGCCATCATCAGTTACGAATACTTCGCCGTGTTGAAATGGATTCATGGTGCCAGGGTCAACATTGAGGTAAGGATCTAGTTTTTGCATTGTTACGCGTATGCCGCGAGCTACAAGTAATCTTCCAAGACTTGAGGCGGTGAGTCCTTTACCTAAACTTGAGGCGACTCCGCCGGTTACGAATAAATGTTTAGTCACATGTGCTTGGCCCATGGGAGTCAAACCTATCATTCAAAACTGCCCTACAACTACACCTTCAGGGAAAGTAGCTCCGTGGCGTGCTCACGGGCGCTAGATGAGTTCTCCAGACCAGCCAACATGCGGGCAATCTCTTCAATGCGATCCTCCCCCGACACATTTCGGACATCGCTTTGGCTGACCGTGCCATCATTATTTTTTGTCACAACGAAATGGCTATCTGCCCAAGCTGCAACTTGTGGCAAATGGGTAACAACAATCACTTGTGCGTGTTGGGCTAATTGATGAAGTCTCTTCCCCACCTCTATTGCAGCTTTCCCACCGACACCCGCATCAACTTCATCAAATACATATGTGCCTATTGGATGAGTTGTGGCTATCACTACCTCAAGTGCCAACATAACTCGTGACATTTCACCACCTGATGCTCCCTTAGCTAACGCAACAAGCGGTGCATCTTTATGGCCCTGAATAAACATTGCAATTTCATCACAGCCAGTTGCAGTGAAATCTGATTCCTTGGGCGCTGCATAATCAGCGCTTTGAACCTTTGCCACAAATGATGCATGAGGCATGGACAATTGTTGAATCTCTGCTGTTACTAATTTTGAGAGATGCTCTGCAGCCTTGGTTCTATTTTCAGAAAGGCTTTTTGCAACCTTAAGGAGCACTTTCTTATGTCCCGATAACTCAGATTCTAGTTCCTGTAATCGCTGATCCCCACCCTCAAGATCGGCTATAGCATCCGAGGAATTTTTGTAACGCACAGCTAATTCGGAAAGCTCTTGCTCATGAGAACCTGCACCACCGAATCGCTTGAGTAAAGTATTGATATCGGCCTTGCGGGCCTGCAAAAAATCCAACCTAACAGGGTCGGCCTCCAACTTGCTCTGATAAGAATTGAGTGAGGTTTGTGCATCGGCTAGGAGGAAAAAAATCTCGCTCAGTTGTTGATAAATTGCCTCCAGTTGAGGGTCTTTACTTCTAGCAGAATCGAGGGCTCGTCGAGCAACACCAATCGATGTTAAAGATCCAGCCTCTTCATCTTCAATAGCGGACGTAGCCTGAGCTGTTGCTAAGCGAAACTCTTCAACGCTTGAAAGACGCGCGATTTCTTGATCGATCTCGGCATACTCCCCAACCAATGGCTTCAATTTTTTGAACGCATCGGCGAACTCTCTTAACTCGGATAACTCTTTGTCCTTCTGGGCAATACTTTTTTTCAGAGAAGAAATGCGCTCTTTAAGATCGTGGTAACTGCTAAGGGCCCTTTGATAATCCGAAAGGTCTACTTGACCAAAACGATCAACTAACTCACGTTGCCTGGAACTTTTTGTAATGTTTTGGTTCGCGGCTTGACCGTGAACCTCCACCAAATTCTCTCCAACAATTGAAAGCGTTCCAGCAGTTGCGGTGATCCCATTAGTTGTTGCTTTGCTTTTTCCATCCGCTGCCACAGTCCGCGTCACGATTAATTCACCATCTTCAACCAAAACATCCTCGAATAAATGCTCTGCAGATCTTGGGATGCTGAAACGACCACTGGCAACTAATCTCTCAGAGCCTTTTCGAACTAAAGCGCTATCGGCCTTGCCTCCTAAAATCAGATTCAAAGCGGTCAAAATCATTGTTTTACCGGCCCCGGTTTCACCGGTCAAAACTGTTAAACCTTTAGAGATTTCTAGTGTCGATTGATCTATAACACCGATAGAACGGATTGTTATCTCTTCAAGAAAAGTGCGTTCACTCACCACGCCATCCTTCAACTGGAAGTTTGAACTTTGCTACTAAGCGGTCGCTAAAAACCGTGTTTTTTAAGTGTGCCAGTTTGATAATTCTTGGGTCTCTGGTAACCAAAACTCGGTCGCCTCTTTGCAGCTCAAACTTGCGTAAAGCATCGGCAGAAAGAAACGCTTCCGATGATTCAATCCCCACGGCTATCTTTGAGGTTGGGGAGATTACTAGCGGACGCGAAAATAAAGCATGGGCAGATATTGGTAAGACCACAAGTGCATCAACTTCTGGCCACAAAATCGGACCGCCTGCAGAGAATGCATAAGCTGTAGAACCGGTGGGTGTTGCACAAATCAATCCATCACAGCCCCATCTTGAAATTGGACGACCATCAATTTCGAGGAAAAGTTCAACCATCGTGGCTTTCTCTCGCTCTACCGTTACTTCATTAAGAGCCCAACCACTTGTCACCACTTGACCATCTCGTTCGACTGAATATCCAAGAGTTATACGTGGATCGATTACGTAGGTCTTATTCACTAGAGCATGCATTACATCTACAGTTTTTGAACGCTCGACTTCAGACAAAAAGCCAACATGTCCTAAGTTCACACCCAGCAATGGAATATCGCGCGCCTGGGCAACTTCTGCAGCACGCAGCATGGTTCCATCCCCACCCAAGACAACAGCAACTTCAAGCTCTGGAAGATCTGCAAAAGTTGATTTTATAATTCCAGGTATCTCAACATCAGAGATTGTGTAGATGCCAAAAGTCGAGGCTAGGTTTTGTTGCAATTCAACGGCTGCAACCACTGCATCAACTCGTCCTGGATTACAAACGATTAGTAAATTTCGCTTCACTGTGGTCCTATCGCTATGGCTTGATCAAGCATTTCATGATCGATCTCAGAAGCGCCTCTGCGCAACCACAGAAAGTATTCAACATTTCCGGCAGGACCAGGAAGTGGGCTAGCAGTTATTCCCATCGTCCCAAGTCCAACATCGTAGGCTGAATCAGCCACTTCAATAACTGCCGATTTACGCAAGGCTGGATCGCGAACCACGCCACCTGCTCCTAGTTTTTCACGACCAACTTCGAACTGGGGCTTAACCATCAAGACAAAATCTGCTTCAGGTTTAGAAACAGCAGCTAAAGCAGGAAGAACCAAAGTAAGTGAGATGAATGAAAGGTCAGCGACCACTAAGTCGATTGGCTCCCCCACCATGTCTCCGGTTAAATGACGAATATTGGTTCTATCTAGAACAGTGACTCTTTCATCTTGACGCAAACCCCATGCCAACTGCCCATAACCAACATCGACAGCGACAACGTGACCCGCGTTTCTTCGCAATAAAACATCAGTAAATCCACCTGTAGAAGCTCCTGCGTCTAAACAACGCTTGCCCTCAACCGTTACTCCTGTAAAAGCGTTCAAAGCACCATCTAATTTGTGGCCACCACGGGAAACGAAATCATCCCGATCTCCGGCGATCACAATAGATGTCTCTGCATCGACTTGGGTTGCAGGTTTTGTTGCTGGGATGCCACCAACTAGAACTGCACGCTTTTCAATGAGATCGGCAGCCTGTTCACGCGAACGAGCCAGTTCTCTTCGAACTAACTCGGCATCCAAACGTGTTTTCATTTAAAAATTAAAGCCCATCGATTGAGGACAAGGCTTGATTAAGGCGTTGGTGGAGGACCTCAAATCGTTCGGCATGATCGCCAACTTCCATAGCATCTATTTCTTGTAACTCTGTGCGTAAGTCCTCTACGAGAGATTCGCCATTGATTTGATTATTGTTTTCCATTTATTGTGCAACTCTCTTTTTCGTGGCTTTTTTAGCCGCCTTCTTTGCAACCTTTTTAACAGTTTTCTTCTTTTCAGGTGCTGGCTTCGAACTTTTCTTTGAAGTTCCTTTTTTAAGTGAGGCAACTTCCTGCTTTAACGCTTCAAACTCTCCTCGTTTTACAAATCCCATCTTAGAAACCGAGCGCTCGACTTCATCTTCAATTTTTACCTTCAGCGCTTCGCCACCTTCTTTTAGCCAACCGTTTAGCGAGTCAGCTACTTCGGCTGCATTCTTGTTGCCAATCTGAACATGGTTTGCAAAGGTTTTAAGATTAGAGAGAAAATCACTGTTTTTGCTCATGCCATAAGCCTACCTAAATTCGAGAAATCTCTACCGCTTCAACCTGCCAACGGCTTGCCAGCCCGCTTGGTGAACTCCAGAATCTGCGGTGAATTGAGCCTGAAATCTCTACCCATTCATCAGGTACCAGACAGTGCGATGTTCTGCGTGACTTTGCACTCCATGACCCGATGTCTAAGGTGTCAACGCCGGGTTGTTTATCCCGTGAGACTATCAGTCGAAATTCGACCACCTTGTCGCCACTCGGAAGAACCTTTTCAACGGCCTCTTGTGAAACTCGACCTCTGAGTAGAACATCGTTCAAAGAATAATCTTCTTCAACTTCATCAAATTTTTTGGTACTTGCTCCCTTAACCACACGATCTCCTAAACTTTTTAAAGTGGAGATGATGATCTTGCGTGCTACCGACACTTTTCAGTACGTGAGCAATGTCTGTGGGTAACTATCCTAAAGAGCGCTCAGCAGCATCTGTTAGTTCTTCCTCATCTAATGATGCACATTTACCAAACCATTCACGCGCTTCATCTTTTCTACCGGCGGCGTCCAATGCATCGGCATAGGCATAGCGAAGACGCATCGCCCATTCATCTGTTTCATTATTCAATTCTTTGCAGGTTAAAGTAACTACAGCAGCGTCTAGCTCACCTAAGTCACGACGAGCACCTGCTGCAACTATTCGCATCTCAATTTCTTCCGGCTTAGCTAATCGCTTAACCTCTGGAGAACCAGCCAAACTCAATGCTTTGAGAGGATTTCCGAGCCCTCTTTCACAGTCAGCCATCACAGGAAGTGATGAAACATCTCCTGAAATACGATTTGCTGCTCGCAACTCCTTTAAAGCAATTTCGTAATGACCTGCACGATATGCTGCATAACCAGCAGATTCACGAACCACAGCAAGACGGCCTGCATGATGAGCTGCTGCAATGCCATGTTTGTGTGCTAATTGAGGATCTGTATCCTGATAGAGATTTATACATACAAGATGTCGTGCGACAACCTTCGCATTCTCAGCGGACAAACTAAGTAATTCAGCACGAACTGATTTTTCTAACTCTTCACCTGTGACATCTTCTGGAATATCTGGCTCAAAAATTCGCGGACGCAGGCGAGATTGCTCGCGATCCATCGGTGCAGGACGTGCTCCGCGAGGATCAGATCCATCACGAGTTTGTCGGGGAGCTCCAGCACGGCTTTGAGAGCCACCTCGAGCAGGCAGATCTTCACGTCTGCGCTGCGAATTAGGTCCGGAAGGTTTGCGAACTGCTTCTCCAGATGGACGACGCTCCCCTGGCCTTGCCGAGCGCTCACCTGGTTTTAAATTATCAACGGGTCGTGAAGGACGAGATGGGCGCTGTTCTCTTTCATCCATGACATTCTCCTTCACGCTCTTTAATTTTTAACATTATGACATTTACTCACGAGAAATAAAAAAGGGGCGCCAGTTAAAGCGCCCCTTTTTATAAAAGAAGTCCGGCGACGTTCTACTCTCCCACAAGGTCACCCTTGCAGTACCATCGACGCTGAGAGGCTTAACTTCCGGGTTCGGAATGGGACCGGGTGTTTCCCTC
>NZ_JBIKSG010000005.1:0-61205 GCF_044348745.1 Candidatus Planktophila sp.
AAATAGTTTACGAGCGTATAGAGAAAGACCGATCGTCACTAGGACTGCAAGAAATAGCAAAAGAATCACAAAAAAGTTTGTTCCCCAACTACTGCTAGCCGGTGTTTGTGATTGAGTTGGTTCAGGGGTTGGGTTTGCTGTTGAAATTACACTTGGTGCTTGATACTTAAATGTGAAACTGCCCTCAAGCGGAACTTCTCCTTCAGAGAGCAGAAAATATGTAACTGTGTACATGCCGGTTTCTACAAGTGGTCGGATACCGACCGTTGCACTCACATCTGAGATCATGATTGTGCCATCGTCAACGCGAACACCATTTGGATCCGTTACCGTGATTGAGTTGGCATCAGGAGCATCTGCGATCAAGGTTACATTTCCAGTAACTGTCACATTTGTAGGAGAAATAGAAAGCGTTGAGCCACTAATCGGACTAGTGCTGACTAATGTATTTGCAGAGGCACCTGATACCCCTAGAAACATCAGTAGCAGTATCGCTGTGATGCGAAAGCGGCGCACGGTTGTCCTTCCATGAGGGCTTGGGAAGTCCCTCAATTCGCGCCTATCGTCTCACTTCTTTACACTTACTGCCTAGCCTATTTTCGGAGTGGAGAGTGTGATGCCTACATATCAATATGCATGCACCGCATGTGACCATGAATTTGAGGCCATCCAATCCTTTTCAGATGACTCCCTGACCGAATGCCCGGAATGCAAGGGTGAGATCCGCAAGGTCTACACCGCAGTGGGAGTTGTATTTAAAGGGTCAGGATTTTATAAAACAGATTCTGCCAAAAAATCTACTGTCGCTGACCCACCAAAAGCTGCGCCAGCACCAAGTACTGATTAGTCCTCGTGATGTGGTGGTTTGTCTGACTTAATTTCTGCTTCACGTCGAGCTTGCTCGATTGCGGCTTCAGGATCGATCTCGTCTGAAGTCACATTAGGAAAGAGGTCGCTCATGGAATTGATTCTACATCGTTAAAGGAAAAGGAAAAACATGTTTGAAAAACTCGGCCACTTCTTAGTTAAGCACCGTAAAGGAGCAGTCGTACTTTTTGTGGTGGGAATTCTCGTGGCAGGTGGATTCGGATCTTTGGCATTTAGCCGCCTAGATTCAGCTGGGTATTCAGATCCCAACAGCGATTCTTACAAGGTTTACCAGTACCTCAACGATGAATTGAAATTATCTGATCCTTCGGTAGTCGTCGTTGTTGATGCGGGTTCAACTGATGTCACCGACCCAACAATTGTCCAAAAAGGTTTAGCGCTCGAAAAAAAGATTGCTCAGGAAGCGGGAGTATCAAAGACGCTTTCTTATTGGACCAGCGGCGGTGAAGCAACTTTAAAGTCAAGCGACGGTAAAGCTGCATACATCCTTGTTTATGGGGACAACGATCCATTCTCAGCAGAGGGTCAAAAGCTTGGCAAGCTATTCCAGAAAAATTACGATGGTTCATATGACGGCCTCACTTTATATGCCGGTGGTGCTGCAGTGGTTGGCCATGCAATAACAGAAAAGATCTCTGACGATCTTAAGATTGCAGAACTAATCTCCATTCCTCTTACATTTATCTTGTTAACAATTGTTTTTGGAGCTTTAGCAGCATCAGCGATGCCATTAATTGTTGGCGTTGCCGCAATCTTGGGAGCTTTCTTTGTTCTCTATCTATTTACACTATTTACCGATGTCAGTATTTACGCCCTCAACCTGACTACAGGCATGGGCCTTGGGCTTGGAATTGATTACGCATTGCTGATGGTGAATAGATTCCGCGAAGAACTACATCGAGGAAAAAGTGTTGAAGATTCAATAGTTTCAACGATGGGCAGTGCCGGAAAGACAGTCTTTTACTCCGGCATGACTGTGCTTGTAACTTTATTGTCACTTACGTTCTTCCCGCTACCTTTCTTGAAATCATTTGGATATGCAGGTGTTTCAGTTGTCGCATTGGCTGTAGTTGGCGCAATTGTTGGTTTGCCGGCAATTCTCGCTCTGATGGGATCAAAAATAGATAAGGGCGTAATTCGTCGCTCTGCAATTACTCCAAAGGAAGATGGCCGTTGGGCACAAACAGCGCGCTTGGTAATGAAGCGCCCTGTGAGCGCAGTTGTTCTCTCTTTAGTAATTCTTGGAGTCATGGCAGCACCAATTACGAGCATTAAGTTTTCACAAGGTGATTCACGAATGTTGCCTGCAGATAACAAGGCCGCTATTGCAACAGCCCTGCAAGCAGAGCGCTTCCCTGGTCAAACAGGAAATCCAATTGAAATCGTCATCAGGGATGGTTCTGACAAGCTTGAAGAAATAAATGCATATGCAGCCAAGGTCGCTAAGGTTTCCGGGATTGTTGCAGTTCTGCCACCAGAAACTATCGGCAGCGATGTCCGAGTAATTGCTTACCAAGCGATGTTGCCACGAACACCTGATTCGCAGGCATTAATTCATAGCGTCCGAGATGTTCAAGCTCCAGTTGGAACATTGATTGGCGGAGTTGCTGCTGATTACACCGATTCGCAAGACGGTATTGCAAGGACTTTGCCGTGGGCGTTAGGTTGGATCATTCTTTCTGTTCTTGTATTAATTTTTATTTTCACTGGTTCGATTATTTTGCCAATCAAGGCAGTTCTACTTAACTTCCTCTCTCTCGGAGCAACTATGGGTGCTCTGACATGGGTCTTCATTGATGGCAATCTTCAATGGCTTGTCGGTTCATTCACGGTCACTGGCACACTCGACACATCAATTGTCATATTGATTGCTGTTGTGGTCTTTGGATTATCCATGGATTATGAGTTGTTCTTACTTTCTCGAATACGTGAAGAGCACCTATCAGGTAAATCAAATGTTGAATCTGTGGCAGTTGGTTTGCAAAGATCAGCTCGAATAATCACCGCTGCTGCGCTGTTACTTGCCGTGGTTTTTGCCTCATTTATTACAAGTGGTGTTACATCAATTAAAACTATGGGATTTGGAGTGGCACTTGCTGTAATCCTGGATGCAACCATTGTCCGAGGGCTATTAGTTCCAGCGCTCATGCGGTTATTTGGAGAGAACAATTGGTGGGCTCCAAAGTGGATGCAGCGATTTACGCTCCATCACTAATCTCGCGTACCCTACCGACATGGATCTAATCGCTTCCCTGCAATGTGCCGATCAGCCTGGCATCGTTCACGCGATGACCTCTGCTGTACTGGCCTGTGGTGGGAACATAATTGAAAATCAGCAGTTCACAGATCCCAGTACAAATGCTTTCGTTATGCGCACTCGTTTTGAAACATCACAGGGACTTGAAGGGGCAGAGAAAAGCCTGAATGAGGGCTTGTCTAAATTCAATCCTTCATTGAATATTCGTCCAACGGCAAAAAAGCCTCGCGCACTTGTCATGGTTACCACAGAGAGCCATTGCCTGCGCGATCTTTTGTATTTGGAAGAACTTGGCGAACTCAATATCGAAATCCCGCTTGTAATCTCTAACCGGGAAGACTTGCGCACGCTGGTTGAATCTCACGGAATTAAGTTTCTTTACCTACCTGTTACTGCCGAGAATAAGGTCGCTCAAGAAGCAGAGACTTTGAAGCAGATTGCAGAACTAAAGATTGATTTTGTAGTCCTTGCTCGATACATGCAGATTTTGACACCGGAATTCTGTAGCAAGCTGCCAGGAAAGATAATTAACATTCACCATTCATTTTTGCCAGGATTTAAAGGTGCAAAGCCATATCACCAGGCTCATGAACGTGGCGTTAAAATCATTGGTGCTTCAGCACACTTTGTGACCAGCGATCTTGATGAAGGACCAATCATTGAGCAAGATGTTGCACATGTCACACATATCGCCACACCTGAAGAATTAATTGCGATTGGACGCGATATCGAACGTAGAGTTTTAGCAAAGGCCGTGAAATTTTATGCAGATGACAAAGTGTTTATTGTTGGAAAGCGCACTGTAGTTTTCTCTTAACATTTATTCAGTGTCCCCGGCGGGAGTTGAACCTGCGACCTACCGCTTAGGAGGCGGTTGCTCTATCCACTGAGCTACGGGGACTTAGCACCTACGGTGCTTGGCAAAGGTTAGCGGTACGGATAGCCTTCCCTAGAATCCACAGTGGGTTCGAAAACGACCCGAAAGGCCAACCATGAGAGCGCTCGTTATCGGCGCAGGCGGAGTTGGCAGTGCAATCGCAAATATCGCATCCCGTAAGTCATTTATCACTGAGTTAGTTATCGCTGATTACGATGCTTCAAAAGCGCACGCTGTCACCCAGAAAATCCAAGACCCACGATTTACTTCAGTGGAGGTGGATGCCGGCGATCTGGTTGCGCTCGAAGGATTGATTCGAAAGGTCAATCCTGACGTTGTTGTTAACGCTGTAGATCCACGTTTTGTGATGCAGATCTTTACAGCTGCACAAAACACCGGCGTCAACTACATGGATATGGCAATGTCGCTTTCTAAGGCACATCCAACTGAACCTTTCACAAAAACTGGTGTCATGTTAGGTGATGAGCAATTTGCTCAGGCTCAAGCTTGGGAAAAGAATGGAAAATATGCACTGATTGGTATCGGAATCGAACCAGGAATGAGCGATATTTTTGCTCGCTATGCACAAGATTATTTGTTTAGTGAAATTGATTCAATAACAATCTTAGATGGCTCCAACTTAACTGTTGATGGATATGAGTTTGCTCCATCATTTTCAATCTGGACAACTATTGAAGAGTGTTTAAATGCACCTTTGCTTTGGGACAACGGCAAGTGGCATACATCTGAGCCGTTTTCTGGCGGGGTAGTTTTTGACTTTCCTGAAGGTATTGGTCCTGTTGAATGTGTAGATGTTGAACATGAAGAGGTTGTACTTATTCCAAAAAAGGTTAAGGCTAATCATGTTTCTTTCAAATACGGGCTTGGGGCAGATTTCATAAATACCTTAAAGACTATTCATATTCTCGGTTTATCTAAAAAGGAAAAGGTGAACTATCGAGGTATGGAAATTGCGCCTCGAGATTTCTTAGCATCACTGTTGCCTGACCCTGCAAAAATTGGCCCCCTTATGCACGGTAAAACTTGTGCCGGTGCACATGTGAAAGGTTTAGACAAAGAAGGAAAGCCTTATGCCTGCTACATCTACAACGTCGTCGACAATAAATGGTCTATGGACAATTACGGTGATCAGGCAGTTGTATGGCAGACCGCTATAAATCCAGTTATAGCAATGGAACTGATTGCTAATGGAACATGGAATCCTGTTGGCGTTGTTGGACCTGAATGGCTTGAACCAAAACCATTCTTGGATTTGATCGCCTCATATGGCAGTAGTTGGCATATTAGGGATGAGGATCCAGCAGGAATCGGGGCATAAATGGCATCGTGGGCATTGGTCACCGGAGCAACTGCTGGAATTGGTGAGAGCTTCACAAGATTACTGGCAGAAAACAATTACAACGTTGTGCTGGTTGCGCGTGATTTGCCTCGCTTGCAAGAGCGAGCCCAAGGACTAGAAACAAAGTACCAAGTTCAAACACATTGCATTCAAGCAGACCTCTCCACTGATGCGGGTTGCTCTGAGGTGGAGAGATATATCGCCAATAACCAAATTGATGTCTTAATCAATAATGCTGGGTTTGGTATCAATAAGGCATTTACAGTCTCTGAACTTGAAGAGGAACAGAAACTGTTAGATGTTTTGGTTCGCACCCCAATGCGCCTTATGCACGTGGCACTGCCTCTTATGAAGCAACGAGATAGAGGTGTAGTGATCAATGTTTCATCCGTTGCTGGTTTTATCGCTGGTGGCACGTACAGCGCATCAAAGTCTTATCTGACGGTGCTCACTGAATCAATGCACACTGAACTTGCCGGAACGAATGTAAAAATAAGTGCGCTTTGTCCAGGATTTACTCGAACTGAGTTTCACCAACGTGGTCGAATGTCCATGAAGGGTCTTCCCAGTTTTATGTGGCTTGATTCAGATGAATTAGTCGCTCAAGCCTGGAGAGATGCATTGAAAGGTGAGGCGATTTCGATTCCCGGATGGCAGTACCGATTACTGGTCTTTGTCATCCAAAGATTGCCTCGATCTATTGTTAGAAAAGTTGGCATGAGCATGCGGAGAAAACAGCGCAAATAAGGTTTATAACTGTGAACTCTCGGCGGTTTATCAGAGTTCTTTCAGCACTTGTTGGCTAGAATAGGGAACATCACAACGAAAGGTTCTTACATGTTTCGTAAAATCGCATCCTTCTCAGTCGCACTAGTTGTCGCAGGTGGCGTGATGGTGGCTCTTCCAGCAGAAGCAGCAACCAAGATCTCCAATGGTGTTGCATGTAAAAAATCTGGGCAAACGACTAAAACTAGCCTTGGAACATACCGGTGTGCAAAGAACCCTCTCGTATCAAGCACTAAGTTAACCTGGCTGTCGATTGACTGCATAAACAGTGCAAATGCTGCTGTAAAGGCACAAAAGGACGCTCTCGTAACAGCTGCAAAATTCAAGGCGCAGCTTCCGATAATTGAACTTGGAATTACGACAGAGATAGCAAACCGTGCGGAGATTCAAGTTAAATTAGATGATTCAAAGGCTCGCCTGCTCGCAGCTCAAGGAAAACTTGCTGCTGCGACCGCAGCTGCAGACAAGAAAGTTCTGACAACAGCCGTTGCTTCTTGGACCTCTGCAATACGTGCTTATGAAAGCAAGATTCGTAGTATTGACCTAACAATCAAGAAGCTTGAAGCGGCAAAGCTTGTCGCAGTCAACAAGCCTGCAGAACTAGCAAGCAATGTGGCAGGTACCCGTGAAAGCGCAAAGCTTATTTGCACTAAGGGTTTGTAAGACTCTAGATCTAAGTTAAAAACCCGCTGCCATCGAGGCAGCGGGTTTTTTCTTACCTATGGATCCCCCTATTTCATACTTGCTTTAATGTTCTTATCCTCAAAACATGCGAGTAGCCAGATTCTCAGGAGTATGCGCCTTGGCTATTTACCTTGTTCTTCATCTTCTCTATCCGACGATCATCTCTGAGATATTTCTTTATAACCTCATTCCTATTGCATCAATAATTGGAATATCTGTTGCACCACACATCAGTGACCGATTTGCAAAACCAGGCGTGGCAAGTGCGGTCGTATTTTGGGCAGTTGCCTCAACTGTTGGCAGTATCGCGATTTTCTATTCAACATCGACTACTTCAAGCTTTGTTTCAAATCTCTTTTATTTGCTCTTTTATCCTCTTGCAATCATAGGATTACCGCGGCTACTCGCTATCAACCGTAAAATCTCGGTAATTGAGCTTGTGGACTCTTCAATTTTTGGCTTAGGGCTCAGCACATTGGGCTCTGCGCTCATTGCTAAACCATTAGTGCCACATTTTGATGGGAATATCGGAAAAACTTTTTTTGCTGTTACGTTTCCTATCGCCGATTTAATTCTCGTGTGCGTAGTCATTGCTACTGTTTCCATGCAAGGCTTTTCAAGACGTGGCGCAGCCATGTCTATTGGTGTAATTGTCTTTGCTCTGACAGATTTTCTCTATTTATGGCAGAACGTCAATGGCGTCTACTTTATGGGTTCGGTGCTAGATGTTGGCTGGGTTATAGGCATTTTGTTTATTGCTGAAAGTTTTTGGCAACCCGGCATAGATAGTAAAGCTCGAGAAGGTATTAGCCCCATTCTGATTTCAATTTCGGTTTCCTTAAGTGCGACTCTATTGGCATTGATCGCGATGCGGCCAGAATATTTTCCACGTTTTGTTTTGATTCCGGCAATTGCAACTTTAATGCTTGCTTTTGCGAGAATGGCACTCGCACTTTCTCAGGCGAGAAATATTGGACAAGAACGTTTGTTGGCTAGAACAGATGAACTAACTGGATTACCCAACCGGCGACGGCTGGTTACTGAGATAGATGCTTTTGAACTAAAAGAGGGCGCTTTATTGCTCCTAGATCTGGATGGCTTCAAGCCTATTAATGATGCGTATGGGCATGAAACCGGAGACAGAGTTTTACAACAAGTGGCACTCCGCTTTGAAAGAGCCTTGCCTCATGGAACATTGTTGGCACGTCTTGGTGGTGACGAGTTTGGAGTTCTATACGAAGGTGGTCATGAGAGCGCAGTTGAACTTGCATTGGCCTTGCGCGCGACTTTGTCTTATCCATTTCACATTAACAATCAAGAGATAAAACTTGGTGTCAGCATTGGGGTAGCTAAAAATACTGGTGAAAAGGATCTGTTGGTGCGAGCAGATAATGCGATGTATAAAGCTAAGCGCGAGGGTCTAGGGGTTTATCGGCTTTAATCTCTTGTAATCGAGCAAGAGATTCAAGTCGTTCTGTTGCATGATCCACCACGCGCTCTGGATAGCCCTTGCTATAGCCATCTAAGAACAACCAAGGTTCATGTATTTCAGATGCAGAAAGATGTGCAAGTTCTGGCACATATCTTCGAATGTAATCCCCATTTTCATCAAAACGCTTGCCTTGTTCAATGGGATTAAAAATTCTGTAATAAGGGGATGCATCTGTGCCACATCCAGCTGTCCATTGCCAGCCATGTGCATTAGAGGCAACATCGTAATCCACTAAATGTTGTGCAAAGAAGCGCTCACCTATCTGCCACTCTAGATGCAGATCCTTCACTAAAAATGAAGCCACAACCATTCTCGTGCGGTTATGCATCCATCCCTCACTAATTAACTGCCGCATGGCCGCATCTACAAATGGGTACCCAGTTTTACCCTCACACCAAGCTTTAAACTGTTTGCCAGGCTTGTCATATCGCATCTCTGCAAACTTAGCTGCGTAGTAATCCACATCTGTCATGGGATTGTTGAATAGAACATCTGCATAAAACTCACGCCACGCTATCTCTTTGCGGAATGTGTCATGCGCCTTACTTTCTCCGAGATTCTCAAGCAAAGTACGGGGATGAATTTCTCCAAACTTTAAATATGTACTCATCTTTGAGGTGCCATCAATCGAGGCAAGGTTACGATTTTCATCGTAAGTATCTAATCCGTTTTTGGTAAAAGATTTAAACCGTGAAAGGGCTGCTTTTTCACCAGCTTCAATAATTTGCACACCTGCTGGAGTTGGAAAATCTGGAAAGTTGCGATACTTATCTGTTGGTTGAACGACATTAAATTTCTTAGGAGTAACAGCAGGGGCTCTGTAACCATGTGTGCGCCAGCCGCGGTAAAAAGGGGTATAGACCTTATAAGGAGTTGCATCGCTGGGTTTGAGTACTCGACCAGGTGTAACTGCATATGGGCTACCTGTACGAACTAATTTAATGCCCGCTGCTTCAACTCGACTATCACGTTCAGCACCGTAACGCTCATACTCAGCAGAAATATGTACCTCTTCAACCCCATGCAAGGCAATTAGTTCTTTAAGAATTTCGACCTGATCGCCTTCAATGATATGTAATCGATTACCAAGTGATTCATCAAGGGCTCTGAGAGATTGGCCCATATATGCCAAAAGTTTGTCGCCGGCTTCTGTAATTTGTTTCTTATCCAGAATAAACAGTGGAATCACTTGATCTGCCGACTCGATAGCCGCTAATAGAGCTGGATGATCATTGATTCGTAGATCGCGACGAAACCAGATGATTGATGTTTTCGTCATAGGCATGGGAGAATTCAATCATGATGCAAGAGATAAAGCGTTTCCAAGTTCGAGGAGTTCCAGGAGAGGTTGTGCGCCTGAAGTTTGGGGCTCGCACTGTTGATTACTGGAAGCCCCAAAAGGGATCAAATACGTTGTTAATTGCGCATGATGGGCAGAATGTATTTGACGGTAAGACTTCAACCCATCGAGGCCAAACATGGGAAATGGCTCAGTCCGCCATCCGAGTTAGTCGAGAGCTAGGTATCGCAACTCCATCGATAATTGGTGTTTGGCATAGCTCAACAAAGGAAAATCCTTGGGGGCGTGGAAAAGATCTTGTCCCAGAAAAGTACTTTCGCGAAGGACTTGAAGTGCACAATGATTTTGCCAAAGTTCTAGAGGATAAGTCTGTTTTGCAAAGCGATAGCTACTTCAAGGAAATCTTTGAAACAATTCTTCCTGCCCTAGAGCCGGACATTAACCCTGTAAATACCGCCATGATCGGTTCTTCAATGGGTGGATTGGCGACTTTGTATGCGATGGCTCAAATGCCTGAAAGGTTTTCGACCGCTTTAGCACTTTCGCCTCATTGGCCATTTGGAGGCAATGGCTTAGTAGAAGTATCAATAAATTCTTTACCACTTCCTGGCACACACAAAGTCTGGATGAGTCACGGAACAAAAGGTTTAGATTCGCAGTATGCACCATTTCAAGTGTATGCGGATAAATTGATGCACGAACGTGGGTACCGCACCCACGACTTCATCTCTCGTGTATATCCGCGCACCGGCCACAACGAAAGATCATGGGCTAAATACTTAGATCAACCACTTAACTTCTGGCTTGATTCTAAAACCCACACAGCCTGAGAAGGATTGCTCGTATTTATTGAAATTAATGATCCTTGAGCTTCAATTCCATACAAACTTTCTTTAACAACATAACCAAGTGTGCTTAAATCAATCTTTGTTTTTACTGCTTTTCTAGAGACAAAAGTTAGAATCGTCTCTTTCTTTGATTCACGCAAAAATGCTAGGCAGTCATCTTCGACTAATACCCAGCGTAATCCGCCATTTATTAAGGCATCATGTTTCTTTCGAATTGAAATCAACTTCTTGACCTCGCCAAGAAAATCTAGATCCCAACTACTTTGGTCTTCCCAATTAAATGTTCTGCGTGAATCCTCACCTGAAGAGCCCTCTAAGCCAATTTCATCCCCAGCAAAAATTGAAGGCACACCTGGGTATGTAAGAAGCAAGGTCATCGCTGTTAAATGGAGTTTCTTGTCACCAAGGACGACGGTTCGCATTCTGGCTGTGTCATGAGAGTCCAACAAAACCATGCTTGCAACAAGAGATCTCCAGGGTATTGAGCCATTAAAAGAGCTCATGCTTGCAACTAATTGTTCACCGTTTATCTTTGGCATTGAGAATGGGAGGCCCTGAAAACCTCCGCCTATTGTTGTATTTAAATTTACCCAGTTCCAGACTGGTCTCATGAACCCTTGATAATTCATTGCCCCATGCCAACCGAATCCATTTAAATCGCTCGCAACAAAATCTCCGTTTTCGGCCACAAGCCATGCATCTGGCTTTACTTCATCCATAGCCTTTCGTATTCCATGCATAACTTCATCATGTATGTCATCGGCTCCCAAGCGGCCTGTCATATTGCCAACATCAATTCGCCAACCGGCCATTCCATACTTTGGTGATAACCATTGCTTTACGATTGATTTCTTGCCTTCGTACATCTCTTTACGTAAAGCTTTCGAATGAAAATTTAACTTTGGTAGTGATGCCAAACCCCACCAACCAACATAACCGTGCTTTACCGATTTATCCCAATAAAAATAGCCTCGCTCTTTAGATTTCTTATCTTTCTGAGCCTTAGCAAGCCATGGATGTCCCGCTCCGCAGTGATTTGATGTGAGGTCTCCTAGCAAGCGAATCTTTCTCTTGTTAGCTGCAGCAACTAACTTGAACATGGCTTTATTTCCGCCTAAAACGGGATCAACCTCAGTGAAACTGCTTGCGTCGTAACGATGATTAGATCGAGCCGGGAAAAACGGGGTGAAGTAAATTCCATTTACACCAAGGTCAGTTACATAATCTAAATGCTCCGCAACTCCCTCTAGATCACCACCATATAACTCTGTTCCTGTTGCCTTACTTCCAATTGTTGGCAATTCACTCCACTCACGCGGTATCGCCCATTCTGGAGTTGGGCGCTTAGAAGCTGATTTAGCGAATCTGTCCGGAAATATCTGATAAAAAACTGAAGATCTAATCCAAGCAGGATAGGCAGGAATGGCAACGATTTGGAAGTCGTTATTGGAGTGCACATCATGATCATAGAATCCAGCTGCATTGAGCCATTCATACTTATCTATATCAACAAAAACAAATCTGTACTGGGTGGAGAGATTTTCAATTTTGACTTTTACCGACCACCAGCTCTCAGCGTCGCTACTTTTTTCTAGAGATAACTCAAAGCTACGTGGTTCTCCATCGTGATACAGACGAACAAAAGACTTTGCGAAGGTGTAACTCTTTGGCACACGTACTCGCAGCACAACTTTATCTCCAACTTTTGGAGCCATATCACTTACATAAAGTTCGCTACCGTCATGATGTGGAAATAGTAAGTTTGGTGATTGGTAAGACAAAGCTCTCTCCCTTCGAATTGCGTGCAACTGCCCTTAATTCAATCTTCTTCTTTGGGAAATCTAGTGGATCAAGATAAATCGAATACGGAGAACCCGTGTCCACTCCTTGTGAGATCCACTTAGAAGTTCCTGCATTTCTTGCAAAAAACTCTACTGATAAGAAGTCCTTTGACGTTAGTCCTGCTTTAACCTTGTAAAAGCCAGTGAGGTCATCAAAGGAGGTGCTCAATTTAGTAACTTTTGTGGCAAATTGGTCTATAGGGCTATTTGCCTTTAAGACTATTGTTGAGAGGGCAGGAACGGTAAAACTGACCTTGTTTTGATTGGTTGTCACAACAGTTTTGCCAAGGATCTGACTCCATCCACCAGTTGCCGTAGCGGTAGTCACTTCAACCACCTCATCGGTATCAGAGTTGTTAAAGGCAACCAAATACTCTTTGTTTTCCGCAACATCTTTCTTAGAAATTACATACAGAGCGTATTTTGAGTATCTCTCAAGCATTGGGCCATTTGCTAGCGCTGGATTATTCTTGCGGATCTCTGCTAATTCAACCAAATACTTCGCAATCGGGTTTTGTTTAGTTGCAGTAAAGGCATCACCATTTCCGATAGGTGATCCACCTATTCGGGTTTCTGTCTTCCAAATTTCGACCTCGGTTGGGAACATATCTTGACGAGCAAACTGATCCTTACCGGAATTAGTTCCAGTCATACCTACTTCATCTCCATAATAGACAGTAGGAATTCCTCGCGAAAAGTACATCAGAGCATTTGCTAAATTAGTTCTAGGTACCAGTTGGTCTGCCGGCTGGATGCGCTTGCTAGCAATAATGAAGCCAGCTCGCCCAACATCATGATTACCCAAAAATGTAACTAAATTACTAGCAGAAGACTGGGCGCTGGTGTAGTAATCATCGTTTTCAAAGAGAGCGGTCAATGTGGGGGCGTTGGAATATCCCGAGGCATACTCTGTTGCCTTAGCTTGAAATGGAAAATCTAAAACCGTTTGTATCTTATTTTGTCTCACATAGGTCATTAAGTTGAAAACACTGTAGTCAAATACTTCACCAAAGATTGTAAAGTCATTGATGTTTGATTTCTTGGCCGATGCTTGGATTAATGGTGACCAATTCTTAAAGAATTTATCATCAACGTGACGCGCGGTATCAACTCGAAAACCCGAGATTCCATAATTGGAAATCCAATTTCCATAAACTTCAGCCCAACCTTTGTAAACCACCGGTTTTTCAGTGGCTAGATCATCAAGCCCATAGAAATCACCCAGTTTGGTGCAATTTCCTACTCCCCAACAACTCCCCATGTCACCAACGTTGTGATAATTATTGATGTCATTGAGCCAGGCAGGGTTCTTTAACTTTTTTGATTCAGCAGGAATATATGGTTCATTTCCACGATACTTAATCACATCACCCGTGTGGTTTGTTACAACATCCAAAATTATTTTCAAGCCCAGCTTCTTGGCACACTTAGAAAACTCGAGCATGTCAGCGTTAGTCCCCAAATGTGGATCAACATTGAGAAAATCAACTCCCCAGTATCCGTGATAACCGGATCCGGCTCCAATGGCTTCTTGTTGGGTGACAACCGGCGTTAACCAAACTGCTGTGAAGCCCAAAGATTTAATTCGCGCTAATCCGTCATCGCCGGCTTCACATGTTCCAGTTAAACCCTTTAAATCTCCGCCATGATAAAACGCCGTTAGTGATGTATTGAAACCACCATTATCGTTGTTCTTCTTATCTCCATCTTTATATCTATCTGGCATCACAAAATAGATCAGATCTTGAGAAAGTCCGACCTTTGGTGAGATTACATTTGCGCCAAATGAAATCGTTGATAGTGATAGAAAGACAAATACAAGTAGAGCAAGTGTGATCTTGCGCTTCACCTTTATCCCTTTACAGATCCGGCAGTAAGACCATTCACAATATATTTTTGTAGAGACAAGAAAATGATGACGATTGGAATCGAAGCAAGGATTGAACCGGCAGCAAATGCACCCCAGTTACTTGCGTACTGTCCACCAATAAACTGTTGCAGACCAACAGCAACTGTTCGACCACTCATTTCCACCAAGAATAATCTTGCAACAATGAACTCATTGAATGTGCCAATAAAGCTCAGTAAACAGACAACTGCAAGCACTGGAGTTGCCAGAGGAATGAAAATCAACCAATAAGTCTGCATTGGGCTTGCCCCATCGATCTTTGCCGCCTCATCTAGCTCGGCAGGGATTGAATCCACGAAACCCTTGAGCAGCCAGATATTGACGCCCATGGATCCACCCAAATACACAAGAATCAAGCCTGCTTGGGTGCCTAGACCAATCTCAGGGGCAAATGAGTAAACACGCTCCATGATTACGTAGACCGCTGAAAGTGCCAAGATAGAAGGAAACATCTGAACAAGAAGCAGTAATTGAATACCGAATTTCTTGCCCTTGAACTTCAAGCGGCTAAATGCAAAGGCTGAAGCAGCGCCAATGACTACCGAGCTAACTGCAACAACAGATGAAATGATTAATGAGTTCTTCACCCATGACAAAAATGGAATTTTCGGTGAAGAAAAGAGCATCTTGTAGTTTTCAAAAGATATCTCACGTGGCACGAATGAAGTTAGGTTAAGGCTTCCAGTTGGGTTGAATGAAGAAAGCACAACTAGATAAAGTGGAAACAGAGCGAAAACACACATGATTATTGCGAATGTGTGACGCCATAAATTCTCTCTCAGCCATTTTGTCAATTGAAGCTCTCCATTACTTTTGATTTACGTAAGCCATAGAAGGAAATTGAAGCCACGATAAAGAAGATCAAGACCGAAATTGCACTAGCAAGACCAAAGTCAAGAATATTTCGACCGAAGGCAATTTGATATGTATAGCTGATCAAAATATCTGTCGCTCCTGCAATTTCACCATCTAAGGTGTTTCGCGGACCACCGCCTGTTAAGAGATAAATCAGGTTGAAGTTATTGAAATTAAATGCAAATGATGCGATGAGAAGTGGGGAGAGAATCTGCAAAAGCAATGGCAGAGTGATACTTCTAAAGACTTGTCGTGGGTTTGCGCCGTCAATTGCGGCAGCCTCTTGGAGCTCTGACGGAATCGCTTGCAAAGAACCAGAGCAGATCAAATAGAAATATGGGAAACCTAACCAAAGATTTACCAGCAGTACCGCAGCTCGGGAGAAGTTAGCGTCAGAAAACCATGCAATATCTGTATTAAACAGATTATTGATTGCACCGAATTCTGTGTTAAACATTCCTCCCCAAATCAAAATACTCATGATGCTTGGCATCGCATAGGGCAAAATCAAGACAGAGCGATAGATGCGCCGTCCGCGCATCTTTTTATTAAGCGCCAATGCCAGCAAAAGGCCGAAAGCAAAGGTGCTTAAAACTGTCAATGAAGCAAAGACAACGGTCCAAATAAAGACTTTAATGAGCGGGGTTCGAACGCGAGAGTCAGTTACCAACTTTGTATAGTTTTCAAACCAAACAGGAGCTCGCCATCCTGGCGTCAACATCTCTTCGGGTGAACCTTCTAGAACGTAATTACCTCTGTTGTTATCTATATAAATCTCACCGGTTTGAAGATTCTTCATGGTGTCAGATTTTTCATCATAGGCCAGTGCTTGTCTAAAGACAGCGCCTACTCCCTGACCTTCGATGACAATGTAGTAGTCATCTTGGTATTTGTATCTAACCTTGGTGTAGGCATCACTCTTTGCCAATTCATCCGCCGAGAGTTCAGTAAATCCTGGCGCTGTGACTGCAACTCCATACTCATTAATTGTTAGTTGGCCAGCATCCAAGAAAGTTATTTCGTCTTGGGTTGAGAGAAAGAACTTTTGATTTGCAATATCTGATACCAAGACAGCATCAGATCCGTTGCTTGCTTTTCCTGAGACAAGATCGAAAGTAGTTTGATTGGCATCAGGTTCCACGCCGCGAATTAAAACCTGTTCGATCGCAGCCTCTTTGGATATGTAGTTACCAGTTTGATAATTATAGGTAGACATTAAAATTGTAAAGAGAATTGGTCCGATAACAAAGGCAATGAATAAGAGAATTCCTGGTACAAAAAATTTAAGCGGGATTGATATCTTCGTGAAGTATGTAAAGTTAATAGCAAAGATAGAGATAATCAGGAAAATGCCGATGGCAATTTCTCCCGAAGCGACCGCGCTTTGAGCTAATAGGCTTAATATTGCTGTTACACCTGCAAGGACAATTATCTTGAGGATCAATGCAAACTTGCCTCGAAAAATACTGCTCACTTTGTTACCACTTTCTTAAAATTCATTTCTGCAGATTATGAAAGTACTAGCGTGGGCGGGATTTGATCCCGCCCACGCTATTGAACTTTTAGACTGTGAAAGTTCTAACTTCTAACTCTCACTCCCTAAGAGAAATCTCTTAGAGATCAGCCTTTCCTGCTGCGACGTTAGCCTTCCAAATTGCAGCAAGCTTCTTAGCTTCTACAAGTGGATCTTTTCCGTCAACCAAGACTGCAGTCCAGTAAGCTGGTGCTGAATCCCAGTAGTTCGCTCCGCCAGCATTAGTGTTCAAGAACGCACCAATCTGTGGGATTGAAGACTTGCCTGCTGCAGCTCCCATTGCCTTCTGTCCGCCAAGTACGAGCTGGCTCTTCTGAGCGCCCTTCTCGGCTGGTGGACGGCCTTCTTCTGCTTGGTAAGCAACTTGACCCTTTGTTGAAGCAAAGAAGTTAGTTAGAAGTGACTTAGCTGGAACAGCTACTCCGTGTGCTTCTGCATATGAAGTAAGGAATGCACCGCTAACAGATCCGAACATCTTTCCGTAAGTTCCTGCTTTTACGCCTGGAACAGGTTGAATGTTCATATCAAAGCCAGCTTCTGCAAATGTACGCCAGTGCCAGTTACCAATGATTGCAAATGGAACCTTGCCAGCTAGGTAGTTATCCTGGCAACCAGTGTCAGTTGCTGGGTAGAAACCGTTGCTCTTGCCATTCTTATCTAGCAAGTATGTCTTCACGTTCTTAGCAAATGCTGTTGCATCAAAGCTCTTTGTGTAGTTAACAGTTCCGTCAGCGTTCATCTGGTAAGGCTCTGCACCAAGTGCTGAGAATCCTGATAGACCGCCCCATGACATTCCGCCACCAGCAACGCAAAGTCCAGCCTTTAGGCCAAGCTTTGTCTTGTTAGCAAGGTAGAACTTAACCATGTCGCCGTAAGACTTTGGTGCTGTCTTTACTAGCTTTGTGTTGTAAACCATTCCAACGTTGTTCACATCAACTGGAACGCCGTAAAGCTTTCCACCGTATGAAAGGTCAAAGAATTGACCTGGGCTGAACTGTGCTCTTTGTGCTGCAGTTAGAACTACAGGAGCAAGCTTTCCGCTCTTAGCTAATGCTGGAACCCAGTCATTACCTGCAACGAAAATATCTGGACCTGTTGTGCCAGATGCCTTATCTAGTGCATCTTTCAATGCATCGTAGCTTGAGAAAGAAACAACCTTGATTGTGCTTCCTGGAACCCAGTCACTCTTCTTTGCAAATACTTTTGTTAGGTTTGGTCCGCGTGTTTCGTCAGCCCAAATAACAATTTCACTTGCAGCTTGTGCAGGAACAATTGTCACGCCAGCGGCAAATGACAATGTTGCAGCAAGAGCAAGACCCTTAAGTAGTCTGTTCTTCACTAATTGTTCTCCTTTAAGATCCGGAAGCCTCTTCTTGGGGGTGCAGGCTTCCTAGTGAGCCCATCCCACTCCTTTCACGCCTTAAATGCAACAAACTGCAACAAAATAGCGGAGTTTTAGAGGCGTTTTTATTGAATTGTTATAAAGAGGCAGGTTTGCATAGCCATTTACAGTTAGGCGGTTTTGAGGTGCATCGGAGGCCTTTCTGGGGTTCGATAGGGCAATGGCCGATGAGATTGTTACCAAAGAAGAGGTCCGGGCCATGCGTCGTTCCTATGGCGAGGCTGGATTAGAAACCCTGCCCGACAATCCATTTGAAGCTTTTGCTATCTGGTTAAAGCAAGCACATGAAAACACAATTATTGTTGAAGCAAATGCAATGGTTCTTTCAACACTAACTAATGATTCGCAGATTGAAACTCGAACTGTTTTACTCAAAGATATTTCTGAAGATGGATTCACATTCTTCACAAATTATGATTCTCGTAAAGCACATGCAATTAATTTAAATCCAAGTGTTTCTTTATTATTTCCTTGGTATGCCATGGAACGTCAGATTTCAATCAGCGGAATAGCTGAGAAAATTTCAGAAACAGAATCAGATGAATACTTTTCAACACGTCCATGGGGATCTCAGATCGGTGCATGGGCAAGTCAACAATCATCACCATTAGCAACTCGTGCCGAATTAGAACAACGATTTGAAGGCGCATCAAAGAAGTGGCCTGAAGGCACCGTGGTCCCACGGCCCCCACATTGGGGTGGATTTCGTGTAACACCATTACAAATTGAGTTCTGGCAAGGCCGATACTCACGTTTGCATGACAGGCTGCGCTATGAGCGGGCTAACACCACCGCCGATTGGGAACTCAATAGGTACTACCCGTAGTCTTACCCCATGAGCACAGAGATAAATATTCCTTTAGCAATCAAGCCAGTTGATGGTCGTTTTGGTTGCGGGCCCTCAAAGATTCGACCAGAGGCGCTTGCTGCATTGTCAGCTAGCGGCAATTCAATTCTAGGAACGTCACATCGACAAAAGCCTGTGAAGAATGTTGTAAAGCGTGTTCGTGAAGGCCTTACATCTTTGTTTAATCTTCCAGAAGGTTATGAAGTAGTTCTTGGTAACGGTGGCTCAACTGCGTTTTGGGATATCGCAACATTTGGTTTGATAGAAGAGCGCTCACAGCACTTGGTTTTTGGTGAGTTTTCATCCAAGTTTGCCTCAGCTGCAAAGGAAGCGCCATTTCTTGGAGAGCCAACTGTCATAAAGACTGAACCTGGATCACATCCTGTTTCTGTACTAGAGGCTGGCATCGATGTTTACGCAATGACTCACAACGAGACAAGCACCGGCGTTGCAATGCCCATCATCCGTCCAGCAGGCACCGATGGAGCTCTAGTTCTAGTTGATGCAACATCTGCCGCAGGCGGCTTATTAGTTGATGCTAAAGAGTTTGATACTTATTACTTTGCACCTCAGAAATCTTTCGCATCTGATGGCGGATTGTGGATTGCGATTATGTCTCCTGCCGCTATCGCACGGGCGGAAAAGATCAAGGCTAGCGGTCGTTGGGTTCCAGCATTCTTTGATCTCGGAATCGCGATTGAAAACTCACGCCTAGATCAGACATACAACACACCTGCCTTGGTCACTTTAATGTTGCTTGCAGAACAAATTGAGTGGATGAACTCAAATGGTGGCTTGTCATTTGCAGCAGGCCGAAGCGCCGCTTCATCTGAGATCTTGTATTCATGGGCTGAAAAGACTAGCTACACAACACCGTTTGTTACAGACCCTGCAATGCGTTCAAAGGTCGTTGGAACAATCAACCTTGATGATGCAATTGATGCAACAAAGATTTCTACAGCACTTCGCGCCAATGGGATTGTTGACACAGAGCCATATCGCAAGCTTGGCAAGAACCAGCTTCGTATCGGCATGTTCCCTGCTGTTGATCCAAGTGATGTTGAAGCACTCACAAAGTGCATCGATCACGTTGTAGCAGTCCTTTAATGCCCAAGAGTTTTCAACGCGACCGGTTCTTCTGGGTCGTAGCAGTTCAGACTGCAATAGTTAACTTCTATCTGGGTGGCTTTGGCCCTGCACAATCATTATTACGCGCAGATCAAGGCACTTCTCTGACTATCGCTGGCCTGCACGGAACTGCAATGGGTGTTGCATCAATTGCTGCGGGTTGGGCTAACCCTCGTATTGCTCATCGCTTTGGTCGCTCCAAAGCTAGTTGGATAGGCCTTGCAATATTCATTGCGGGTTTGACGCTATTCGTAGTTTCTCCCCCGGTGTATATAACAATTCCGGCAACTTTCATCACAGGCTTTGGTGTTTCTGTTGTAATCAATACGATGCTGACAAAGATGTCCTCACATTATGGAAAATCTGCAGAAGTTGCGATTCCACAAGCAAATGGAATTGCCTCGGTTGGATTTGTCACAGGCACCGCTTTGATTGGAACAATTGCAATTGCATATCCTCAGTTATGGAGATTAGGTCTTCTGCTAGCGCTGCCCGTTGCCTTAATTCTATTTTTCCTCGGACGCGAAAAAGATGAAGATGATCATGTTCCAGATGAAGAGGGACCGCAGGGCGGAAAACTCTCACGCAATTTTTGGATTGCATGGTTCGGTTTTGTTGCCTGTATTTCAAGTGAGTTTGCGACTTCGTTCTGGGCTGCTGCATTGCTTAAAGAGCGTGTTGGATCAACAGCAGCGATCTCGACTGTGGCAATTGTGGCACTCGGTACCGGTATGGGAATAGGCCGTTGGTATGGTGGCTTACTTCTGAAGAATTTTAAGTTGGATACTCAACTTCTCACAGTAATTGCAATGCAGTTCCTAGGCTTCCTGGGATTCTGGCTTTCCCACAACATGCTCATCTCCCTTGCCTGCTTATTAGTTGTTGGCCTAGGTATCTCAATGCAGTTCGCCTTGTCCTCTATTCGTTTGATTGGCTTAAGCGATGGCAGGCCTGATTTAGCTATTGGTCGAGCCTCATTGGCAGCTGGAACAGCCATCGCTGGAGCACCATTCTTGCTAGGTATTTTGGGCGACCAATACGGCATTTCACGTGCTTACATCATGGTTTTTGTATTAATCGCTATAGCTTTTGTGATTGTTAAAGCTATTCCTTCAAAGGTGCATGAGGCTGCGTAATGAGTTACAAAGTTCGACGATTAATCACACTAATTGCACTTATCGGCATACTGATAGTAATTGCAATTAGCGGTCTTTAAGAACTGCAGCAACTGAAATATCTGCTGGTAATGCGACTCGGTTCTTGTATTTGAACCAAATATATAAAGAAGCTGCCAATGAAATTCCGCCGCATGCAGCGATTGTTGGACGTATGCCAATGAGTTCGGTTGCAGAGCCAATCAACGGTGAGCCAAATGGTGTGCCACCCATAAAGATTAAAAGATAAAGACCCATTACCCGTCCACGAATTGCAGGATCTGTACTTGTTTGAACAATTGAATTGGCTGATACCAAAGTAGTTAATGCCGTCACGCCACATATCGGCAACCAAACAACATAAGAAATGTAGTTAGGCAAAACCGAAAGCACGATTATTGATGTGGAGAAGACGATACCGCCACGGATTACAAATTTTGTATTTCTAAATCGCTCAAGTCGAGCAGAGCCAATAGCGCCAGTAAGTGAACCAATTGCAATAAATGTTCCCATTAATCCAAAACTTGCTGGCCCTAAATCAAACTCCTGGGTGGCCATCAATGCATTAAAGATTTGGAAGTTAAGACCAAAAGTTGCCAAGAAGAAAACCATCAACATCACAACATAAATATCTGGGCGGGCCTTTGCATAAGCAAGTCCCTCACGGATATTGCCATCTGACTTTGCTCGATCTTGATGGAAAAAAGCTTTTTCATTCAGGTTTAAGAGCGCTCCGATTACGAAAAAGTAAGAAAGTCCATTCACAATAAAGGAAGGACCAGTTCCAAAAGCTGCAATTAAGCCTCCAGATATGGCTGGGCCAATTAGCCGCCCGGCGTTGAAATTTGCTGAGTTGAGGGAAACTGCGTTCGGAAGATCGGTTTGACCTACAACTTCTGCTGTAAAGGACTGTCGTACTGGGACATCAATTGCTGTTGATATTCCCAGAATGGCGGCGAGCACAAAGACGTGCCACAACTGAATCTGTTCAGTGATTACAAGTGCACCTAAGCCAAGGGAGGCAGCACCACCAGCAATGTTGGTCATGATTAAAACTTTACGTTTATTAAATCTGTCCGCTAGTTTTCCGCCGTGAAGAGAGAAGAACAAAACTGGGGCGAATTGAACTGCGGTTACTAAACCTAGATATGTTCCATTGTTATTTGTTAACTCTAGTACGAGCCAATCCTGAGCAATCCGTTGCGCCCAGCTGCCGATATTTGAAACTGCGTTGGCAGGAAAAAGAATTCGGTAATTACGGTGGCGAAATGAACGCCAATTACCATCCTCTTTTACTGCAAATCCCATTACTCTTCTCCCATGACTACTCGACTACGCAATGCCTTAACTCTAGTGGCAATTGGTACTACCTGCTGGGTAGTTGCTGGTGTAATTGCACTTGCTGTTAACGCAGAAGCCAAAGTGATCTGGACATGCGTGAGCGGTGCAGCACTTGGCTTAATTGGTGTTCGATACACAATTCGTCGCGAACGACGAAGTGGGATATAGATAAAGCTCTAAGCACCTAGTGCTGTTGCGATACCGCGCAGCACTCTTCCAAGACGATCAGCTTCTTGTGCATTTGGATGACGTCCATGGCGCAAACCATTTCCGACCTTATCCAGCATCTTGATTGTGTCTTCAATCATTGCTGCAAGATCATCACTATTAACACGTGAATTTTCAACTAATGATGGTGGTGCATCAATGATGTGCACTGATAGTGCTTGTGGGCCTTTGCGGCTGTCAGCAATAGAAAACTCCAGCTTTGTTCCAGGCTTTACTGTTGCAACACCTTCTGGGAGAGAAGTGGCAGCTAGATAAACATCTTCGCCTTCATCATTTGCAATGAAGCCAAAACCTTTTTCTAGTGAGAACCATTTAACGCGTCCTGTAGGCATGGGGGGCTCCTTGCTAGTTTTCTTTACTGGTATTAATCGTTATCGCGGGTGCGATAGCAGGGTCTTAGTTTAACACTGGCTCCGTGAAGGTCGCTTCCGAATGTGCTCCGCAGCCATGGTCCACGCTCACTACGCGTGCATCGTCAGGTGAAATCGCGTTAGCGCACACGCCAAATGTTGATCGTAATGAACCTGCGATAGGAATAAAGAATCCGCAGCTGTGGCACGGTTTTGGAGCTGACTGAGCAATAGGAGCGTTCGGCCCACGCTCTCCGTCATACCAGCGCTTTGCTGCTTGATCGCGACCTTCAATAGACATCACGCGCGCGCGACCTAAACCAAGTTCAATTGCCATTGCAGTATCTAAATCTTCATCTTGCGGTAACGCTTGTGCACCTGCCACTAAACGAGTGTCATCAAGTGAGCTTGGAACAATGTCACCGACTCCAACATCGCCAGGCAGAATTCTGTCGCGATATGGAATCCAATCTGGTGCACGTAGTGCATCAGGTCCAGGAATTACTACAACATCGCAAATTGTTGGCTCTGCATCGCTATCAACCTTTGCAATGGTGATGCACCAGCGCCAACCTTTATATCCTGCAAGTTTTGCTTCAAACAAATATGTCGCAACACGATTGTCATCATCAAAATCAACAGAAACAAATCCGCCAACCTGATCGCGTTGTTCTGCAACTTCAAGTGCCGCGTTTCGGGCAAGATCTTTCGCATCAAAAGCAACAGTTGTGCTTGTTGACGTCTTCTCCTGTGAAGGAGCTTTCTCCTTTTTGGAGATGAGAGATTTCTTTGCCATGGTCTAAGGGTAAAGCAGAACGCCGCCCTCGCGTTAATCGAGGACGGCATTACGCGTAATTACTGGTGCTTAGAAGTCCATATCTCCGCCGCCTTGTGGGGCAGCAGCAGCCTTTTCTGGCTTATCTGCAATAACTGCTTCTGTTGTAATAAATAGGGCAGCAATTGATGCAGCATTTTGAAGTGCAGAGCGTGTCACTTTCGCCGGATCAATAATTCCAGATTTGATCATGTCTACATATTCACCAGTTGCAGCGTTTAGACCTTGTCCTGCTGGAAGATGGCGAACCTTCTCAACAACTACTCCGCCTTCAAGCCCAGCATTAATTGCAATCTGCTTAATTGGAGCTTCGATTGCATATTCAACAATCTTTGCACCAGTTGCTTCATCGCCAGTTAAATCTGTTAGACGCTTGAACACTGCAGCGCCTGCTTGTAGAAGTGCAACGCCACCACCGGCAACGATTCCTTCTTCTACTGCAGCCTTTGCATTGCGAACTGCATCTTCAATGCGGTGCTTGCGCTCCTTGAGTTCAACCTCAGTTGCAGCACCTGCCTTGATAACAGCAACGCCGCCAGCAAGCTTTGCAAGACGCTCTTGCAACTTCTCGCGGTCATAATCTGAATCTGATGCCTCAATCTCATTGCGAATCTGCTGAACGCGGCCCTTAATCTGAGCGTCATCTCCAGCACCTTCAACAATTGTTGTCTCTTCCTTGCTGATAACAACCTTGCGAGCCTTACCTAAAAGTTCAAGCTCTGCTGCATCAAGACGAAGTCCAACTTCTTCAGAAATTACAGTTGCACCTGTCAGGATTGCAATATCTTGCAACATCGCCTTGCGGCGATCTCCAAAGCCTGGTGCCTTAACAGCTGCTGAACGGAAAGTTCCGCGGATCTTGTTCACAACTAGTGTTGCGAGCGCTTCGCCTTCAACATCTTCAGCGATGATCAATAGTGGCTTACCTGATTGCATAACCTTTTCAAGTACTGGCACTAGATCTTTGATGTTTGTAATCTTTGAGTTTGCAATCAAAACGTATGCGTCCTCTAGGACAACTTCCATGCGATCTTGATCAGTTACAAAGTATGGAGAGATGTAACCCTTATCAAAGCGCATACCTTCTGTGAGCTCTAGCTCCAAACCAAAAGTATTTGACTCTTCAACAGTGATGACGCCTTCTTTTCCAACCTTGTCCATGGCTTCAGCAATCATTTCGCCGATAGTTGCATCTGCTGCAGAGATAGATGCGGTCGCTGCGATTTGCTCCTTAGAGTCAACAGCCTTTGCCATTGAGAGAAGTTCAGCAACAATTTCAGCAACAGCCTTTTCGATTCCGCGCTTTAGCGCCATTGGATTTGATCCGGCAGCAACGTTACGCAGACCTTCGCGTACTAGTGCTTGAGCCAAAACAGTTGCAGTTGTTGTTCCGTCACCGGCAACATCATCAGTCTTCTTGGCAACTTCCTTAACTAGCTCTGCGCCAATCTTTTCCCATGGATCATCAAGTTCAATTTCCTTTGCAATGGAAACGCCATCATTAGTAATTGTTGGGGCGCCCCACTTCTTCTCGAGAACGACGTTACGTCCACGAGGTCCAAGGGTTACCTTGACCGCATCAGCCAAGATATTCATGCCGCGCTCTAAACCGCGACGTGCTTCTTCATTAAAGGCAATCTGCTTTGCCATGAGTTGTGCTCCTTGTGTTAGTACTTCGTTAGGCGGGGCGCTTTATCACTCGCACCCCGAGAGTGCTAACGCCAAATCTAGAGCCTTTATTTGGTAGGTGCAAAACGAGAGGTAAAAAGGGTTCTAGCGGGCCACGCGAGTAGCCATGCGGGCCTCGCGTAGGCGGCGCAGGCGCTTAACTAGCATGGGTGAAGCAGCTAGAGCGTCGTCGCGGTCAATCAGATCATTCAATAATTGGTAATAACGAGGAGCGCTCAGGTCGAAAAGATCCTTGATGGCTGCCTCTTTAGCCCCCGCATAGCGCCACCAGTTGCCCTCAAAATCAAGGATGCGAACTTCGAGGTCACTGAGCCCAGTGTTGATTGCAGACTCTTCTTGCGCAGACATGGGTGAAATCTTAGGTCAGGGGGCGCTAAAAGTGTGGGATTTACAGCCGTTCCAGAATGATTGAAATATCCGAAATCTTGGTCCAGGGATTGACGATTGCAAATCGCAAAATGGGTTGCCCGCGGTGTGATGACGGTGGAATAAACCCGACCTGATCTTCCAATAGTTGATCGCTCCACTTTTGATAGTCAGCTGCCACCCAACCTTTTCGAGTAAAGGCAACAATAGAAAGTTCTGGCTCGCATAACAGTTCAAGGTTTGGATGGTTACGAACTAAATCCGCTGCTTGTTGCGCAACTCTCAGTGTTTGTTCCATGGCTTCTGCATAAGCATCGGTTCCGTGCGCTGCGAGTGAAAACCAAAAAGGCAAGCCACGTGTGCGCCTAGTTAAATGAATTGCATAATCAGAAGGAGACCAGTTCTCATCTTTTAATGTATCTAAATATGAAGCGTGCTGTGAATGTGCTTGCTTTGCTAATTCAGGATTGCGATACACAAGTGCACAAGCATCATATGGAGCAAAAAGCCATTTGTGGGGATCGACAATAAATGAATCTGCCGCTTCGACACCATCGAACATCTGACGCACAGACGGTGCACATAATGCTGCTAACCCATACGCACCATCAACATGGAACCAAATGCCACGATCATGTGCGGCTTTCCCAACTCCTTTTAGGTCATCGATGATGCCAAGGTTTGTAGTGCCAGAAGTAGCAACAACTGCAAATACTCGCGCTTTTGTAGTCGCATGGAGGTGATCAATAGCCTCAGCAACTGCCGAACCTTGCAAACGTCCGTTCTTATCTACTGCAACCTTAAGTACATCCACGTCCATAACATTTGCCGCAGAAACAATTGATGAATGTGCCTCTTCGCTGCAGGCAATAACCCAACGCTCTGGATTACCCTGCTTCTTACGTGCTTCTGCGCGCGCAACCACAAGTGCCGAGAGATTTCCGATGGTCCCACCTTGCACAAAAACGCCGCCAGCAGATGCAGGTAATCCCGCTAAATCAATCAACCATTGAATAGCTTGATTTTCAGCAAAGACTGCTCCGGCACCTTCTTGCCATGATCCGCCATAGAGCGCACTTGCACCAACTACTAAATCAAAAAGGTTTGCATATTCAGTGGGAGCAGATGGGATAAATGCAAGGTTGCGTGGATGGTCGGTAGAAATACAAGCCTTAGCTAATACATTGGTAAATACTTCCAAAGCTTCATGTCCGCCTAGGCCTTTTGCGGTGATTGTGTTTCCTACTTCGTTAAACAAATCTTCAGCAGAGCGCGGACCATCTAAAGGTGGATCATCTTTCAATCGCTCAAGGCTGTACTTTAAAACTTCTGCAGCAAGTGCTTCAACTTCTGAGGTGAACTCATGCATTGATTTTGGCCTTTTTCACAATGTTTCTAATCATGGTTGGAAAAACAAACAAGTGAAAAGGTGAAACCAAATACCAATACAACTGCCCGCCTAATCCTCTCGGATTAAATGTCGCCTCTTGCACAATCTTGGTTTTTCCATTTTCACGTGTAACTGTAAATTCAAGCCAAGCCTTACCTGGCAAAACCATTTCTGCATATAACTTTAATCTGCGTCCAGGTTCCAACTCTTCTACTCGCCAAAAATCTAAACTTTCACCAACTCTTAGGAAATCTGGATCGCGACGACCGCGACGCAAACCGACACCACCGACTAGGAATCGATCTAAAACACCGCGAGCCCACCACAATAAGTCAGAACCAAACCAGCCATTCTCTCCGCCAATACGTTCAACTTGTCGCCAGACATCTTCTGCAGGAACATCAGTGATTTTTTCCCGACGATCACGCAACACCATTTCACCGGCCCAATCTGGATCTCCCTGGGCTTTTTGCCATGGCGCAGTCGGCATAGTTGCATCAGACCAGCGTGTTTCAACGTTATGGGTCGTAATTTTTGAAAGTGCTAAAGCAATAGCATTCTCAACATCTATAAGTCCTTCTGTCGGTTTTGGAATGAGTGCATCAATACTCTTTGCTGGATCTGCAACCACTTCGCTGATCAGTGAACCTACAAGTGGTCTTGCAAGTGCTGTTGGCACTGGAGTCACTAATCCAATCCACAAACTAGATAATCCCGGAGTTAATACTGGAACCCGAATAATCCAGCGCTTTTTTAGTCCTGATAACTTTGCGAACTTTTGCATCATGTCTGCATAGGACAGTACTTCGGGGCCACCAATATCAAATACTTTGTTAACTGGCTTATCTAATCGTGCAGCTGCCTTGAGGTAATACAAGACATCACGGATAGCAATTGGGTGGGTCTTATTCATGACCCATTTAGGTGTAGTCATAATCGGTAGTCGATGCGTTAAGTGACGCAGCATTTCAAAACTTGCAGAGCCAGAGCCAATAATGATTCCTGCGCGAAGTTCAAGAACTGCAACAGAAGTTGTCGCCAAAGACTTTCCTGTCATTTCCCGAGATGCAAGGTGCTTACTAATGTTTTCATCATTTGCAATTCCACCCAAGTAAATGATTTGTGAAACCCCGGATTCCTCTGCTGCCTTGGCAAAGTTGCGAGCCATCTCACTTTCAATTTCATCAAAATGGGGACCGAGATTAATTGAATGTAAAAGATAGAAAGCTGTATGAACGCCTTCCAGTGCACGCTTTAGGTCAGTGAAGTTTTCTGCACTTCCTTCACAAATCTCCACTTGAGTTGCCCATGGCTGACCCATAATCTTATTTTTGTCACGCACCAATATTCGGACATCTTCTTTTTCATCTATAAGTGAGCGAGCTAATCGACCACCGACATATCCAGATGCCCCTGTGACGAGGAACTTACGGTCCCCAATGTGCGAGTTCATGCTGGCAAGCCTAGACTTAACCCATGCAAAAGACACTCCAAAAACCTCGAGTAGTGATTTTGGGTGCCGGTTTCGGGGGCCTAACTGCAGCCCGCAAGATGGCTAAGTTTGCCGATGTCACAGTCGTTGATCGCCATAATTTCCAAACTTTTCTACCGCTTTTGTATCAGGTGTCCACAGCTGGCTTAGCCGCTGACCATGTTGCCCACCCTGTTCGCGGTGCGCTGCGCAAAACTGGAGTTCAATTTCGAATGGGAACTCCAATATCTGTAGACCACAAAAACAACAGTGTGAAATTAGATAGCAGTGAAGTTTTAGATTTTGACTATTTAATTGTCGCACTGGGATCTGCAACAGCTGATTTTGGAGTTCCGGGAGTAACTGAGCATGCCCTAGGTATGAAAAGTGTGCATGAAGCCTTAACTATTCGTGCCGAAGTTTTGAGACGTTTTGAAGATTTGTGCCGTTTTGAAGATGAAACTATTTTCTCTATTTCAGTTGTTGGTGGTGGCCCAACTGGAGTTGAAATGGCTGGTGCATTTGCAGAGCTCGTACGTGGTCCTTTAAAGAATGACCAACAGCATGCGGCGGCACATATCAAGATTAATTTGATCGAAGCGGGCTCAAGAATCTTGCCCATGTTTTCGGAAAAACTCTCAGAGCACGGCAAAAAAGATCTGGAAAAACTTGGCGTCACAGTCCACCTAAATACAGCTGTAAAAGAAATAAAGCCACGCATTATTGAAACCAGCACTGGAATTAAAATCCCATCAGAAGTAACCATCTGGGCTGCAGGCGTTAAAGGGGAACCCACGGCTGCTAAATTAAATCTGCCATTGATAAATACTCGTATCGATGTTGAAAACACCTTGCAGGTAAAGCACTACCCACACATCTTTGCCATTGGTGACATCGCAGGTTTTGTGGGAGAAAACGGGCGTATGTTGCCGATGGTTGCACCCGTTGCGTTGCAGCAAGGCCGACATGTTGCGCAGCAAATCAAGAGAATCGCAAGTGGGCAGGACCTAAAGCCATTTAAGTATCTTGATAAAGGTTCGATGGCAACTATTGGTCGTCACAAAGCAATTGTTGAAGTGAAAAACCTTCGAATGACTGGAATTCCAGCTTGGTATGCATGGTTGTGGCTGCACCTATTCTATTTGTTAGGTGGTCGCAATAAAATTGGAACCATGGCTGACTGGACCTACAACTATTTAACTTTTGATCGTGGCAACCGACATATTATGGATTCACAGTAATGCCAGAGTATTTAAATGTTGATGGACATGATCTCTACTGCTATGAATGGGAAAATGATGGCGAAGCTGTCGTTTTGCTTCATGGCGGGTTAAGCAAGACATCTAGTTGGGATTACTTACTCGTACCAGCATTAGAAGATGACTTTCATGTTTTTGCATATGACAGAACAGCACATGGTTTTACAGGTGATCGAGCCGGAAGTCTTCATTTTGAGTTTCAAGCCAAAGAAGCGATTGCTTACTTAGAGACAGTAGTTAAAGAACCTGCTCACTTAATTGGATATAGCGATGGGGGAATTATTGCCCTCATGGTTGCGATACAACGTCCAGAGTTAGTTAAATCCATTGTCGCAATTGGTGCGAATTATCATTACAGCGCACCTATGAGTGATTTCGAGGAAGTTTCAATTAGTGAGGATGATCAGGCAGAACACAATTTGATTAGCCCGGATGCACCACATACATTGTTGGAAAAGACTCTTCGCATGAATCAGATATGGAAAACTGAACCGGATATAAGTATTTCGGACATTGCTTCTATCCAATGTCCTGTATTGGTCATGGCAGGCGATGATGATGTGATTGCCCATGATCACACTATTTCCTTATATGAAGCTTTGCCTTTAGGGCAACTAGCGATCATTCCTGGAACTTCACATGGCTTAGTAAAGGAAAAGCCTGCGCTGATGCTGGCAAATATCATGCAATTCTTAGAAGACCTTACTTACCCAGTAACTCGACAAGCGATTAGACGACTTAACAATCGACCGGAGTGATTTTTCCTGTCGCAACGTCATAAATTGCTCCACCAACAACAACATCCTTATTCAGGAATGGGTACGCCCGAATACGATTTACGTCGATAGCTAATGCTGCCTCTTGGTCTGAAACTGTTCTAAATTCTAAGCTTCGTGTATCAACACCGTACTCCTTTTCGATGTATTCATGAATGTCTGCTTCTTCTGCCGAAGCCATTCGACAATTTGTGTGAGGCATAACCAGAATCTTTTTAACTCCTAGCAAGTAGGTAGCCAGCACCAAAGTACGCAATACGTCTTCAGTGACGCGTGCACCTGCATTACGCAAGATCTTGGCATCACCTGATTTCATTCCCATTACAGAAAGTGGATTGATTCGTGAATCCATGCAGGTGACAATTGCTAAACCCTTTTGAGCAACACCCGTTAACCCTGAGTACTTAAAGGTTTTGATGTATTCATCATTGGCAGCGATTTCTTCAGAGAAAAATTCATGCGGAAAGGAGTTTTCTGACATTTCAACTCCTCTCCGGAATATCCGGAGCCCCCCGTCAGGATTGAACTGACGACCTGCGCATTACAAGTGCGCTGCTCTACCACTGAGCTAGAGAGGCCTGCTCTTCAAGTTGCCTCGAATACAGCAGGGGCAATTATGGCAGCCGAAGGGCAAAACTTGAAATCGGGCTCTTGTTGCGCGCTCAGGGTAGGTTGTCCTTATGAGACTAGGCGTCCTTGATGTGGGATCAAACACCATCCACCTTCAAGTCATGGATGCCCATCCAGGAGCCCGCCCAACACCTGCAACTAATTACAAGGTTGAACTGCGCCTTACTGAATATCTAGATGTTTCCGGTGCGATCTCAGCTAGCGGAGTACAACTTCTTAATGACGCCATCCAAGAAGCGGTAGCACATGCGCGGCAAAATGAAACAGATGAAATTTTAGCTTTCGCAACTTCGGCAGTGCGCGATGCGAGCAACGGTGCCCAAATAATTGCCGATATCAATAAGAAGCATGAGATTGACCTGCAAGTTTTAAACGGTGATGACGAAGCTTCAATGACTTTCCTGGCAGTTCGTCGATGGCTCGGCTGGTCTGCCGGCAAATTATTAGTTTTAGATATTGGCGGCGGATCATTAGAAATTGCTAGCGGAGTAGATGAAAATCCAGATGCAACGATTTCTATGCCACTTGGAGCAGCTCGCTTAACGAGAGAATTCTTAAGTGGTGACCCGTATGGTTCTAAAGGAATCAAGAATTTAGAAAAGCATGCCGAAGAATTGATTAGAGATTCGATGCCAAATTCTTTAAAGTCACATGATGCGGATCATTTCGTCGCTACAAGCAAGACCTTTAGAACCTTGGCTCGTATTTGTGCGCAATGGTATGGAGATAATCCAAAGTTCATTGAGCGATCTTCGCTTAAATCTGCATTGCCACGACTTATAGAGATGACAAACAAGTCACGTGCAGAATTGCCTGGTGTTTCAGCTAGCCGTGCTCAACAGATTGTTGCTGGTGGCATTGTGGCACTTGCAGTAATGGACAGATTAGATGTTGATGAAGCTGAAATATGCCCATGGGCACTTCGTGAAGGCATTGTTTTACGCCGCCTAGACTGGTTAAGCGACTAAGCCTCCGGGGCTGACATCCAGTCAATAGCAATAATTTCACCTTCGCGGTGGTGCAAAATCCAAGCTTCTCCTGGCATTAATCCATGATCTAATTCTTTGAAGTTCTTTTTACCAATAAATTTCGCAACAATTCCAGGAATCACTGGGTTATGTCCACACACAATTGCATGAGCTTCGCTTTCAATAATGTCATTGACTACATTTATCGCAGCCTTCTTGTCCTTTTCATATGCATACTCGCTGAGTTCACTCCAATAAATCATGTCTAGTGATAATGAGCGAGCAATAGGAGCAACAGTCTCATAACAGCGCACTGCATCGGAAGTGTGGATTTCTGTTATTCCAAAAGGCAAGTACTTAGAAAGCATTCGCATTGATTGAATCTGGCCAAGCTGCGCCAAGGGACGATCTCCATCATCGCCCTCCCACTCTTCTCTAGCAATTGCTTTTCCATGGCGCAAAAGAACTAAGGGAACAGTATCTGTACCGAACTTTTCAAAATTCTTCAAAACTTCTTTGTCGCCTTCACGTGTAAGTTTATTTATTGCATCAGATGTAGTCACCCAAATTAACTGATCTACCTCTTCAGGATCCATGACACCTTTGGCATCACCAATAGCTTGGGCTGACCAATATCTAACAGTCTTGGTTGTTTCACCAACAGGATATTGAATTTTGCAAAGCTCAGGACCAAAGACAGTTTCGTATCCAGTTTCTTCAAACACCTCACGGAAAGCGCAACTTATTTCAGATTCTCCGGCTTCGACCTTCCCTTTTGGAAAAGACCAATCGTCGTAACGAGGACGGTGAATCAGGGCAACTTGAACTAAATCATCGCTTAATCGGCGCCACAGAACCGCCCCTGCTGCCTGAATTACTTGGCTTTCCACTTACCTATCCTTTGAATAGTGATCAATGAGTTCTGCATGAGCATCAATTAATCCCTTTTTGTTGGAGCGCTTCCAAGTAGTTTCATTGAGTTGCCAAGAAGAGGTCTCCTCTGAAAGTCCAAGATCTAGCAAGGCTTGGAGGCGAACCAAGTGCTCTTTTCTTTGGACCATAACAAGACTTTCAACACGTCGATCAAGGTTTCTACCCATTAGATCCGCGCTTCCAATCCAGTACTCGTCATCTCCACCATTAACAAAGTGATAGATACGTGAGTGCTCCAGGAATCGTCCCAAAATTGATTTAACAACAATGTTTTCAGAAACGCCTTTAATGCCAGGTTGCACGGCGCAAATTCCACGGATCAATAATTCAATCTTGACCCCAGCTTGTGATGCTTCATATAGCTTTGCAACAAACCCTTCATCTAAAATTGAATTAAGTTTGAATTGAATACCCGCTGGCTGCCCATTTTTGGCATGCTCAATTTCACGATCGATACGTTCAATTAAACCAGAGCGCAAGGTGCGAGGTGCTACTAATAAACGAGAGTAAGTTGACTGTGGTGCAAATCCCGACAGTTGGTTAAACAGTCGAGTGAGATCCTCGGTTAATTCAATGTCAGCGCTGAGCATTCCTAGATCTTCATACATGCGTGCAGTTTTTGGATTGTAGTTACCAGTTCCAATATGACAGTAACGACGAATGCCTTGTGGTTCATCTCGCACTACTAGTGACAATTTTGCATGCGTCTTTAAACCCATCAATCCATACACAACGTGGACACCCGCAGCTTCTAACTTGCGTGCCCAGCGCACATTGTTTTGTTCATCAAATCGGGCTCTGATTTCAATCACCGCAACAACCTGTTTGCCTGCTTCTGCAGCTTCAATTAATGCTTCAATGATTGGCGAGTCACCTGATGTGCGATACAAAGTCTGTTTAATCGCCAACACATGTGGATCTTTTGCAGCATTTTCTAAGAAGTGGACGACTGATGAAGTAAAGGATTCATAAGGGTGGTGCAGCAGAATTTCACCTTGTCGAATGGCCGAGAAAAATAGATCGCTATCTTCAGAATCCACCTCAGACAAGGCTTTGGCTGTACGGGACCTAAAAGGTGCAAACTTCAAATTTGAGAAATCAAGATCGGCAATCTTATGAAGTGAGGTCAGATTAAGCGGTGCACTCACATGGAAAATATTTTCAGCACCAATACCAAGTTCTGAGCCAAGTTTAGAAACGAGAGCTTCATCAACTCCTGCCTCAACCTCTAAACGTACTGGAGGTCCAAATCGACGACGCAATAGTTCTTGTTCAAGGGACAGCAGCAAATCCTCTGCTTCATCTTCATCTAGTTCAATATCCTGGTTACGTGTTACTCGAAATGTGTAGTGGTCTTCAATTGACATGCCAGGGAAAAGCTCTTGTAAGTGAATCGAAATCAAATCTTCAAGTGGCAGGTAGCGGGTTGAACCAAACTTTGCTGTTGCAATAAAGCGTGGCAAAATTTCTGGAACTTTAACGCGCGCAAAGAACTCTTCATGAGTTGCTGGATTCTTAACCATTACCGCAAGGTTGAGAGATAACCCGGAGATATACGGGAATGGATGCGTTGGATCGACAGCCAGTGGGGTTAGAACTGGAAAAATACGGTCCTGAAACAATTTCGCAACGTAGGCGCTTTCCGTTTCATCAAGTTGATCCCACTTAACGAATTCAATTCCGTGCTTCTTTAACTCCGGTAAAATTTCATCATGCAAGGTTTGTGATTGACGAGCAACCAACTCATTCACCTTTGTGCTAATTAATGCTAGTAACTCTTTTGGTTTATGTCCTGCAACATTTGCAGCAGTTACATCATTCTCGATCTTGCTCATCAAAGTCGCTACTCGCACCATAAAGAACTCGTCCAAGTTTGACGATGAGATTGCCAAAAAGCGCAGTCTTTCAAGAAGGGGAACAGATGAATCTTCAGCCAGTTCCAGCACCCTCTGGTCGAAAGAGAGCCAGCTGATCTCCCGATCGGTCAGATGGTCGATTTTCATGAGCAAATTCTCTCGCGATTGGGTGAACAACAGGTAATCGGTGGGCATCCCCCAGATAAACCAACCTCTCTTTTCACGCTTAGCGAAGGTGTGCTTCCCCTCTTTTCCTGAGAGACTTCCTTCCGTGATGAACAACTATTGGATGAGCCCAGAGACCACCTCGGTAAACCGTTTGCCGATGCTCAATATCGAGCACTTTGAGCAAATTTCATTGGACGGCACCTGGCGCTTTCAGTTGTTACATAGCCCGACAGAAAAGTTGGGCAAGAAATGGGCATCAATACCAGTTCCTGGCTTATGGACCATGCAAGAGCCATCTGAAGTTTTCTTTGACAAGCCAATTTATACAAACACGCAAATGCCTTTTGAAGAACTACCTCCATTTGTGCCTGCAGAAAACCCAACTGGTGTCTATGAGCGCGATTTTGAAATTCCTAAGAGTTGGAATGGCAAGCGAATAGTTTTGCACGTTGGTGGTTATGAATCTGTGGCACTTGTATACATCAATGGTGAAGAAGTTGGTCTTACCAAAGATTCACGCCTTGCCGCAGAGTTTGATGTAACACAATTTGTGCACAGCGGAAATAACGTAGTACGTATCGATGTAACTAAGTGGTCAGATGCAACATTTATTGAGGATCAAGATCAGTGGTGGCATGGTGGGATTACTCGTTCCATAAAATTGCATGCAACCAACAAAGTATTCATTGAAAGATTCAAAACAGTTGCAGGTTTAGAAAAAGATGGTTCAACTGGAACTTTGAGTATTGAAGCTGACTTAGGTTCGCTAGATAATCTCTCAACTGATGGATACACGCTACGTGCCTCAATCGCTGAATTACCTAAGGTCAAAAACGCCAATCTTTCGAAAACAATTAGAAACTTCACTCCACCAAAGTGGACTGAACGTGATGCTGACCTAAAAAAACGCAGCGATGATTATTTCCATGGAAAGTATTGGGATGGAAAACTGCCAGCAGATGCCAAAGCAGCAATCATGGAGAATGAGCCTTGGCCACATGGCAAGGTAGTGCTTCAAACCCGTATTCCAAAGGTAAATCCTTGGTCGGCAGAACTGCCAAATCTCTACACATTACACTTAGAACTCATCGATCCTGATGGTGCCGTAATCGAAGTTTCTCAGCAGCGAATTGGTTTTAGATCAATTCTTGTTAGTGGGCAAGATTTCCTAGTTAATGGTCAGCCAGTAATTTTCTATGGAATCAATCGACATGATTTCAACCGTTTCACAGGCCGTGCCTTAACTCGTGATGACATGAGACAAGATCTCCTTGAACTCAAGCGTTGGAACTTTAACGCTGTGCGCACATCCCACTATCCCAATGATGCAGCTTTCCTCGATTTGTGTGATGAACTAGGTTTCTATGTAGTTGGTGAAGCCAATATTGAATCACACGCTTTTATTTCTTCAATCTGTAATGACACCCGATACCTAACAGCCTTTGTGGATCGTGTTGGTCGGATGGTTCAGCGCGATGTTCATCATCCATCTGTTGTTATGTGGTCACTTGGCAATGAATCTGGCGCAGGCACCAATCATGAAGCTGCTGCTGCATATGCACGGAGCTTTGACCCATCACGTCCTTTGCATTACGAAGGTGGGATTCGTGGAAACTGGATGGGAAGTCATTCCTTAACAGATGTAATTGTTCCAATGTATCCAACAATTAATGCCATTAAAGAATATGCAAAGTCGCCTAAGGCTGATCGCCCATTAATTATGTGCGAGTACTCGCATGCAATGGGTAATAGCAATGGAACATTGGCAGAGTATTGGGAAGTCATTGAATCTACCCGTGGCTTGCAAGGGGGATTTATTTGGGAGATGTGGGATCACGGTCCCGTTCAAACAATGCCAGATGGCTCTAAGCGAAACGCATATGGTGGGGATTACGGCGAAACAAAACATGATGGCAATTTCTGCTGCGATGGAATGGTCTTTCCTGACCGCACAGCTAAGCCTGCAATGCATGAATTTAAGGCACTGGCCGCTCCTTTTGTTGTTAGTGCTGTTAATTCGGCAACAGGTCAGTTTAAAATCTTCAACAAGAATTTCTTTAAAGATTTAAGTGAGTACCAACTTCAATGGTCAATCACGTGTGATGGTGTTATCCAAGATGGTGGAACCGTAAAGCTACCTAAGGTAGGTCCACGAAAATCAGCTAACTTCAAGATCTCTTCTAAGAAGTTTGCAAAGGGTACTTCTCGTGGTGAGCGCTTCATTACATTCTCACTTGTTTGTGTTGCCAGCACTCCATGGGCGCTACCAATGTCAGAAATTGGTTGGAGCCAAATTGCATTGCCTTCCTCAGCCTTGGCCCCTGCTAAAAAGACACAAGAACTTGGCGATGTCGTTGATGAACATGGACAAATCATTTTGCCATACGGAATTGTTGCGCCCTCTGTTTCTTTATGGCGTGCACCAACCGATAACGACCGCATAGGACATATCGCAACTAAGTGGGAACAATATGGTGTCCGTGAGATCTCCAGAACAGATTGTGTTGTAAAGCAGTCTTCAACCTCTATCAAGATTTCAAATACTTGGGAAACAAGTACAGGTGTTTCTTTCAAGCACACACAATTGATTACTCCTGTTATCGGTGGTTTTAATGTTAAAGAATCGGTCACGATTCCAAAAGCATTCAATGACCTTGCGCGCGTAGGAACATTGTTTGAGTTGGATGGAATGTTGAGTGATCTTGTGTACTTCGGTACTGGCGCACATGAGTCATACCCTGATCGTAAGATTGGTCGTATCGCGCGTTATGTTTCAACAGTTGCTGCGCAATACATTCCATATGTTCGCCCACAAGAAAATGGCGGCCATGCCGCTGTGCGATGGTTTGAACTCACGAATTTAGCCGGAAATGGACTTCGATTCGCCATGGCCAAGCCAGCCCAAGTCTCTGTAACGCCTAACAGGGATGGAGATTTGGCTGATGCCACCCATGATGTTGAGGTCAAAGCCTGCGGTAATACCGTTGTTCATATTGATGCGGCACATCGCGGTGTTGGAACAGCTTCTTGTGGCCCAGATACTTTAGACAAGTACCTTGTTAAGACCGGTGTCCACACATGGGAATGGACTGTTACACAGATCTAATTAGCTTGGTTCTTAATCTAAATGAGATAGCGGCCAATTAATTGCAATTGGATATTTGCAGGTTCTTCCATCGCCAGATGATTTACCGCGCGCACGTCTCCACATCCATGGCAGTGCAAAGGTTGCAAACCAAGCAATAGTCACAGCTCCTTTTACAAACTGTGGAGTTGGCTCTTGTGGCGCTAAAGGTCTGCGCCATGATGGATCAAATGGAAGATCAATTGTTTCTAAGACTGCTTGTGCTACGCGATCATGTCCCATTGGGTTTAGATGCAAACGATCAAATGCTAAGAAGCGCGGATCTTTAAATGCTTCTTCTTCATTAGCATCACAAAGAATTGCCCCGACTTCTTCTGCCATTGCTCGCACATTGTCATTAAAGACTCTAAAACGTGCTTGCCAAGACTCAGCAAGGCGGCCACTGCTTCCACTATCTTCAAGAACTGTAAACAACATCACGGTTGCACCAGATGCTGCAACTTTGCGCACAGCCTCTGCATACATAGGCAAAGTTGCATTTGGGTTGAACTTAGGCCGAATAACGTCATTTGCACCAGCATGAAAGGAAACCAGTGTTGTTTTATCAATCACCTGGGCAATGGCTGGCTCTAGTTGCTCATCAATAACTTGCTTTAACAGCTTGCCCCGGATTGCCAGGTTTGCATATTGAAATCCAATTTGATTAGCAGCCATCACATCAGCTACACGATCAGCCCATCCACGATACTGACCATATTTTTTCTCATCACACATGCCTTCTGTAAATGAGTCTCCGATAGCAATAAAACGATTGTATTTCATGGCTTTTGCCTACTTTTCGCGGCGCTGCTGATCTACGTGGAACAGCGCGATTGAGGTTGCAACGCTTGCATTGAGTGATTCAGTTGAAGCGCTAATTGGAATCGAGACAACAAGGTCGCACTTTTCTTTTGTAAGACGTGCAAGACCTTTTCCTTCAGAGCCAACAATGATCATCAAGGGCTCTGTTGCAACCTTCATATTGCTAATGGTGTCATCTGATTCCCCATCAAGACCAACAACAAACATCCCAGCTTTCTTAGCTGCATCGATGGTTCGGGCAAGATTAGTAATTTGTGCAATTGGTAATCTGGCAGCCGCTCCTGCAGAAGATTTCCAAGCAGAGGCCGTCATGGTTGCTGCACGACGTTCAGTCATAATTACACCTGCAGCACCAAATGCAGCAGCAGAACGAATAATTGCACCAAGGTTACGTGGATCGGTTACGCCATCTAAGGCAACGATTAGCGATGGATACTTTGCTCGTTCCATAATCTCTTCAAAACTTGAGTATTGGAAAGGTTTAATGGCAAGGATGATTCCTTGGCTATTTGGAGAAATACCTTCTACTTCAGCACGATGTGCTTCACGAATCGGCAATCCGTAATGGAGTGCAAGTTTTAAACTTTCTGCAACACGATCATCGACATCAATACTTCGTGCGACTAACAATTCAGTTGATGGAACGTTCTCACGTAGGGCTTCGAGTACCGCGTTACGTCCTGCAACGATTTCACCGCGTGGGCGATCACCCTTTGGAACGCGAGGTGAGCGAGTCTCCTTCTTTTCAGCCGCCTTCTTGCGCTTTGCAGCTGCGTGATAAGGACGGTCTTCAGCCTTTGGAGTTGGACCTTTTCCTTCAAGACGTCGCTTGTTGTTTCCACCAGTGCCGGCAGATGGTCCCTTTTTTGATTGGCGAATAGCGCCTTTGCGGGATGAATTGCCAGCCATTGTTATTCTCGTTTCGTTTATGTTATTTGTTAAGAAATAGACCAGCGTGGCCCTTGAGCAGTATCCTCAATTGTAATTCCTAAAGCAGCAAGCCCATCACGGATTGCATCAGAGGCAGCAAAATCCTTGCGTTCACGGGCTGATGCACGCTCTGCGAGAGCTAGTTTGATGACACCATCTAGCGCTCCTGTGAGATCCGAACCACTAGATGAGGCAAAAGCAGGATCAAATGGATCACAACCCAGAACTTCAAGAGCTCCACGAATTTCATCAGCATTTTTAGAAATGGCGGCAGTGTCATTATCTGTAATTGCTTGATTTCCTAATCGCAGATTTTCACTAATTGTTGCAAGGGCAGCAGGCACAGCCAAGTCATCGTTCATCGCAGCAGTAAATTCTGCATTAATGCGCGGAGTTGGCTGAGCTCCAATGAGTTCAGTTGCACGATTTAAGAAGTTTTCGATCCGGCGGAAATTAGTTGCCGCCTCTTTCAGAGCCTCTGGTGAATACTCCAGCATTGAGCGGTAGTGCGCACCACCTAGATACCATCGTAATTCAATGCCGCGAACATCTTTCAAAATTTCATGAACCTGCAAAGTGTTTCCCAAAGATTTTGACATCTTCTCGCCAGATTGTGTAACCCAAGCATTGTGTAACCAGCGTTGTGCAAATCCATATCCTGCAGCTTCTGATTGTGCGATTTCATTTTCATGATGAGGGAAAACTAGATCTAATCCCCCGCCATGAATATCGAAAGTTTCACCGAGGTAGGCATGCGCCATTGCTGAACATTCTAAATGCCAGCCAGGACGTCCTGGGCCCCAAGGGGTTGGCCATGACGGTTCTCCTGGTTTAGCAGCTTTCCATAAAGCAAAGTCGCGTACATCTTTTTTATAGGTTTCATCGGCATCTGATGCGGGCTGCAAATCATCAATGTGTTGACGAGACAAGATTAAGTATCGCTTGAGCTTTCGAACTTCAAGATAAACATCACCATTACCTGGTGCATATGCAGCGCCTATTTCAATGAGTTGGTCCATCAACTCAATCATTTGCGTGATGTGGCCAGTTGCTCGCGGTTCATATGTTGGCGGCAAAACATTGAGCGATGCATATGCCTCGGAAAAAATTCTTTCGTACTTCATCGCCAACGCCCACCAAGGCATCTTTTCAACTAGGGCTTTCTGCAAAATCTTGTCATCGATGTCAGTGACATTTCGAATGAAGGTAACCGAATATCCACTCTTTGTCAGCCAACGTCTCAAAACATCAAAGTTAACGCCGCTTCTAACATGGCCAATGTGCGGTGCTGCTTGCACCGTTGCTCCACACACATAGATAGAAACCTGTCCTGCAACTAGTGGCTTGAACTCACTTACTTCGCGGGTTGCAGTGTCATAAAGATTCAAACTCATGGGGCTTGCACCAAAGCATTAGCAATTACGTAGATACCTTCGCCTCTGCCTGTAAAACCCATTTGATCTGAAGTTGTAGCGGCAACTGAAACAGGTGCTCCCAGTGCATCACTTAAAACCTTTTGTGCTTCATCCCTGCGCGCAGTGATTTTTGGTTGATTTCCAACGATCTGCAAAGAAACATTATTAATTACAAAACCTTTGGCAGTTACAAAATTACGGAGTTTTTCAATCATCGCTACCCCAGAGGCTCCAGCCATTTCAGGTGAATCAACACCAAAGAAACTCCCGACATCGCCTAGCTGGCATGCTGACAACACTGCATCACACAAAGCATGCACGGCAGCATCACCATCAGAATGTCCTAGTAAGCGAGGAGTTTCGGGCCATTGCAGTCCCGCCAGTGAACAAGGTCCGCTATCCCCAAATTTGTGGGCATCCACACCGACACCGGTGCGAAGTTTGGAGATGTTCATTGTCTAAGCGTATCGGCTTCTGTGGTGGTGTTTAATACGCATACAGGCTTTATTCATGGAAAAGAGTTGCTAGTGACCTACACATCTCGACTACGAGATCATGCACTGAAAATAGGGCGAGATACCCGTATCGCATTGGTGGGTGCCGGCCAGATGGGCCGTGGCTTTGGAAATCAGTTAGGCCGCAAAGAGGGAATATCTCTATCCATAATCATCGATACAGACTTAGAGCGGGTCAAGGTTGTTTACGCAGATTTAGGAATTACTGATGTTGTTTTCAGTGAGGATAAAGAAGTTTTATCAAAGGCAATTTTGGATGGAAAACACACAGGTAGTACCAACTCAAATCTAGTATCAGAGCTTCCGGTTGATTTAGTAGTAGAAGGCACTGGAGTTCCAGATATTGGTGCACAAATTACCTACTCCTGTCTTCTTGCAAAGAAGGATGTCGCTGTTCTAAATGTTGAAATGGACGTCACCATTGGGCCACTGCTCCATAAAGTTGCCACAGATAACGGTGTGATTTATGCCGTCTGCCATGGAGATGAGCCAATTGAAGCAAAGGTTTTAGTTGATTATGCGCGCGATCTGAACTTTGAAATTATTTGTGCAGGTAAAGGCAAGAACAATCCATTTGAACCCTTAAGCACTCCAGACACTGTCCGAGAGATTGCTATAAAAAAGAAGATGAATCCAAAGATGTTGTGTTCATTTACTGATGGCTCTAAAACTATGACAGAGATGGTTGCACTTGCCAATACAACTGGTTTGCAACTGTCTAAGCGAGGCATGTATGGGCCTGCCTCTTCTGTTAAGACTTTGCAAGATACTTTCGCTTTAGCTGTTGATGGTGGAGTTTTAGATCGTCCAGGTGTTGTCGATTACTGCACTGGTGATGTGGCTCCCGGCGTCTTCGTCATTGTTCGTCACAATGATCCATACATCGCACATGAGATGAGCTATCTTGCGATGGGGCCTGGTCCATACTTTGCTTTGTATCGTCCCTTCCATTTGGCATCGATTGAAGCGCCAATCACTGTTTATCGTGCGATATTGGATCGCGAATCTTCTTTATACGCACCACACCTCAATGCTGAAGTCGTAACAATGACAAAGAAAGAGCTGGCTGTTGGCGATGTTATTGACGGTATTGGTGGCTATACAGTGCGTGGTTATGCAGACAATGCATTAGATGCCAAGCGCGATAACTTAGTTCCTATTGGCTTAATCGCTGGGGCGAAGATCATCAAACCAATTGGCGTTGGGGAATTGCTTACCTATGATCATGTCGAACTCAATCAAGATTCATTTATTGTTGCGCTGCGCAAAAAGCAGGATGAATTAGGCCTCACATACGCACCAGACCAGAAGTAATCATGAGTTCACAGTCCAAGGTCGCTTCAATTGTTCTGGCCGCGGGCTCTGGAACTCGCTTTGGGCACGACATCAACAAGGTCTGGTTACCGCTCAATGGTCCTCACATAATTTCTAGATCACTCACAAATGCGGCTGCAAGCTTTAAAGATGGCCGGATTATCCTTGTAATCAATCCCGACGATGAAGATTTCGCACGTAAAGCACTAGAAGCTGATGAAATGCCCTCTAGTATCGAAATTGTTTATGGTGGCGCAAGCCGTCATGAGAGTGAATTCAATGCTTTGCAGCATTTAAAAGCTGCAATCGATGCAGGTGAAATTGAAATTGTTCTGATCCACGATGGCGCAAGACCATTAGCAACTCCAGAGTTATTTGCTGCAATTGCCGCAGGTGCGGTGCAGCACGGTGGAGCAATTCCCACAATTGCACTAGATCCACGAGAGATGGACACCGCTCGCGATGAAACAGTTGCACGTGTGCAAACACCACAAGGTTTTAGAGCACAGCCGCTACTGGCCGCTTACGAGAAAGCCTCCATCGAAGGTTTCGTAGGAACTGATACTTCTGCATGCATGGAAAGGTTTTTCCCGGAGCTCAAGATATGTGCAGTTCCTGGGGATGCTTTGAATTTCAAAATTACCTACCCGCAAGATTTAGCTATTGCAGAACTATTGGTTTCCATCCAATAGATGTTTCATCAGATTTATCTCTATTTCCGAGTTAATTCGTGCACTTTCAGAGTCAGCATCCACTTTGGTTGTTTTTGCATCAATTTTTAATGGAACAAACCAAGTTGATGCTCCACCAGTAAAGTCGATTGCACTACGTCGAATCAACTCCGGCGTAGAAATTCTCTTCATTGAGTTGCGATCAATAGTCCCATCGACATATTGCTCAGCACTTATTGATTTCAGCGTCTCCGTAAAGGGTGAAGCAGGGCGCACCGCATCAATATTCACCTTCAGGGCTTCTAGAACTCGCTGAAACTGGGCAACTTTGGTTAGCGCTCTTTGTGAGTCATGGATCATCAGCAATTCAAAAGGCTGGGCGTTTTTTAGTGATTTAGCCATTTCTTGCGCTGAGTTTGGATCGCATTGAATCTTTTCGCACTCTAGATCCACAACTTCAAGAAGTGCTTCTTCTGTGCCTGCAATTGCAAGATGCGCGCTGGCTCCATACTCTGAAATAAACTCAAAGCATGCATCAAGGCAGGTGCTTAGAACATTTTGATTCTTTAGTGGGTGGAATGCAATTGGCGATGTAATCGCCACAACAACCTTCAGAGAAGGTGTGCTCACCGAATTAAGAAGCTAGTACCTCGTCAAGGATCACTGCAGCCTTTTCTTCATCAGTGCGCTCAGCAAGTGCGAGCTCTGATACAAGGATCTGCTTCGCCTTGGCGAGCATGCGCTTTTCACCAGCTGAAAGTCCACGATCTAGATCGCGACGGTATAGATCGCGAACAACTTCAGCGACCTTAATAACATCACCTGAAGCAAGCTTTTCTAAATTAGCCTTATAGCGGCGTGACCAGTTAGTTGGCTCTTCTGTGTATGGCTGGCGCAATACGCTAAATACGCGATCTAGGCCGGCTGAATCAACAACATCACGAACTCCGACTAGATCTACGTTATCTGCAGGAACGCGGACAGTTAGATCGCCTTGAGCAACTTTTAACACTAGGTAGGTCTTTTCTTCACCCTTGATCACACGAGTTTCAATAGCTTCAATTAATGCTGCCCCGTGGTGAGGATAAACAACGGTTTCGCCGACCTTAAATGTCATGTGATGCCCTTCGCTAGAGGGTCAATTCTACCAGCATTATTTAGTTCACAAAACCCCAAATAAGCAGCGTTATTTACTGCTTATTCAATGTGAGACAATTGCACTTATGCGTCGCATTATTTCAGCAATTTCTATTGCCGTATTGGCCGTCTCACTAAGTGGATGCGGTGCTGGCAATAACGCTTCAACCCGCGTGATAAATCAAGTCACTGATGGCGTCGAGGCAACAGTTACAGAAGATGGCAATAACATCAGAATTGTTAACCTCCTTGTAGTTGCAGCACCTGGCGGAAACGCTGTTTTGGTGGGCACAATAGTTAACAACGGTGATATTGAAGATGCTCTTCTAGGCGTTGCAATCAATGGGACAAGCGCGACTTACACAGGCAACAATGTTTTGCCTAAAAACACACCAATCATTTTTGAAGGCGAGCGCGCGAACGCAAAGGTTGTCCTTGGCGGATTCGGAGCACCTGCTGGATCACGTGTGCAAGTTGGACTGTTCTTCGGAAATGCTGGAGTTGTTACTCTAGATGCAATCGTTCGCGAAGCTCGTGATGAGTACACAGGCATAACTGCTGGAGAAACTTTACCTGCACCTACGCCTTCACCAACTGCTACTAAATAAGTTTTCTAAGTACCTTACTTCTTACCCTGATTTGCAACAGCTGCAATCGCATCTTTAGCCGCTTCTGGGTCTAAGTACTCCCCGCCCTTAACTGTTGGCTTAAAGTTTTCATCCAGTTTGTAATACAACGGAATCCCTGTTGGAATATTTAATCCTGCAATATCTGCATCACTAATTCCATCTAGGTGCTTTACCAATGCACGCAATGAGTTTCCATGTGCTGTGACAAGAACTCGCTTACCCGCCTTGAGGTCAGGCACAATCGCCTCATCCCAGTAAGGAAGCATGCGTGTAATGACATCTTTCAAGCACTCAGTCTTTGGGGCCAAAGGACCAAGATCTGCATAGCGTGGGTCCTTAGCCTGGCTGAATTCATCGTTGTCATCGATTGCAGGAGGTGGCACATCAAAACTGCGGCGCCATAACTGGAATTGCTCTTCCCCGTACTGTGCCAAAGTTTGCGCCTTGTCTTTGCCCTGCAAAGCACCGTAGTGGCGTTCATTCAAGCGCCATGAGCGTTGCACGGGAATCCAGTGGCGATCACAAGCATCTAGGGCTAATTGCGATGTGTTGATTGCACGACGTAGCAACGATGTGTGAACCACATCTGGCAACAACCCTCGCTCAGCCAACATGTCTCCGCCTCGACGAGCTTCTGCTTCACCTTTATCTGAAAGTCGAACATCGACCCAGCCGGTGAAAAGGTTTTTGGCGTTCCATTCAGATTCACCATGGCGTAGCAATACAAGTTCGAAGTTAGTCATAGCGACAGTCTAAACCAAATGCTTGAAAGCATCTAAATTGGCCAAAGATTCACCACGTGAGACACGCCAAGCCCACTCTCTGCGGATCGCATTTGCAAATCCAAGTTCTAGCAGTGGGTTAAATGAGCTGTCGCTGTACTGCAAAACAGAACCCACCAATCGATCTAGCTCTCGATCTGTGACTGCAAACAAAGGTAAGCGCCCAACTAAGAAGATGTCACCGAGTTCATTAGTGGCAAAGGCAATTCCATACATACCAGCATTTTTTAACATGCAATATGCATGAACACCCGCTTCATTGTCATCTGGTTTGCGGATCACAAAGGCGTTAATGCTCAAGGAATGGTCGCCAACAATGAGAGCACAATGGGTTTGTAACTTTTTTTCACCAGGTAGTGAGACTAAAAATGTGTTCTGGTCTTTGCGTTCATACTCCAAGTCATGTGAATCTAAGAATTCTTCAATAGTAATGCGTGGGTCGATCGAAGCCATTTATGCTTCCAGGGCTTTGCGAGACTGTGTAATTACTTGATCGTAGATATCTAACGTTCCGCGAGCAGTTGCATCCCAACCAAAGTGGGATGCATGTTCAATTGCGCCCATAGACAGCAGCACGCGACGCTGTGGCTCTTGCAGCAAGCGAGCAATAACTGATGACCAAGCCTTTGGATCATGTCCATCAACCAAAACACCAGAAATACCGTCAGCAACTGCTGTGCGAAGCCCACCGACTGCTGTTGCAACAACTGGTGTTCCACATGCCTGTGCTTCAAGGGCAACTAAGCCAAAACTTTCGCTGTAGCTCGGAACAATTACCAAATCTGCTGCTCGATACCAGTCGGCTAATTCTGCACGCGGGGCAGGTGGTGCAAAGCGAATAACATCATCGATGCCCAGCCATGTTGCAAGTTCCTTTAAGCGATCTACCTCTTCAGTATTGGCACCCGATGCACCGCCAATGATGTTGACAATCAATTTATTGCGCAGCAAAGGTGAATGTTTGACTAACTCACTAGTTGCACGAATCAAAACTTCTGGACCCTTGTGTGGCTGGATTCGTCCAACAAAGGAGACAACTAATGAATCCTGGGGCAGATTAACAATGGTGCGTGCAGCACTGCGACCTTTGCTAGGAGTGAATGTGTAAAGATCAACACCTGGAGCAACCACATGGACAATGTCAGGACAAGCATCATAAAGCGAAACAAGGCTTGCTGCTTCAGCATCAGTGTTAGCAACTAGTGCTTGGGCTGCAGCAACAACTTGCGTTTCTCCCTGCACACGAATCATTGGTTCAGGAGTTTCTCCTTCAGCTAAGTTCAAATTCTTAACGCGTGCCATGGTATGCATGGTGTGCACCAATGGAATTCCGAGTTCTTTTGCAGCAAGCATCGCAACTTTTCCAGAAATCCAATAATGCGAGTGAATCGCATCGTAATTTTCATTTTTCAAAATGCGCAGAAACTCTTTAGATAGTCCGGCAATATGTGCAGGAAGTTGTTCCTTTGTAAGTGATCCATGCCCGCAATCAAAGTAGCGAACACGAACACCCGCAGAAATCTCAACAACATCTACCTCGCTTGGATTAGTTCTACGAGTAAAGATGTCGACTGAGACGCCCATAGCAGCCATGCGCTGTGCGGATTCAACGACATAGATATTCATGCCGCCAGCATCGCCAATTCCCGGTTGTTCCAGGGGCGATGTGTGCACCATTAGTACTGCAATACGCCCACTCATGGTGTTAAGGGTACGCGCACCTAGAAGGTTGCGCGAATGACGCCCACTGGCAGGCCTGCACCCAATGTGTTTACGGGTACTTCGTGCGCATCAATATCAAATTTCGCAAGGGCAGCCGCGGTTATTGCTGGCATAGCACGTGCATTGCCATCGCTAATTTTGATGGCCAACGTGCGGCCATCATGAAGTGATGCAACATTAACTGCCTCCGCGCCATCCTTCATAAACAAGCCAGGGATGTTCTGCATCATCCTTGTTGCAAGACGACCAGGACCAGAAACCATTTCAGGGTAATCGCGGCAAGCTTGTGCTACTTCTTGATGCACCGGATCTGTACTGATCGTTAAATTGCGAATAGCGCGAGCAAGACCAAGAAGTGAAAATAGAAACAGTGGAGCACCGCATCCATCAACACTGACACCTGCGACTTTTTCACCACTCATTTGTTCCACTTCACCCTTTATCGCAAGCTGCAATGGATGTTCTGGATCTAAATATGAATCTGTTGGCCAGCCATTGACTACGCATGTGGCAAGCATTCCTGCATGCTTTCCGCTGCAGTTCATAGCAAGGCGAGTTGGTTCAGCGGTGCGACGTAATTCTTCATCAAGTGGACGATCTAAGACACACTTGAGGGAATGCTCATCAAGGCCCGCCTTTGCCAAGATTGCAAGCGCACCTTGTTGATGCATTGGCATACCGGCATGGGATGCGCAGGTTAGAGCCAATAAACGAGTTTCGATGTCTAAACCAGCACGCACCATTGCTGAGGCTTGAATTGATTTAAGAGATGAGCGTGAGTAAATATTTAGCGTTGGGTCACCTTTTTGAAAAAGTATTGAGCCATCAGCGTTAAGCAACACCAAGTGACCTGCGTGAACAGATTCAACAACTCCGCCACGTGTTACTTCTGCTAAGACCTCGCCCAGCATTACTTGTTCCACACTTATTCTGATTGACGCTCTAGTGAAGACCAAACGTGAGCTTGTAGTTCTTGGCCTTCAGCAGCCATGTCATAGGCATAAAACAATTCACCTGCAACAAGTCCGTACAAACGCACACCTGCTGTAACAATCTTTGCAGATGGTGCTGAATACCCTTGATCCATTACCAATTGAATCTTTGGACCATCAAAGGTTCCAACCCAGCCTTCGGTAATGCCAGTGCTGTGTGAAATCAAAACTTCTAGAACATTGTTGGGCTTTACACGCCAAAAACCGACCTCAGATGCGGCCGGGCGAACAATTTCGCCCTCGGCATCAATGATCCAAGAACGTGAAAAGTAGTTAAGAAAGTTACGTCCATCGTGGTTAAAGACAACCTCTGATGCAAATTCAAAGCCGGGGATTGTTGGGTACTCACCGCGACCCTTCCCGCGCCATGTGCCAACCATCCATGCAAGTGGATTCAAATCTGGATGCAAACCTTCAGGGATTGTGAAAACCATTAGGAACGTTGCCTCCAGTTACTTGTCCGTCGCGCCTGTGATTGGCGACCCTTAAATGCAAAAATAATGAGAACCACACCTAATGCGATCGCAACAAGGCCGAGGATTATCGATGTGATCAACTCCATGGCCTAAGAATAGCGGTTAAACAATTACTTGTTGTGCTGCAGGAACTCCATCAACGCTTAGCGTTGCATCAATTGGCGTATTTCTCTTCACGATCGCCAATGCAATTGTTCCTAATTCATGGTGGCGGGCAACTGTCCCAATAAATCCAACAACTACACCCTCATTTTCAATCTTTGTACCAACAGCCGGAAAGCCAACATCGCTGCCATCAAGATGCAACATCACTAATCGCCTTGGTGGATTACCCAAGTTATATATCTTGGCGACAGTTTCTTGTCCTCGGTAGCAACCCTTTTTCATATGAACAGCGCCATTTAACACGCCAATTTCATTAGGAATTGATTTGTGGTCAGTCTCAAAACCAATACGAGGGCGGTGCGCAGCAACTCTTTCCGCATCCAGTGCCCATGTGCCAACCTGAGTTGCAACACCACCAAAAGTTTTCTTCATCGATTCCAATTCATCGCGAGGCACTAAAGCAAATGGCCCACCAATCGGTGTGAGCGCTCCAGGTGCTCGCAAGACTGCGTATTCATTGCTTACATCTTTAACATCAACTCGAAGCATGAACTTCATCTTTGTTAAGTACTCAATGAGTTGTTCTGAATAACCTGGATCTAGAACTAGAAAGGTTGCGGTTCCGTCATCAACTAGATTGAATTGATATTCAATGTGGCCACGGGCATCCAGAATCATGTTCGGCATCCAAACACCTGGCTGGAGATCACTCACAAATTGTGTTGTTAAGTCATGCAGCCACTTCAAACGATCTGCACCACTAACAGCAACAATATTGTGATGGGATAAGTCTGCCCAGGCAGTTCCAGCTTCTAGCGCGCGTTGTTCTTTTACTGGTTCTCCAAAATGCCAAACAGCCCCTTTATCGGGACCAGCTTCAACCAGCACGGCGCTCATGCGCTAAGAGTAGTCCTATGGTTTAACGCATGCAGCACAGGTGCCATACACAGCAAAGTGTGTGACATCTGTTTTAAAGCCGTAATCATCGGCCAATGCATTTACAAAGTTTGCTGCTACTTCAATTGGAGCATCGCCCACAGATCCACATGTTCCACACACTAAGTGCAAGTGAGTTAACTCTTCAGCAGCGTGATAGGTAGCTCCACCATGACCAAGGTGGGTGTGCTGGACAAGTCCAACATTTTCAAGGGTTTCAAGATTTCGATACACAGTTGAAAGGTTGATTCCAGGATGAGTTTGGCGAACCTTTTCCGCAACCTCTTCAGGCGTTGCGTGCCCTAGTGAGCGCACAGCACCTAGTACTAACTCGCGCTGTGGTGTTAAGCGCAAACCTTTTTCATGGAGCTCATGTTTTCCGGCCATGCCTAAACCCTACCCTTACTTGCTACGGGCGCGAAGTAGGAGAAGGTAGATCTCGCAGCCTAAGCAGAAGTTAAAGGCAGCATTTAAGAACGCCGCCGCTAATGCGAAGGCCACTGCCACGATAAAGATGGTGTTTATGCCGGTGGTTATTCCAACAATGGCTGTCAATGCAAAGAGCAATCCAACGCTTTGTGCAAACTGTGGTGGGCGAATATCCTCAGTTGGTGTTTCACCCTTGAGTCGTGGCTTCACAATTTTCTTGTAGATAAATGCATACGGGGTGAACTGTGGTCCCTTAATTGCACCGATTGCAAAAACAAAAGCTTGCGCAGCAATCACCCAAAGATTATTTGTTGCTAATGCTGTTGCCAAAACCACTGTTGTAATAACGGCACCAAATCGCGGGCCACGTGCATCTATAGTTGTTGTCTTCTTTTTCGAATCTAAATTTTGTGTCATTTCTTTTCCTTGTCGTTGGTGGGTTAATTGTTAAATGAAGAAACAATTAGCCAATACACAAGGAAGCAGTCATACGGCCGTAATCAATTACGCGGCGCTTAGTAGCTGCTAACAACATGTAGTAAGAGTAAAGTGCTTGCAGCATTAATGCGAGTTGCAACTTATTTGCATTAACGAATAGCTGAAATTGCCCCTAAAACCTGATCCCGCTTAGGTGCACCCATGGCCCGGCCTACTTCGTGGCCGTTACGGTCCAGGAATAATGTTGTTGGAGTACTGCGGATATCTAGTTGGCGCACCAGTTCAAGATTAGCTTCAGCATCGATATCAACGTGGACCACATCAGCCATATCGGCCGTTACATCTTCTAGTAATGCTCTAGTTGCCCGGCACGGACTACAGAAGGCAGATGAGAACTGCACCAAGGTGGCTCGTGCGCCCAACTCCACCCCGATCATGCTTTGAGTGATTAAGCCCTTATCTGACCTAACGACAACCTTGCCGCGAGAACGCTGATACCAAAGCCCGTATGCAGTTGCTAGGGCCAGGACGATCACGATTGGAAGGAGAGATTTCACAGGGGTAGTCTGTACCAATGGCGAGAGTTCTTCTACTTACGAACACTCTTGGTGCCAGCGCAGAAGTGCTTCCAGCACTTGGTTTGCTGCAGCATCAAGTTCGCATCTTGCCTGCCGAAGTAAGCGTCTTGGTCGATGCCCCTGATATTGATGTCTTATTGATTGATGCTCGTCGCGACCTGCCAACTGTTAAGTCCTTAACAAAGCTAATCTATGCAACAGGTGTTGGATGCCCCGTTATTGCAATCACAACTGAAGGTGGATTAACGGCAGTTAACGCTGACTGGGGAATTGATGATGTCATTCTTGATTCTGCAGGACCTGCCGAAGTAGATGCCCGCATTCGCATCGCACTTGGCAAGCATGCGATTGAAATGGTCGCAGCAGATCCTCACAGTGGAGAAATTAGAAGTGGTGAAGTAGTAATTGACGAGTCCACTTACACAGCTCGCCTTAAGGGAAGTGTTTTGGATTTAACCTTTAAAGAGTTTGAACTACTGAAATATCTAGCACAGCATCCTGGGCGCGTCTTTACGCGTGCTCAGTTGTTGCAAGAAATTTGGGGATATGACTACTTCGGTGGAACTCGCACAGTAGATGTTCACATCCGCCGCCTGCGCTCAAAGCTAGGTCCTGAGTTTGAAGCGATTATTGGAACAGTTCGAAATGTTGGTTATCGCTTTACTGTTGATGCATAAAAATGCGTCACATACTTAAGCTACATCGCGACCTCAACGCTGATTCCCTGCCACAAGCAGAGCACGACTACACAATTGAAACCTTTAATCCAGCTATTCATAAAGAACAGTGGTTAGAACTCAACAATCACATCTTTGCCCACCATGCAGATCAAGGTAACTGGGCCATGCAAGATCTTGATAATCGCATCGCCGAACCCTGGTTTGATGCCAACGGATTCTTTCTTGCGACAGAAAATGGAGCCATCGAGGGATTTGTCTGGACCAAGATCCATCAGGACCTAATCAATCAAGATCCTGTTGGTGAGCTTTATGTGGTTGGAACTCACCCGGATCACGCGGGAAAAGGTATTGCCCGGGCCTTATCTGTCGAGGCGATTAATTACCTTGTAAGTAAAGGGCTCAAGCACGCAATCTTGTATGTTGATGCCGATAATGAAAAGGGCTTAAAGCTATATGGATCATTAGGGTTTAATTAATTTTTTGTAATTTTGATTTGGTTATTTCCTTGCGGTGAAATAGTTACTCCCTGAAATTCAATCCCTTTTGTAATCGTAATCTTGCCGTTTTCGCGAATATATCTCCAAAAGTTTTTCTCTTCCGAATTTTGATCCATGTCATTTCTGTAACTTTCCATGTTTACATTTACATAGTAAGCAGTAAAACCATTAAGGTTTCGAAATTCCCTGGAATTACTAAAATTGGAGAATTTGCCATTGGTTCGTTTTTCAATAATTAAAAGCTCATCGGCACTTAATTTGACCATGACAGATTGAGGTTCTTTCCCATAATCATCAAGTGAACTCATAGTGACATAAACCGGTTCCTTGATTGCATTCTTATCAATGCAAACAACCTCATCTTTACCAAACCAGCCCACAAGGAAAGATTCCCAAGAGGTTACTGCCTTTGATGCACCCCATTGTTGTGTCATGATATTTAAGTCAGAGCCATTAATTGGTCCATGCCCAATAAAGCCTTGGTAATGAAGAATTTCATGAATCAAGTGATCCCAAATTTTCGTTCGATCTGTTGGGAATGCACCTCCTCCCATTTCACCATATGTAGAAAAGATTTGGCGGCCGACCTTTGTTGTGAAAGTTCCGCCTCTTAAAATTAGCGATGTTCCATACTTTGACTCGGCCTCTGTAGGGAAAACAAAGTAGATGAACTGGACGCCAGTAAAGTCATATTTCCCATCAACCAAATTGATAATCTCTTGTGCGCCAGCTGTTTGAGACTGCTTCTCTGAGGTAGCTCCCTTTCGACATTCAACACAGGCATACCATTCAGCCCCACGAGGTGCCCGCACCCAATCTGGGGAAACAAGGTCAACCTCATACTGCATTTTCCCGCGGCCAAAATAATCTGCCCAGTCCTTTATTAGAACAAGGTCATCTGCAAACATCTCTCCTGGATTGCCCACACCTGATGCGTTGGCAAAGTCAACTGGAATAATCGCAATTTTCATTTTCCCTAAAGGCGAGAGAGTGCTGCGCAAAGGAAAGCCTTTACTGCCCGCACCAGTCAAATTTCTATTCTCATTCAACTTACATTCAGAAACATCAGAAGCAACCTGAACGAAGTTATCGGCAATGGTTGGGGTTGGGGTTGGGGTAGCAGTCGGCGATGGCGTTGATGTTGGAGTTGGGGTAGCAGTCGGCGATGGCGTTGATGTTGGTGAAGGAGTAGCCGTTGGTGATGGGGTAGCCGTTGGAGTTGGCTTTGGAAGAGTTACACCTTTATTCCAAACAAGTTTCTTACCGCTTTTTATACAGGTGTATTTCTTGCCACCCGCGATCGCTGTTGACCCAACCTTTTTACAAACAGCACCAGATTTAACTGCAGTGTGGCCAGGTGGTGAGGATAAGAGTGAGACAAGAAATGCCCCAATCACAATGCGGATTACGAAATTCTTTCCCATAACTATTTGCGAGTCAAAAAGATCTGAGAGACTGTTTTAGCAAGAATTGGTGAAGCATCTTTCCAGCTAATTCCATACACCTTTAGAAATGCTTCTTCGAAAGTTAGTCCGTTTGAGACCTCAACAATTAGCTGCGTAGGTGAGTCAATGCCCTTAAGGGCGACCAAACACTCCATCGTGATATATCCAATTGTGTAGACATAGCCAAACATCTCATTGTTGTATTTGCCCGGCATTAGAGCAGCGTAAAAACGCTCTATATCGACCGGTTCAAAGCTCTTGATTTCTTCGTTAGGGCTGGTGCGTAACCAATCAGCACGAAACTTGGTGTACTCCTCAATGCTTTTTGCCGCACCTGTATTTCCGGCTATGTGCGCATGACCCTCAATAAACCACCGTGGTAAATAATTGAAGTTCTGGTCATCTTTTGGCTTTCCAATGAACTGCATTGCTTGAGCAATGTGGGTGTACTCATGTATTTCAAGGCCACCTTCTAGATGGTAAGTGTCTGTTTGACCGCCTGGTTCAGTAACTCCGTATTGGGAAAACCCAACGGTGCCGGAGACTTTTCCTGCACTTGCACCGTTGCACCGTTGAAGCGAACCACAAGATCCATCGATTTGTCCTGCAAGATAAGACATATTCAATTCGCCAAATTTCGCTTTAGCCCAATCTTTATCTTGAAAACGATAATAAATTGCATAAAAGCTTTGTGGTTGTGCAAAGCCAGCGAAGATCCTGGTTGCATTTTCAAAAATTGCCTTTACATTTGCATTAGGAATAGTTGTATTTGGTCCAACAAAAATGTCTTGCCTTACTGCCACGGCTTCTGACTTCTTGATCTTTTCATTTGTTGAAGTCCACGCTGCAAGTGCAATGCCTTCTGGATTCCCGTATAACTCGTCAAATGTTTTAGGGATAACTATTGGGGGCACCGTTGGAGTTGGCGTTGGTGTTGGCGTTGGTGTTGGCGTTGGTGTTGGCGTTGGAGTTGGTGTTGGAGTTGGTGTTGGAGTTGGTGTTGGCGTTGGGGAAGGCGTTGGAGTTGGTGTTGGCGTTGGTTTAACCACTGCAACACCTTTGTTCCACACAAGTTTTTTGCCGCTTTTTATACAGGTATATTTAATGCCCTTGACAGTTGAAATTGCCCCAGCTTTGCTGCATTTTGCACCAGGCTTTACCGTTGCGGCCGTTGTTGTTTGAAGTGAAGTAAAGGTGAGAGCCAGAATCGCTATAGTGGCAAGTGCTTTGCGCATTCTAGAAATGTACAGGAAAAAGGGAGAAAAGGCCCTAAACGCCTGTAATTAGCCCTTTACGTAGATGTTGTTGAAGTAAGTATTCGAGGTGGCAGGAACGATCTCAAAGTTAATGTCTTTAACACCTGATTTTTCGCTAATGAACTTCTTAATTGCCGCGATACGTGCAGCCGCCAAGGCTTCAGTCTTCTTGGTTGTAGTTATCTTAGAAATAACGATTGTTTTAAAACCTTGAGATTTAACAAGGGGAATCACCTTATACAAGGCTGTTGTATCGACTGAACTTAAAACAGCCTTAGTTTTAGTTGCGCTCACAACACGAGTGACCAAGAGTGGACCATTCAACTTGAAATCTGCATCTACTCTTTGGCTAACAGTGCTATCTCCGCCGTTAGAAACAACTTCGATAACAGCATTAGGTCCCAATACTCTTGCAACAGAACAGCTTGTTGTTGGAGTTGAACAAACTTTTTTGCCACTCAAATAGACCGTATAGGCAGTGGCATTTGGTGATGCAACCCAGCGAATTGTTGACTTACTTGATGAAACCGGAGTCAGAACTGGCTTAGTTACGTTTTCAGGCAGCACCGTGAGTGGAATCTGAATAATTCGATCAATTCCGTTTTCGGTAATAGTGGCAGTAACAATCTTCTTGCCACTAAAGCCTGTGACTGGAGTCAAAACAAGTTTGCCTTCGATGACCTTAACTTCGGCAATAAATTCCTTGCTATTCTCATCAATCTTGACACCAAGCGGCCTTAGGTCTGATGCGCTTATCGGAGTAAAGACTCCAGCAGTTGAAATCTTCACTTCTTTAGCGCCAGTGACGGTGACGGGTGCGATAACGGTGGTGGTGTTAACGACAATGGAAACTACAGGCGTCCACTTTGCGTACAAAGTAATTGGAGTTACAACTCCTGGTGCATAAGGGAAGCTAATCGCACTTCCACCGTCAGTTGCTGACCAACCTGCAAAGGTGAATCCACTTCTGGTCGGTGTTACAGGAGCTGCCAATGTTCCACCACTTGCAAATACTGTATTTGTGACTGATGAACCACCCTTGGAGTCAAAGGTAACTGCGTTATCAAGGGCAGCCCAGCGCGCAAATAGTGTGATGTTACTCGTGACTCCGGGTGCATAAGGGAAGGTGATCACACTTCCACCGTCAGTTGCTGACCAACCGACAAATGTGTAACCAGATCTGGTTGGAGCCGTTGGTTCATTTACTGATGATGCTGTTAAGAAACTTCCGCTTGAAACAGAAGTACCACCCCTTGAATTGAATGCTACTGAATAAACTGCAGCGGTCGTTGCGGATGCAGAAGAAGATGCAACTGAAGTCCCCACGCTGTTTGCGGCAGTTACTGTAAATGTGTATCCAGTTCCATTAGCAAGGCCAGAAATCGTGCAACTTGTCGCCGATGTCGTGCAGGTTGCATTTGTATTTGAAGTCACTGTGTAATTAGTGATCTCGGATCCACCATTTGAGGCTGGGGTGCTCCACGAAATTACTGATTGTTGATTTCCATTTGCTGTGGCTGTGACATTTAATGGAGCACTAGGCCTAACCGCAGCAATGACAATTTCTGGATCTGAAGTCAAATCAATAGTGATCGTGCCATCTTGAGTCGCCGTACCTAGCAATGTAGAAACGTTGTTGACGATGGCGTATGCAGTAGCGCCAGTTTTTATTGTTGCATTAGAGATTGTGACTGAAATCGGCTTGCCAGAAGCGGTATCTGGGACGGTGCCATCGCCTGCGATCCATGAAATAGCAATAGAAATCAAGTAGGTAACATTTGGCAAAAGCCCTGTTGCTCGTGAGGAATTTCCGACCATATCGAAGTTAATCGTGGTGCCAGCTGGCAATGCATTCTCTGGCACTGATACTGCAACCGAACTGCTTGAATTAGCGCCCGAGAATGTATTTCCAACGTTGGCCACAGTAACGACGGAGCCAATTCGAGTCAGCGAGTCAGTGATTCCATACAGGGAAGACTGAATCCATCGGGCGTAAACCGTCTGTGAAGCAGTTGGTGTAAAAGAAGTTCCATGAGAGCCAAGGGAACTGCCGCCAGCAGTTGCAGTATGCCAGCCATCAAACACAAAGTTTGCGCGAGTTGGAAGAGGTAAAACTGTAGAGCTGCCGTTTTGAACCGCAACAGCGGCATTTGCAAGAGTTCCACCACTTAGGTTGTAAGTAACGGTGAAACTACCTAATGTCCATATGGCATACAGTGTTCGTGACCGAGAAGGAATATATGTTGCACTTAACAAACTTCCAGAAACGCTTTCAGACCAGCCAGCAAATGTGTATCCGTCTTTTACTCTGTCGCCAACTAATGGCAAGGTGATTGCAGTAGTTCCAAATGTGTAATTGACATCTGCTTCCGCAGTTCCACGCCCACCATTCCAGTCGTATGAAACGGTAAATACCCTGGCAACCCATTGTGCGGTGTAAGCAATGTTTGCAGAACCCATGACAACTACAGCATCTGCGCCCACAACTGTCGAGCCATTTGACCAGCCGGTGAAGGTATAGCCAGGTTTGCTAACAGCTGCTTCAACAATGAAGCTCTGTCCAATTTGTTTTGTGCTTGTTGCAGGAGCTTCTGTGCCGCCATCTGAGTTATAAGAAATTGTGTAGTTAATTGGGTTCCACTTTGCAGTCAAAACGGAATCCTCAAGAATTGTGAAGTTGCTGCCACCTAAAATTGTTGCTGAACCATTAGCCCAGCCAGCAAATGTGTAACCGGTACGTGAAACAGAGCCAAATATAGGCCCAACAGAGGCACCTGAGTTATGAAGAGTATCGCTTGGCAATGAACCTGAAGTGACTGTGCCACCGTTTATCGCATAGTGCAATGTGAACTGCGGAATCCAAGTTGCGTAAAGAACAATGTTAGCCAATGTGGTAATTGAAGAATTAGGTGAGTAACTGGTTCCTGTTCCATCAGCAGCAGTGTTCCATCCTCCAAATACATTTGATGTCTTAGTAAATGTATTTGCTAGGACTTCATAAGGTGAAGCTTGTCCCGTTGTGTATCCACCAGCAGTAGGTGCAGATCCTCCATTGCTTGTGTTTCCATTGTAAGTAATTGTGTAAGTAACTGGATTCCATTTTGCATAGAAGATTACATTTGAAACTGTTGTGTATGTATTTGCTGCAGAATAATTTGTTCCAGTTCCGGCTGCAGAAGTGTTCCACCCACCGAATGTAAATCCGATACGTTCTAAGGTTCCGATCCCTGGGAAGACAACCGATGAACCACCAGTTGTATAAGTATCGGAGCTAACATTTGTCGAACTTCGCTGCGCATTCCCTGTTCCACCATTGGTGTTGTATGTGATGGTGTATGTATTAGCGCTCCACTTTGCATACAAAGTTACATTGGATGAACCAACTGTGAAGAGTGATCCTGAAAGATAGTTGGTTCCCGTTCCGTCACTTGCTGTGTTCCATCCACTAAAGGTGTACCCAGCCAGTGCCAAAGAACCTGTATTTGCCTTTACTGTTGCAGTTTGTGTGATCTGCTTGGAAGTCTCTGTAGGAACAGTTCCGCTATCGGCGGAGTTGGAGTTGTAAGTGAATGTGTAATTTATTGCTGTCCACTTTGCGTAGGCATTAAGTGAAAGTGTGGCCCCTGTCGGTGAGTAGCTTCCACTGCCGCCGCCAGAACCAATCGCGGTTGTCAGACCCGCATCAGAGTGCCACCCTGCAAAGGTGAATCCAGTTTTTGTAGGAACTGGAAGCGTGATCGCTGTGCCCGCAGTTGTATAGCTAGCGGTTGCAGTTGAGTCTCCGCCATCTCCGCCGTTGTAATTGAAAGTTACAACATATGTATTTGCCGTCCACTGCGCATACAAAGTGGTTTCAGCAGTCAAAGCGGCCTGGGCAAAGTTGTTATAAGTAGTACCCGTTCCATCAGCTGCAGTCGCCCAACGATGGAATACATAATTTGCGCGTGAATAGAGATTTGCATTGAGGCTTGTTGTGACCCCATGAGTAAATGATTGATTACCCATTGTTCCGGTTCCACTGTTTGCGTTAAAGGCAACTGAATAAACTCTCAATGACCACCGAGCATACAAAGTAAAGTTAGTTGTCTGACCATGCGCGAAAGGGAAAGTTACAACAGTCCCAGTTTCGGTTGCGGACCACCCATCGAATGTGTAGCCAGTCCTTGTTGGAGCAGTTGGTGCTGATGAAATACTCGCACCTGTGGCAGCTGTGCCATTTGAAACTGCGCTACCGCCTTGTGAATTGTATGTAACAACTAATGATCCAGCTGTCCATAATGCATACAAGGTGAAATTAGCAGTCTGACCATGTGCATAAGGGAAGGTGATTGCTGTTCCACCATCAGTTGCTGACCAAGCAGTAAATGTGTATCCAGCACGTGTTGGCGCTGTTGGTGCTGAAGAAATACTTGCTGCGGTATTTACTGAACCGTTACTTACGGTTGTTCCACCTTTAGAGTTATATGTGACTGTCAGAGAGTTTGCTGTCCATTGTGCATACAAAGTAATTGATCCATATGGTGAAGCAGGAGTGTAAGTTCCGTTTGTAACTTGGGTTCCAGCTGATGGGTCCGTGAACCATCCCGCAAAGGTGTAACCAACTCTTAGTGGCGCTGTAGTCGGAATCGTTGCAATAGCAGCATCAGTTGTATAGGTCGTTGAACCACCCACTTGCGCAGTAGTTGCACTTTGATTGTTGTAAGTAATCGCATTAGTTGTAAGCGCTATCCACTTTGCATACAGAGTGAAATTGGCAGTCTGACCATGTGCATATGGGAATGTAACTACAGTTCCGCCGTCAGTTGCTGACCAACCAGAAAGTGTGTACCCAGTGCGAGTGGGCGCGGTTGGTGCTGCTGAAATACTTGCAGCGGTGTTAACCGTGCCATC
>NZ_JBIKSG010000055.1:0-121161 GCF_044348745.1 Candidatus Planktophila sp.
CATGTGCATATGGGAATGTAACTACAGTTCCGCCGTCAGTTGCTGACCAACCAGAAAGTGTGTACCCAGTGCGAGTGGGCGCGGTTGGTGCTGCTGAAATACTTGCAGCGGTGTTAACCGTGCCATCGCTGACGGTAGTTCCACCTTTTGCATTATAGGTAACTGTTAAGGCGTTGGCGCTCCAGATTGCAAACAAAGTGAAGTTTGCAGTTTGGTTATGTGCAAATGGAAAAGTCACAACTGAACCTGTTGATGTTGTCGACCAGCCACTTAATGTGTAGCCAGCTCTTGTTGGTGCTGTTGGTGCCGCGGAAATGTTTGCTCCAGAATTTACAGATCCTGAAGTTACAGCGCTGCCACCTTGGGAATCGTAAGTAACTGTTAACGAATTACCGCTCCACTGTGCATAGAGAATGAAGTTTGCACTTCGGGTATGAGCTGCGCTGGTTGTGATCTGAGTTCCACCGCTTGCTGCCGTAAACCAACCACTAAATGTGTAACCAGTGCGGGATGTGGTGGCAAGACTTGAGATTGTGCCACCTGTAATTGTCGTTGCTGCGCCACCACTCGGTGCGCTTCCACCATTTGCGTCGTACGTGATGTTGAGAGTATTTCCGGTTCTGACTACAACAACGCCGGAGCCACCTGCACCACCATTAGCGCCTAATGATGAATCACTGTCACTGGAGGTACCTGTCGCTGCTCCACCACCACCGTTACCGGTGTTTGCAGTTCCTGTGGTACCGACAATATTCGCTGACGAATCTTGTTTTGAACCACCACTACCACCTGCGCCATAACTAGTCGAAGTTCCTGAGTAATCAGAAGCGGTTCCATCTCCACCTGTTTCTGTTCCTCTAACGCCAGAGCTTCCACCGCCACCCCTGCCACGTTTCCAGGAAAAACCGGTCACAGGTTGATCAGCTGCACCACCGTTGGCTGCAGCTGATGCAGTTGCAGCGCTTGCTACAGAGCAACTTGGGGATGCAACACCACAACCACCGGTTCCACCGAGAGCTGTAATTGATGACACGATCGAATTTCCACCACTACCACCGCGACCGGTAGAAAGAGTTCCTGCGGTACCACCCGCACCTACCGTTACTTCAAGTGTTGGACCAAGTGTTGCCGTGCCAGTTTTAACTTGACCACCACCGCCACCACCAGCGCCTGTGTTGCCATATGAATAACCACCACCGCCACCGCCTGCAACAGCAAGTACTTCAACATTAGTTAAACCGTTTGGCACTGTCCAAGTACATGTACCAACTGTTGTAAATCTATAAATGGTGTAACCGTTTGCGACTGATGATGTTGGTGAACAAGAAACTAGGGTCCACACTGGATACAAAGTTGTAGCTGCCTCTGTAGTAAATGATCCTCCAAGTGCATGTGTCTGGCTTCCAAGATTAGTTGTTGACCAACCCGTAACAGAATAACCAGTGCGCGTGAAGTATCCATTTGCAGTTGCTGAATTTGGCAGAGTTAAATCTACGCCTCTTGTCTTAGTGAGGGTTTGGTTGCTTCCAGAACCATTTGTTCCGGCTGCCAAAGTGATTACATAGGTAGGAATAGAGATTGCAAAGGTCACAGCTGTGCTTGCAGTTGCGTAGTTTGAAGTTGCTGCAGCTGTCGCCGTTACTTGGCAATTTCCAGCTGCAGTAAAGGTCAGAACTGCCGTCGAAGAGTTAACTGTGCACCCAGTTGTTCCAGCACTTGTTACCGCATAAGAAATAGTTGCCGATCCAAGTGCGGTTGCTAATGCAGAAGGAGTTGCAGGTGAATCAGTTGTCAGTAAATTCGTATTCGGTGCCCAAGTTACAGTTTGTGTGGCTGTGGTGATTGTTAAAGCTCCCGCAACATATGTAATCGTGTAATTGCTTGCACTTCCTGTAGAAAATGTCGCGTTTGAACCTGTGATCGTGTAATTGCCACCTGCGGTAGGAGCTGTCGTTGAGTTATACCCACCCGCAGATGTATATGTATAAGTCATGCCAGAGATTGCATCTGATCCTGCGAGTGTTCCTGAAGTTCGCGTGAATGTGTTAGTTACAGATACAGAAGATCCGGTGTAAGGAGTTGAGGCAGGATTACCAACGGTCAAGGTGATATCAAGTTTAGTGACAGTAAAACTAGGGTTCGTGCCATAAGAGATTGTGTAATTTGTTGCCGCAGCACCAGCACAGCGGACTACGTATGAACCTGCAGCCAAGGTCGATCCCAGAGTTTGCACAGTCACAAATCCTGTATCGCTTGCTAAATACAAAGCACACGTTGGGTTTGTGGTTAATGAAATGTCTGGATTCTTTGTATAAGAAATTGTAGGAAGTGAACCGCCAGATGTTCCGTAAGTCATTGAAGATGCACTGATCGTTGGGGTAACAACCAGTCCTGCATTTGTAATTTCAAAATTTTGTGCAGCTGTAGCAACCGATGCATAGTTAGTATCCGCTGCCAATGTTGCAGTTACTGTGTACGTTCCAACTGCAGTCGGTTTATTACTTGAGCTTGCATAACTTGTTGATCCACGCCCAGCATAAGCATAAGTAACTGCTCCTGTTGAACCCGAGGTAGTTGCTGAATCTGGACCTAACCCTGACCCCGTATAGGTATACGTTCCGCCAGACAAGCCAATTGTAGATACAGCTTTGCTTACAGTTATGGTCACAGGCGTAGTAGTGGTAGCTGATGCATATGTTCCATCTGAAGCCACAGATGCAGTTACTAAACAGGTTCCAGTTCCACTTGAAATTGTTACGGTGCTCCCATTAACGGTGCAGGCAGTGGAAGATCCCACAGAGTATGTGACCGTTCCGCTACCCAATGAAGCGGTTGCTGACACTATCTGTGTTTCTAAATAGGCCTTGTTGTATGCAGTTGTAGCAAATGAAATAGTACGGGGAGCTAAATCTGTTGCAGCAAAAGTTATGGTGACAACTCCGGATGAGTAACTAACTGAAGTAGCGCCCGTATAGGTAAAACTTCCGCTTAACCCGGTCAAGGTGTAACCAGTTTTTGCAGTCAGTGTCACCTTTGCGACATAGACAGTATTGGCAGCAAATGTAGATGGCGCAGCAGTTGTTCCATTGCTTTCAAACCAGGCGACAGTGCCTGTGAATTGAGTGTCATCCACGGCAGTTGTTAAAGGTGTTGCGGCCCTGACCGGTGCTGTCACTTTTGATGTAAGCGCGTTAGCGGTGATCGGCGTTTCAGAAACTGAAAATGAACTTGATGTTGCTGCTGCAAGTGATGTTGGGGTGAAAGTAAGTGTGTGATTCCCCGTTCCAGTAATCACCAAGTTTGTAAATGTGGCAATTCCATTGACTGCAGCAACTGTTGTGGTTCCAGATAATGTGCCACTTCCAGAGGCAATAGATGCCACAACGTTGACCGTTGATGATGTAATTGTTATGCCATTTCCATCAACGATACGAATTACAGGTTGAGTTGTCAGAGCTGAGCGACTAACGGCTCCGGATGGTTGTGTTGTAACTGCTGCACCTGCTGCGCCGCCATTTGCATACCTGACGATTACTACACCGCTTCCTCCTGTACCGCCTGTTCGACCAAAAGATGCTCTCGATGCAGCGCCTGTTCCACCATTTCCAGTATTTGAAGGTTGCGCAGAGGGCGTTACGTCTGCATTGTCTGTTCCACCAGTTCCACCAGTTCCATACGTTACTGATGTGCCTGTGATCGAGTTTGCAAGTCCTGCGCCTCCAGTTTGGTTTTGTGTCGGGCTTTGTCCACCGCCACCGAAGCCGTTTCTATTGAAACAACCATCTTGGCCACCAGTTGCAGCCTGGCTTGGCGTGGCAGCAGTGCCACCTTTAACTGGTGTGGTGAAAGTCGGACAAGAGCCAGTCCATGACTCATAACCTCCAAAACCACCAGCACCACCTAGCGCCGTTACCGAACCAAAAGTTGAATTACCGCCGGAATTACCGTTCTGGGGCGAACCGCCCGTTACACCAACACCACCAGTACCCCCTGCGCCAACCACAATTGAAATGGTCCCTGAAATACTTAACGATGAATTAGCGTAAACATATCCAGCACCACCACCACCTGAAGCAGCATTGTCGTGTGCACCACCGCCACCGCCACCGCCACCAACAACTAATACTTGAGCGACTGTTACGCCTGCGGGAACGCTCCAGTTACAAGTTGTTGCATTTGTAAAAGTTAAAACTGTAAATCCAGCTGGCGGTGATGGATTCTCAGTTGGTGAACAACTTGGGAAGGTTGGTGTACCGGTTGTAGAAGATGTTGCCGCGCCATTTCCAACTACATTCACAGCGCGGATTTGAACGTTGTAAGTAGTTCCATTCGTAAGCGTCACAGGAGTTGCTGCTGAAGTAGTGTTAATGACAAGAGGTGACGCAGTTGTACCCGAATCTCTCGTTCTCCAATTTGAACCACCATCGGTTGAATATTGGTAATTTGTAATTGTTGCTCCGCCGTCAGTCGATGGTGGATTGAATGCAACCGAGAGTGTCATGTTTCCGGGTGTTATGCCAGTTATTGATGGGGCGCCTGGGGTTGTTTGCGGGGTTGCAGTGATTGTGCTGTTCCCAATATTTGCCGAACTTGTCGAATTTGTAGCGGTGCGTGCAAAAACTCTAAAGTTATATGAAGTGCTACTTGTTAGTCCCGTGATGCTTGCAGTTGTTTGTCCAGATACACGGAAAGAGTTGCTATAGGAAGATGCTGCTGCTGTCTTGTATTGAACAACATAATCAGTAGCACCAGAGAATGTTGCCCATGAAAGATTTACCTGACCCGCTGCAGGAATCGAAGCTGCGAGTGATGCGGGGGCGGCCAGGGAAGGGTTTGGGGTTTTGCCCCATATTTGAAAACCTGAGGGGTAAACATATGTACCAGGATTAGAAACTCCCGACGGAGTTGAGGCATTAGGTCCGACAGTAGAACCATCTGAATAACTTACTTGCGCTGCGGCTGAAAAATCAGCCATACCAATTCCACTACCCGTATCATTTGAACCGTTACTAGTTTCGTTGTTGAAAGTAACGCCCCATCGATACACATATGCCGAAGTGTTATTAAAACCGTATCTCGACCAACCTGTTTGATAGGGAAACACTAGTTTTCCAGTAGATGAATCAGTTTCGCGTAACAATGTATTTCGCGTTCTGTAAGTCGACTGATTTCCATTCTGATCGACAAGATTTTGGTTCGTTGTGAACCGTGTGAACATACTTTGTTCAGAAATTGTTTCTTGCCAGGTGTGTCCAGCAAATCGATTGTTAGAACCCAAATCACCTGATCCAGATGCATTGAAGTTAAATGAATCTCGATCTCTAAAGACAGCAACTATTTTCACGACAGGTAAGTAATTGAATGCATCAAACTTTGCATCTGCTGCTACATCGTTTGAAAGACTTGTGGTGCCCGTGGTCGTGGTTTGGTTTGTCCAAAAAGTAGAATCGTTTTTGAAAGTGGTTGACCCCTTTGGTGCTTTCATGCCAAGAAACCACATGCCGCCATCGGGTGCTGACGAGTTCATAATAAGAAATGTCTCTCTTGCCTGACCGTTCACTTTGAGCCAGTAAGAGCCATCCGTGGTTGTTCCGTAAAGGTTAAAGATTTCTTGGGGAGAAGTAGCAGGACAACTGCTGCTAGAGCCAATAATGCATTCGGCATCTTGCGCCGCGGAAGCAGTTGGCGCAGTGACAATTGAAATTGCCGAAAGCGTTGAAACCGCTAAAACTAAAGGAATAAATGAGGCGACGAAACGTCGGGCTTTGCGCATGAAAGTAGCGCGATTAGCAGTCATCCCCGTGTGTTCCCGTCTAGCCCGAAGGACAAATACCCGATTTGTAACCAGGATTTGCCCGAATTGATGGAACATTAGTCCACGTAACGCACCCCCGCCAAGCAAAAATGAGCGTGGCGCAGGTGATTTCAGGCCTGGTTTTGCGCCCAAAAACCCTTAAGAATTAAAGCCCTACTTTAAGAAACTAGCTCCGCGCACATTGTGTGAAAAGCCTTTGTATGGGCATCCACATCGGCGGCAGTTGTATCCGGGCACATCAGCGCCATGTTGTGAAATGGCGTGATTAAGAAGCCATCGTTCAACATACGCAAATGGATGTACTGCTCTAGCTCGAAATCCCCAGCGTTATTGGCATCAGCGCCCGTTACCGGAGCGACCTTGCCGAATATGTATTCGCCTCGTGCGCCAAGTCGGTTAACAGACCATGGCAGATCAAACTCATCAATTGATGCATCCACGCCATCTGACCAACGGCTTCCCAAATCAATCATGCGATCAAAGTTTTCTTGAGTTAAAACCTGTGTCAACGTTGCACGCATCGCAGCTAATGACAACGCATTACCCGCCAAAGTTCCACCGACTCCACCAGTGTCGATGATTTCTAGCTCAACCATTGACTTGATCTTGTCTGCAATCGCTTGAGTCATCCCAAAAGTTCCGGTTGGAATGCCGCTACCTATTGCTTTACCGATAGTTAAAAAGTCTGGCTTTAAGCCACGTTCTGCAGTCATTCCACCAGGACCCACAGAGATTGTGTGGGTCTCATCGATAATCAAAATCGTGCCGTATTTCTGTGCTAATTCAGCAACAGCTTCTAGGTAGCCTGCTTGTGGCAAAACGATTCCCACATTTGTCATGGCAGGTTCCATCAAAATCGCTGCCACATCGCCCTGAGCCAAAGCCTGCTCCATGCCAGCAATATCATTGAATTCAACTACTCGTGTGGTCTGATCCAAGGCAACGGGAGCACCGATATTTCCTTCGCGGGCTACTGTTTTTCCGCTCTCATCTAGGGTTGCAAAGGTTTCATCGACTGAGCCGTGGTAGCAGCGATCGATCACAACAATCTTTGAACGCCCTGTAATCATGCGGCTATAGCGAATCACGTGGCGGTTGGCATCTGTGGCAGAGACCGTGAACTGCCAGAGTGGCAATCCAAAGCGGCCGGCTAACTCTGCAGAAACAATTGCTGCATCTTGTGTCGGCAACATCGCTGTTATTCCTTTACCGACTTGCTCTCTAATGGCGGCAACTGTTGCATCTGGTGAATGCCCTGTCATCGACCCGGTGTCACCTAAACAAAAATCAATATAGGTATTGCCATCAACATCGGTAAAGCGTGCACCCTTTGCTTGGTCGATAAAGATTGGGTATGCCCCTGGCCACTTAGCCATCCATGACATAGGAACTCCGCCAGGCATGTTCACTTGACCTTTTTTAAAGAGCTCACCACTTTTTGGGTGTAGTGCTAAAAAGCGTTCATCTTCAATTTTTCGAAGAGCAGCTAAACGGTCGCGATTAATCATGGACAGATCCTATTCAAGTGATTCAAACACAAAGAGCGCTTCGATGTAGTTCTCGCCGGTAATTCCTAAGTTTTGCGCATCAGGGGGCGCTGTCTGTGGTTCCAGACAAACCCCATCAGAGTCCTCAGAATAAACAACCCACCAAGGGGCATCGCATTCAATAGATATCCGTGCCACATCTTCCCAAACGACAGCCGGGGTGCCTTTGATGCCGGTAAAGGCATCATCCCAAGGTGGCGGAGTTGGTTTAGAGCGCTCTCCCGTTGGAATGCCATCGCTGCCACGAATCAACATCTCTGTTGCTTCAAACTCAATTTCTGCGCTTCCGCCGCGTTCTAGATCCCGGGCAAACCAAGGATGAAAACCAAGCCAGGCCGGTAGATCACAACCATTATCGTCATATTCCAGTGACCAGCGAATCGCATCATCTAGCACTTCAATTCTTTGTTCAACCGTTGCATTTCCATATGGTGATGGCAGATGCAAGAGCGAGCGGCCAGGACCAATTTCTTGCCAAGAGGAAATCAGCCCAAAACCATGCAGTGCATGTGGTGGATCAATAGTTGCTGGCAGTTGAATCTGTTGGCCTGTGCTGTTGGTAATCAGACCTTCTTTGATCCGACCTGCCCAAGGCGCCATCGCATACCAACCCGATGAATGAACCTGCCCTCTGAAGGGAACAGCAAACTCATTCTCCCGCCATTTAAGGGAGGTAATGCGAGCGCCATTGTCATCATCAATTGCTATTTGAAATTCAGCATCATCAATAAATTGCATTATGCATCCAACGCTTCTACTAATTCGTGCAATCGTGGAGGCTGAGCGCCAGCACGTGAAACTGTAATTCCTGCAGCTATGGCTGCGCGCTGTAGGACGGCGTTCAGTACTTGTCCTGCTAGGCCATTAACTGAGTGTTTGATAATGCCTTCAACCACAATCGCACCCACGGTGTCACCGGCCCCAACCGTGTCTACGACGCTTACTTTGGCCCCGTCTATCTCTTCAAAACCATGCTCGGTATAGCCAATGATTCCACTAGCGCCACGAGTGATAACAACCAGTGAGACACCGTTTGCAATCCAACCCTTTGCCACTTCATCCATCGATTGATCTGGATATAGCCAAGAGATGTCATCATCTGAAAGCTTCACAACACTTGAAATTCCAACCCATTTTTCAACAGCTGCGCGATATTTATCTCTATCTCCCACAACAGATGAGCGCACATTGGGATCAAAGACAATAGGTGCAAACTCTCCTGTCTTTATCGCCCATTCATATAAAACCGTTGCTGCGGGTTCCACGATTGTTACCAGGGTTCCGATGTGTAACACCGATGGCTTTAATCGTTCTGGATCTGGCAACCAAGAATGTGAGAAATCAAAGGTGGCGGTGCCATCAATCAGAAATTCATAACTGGCAGAGCCATGTGAATCTAAAGTAACTGTGGCGGTGCAGGTTGGTTTCTCACTACTTAATGAAAGAGATAGCCCAACCCCATCTCGCTCCAATTCTTTGCGAGCGCTCACACCAAAAGCATCTGTTGAAATCCCATCAATAAAATCGACTTCATATCCCAACCGAGCAAGGGCTTTTGCAGTATTTGCTGGCCCACCGCCAACAACAGGACCAATTGGCAAAATATCTATTAAAACCTCACCGCACACCCAGATGCTCATAGAAATTCACCTGCTCCAGTGGTCATGTGCTCAATTGTGCCTTAATCTGCCCTTCATGATCACTATTCCAGAGTCCGACCTCGTAGTTCATCCACTCTGCCTCGGCAGCAATATCTTTGGCGCTGCTGCCACAGAGGCAGAGTCCCACCTAGTGATGGATGCCTATCGCAGCCATGGTGGAAACTTCATCGACACGGCAGATATGTATAACCAGTGGGTTGAAGGACATGTTGGCGGTGAATCAGAATCAGTTATTGGTTCCTGGATGAAATCCCGCGGCAACCGCGCAGATATGGTGATCGCAACCAAGGTTTCAAAGATGGATCGCAGACCAGGGTTATCAGCTAAAAATATTGTGGCTGCCTGTGAAGAATCCCTAGATCGTTTGCAAACCGATTACATCGATCTCTATTACAGCCACTCAGATGATGAAACAGTCTCACTGGAAGAAACTCTTGGTGCATATGCCCAACTGATCGCTGAAGGCAAGGTCCGTTACATCGCAGCCTCTAACTTCACACCAGCCCGCGTTCGGGAATCAATTAAGTTCAGTGAAGATTACAACTTGCCTTCCTATATCGCAGTCCAAGATCTTTATAACTTGGTAGATCGCACCACCTACGAGGCTGAAATGTCTCAAACAGTGGCCGAACTTGGAATCTCTAATATTCCTTTTTATGGCATTGCTCGCGGATTCTTAACTGGAAAGTATCGTCCAGGAGTTACCGAGGTTGATTCAAAGCGCCCTGCTGCTCTCGTATACACAACCGATAAAAACTACGCAGTGTTATCTGCCATGGATGAGATTGCACAAGCCCACAACGCACCTCTAGCAGCAATCGCACTTGGTTGGCTTCGCGCTCAACCAACGGTGAGTGCACCTATTGCATCAGCTCGCACAGTGGCGCAATTGGAAGAAATCATTCAAGTTGTTGAATTGACTCCCGATGAGATTTTAAGGCTTAACGAAATATCTGCTTAACTACTTTTCTTGTAACCGCTTGGCCATAGTCACAGCAACATTGAGCCACTTAGCTACTTGAGCATCGCTGAAACCATTTGTGTTCAGCACATAGAGGCCAGTCATCATGTCACCATTGAATTGGTAGAAGCCGAGCAATGTTCTGCTGCGATCTTCTGTATCTATCACTGCATGGACAAAGACTCTGTTGCCCTCTGAAACAACCCCAGCTGGGATGCTCTTAATGATCTTAAAATCATAAGGAACAAGAGTCCCTGTTGTATCCCGATATCCCTTATCAATCTGGCACTGTGCCAAAACCTTTACCAGCTCTTTTTGGGCAGCAGTTGCTGCAGCAACAGATGAGTACTTAACAACCTCTGTTGATAGAAATGAGAAGGGAGAGCCTTCTTTAAGAGCCAGGACCTGGCGGCGCTCTGTCCGGTCTTTTTCAGAAGGAAAGTTGCCATTACAAAGATCAAGAGATGGATCAATCAAAGTTGTGCCACCGCTCATGGGCAACACACTCCACTCTTGGCTGAAGTCTTCTGCTCTAAAACCAAGTTTGGCTAGCTTTGCTTGTTTGGCATCCGTAAGTGATGAGTCTTGAACAACTGGTGGGCTATCGATCTCAGTCAAAGTTCCAAGGGTTGTTGAAACAGAAGATAAGCCAACTAAAACAAAGTTACTTCCAGTTATCCGAACAACTTTCTTGCCGGCCCCAATATCAAAAGACCCACCTGTTGCTAAAGATTTAGCTTTGCTCTCACTTACAGTCCCTAGAGTTTTTCCACCGACTGCAACTGTGGCGGTACCTGACCCTACAATCACATCAAATCTTCCTGATGTTGTAAGTGACGCGGTGCATTTACCGGTGCACTTTAATGCACCAACTCCAAATGATGCTGGCGCTGGCGTCCATTTGCCGGTGCGCGAAGATTTAGAAGCGGTAATAAAACTACTTGAAATACTTAAATCACCGCTTTGTCCATTACCCACGCAGTCAAAGACTTGAGCTGTGCCAGTTAAAGCCACACCATTTTTCACAGTAAATGCCGGGGCGTTTTTAACTGATGAGCCTTGAATAACTAGTCCATCCTCATCAACAACACTGACCTGACAAATTCCAGCTCCAGCATCTGTGGCACCTTTCCAGGCCACAGTTACCTCATTGGCATTAGCGTTATTAACCACAAAGTTATTGGTAACAACTGGGTAGCCGCGATCAATGACTACCTTTTCCTCTTTTGACCACTGACTCTTGTTGCCTTCTTTATCAATGGCACGAATGGAGAAGTTATAGCTGCCCTCTGGTAAGTCCTTTAAATACACTGTTTTTGGAGCAACAAAGGGGGACAGGTAGGTTGGCTTCCAATTCTCAACATCTGCGGCTTTGAGTGGGGCAATTTTTCCATCTATCTGAGATTCAAATCCAACGATTGCGGTATCAACATCTTCGTTGCCATCTTTTAGAATAGACATACCCGGTGATCTCCACTGAGTTGCAGGAATAACAACAGGCACAGGTGGTGGCGTTGTATCTGCAGTCCGCTTGATTGTGACAACTGCGCCAGTTTCAGAAGCAACAGCGCTAAAAGAAATTTTACCGTTGTAGGTAGTTGCAGATAGTCCAGTCATCGATCCAGAGACTGCTCGTGAATCACGGTAAATATAGGAATCTAAATTAAGCATCCACACATCAGTACCAAGGAGTGAATTAAATTCACTTGTCTCATCTTCGGTATTGGGAGAGATGACAGCAGAAGCTGGTGGTGGATCAATGCGATAAATAGCTAACCCTGGTTTATAGCCAACACCTTCAAGTTTGCGACGATACTCAACCCAATAGGCAGCTTTTCCATCTCTCACATAAATTGCGCGAATACCTTTTGCAAAATCACTTGGTGCAAGATTTACCACATCTGATTGCCAGACCTGTTTGATCTGTGAATCATCTAGATATCCCATGCGCCATTGGTGATAGGTGCTCAGGGGAGAGCTAGTGTCAACATTTCCCATGACATCGATAGTTCCCCCGTATTCAACTGCTTTGCAGCCTTCTCCCCAAGGTCCATCACTTTCACCACTGTCACATCGCAAAAAGTTTGTATGTCCAAGCCCAAAGGTATGTCCTAATTCATGGGTAATAACAAAAGATGATTCACTGTCATGAAGGACGATGTTTCCATTAGTGCTTCGGGGGCCGCCCAACTCTGCTCGACCTGACCACACACAGCCTGCTTTAGGAGCAACAATGAGCAAGTACCTCTTGCTGTAATCAGTTATTCCTAGTTTTCTAAATGCTTCAGGCTGAATCGAATCCAAAAAGGTAGAGGAAGCAATACCTGAACAAGGCATCTTTGAGGTTAAAGAAATAGGTGTTTGAAGCACCTTTCCGGCCGTGAATGAAATAGTTCGATCACTGGTATCACCATAGAGAGTGGTGAATTTTTTCCAGTCAGCATTGACTTGTGTATTGATCAACTCAGCAATTTTATTTCCATTAGCAGGTGGTGCAGCAGCACCAGGCCAGGTTACTGTGACGATATCAATGACTCGCACATCAACTGCAACTGCAGGGGAGAGACCAAGAGAGGTAAGTGCAAAGAACAGCGCAAGTACTGCAACTACTCGATTCTTAATCAACTTCACTTATATCTCCCACGCTGTGTCTTCATGACGATTAACTGCAAAAACTTGATACCCCTGAAGTTCAGGTTGTCCAAACCATGGGGCGCAATCACTACCGCCAACCATAACGGCAGTTGCCATGGCATCGCATAGCCACCCCGCAGCACCAACAACAGTTGCAGAGGCTGCGCCAATAGCGATCAAACCCGTGTGGGGATCACGGATATGTGCACCTCGTTCATAGGTGCCAGAGGTTGCAATGGCACCATCTGTAATCTCATAGACCTTCACAACTTCCATCCGGTTCTCAGGATTGACAACACCAATAGACCAGGGCTTTATTTCTTCGGCAGCTGAATCAAACCAGCCACCGCGCAACGCTAAATCTCCTGCAGCATTTACTTGCACGTGTGGCACACCTGCTGCAACCAACATATCTGCACACTTATCTGCAGCCCAGCCCTTTACTAATCCAGAAGGATCAAAGCCACCTTTAACTGCCCAAGGGTCAAAAGCCCCATCACTTAACCACTTTGCTTGAGCACACAAATCCCAAACCTCAATGACATCATCTGGGCAATCTTCGATGGCAACTTTTCCTAGGCGCAACCGTGTAATCCAAGAATCCTCTTTGTAGGTTGAAAAATCTCGATCTACTGCTTCACAAAAATCAGTTATTTGTTTCATTGCCAGATTTAAATCTGCATCACTGACAAACTGTGAATAACAATCCACATCCACAATTGTTCCCCACACAGCAATCTGCTCGCGTAAGTGATTCACTCGACAACCCTACCCGCTTAGAAACCTGCGTCGGCAAGGGCTCCCTGTAATGATTTAAACCAGCCATAGCTTGTATATGAAGCACCTGATGCTCCCTGAATATTTGCACTCTGTGCCTGAAGTGTTTGTGCTTTCAAGATAGGCACCGCCATGTTTGTGTATCTATCATTTTTACCCTTAGGTGCCTTCACCGCCACAGCATCTGTAATCTTGCCATTGGAAACGGTGATCTTTACCTGCACATTTCCATAATTAACATTGGTTACTGGACCGGTATATGTTCCATCTTTAATACTTGTTGTAACAGGTGCTGTTGTCTGTGTTGCTGCAGCAGATGCAGTGGCAGTTGCACTCTGTGAAGCAGTTGGCTGAGTTGTTGCACCAGCTGTTGCCTTCTTTGTTGCCACAGGCTTTGCACTCTTTGCTGGAGCTGATGAAGAGGTTGATGATGAAGCAGACGCTGAAGAACTAGTTCCAGTCGTTCCAATTGCAGTACCGCCAGCGATGTTAATCGAGCTGGTAGTCGATAACTGAGGTGGCGTAATCGCCAACACAGCACCAAGGCCCCCCACAGTGCCTCCTGCTATTAGCAACGCCCGCTTCATCTCATACCCTCACTTCGTTATGCACCGTGTGTGAATCTCCCTCGAGAAGACCAACACCTTTATACAAGCCTAGTAACCTGAAGGTTTTCTGAGAACGCCCGCAAAGCGGACGCAGAGTTCTTCTGCTGTGGCTCTGAAATACAAAAGGCAGGTCAGGCATATTCGCCCAACCTGCCCTTTGCTTTAGAACTTACTTATTGCGTGCTGCGATCTTTGCCTTAATGGCAGCTAGACGAGCTGCACGTGCCTTAATCGCTTCAGTTTCTTCAGCAATTACTGCTGCAATGTTTTCCTTAGAACCCAATGAAGATGCATCACGATTCTTCAACAAATAAGTCAAGATCGACTTATTGTTGTTTTCTTTAGCAAGGAAACCAGTTGCAATCAGCTGTGTGACAGTTACCTGCTTTTGCGTAGCGGTAGTTGAAATCTGGTCTACCAAGTTTTCAATCTTTACTACCTTAGCAATCTCTTCATTCTTCACACGCAGATCAGCTGGCAACTTCAGTAGTGCAGCATTAACGCGCGCTAGAGCTGCCTCAGATGAAACCATAAAATCTGCTTCTTTGTACTGAGCCATTGTTCCTGGCTTGTCACCCTTTAGTAGGCCTTGCAATACAACCTGTGCAGCAGCAATTGCTACTTGGCGCACTCGCTCAGCTTCCAGAGCCGCGGCTTGTGCTGCCGCATTTGATGATCCAACGCTTCCTCCCGAGGTAAAGAAAGTTGTTGGGCTAACTACCCATCCTGTTATTGCATCAGTTCCATTAACCAGTAAGTTAACTTCGCCAGGACGACAGAAATAGTTAGCACTTGTAGTTCCTTCTCGTAAACGATAAAAAGTGTAAGTCGTGCCAGTTACTGGCGTGAAGGTCCCTCGTGTACCTGAAGCATTAATTAGAGCCTGTGTAAATGCAGCATCATGTGCAGAACCCCATACAAAACTAGCAGCGCCAACAAATGAAAAATCGATGTTATCGCCAGAGGTCCAATTCCGCACACGAGTCGTGGCCGAAATAGATGTAAGTGTAGTTTGGCAACTTGTCATCGATGCGGCGGTGCTTACCAATGAAACTGTGCTGCCATCTGAAATAGTGATTGCCGATGACGGCGCAGCAGTCGCAATTGAAATTCCTGTTGCCAAAACGGCGGCACTCAGAATTGATGTAATTTTTCTTAACATGTGTATTCCCTTAAGTCTCCGAGCACTTCCTTGATCTCGCGAGGGTTCGAAAAGACTCAAGTGTGGGCTAATTTATAGGCACATTGTATAAGGCATTGGACTATTAGTCTAAATCCCACTCCTGATCCTTTTTAGGCTACCCCAACACCTCACGAGCAATCCGGCCAATCAACCTCTCCCAGTCGGCATCATTCATTTGGGTAGTCGTAATGTCATCAACGATTCTGCCCAGTGTGTAGGCCTGAATAAAGACCGCACCAGTTCTGGCTTCAAAGCTCTTATTTAAAAATCCTTTTTCCTGCGCCTGCTCAAATGCCAGGGTTAGAGCATCGGTCAACTGCTGTTGCAATTGTCCTAATGAAGTTCTAAAGCTCTCATGACGCTCACTGCGAGCCAACTGTCGTGCTCGCATAAAGCGAATAGATTCATTCTCGCGTGCCTGTGTCGTTGCAGTGAGCCGATCAAGTGCAACGAAAAACTCTTCTTTGGTTGTTGAGCTCGCAATGATTTTTTCAATCACATAAATTGAGGTTTTCACAGTTTCACCAAAGCGATATAAGAAAGTGGCTTCCAGTAAATCACTAAAGTCTTCAAAGAAGTGATACATCGAGCTCTTTGAGGCACCAGCACGCTCAAGCACCATCGCAGCGTTAATCTCTTCGAGAGCGACCTCATCCATTAAATCAGAGGTCACTTGAATTAATTGTTGCTTTGTTTTGTGGAGACCGTTTTCCATTTAAGAACTTTACTACTCTTTGTGAAAAGCAAAGGCCTCATCGTGAAAACGATTCTTGGGCACGCCTAAATCCTCTGCTGCTTTTCGCACAGCACTGACCAACGGCTCTGGTCCACAAATATAAATATCGCTATCTGCAAACTGTGGCACTAGTGCTTTGAGTGAATCAGCATCCATGGGATGGTTCTTGCGTGATCCCACTAAGTAATGCACGCGGATTGATCCACCGCTGTTATTTGCCAAGTAATCCATTTCCTTTTTCAGCACTAGATCTTCTTCTTTAGAGGCACGGAATAACACATCCATCTGCACGCCACCTGCAAGCTCCTCCATAATCGCTCTAATAGGCGTAATTCCCACACCTCCGCCCACTAACACCACATGAGGTTGGGTGCTGCGCCCTGCTGTGAAAGCACCATAGGGTCCTTCAACAAAGACACGTGTGCCAGGCTTTAGAAAAGCTAGGGAGCGTGAATGATCCCCTAAATCCTTAACTGTAATTCGCAAATGCTTTTCTGTCGGCGCAGCCGACAAAGAGTATGGATGTGACATCAACGCATGTCCTCTTGCTAAAAAGCGCCAACCAAAGAACTGCCCACCTTGGGCAGCTAAGTGATGAAGGTTGCTACCTTTCATAATCACAGAGACAACTCCAGGACCCTCAATGACAACTTTTTCAACCTTTAAATTTACTTTCATAGATCGATAGAAAGGAACCCAGAAGCGCCAGTAAACAATTGCTACCGCCATCAATACATATAACCCAATCCAATAAATGCGATTGAGTGGATGACCAACAAACATAGAGCCATTAACAATTTGGTGCATAAATGAGGCCGCCATAGCAAAGTAGGTCAACACATGAACCATCCACCATGTCTCATAACTCATCTTTGCTCTGGCCTTCTTATAGGAAGTAACTCCTGCCACAATCATTAAGAAAAAACCAGCAAGTGCAAACCACATCCACTCATACAAGGTTAGAAACTGCCACAACTCTTTATAGAGTGGGATTGAATCTTGTCCTGCAAAACCCACGATGATAAAAAGAACATGCATGCCAATCAAATATAAAGACCACGGCCCTAACTTGCGATGCCAAGTAACTAAGCGATCATGGCCAACACCTTTTTCAACCCACGGAATACGAGCAACGAGAAATATCCCAACGACAGCAAAGTAGGTGCCGACCAAGGCAGCTAATCGACTAATCGAAACCACGACTGCATAAAAGCCATTGAAATCACTAAGCCGCACAGTGGTTAATTGCAGCGCCAAGGTCAGCCCCAGCCCGCCGCCGAGCAGCAACGCCGCCCAGTCGGTGCCCGCCGAAGAATGCTTATAAATGCGGGTTGGCTGCGTCATGGGATGATTACACCGCAGATACCTGAGAACCAGGTGAGCGCAAACGGAGATATCTCTCGAATTTGAAACTAAGGAGCAGGAACCACTCTTGGATCAAGCCTTAAGAGCTCTACTTTGATCTCTTTCATTCGAGCATCTGGTGTATCAGGCAACTTTGATAACTCTTCCCAGGCTGAATAAGAGTCAGGGAAGGTTTGAACTGTTAACTCCAAAATCTCCCGCGCCTGCTCGACAAAATTATTGTCCTTTAAAACACGAGCACTGCCCACCATTCTTACTATGTCATATGGTTGCTGAATCGCTGCTTGCTCAATTTTTTCAATAGTTTGAGATTCGATAGCGTTCTGAAAGTTAACGGCGCTGTTCCAGTATGGAAACGCAATCACAAGCGCCAGCACGGCGCCACCAGTTAAGCGCAAAAGATCAGAGGCAGGCAACACTTCACTTTTTTGAACATTTTTCTTTTTAGAGGTCTTTGCCGCAGTCTCCGTTTTTGCAAGATCGCCTGTGAAACAACTATAGCCAAGCAATATTCCACCAAGTGCCCAGCCCCATACCGCGTTACCAATTTGGTTAATACTTATGAGAAGTTGTGCCTGAAAGGCAACCCAAATTGAAAAACCAATAATGTAGTAAGGGCTAAGTTTCTCAGTTTTCTTAACCATAGTCAGGAAGGAATACAGAACTAAGACAACTAAAAACAGATTAAGCAGTAAGAAAGGAAATCCACCATTTGACGAGAAATCTAAATAAACATTATGAGCTGCGTTGGTTTCCTGGGTGGGTAGCCACTGGAAAGCCCCTTCTGATCGCGCCCTGCGATACCAGGATCCAAAATTATCGAGCCCAATGCCAATAAATGGGCTATCTACAGTCATTTTCCACGCTGCGCCCCAGTAATACCCGCGAGCCTCAAGGGAGCTCTTATAGATAATTGAGGCAAGCGGCCCACTATTTATCAGTCCAAGAGCAACAAGAATTAGCCCAACAAAGCCGACAGAGGTCAATGAGTAACCCAGAACTTTGCTCCGCTGGTAGGCAAGAATGACAATCACAAATGCAATACCAATAACTGCTACTAACACGCCTTGTTTTGCACCTGCAATTTTAAGGGCATAAATATTGAGAAGAGAGGAAACGATATAGACATATCGAAGGTTGTTCTTCTCTTTGATCACAATTGCCATAGCAAGGCTTGCAATCAAAGCTAGTCCATGGAAAGCAGAGAAGAAGTCGGGATTGCCAAGAAAGCCAATCGCTGGGCTATAGAGACTCACAAAACCAGCGGGATCTATCTTCATCGATTGCAAGATTCCATACACACCTGAAACTATGCTCACAAAAACTAAGCCAAGTAAGAATCGCTTGATTAAAGACTCATTTGAAGTCAGTGCGCCTAGAAGGAAAACGAAAATCAATCCAAGATAAGCCAACAAGCCATTATTGCGACCAAAAGTTCCAAATATCTGTTGCCCAAAATCCGCATCTGCCAGAAGCAGAATCAGCAAAAGATCCAGGATATATACCCCGGTAAATATCAATAAGACTTTGGCCTTGCCTTTGAAGTAAAAACCAAGGTGAGGCAAGATCAAAGATATCCCTGCCGTACTCAGAATAAAGAGAAAAAGCATTTTTGGAGCATTTATTGGGTCAAGGATTAATCTCGGGGCCACAATCATTGAGACAGCGGCAATCCCATAAATAAAGTACTTGCGGATAAATGACTCGGCCATGCCTCTATTCATGGCCAAATACTAATTCCTTAGCCCCGATTAGTTGGAAAAGACCCTCTCATGACATATGAGAAGGCACTTATTACCCACAGCCGGCTCTCGGATCGTCCGAGAACCGACTAATCGAAAGGAAACAAATGTCTACAAAGACAACTATCAAGCGCATCGCGCTTGTAGCAGTTGCTGCTTTGGGCTTTGGTGTCATGTCAGTTGCGCCTTCAAGCGCAGTTGTAGCAGGCGACTCCATCACGCTCTCAGCGACAACAACTACTATCACGACGGGGTCTGCAGCTACTGTAACCCTAACAACAGCTGGTTACTTCGGTGCTGCGTCTGACTCAATCACCGTAACAGCTGCGCTAAAGACATATCCAGTAGCAGCAACAGTAACTCAGATTACTTCTGCAGCTGGCCTTGTTTTCTCAGACATTGATACTGCAACTGCCTACACAGGTGGTTCAGCAGGTGGTTCAAACGTGACTAACTCAGGACCAACAGCTGTTGTTGGTGTTGCAGGCGCTGCTCCAAAGCTTGTGTCTACACGTTCAAAGCTAACTGTGTCACCAACGCTTGTTGGAACATATACATACACACTTACACCATCAGGTGCAGCTACTAACGTAGCAGCACTCACATGGACAGTTGTTGTAGTAGCTAAGGCTGCTGCTACAGCAGCAACAGTTGGTAACACAGCTGGTTCAACACTTGTTTATGGCTATGCATATGGTTACTGGGATGGATCTACTAACCGAAATGCAGCAGGCGGGCTTTGGGGTAATGGTGAAAATGATTTCACTGCTACAACAACAGCAGCACTTAATACTGCAGGTGGCGCGACATGCTACGCAGACCTTGGAAAGGGTGCAGGTTGCCTCCTTGGCAAAATAGAACTCTCTAATGGTTCTACCGTTGCTGGTGCTGGGTTATTGGCTGCAGAAGCACCAAACCTAACTTACGTGGTTTCTGGTCCTGGATCAGTTTCACTTTTCGACGGTACTAACTATTCAGCCCCAGCTAAGGTTGCTTATGAAGTAACTGGCGTTGCTATTGGAACTCCAGGAAGTTTGACAAAGCAATTTGTTGTCAATACTGACGGAACTCCAGGCAAGATCACCGTTACTATCACATCTGGAACTACAACAATCGCTACTGTTTCAGCAACCGCATTTGGTAACGCCAAGACAATCACGCCAACAGTTGTAAATAATCCTATTGTTGCAGCTGCAACAAACACAGGAACAATTACAGCTCTCGTAAAGGATGAAAGCGGCACACTAGTTCGTGGAGCTACTGTTTATGCAGTATCTGACACTGTTGCAGCTATCAGCAACAGCTACACATCATGCGGTACTACAACTGAGACTGGTTTGGTTACTTGTAACCTTGTCGGAGTTGCTGCAGGTACAGCAAACATCACACTTACAACTAACTCATCTGCAACAGCTACTACAGGAGTTTCTTCAACACCTGTAGCAGTTCGTGTAAGCGATGGCGTAGCAACTAAGGTTGCATACACATTCGATAAGGACACATACGCACCAGGTGAAACAGCAAAGATCACAGCAACTGTTTCTAACGCTGCAGGTGTATTGCCAGCTGGTACATACACAGTTCTTTCATCTGCTGGAGTTACAGCTAACTTCACAGTTGCAGGACTACCTGCTGCAACAGTTCTTGCGGTACTAAACACGGGAGCAGCTACATACACTGTAACTATCCCAACAGGTATCACAGGTGACTTGCAGCTAGTTGGTACAGCTTCAGCAACAACAATTACCGCAACATTCGGTAAGGCAACTGTTGTTAACGCCGCTCTAGATGCTGCAACAGCAGCAACTGATGCAGCAGCAGAAGCAATTGATGCAGCAAATGCAGCAACTGATGCAGCTAACGCTGCAGCAGAAGCAGCTGATGCAGCAACAGCGGCAGCACAAGATGCTGCTGATGCAGTAGCTGCTCTATCAGTATCAGTTGCAGCAATGATCGATGCTCTAAAGAAGCAGATCACAGCTCTAACTAACCTAGTAATCAAGATCCAGAAGAAGGTAAAGGCGTAAGCCCAAAGCTTCACTGATCTATATGTGAGGCCGGAGTTCGGTTCTTAATTGAATCGAACTCCGGTACACATAAAGTTTTAAAAACCAGTTATGTCTTCATTGAGATAGCTGGTTTTTAAACAATAGTTAGTGACTAGTCTTAACAATCTGACCATTCTGACTATTTGTTAGGCCTAAGAACTCTAAAAATTTATTGAGTTAATCTCGGGAGTACGTCATTATAAAATTTGAGCTAACTCCTTTTGATTTCGAAACTGAAATGAGAAGGGGTAATAGTGTTGTTTGAAAGTTTTGCTATGCAGACTGTTGACAGCTTGCCAATTCGTCATAAGACGCGTGCAACCTATCTTTCTATGCTGCGATTACACATTTTTCCTACCCTTGCCCACCGTGAGATTGCTACGATCAAGCGATTAGATATACAGCGCACTATCTTTGGGCTCCCTCCGCAAACATCTGCGATGTCATTAGCTGTAATTAAAACTGTGTTCCGGGAAGCGTTAGCTCAAGAAATTGTTGAGGCATCACCTGCCCATGGAGTATCTGGGCCTAAAATTATGGTTAAACCCCGTGAGTTTCTAACGTGGGATGAGGTTTCAACAAGTTCCTTTGGTAAGTACGGGCCGCAAGTCAGATTCCTAGCCCTACATGGACTCCGCTGGTCTGAAGCTGTTGCATTAACTGTTGAGGACATCCGGGATGATCGAGTATGGATTAATAAATCTGTTCATGGTCAGACAAAGAGCAAGGCAGGCATTAGATCTGTGCCTCTAGTAAGTCCTTTCATTGTCTTTCCTAAGAGCCCTAAGACCCTGCGTAAGGTCTTAAAACCCTATGGTGTTGATATTCACTCACTACGTCACACCTACGCATATTTGTTAAAGCAACAAGGTGTTCACGTAACTACCGCCCAACGATTACTGGGCCACTCTGATCCGCGAGTAACAATGGGTATCTATACCCAGGTACTTGATAATGAAATTGATGAAGTTGGATTGTTGTTAAGTAAAGCCGCTGGTTTCTAAGCCAGGCCTAAAAAGAATTAAAACCATCGAGAGCGAGTTAGGTTGACTTGAATTGGGGAGCTAAGGAATAAACTCGCCCACAACTCTTGCAAGCTCCAAAATCTGATACATAGATCCGATATCAGTCTGTCACTTCTTTACCTTGTACCCACTTGGACACTTAGGTTTCACCGCAGTAACCTTCTTGGTTAGTTTGCCCTTGACACAGGTGATAGCAGTTTTCTTTGAGGCGACTTTAGTTCCCGCAGCCTTTGCTACTACTTTTTGCTTGGCTTTCAGTTCAGTAGCGCTCATTTGGTTGGCGGTAATAACACCTTTGGGAGTCACTCGCGCTTCAGAAAATAGCAATTCAGTATCTACGGTAGCGGTATCGCTTTGCGTAGTGACGGTAGCGGTATCGCTTTGCGTAGTGACGGTAGCGGTATCGCTTTGCGTAGTGACGGTAGAGGTATCGCTTTGCGTAGTGACGGTAGAGGTATCGCTTTGCGGAGTGACGGTAGCGGTATCGCTTTGCGTAGTGACGGTAGCGGTATCGCTTTGCGTAGTGACGGTAGAGGTATCGCTTTGCGTAGTGACGGTAGAGGTATCGCTTTGCGTAGTGACGGTAGAGGTATCGCTTTGCGTAGTGACGGTAGAGGTAGTGACAGTCCCAGCTTTAATTGTCACACCTGACCCGGTGTCCCATACTCGTCCATCTGGATCCGTTGCAATTCCTCCAGAAAGTGTTGTGCCATTCGACAGAACAAAGACTCCATTGAAGTAAAAAACATTGAGGCCATGCCAGCCCGCAACATTTCCAGAACTTGAAGCTTTAGTTTGAAAAATTATTCTACTTCCTGCAGGACAGCCCATATATTCCGTTGCCATAGTCCCACCATTGCCAAATGGGTCATTGCTTGATGCAACAATTACCCCACAAACGTGCCCATCTGTGTGAACGACCGCATACCCACCTAGAATGCCTGCTGCTGCGGTTGCTCTTGCTGCTAATTCAGCTGCTGTTGGTGGGGAATAGGTTCTAGTTAGAACCGCATACCCTCCGAGGCCACCACCACACATATTTACTCCACACAATTCAATCAAAGCGCTGTTAGGTTGCGTGGTTACTGTAGAAGTATCACTTTGAGTAGTTACCGTAGAAGAATCACTTATTGGACCAAGAACTCTATTTTTTTCGACCCCACTTGCATCATAGATAGTCCACTCGCCACAGGAAGTCCAACCCTGAGTTAAGCAGATTCGCTCATAAGTATCGTCAGCAGTAGCACTCTCAGCCTGACTAAGAGGCACAAGTATTGAGAATGAAATTGCGGATAATGCAACTTTTACAAACTTCTTCATTGTTGGCACCTCTTTCTATCCTAGTGTTCGTGTGGCACTAGTGAATGTCAAGGCAAAAGGTAGAAGATCACCTCTAAGTTAGCGCAAGTCTCTTCACCGAGTGCACTTTAGTCTAACGACAGAGGCAAAAGCAGCGAGAGCTAGGCTCGAGCCTAGAAAGCCGAAACCCGGCCCCCTCTTGCGAGAGAGCCGGGCTTCGGACTAGAGCTAACTCCTAAGAGTTAGATCCTTGGAAAGCTCGGGCTAATTAAGCCTTTACCTTCTTCTGGATCTTGATTACTAGGTTAGTTAGAGATGTGATCTGCTTCTTTAGAGCATCGATCATTGCTGCAACTGATACTGATAGAGCAGCTACTGCATCTGCTGCATCTTGTGCTGCAGCTGTTGCTGCATCTGCTGCTTCTGCTGCAGCGTTAGCTGCATCAGTTGCTGCATTTGCTGCATCAATTGCTTCTGAAGCTGCATCTGTTGCTGCTTGTGCTGCATCCTGTGCTGCGTTAACAACAGTTGTCTTACCAAATGTTGCTGTAACACCTGTTGCAGCTGTTCCTGTAAGAGTCAGATCTCCAGATACTCCTACTGGGACTGTAACTGTGTATGAAGCAACACCAGTTGCATCAGTTGTTGTAACAGTTAGCGCTGGGCCACCTGTTAGAGCGTAGTTACCTGTTACACCTGCTGTTAGAACTGTGTATGTACCAGCTGGCAATACACCTGCAGCGTTTGAAACAGTTGCCTTAATTGTTGCAACTTCACCTGGAGCATATGTGTCCTTAGCGAATGCGTAATCAACCTTTGTTGCAACTCCATCGCTCACGCGAACAGATACTGGAGTTGAAGAAATTCCAGTAGTAGCTGTTGCAGATGCGTTAGTTGTAAGGGTGATTGCAGATGTACCAGCTGCTACACCAGTTAGTGAACATGAAACAAGACCATCCTTGTCTGTTGCACCACATGATGTGTAGCTGTTGCTGATTGCAGCTGTTGTGCCAGAAACTGCGTAAACAGTTAGATCTGGAACCGCGTTGCCAGAAGCATCAGTTACTTTACCTGTAACAGTTGCTGCTGTCGCAGCAGCACCAATTACTGGCTTAGCTGCTGTTGCTGTGATAGTTGCTGGGTTACCGAAGAAGTTGATCTTCTTTGTACCAAGAACAATTGAGCCAGCCTTGATTTCAACAGTTACAAGTCCTGGAGCACCAGTTCCATAAACGTATACGTACTGTGTCAGTCCAAGGTTAGTGAGCTGAGTAGATGTTGTAGTCGCGTAGATTCCCTTAGCGCCTAGGTTAGCTGAGTAACCACTGCCTTCACCTGAGATTGCAACAAGACCTGGACCTGATGTAACAGTTGCTGTTAGAGCAACTGCGTCAGCAGCGATCAATGGGAATGTTGTATTTCCATTGCCCTGAATAACTCTTACTGACATTGCAGGAGCATCGCTTGGTGTTGCGTATGCTGAGAAAGTAAGTGCATCAGTTGTTGTGCTCCATGCCGCCCAAGTTCCACGAGAAGGGATGTTCTCGTAGTAAGCGTATGTAGCTAGAGCAGTTGTCGCAGCAGCTGTCATTGCTGGACGTGCTGTAACAACAACAGTCCATGTGATTGCTGTTGTGTTAGCTCCACCTGATGGTGTGAGTGTGAATGTGTATGTACCTACAACTGGTAGTGATGCTGCAGCAACAGTCACCTTTGAACGTGTAGACACAAGCTTTGGAGCAGTGCCAGCAACACCAGTTTGAGATGTTGTTGTTGAGTTAACAACGCTTGATCCACCAGCTGAACCACCTGTGTAGGCAGTTGCAGTGTCAACATCTGAGAAAACACCTGGAGCAGCGAGTGATGTTGCAATTTGAGCTGCTGTTAGTGTTGATGGCCATGTTTTTAGCGCAACTGTTACTGTCACTGTGTCTGAAGCAGCAGCAAAGTAACCAGCTGTTGTTAGTGTTACAGAGGCTGGGCTTCCAAGAGAGACAGTAGTTGTGCTCTCTGAAAGTGTGTAGGTGTCGTTAAGTACAGCCGCGCTTGAAGGCACAACTGAAACAACACCAAAGCCCAAAGCTGCAACTGCTACAAGCGCGATGCGCTTGATAGTTGTCTTTGTAGACATTTGTTTCCTTTCGATTAGTCGATCGGAGGAATTTCCCCCGTTCGGCTTTGGGTAATAAGTGCCTTCTCATATGTCATGAGAGGGTCTTTTTCACCCGTTTCGATGAATCGCACGTGCTGATTCACCAAATCCCCCACCGTGTATCCGGACGCGGCGAGGAAACCTATTTATTTGTTTATCACCTGCACTGCTTGCGCGAGTACGGTGGTCTTGCCTGAGTTCAGAAGAACTCGAGTTGTGATGGTCTTTGGAGCATCGACTAGGTCATAGCCGCGCTTGCCAGTTGGCATCACAAAATCTGTTGTGTTGAGGTAGCCGATGTTAAATGTGGCTGTGATAAGGAAGTTGCCGTTTGCAAGGCGATCAAGTGATGTCTCTGTTGATTTAACTTCAACTGAGCGCCAGTTGCCACCAAAGCCAACGTTGATTGAGTTGGCACTGTAGTTGGTACCTGTTCCATCAACTGTGATCAACTGATCGATCAAAACATTTGGGCCAGCTGAACCGGTAATAAACTGGTTGCTAACTAGTAAGCCTGTTGTGCCAAGAGTTGAAATTCCCTTTGTAACGCGGCCAACGCCTGCGTTGCCATTTTCATCTGTGATTGAAAATGCTGTTGGAATACCCTCTTTATTAAGGCCAATGAAGGAAAGCGCAGCAATCTTTGCGTAGATCGCATCTTGCTTAGCCTTCTTAGCAGCAGCTGTTGCTGCAGCCTTTGCTGTGGCAGAGGCTGATGCAGATGGTGCTGCAGACTCTGAAGGAGTTACCTCAGCTGGAGTTGAAGTTTCAACCTGGGCCACACCTGGTGCAAGAGGTGACTCATTGCCAGTCATTGAGTTAAAGCCAAGGAAGGCTGTAATAACTAGAACAAGTGAAAGAGCAGCCTTAGATGACTTTTGCGCGATTTCAATGCTCTTCTTGTATGTATTTGAAAGAGCGTTAAGTGCAGTCAGGCCAGTCTTTTCATCAACAATCCACTCTTCAAGAACACGAACCATTGACTTGCGAGCGCGACCCAAGATGTGGCGCACGTTGGCAGGTGTTGTGTTAAGAGCAGTTGCAATCTCTTCTGTTGTGCGGCCTTCCATTTCCCACATCACAAGCGCTGTGCGCTGATCTGGGGTTAGGCGAGCTAGTGCTTCGCGGATAATCGCGGCATCTTCTGCTGCAGTAATAGTTGTATCAAGATCAATGTGGTTCTCAGTTGCAATCTCGTTGAGACGCTCCTGTGTGGTGTCAGCATCAATTGCAACCAGGTTTGGACGAGCACCGCGAGCGCGGATTACGTTTAAAGAAAGGTTGGTAACTGAGGTGCGAAGGTAAGCAATCGCGCGATCTGCTGTGTCTAGATCAGGAGCAGCAAGCATGAACTTCAAGAACGCTTCCTGGACTACTTCGTTAGCTTCAGCCTCGTTCTTTGTGATGCGACGAGCCTGAGAGACAAGCTGTGTGCGGTGTTCTGTGTAGATCGCTGAGAGTTGTGCAATAGACCAATCAGCGGCTGAGCCTTGAGCGTCTGCGGGATTTGCGCTCAATATGCGGGCGGCATCGGTCGCTGCAGCTGCTTTCGCCGCTTTCGACTTCAATAGTGCCATGTGAGTAACTCCCGCGAGTTTGTTAAAACGAAGACAACGTCTTGCCCTCTATTAGTTAAGACACCGCTGGGGGCCAAATGTTGTGCCCAAATGAAAAGTATTTTGGGCTAATTCCTGGATCCAAGGGTGGTTGAGCGTAAATGGGTAGATTGGGGATAGAACGCAGGGCTTTCGCCGAATGGCAGCGAGAAACAAGCCTGCCGGAATCAGGTCTCTAGTCTATTGGGTGGGCAAGGGTAAAGCCCGCATTGAGGGTTTAAGCGTGTCTAAAGGGGTTAGAAGAGCCCCAAAGCAAGTGCCTTCTTGGCAGCTTCCTTGCGATCGCTAACCGAGAGCGCCTGGTAGATCCGCATGGTCTCGTGGCGGATGGTTGAGACTGAAAAACCTAGCTCAGTGGCTAACTCGTGATTGGTCTTGCCCTCAACCATGCCCCCCAGGATCGAGAGCTGACGGGCGGTGAGTTGGGCATCGCCGGTGTCCTTGGAGTCGCCCAGGGAGTTAATGCTGATTGCCTGATTAGGGGATCGGCGAATTTGGAAGGAGAGATAGAGAGCAATCGGCATACACAGGTTGTCGATGGTCTCTGCAATAACCAGCTTCTTGGAGTCTTCGATCGGGTTAATAAACTCAACGATTAAATACCCCTGCACAACACCGTGATCACGAAGGGTGCTCACAAAAAAGCGAGAGTCATCTGTCCATTCTTGGCCAGAAGCGCTCACAATCAATTGAATATCTGGAGCCACAATTGCATGCCATTCCGCGCTGGGAATCGTGCGATTTCTCCATGCCATCGCATCTGGATATCCATATTGACCTAACAAAAGAATTGAATCATCGCTATTGAGCAGACCAAAGCGGATTCCTTTAACTCCATATTCAGTTAAATAATCAGTAGCCAGCGCTCGCGGAATATCCTCCATCGCTGGGTGAAAGGTCATCCATTCAATAAACTTTCGGACCGTATTCAAATCTGTTGATCCCATGTGTTCAGTGAACAGTTCAATAACTGGTCTTGACCTTGGATGTCCATGTGCTAAATGTATGGGCATTGACCTGTCAAAGGGAATACGCATCAATGACCTGACTAGTCACAGAAAAGAGAATTGGAGGGTGATTTAAGGACGAAGGGTGGTGCTCGAGCGCTCAATGATCTGTGGCTGAAAAACAACATGCTGATGAACATGCTCATCCCCAGCTGATAGCTCAGAGACCATTTGGGTGCCCATGGTGATACCTAATTGATAGGGGGTCTGGGAAACAGTTGTTAAGGGGACAAGTGCAGATTCTGCATAGGAGACATTGTCATATCCCAATACTGAGATCTGGCCCGGCACTGGGATGCCGACCTTATGAAAGTAATTCATGATTCCAAGTGCAAGAGCGTCATTGCCAGCAAAGATGGCATCAGGCAAGGGACCGCGGGCAATGATGTCGGGAGCAATGTTCTCACCCGACAAGAAATCTAGTGAAGGAGAGGACATCACATCTAGCTGCACCCCGAACTCTTGGGCAGCAAGTGAAATGCCCACAAAGCGTTGATTTGATTGGTGATGATGCTCTGGTCCTGATACCCACAAGATTTTTTTGTGACCCAGCTTTGCTAAATATTCAAGCCCTATATAACCACCACGAACTTGATCAATAGAAACAGAACATTGGTTGGGTTCTTCATCAGTTTGTGAAAGGTAACTCACGCGAACATTGCGATCAATGAATTTTTCAAAAACTTGGTTATTGGGTCCAACCGGAGTAACGATAATTCCTCGAAAGTTTGCTTCCGTCATTGATGTGAGAAGCTGGAGTTCAATCGCTTCATCTTCCCGTGAATATCCAATTAACACACGCAGGCCAGCCTTTGCGATTGAATCTTCAATACCCAAGGCAAGTTCATCATAAAAAGGATTTTGTGCAAGAGGCAAAATCAATCCAACGATCTTTGAGTTGTTACTCGTGCCTGAAGAATTGCTATATGGAATGAAGCCCAACATATCGATTGCATCTCGAACCTTTAAACGAGTTTCTTCGGAGACATTTAAAGGTCTGTTTAATACATTTGAGACTGTTCCAACCGAAACCTGTGCTTGTTTAGCAACATCTCGAAGGCTCGGTTTCTTGCTCACTCCTCAAACATACTCATTTAGCGCCCTTTTTTCTATATAAAGCCTTTCGATATTCACACAGATTGACTACAGTTTGAGATTATGGCGAAGAAGTTAAATGTGGCTACTCAGCAGGCTGAGATCACTATTGATCAGGTTGCAAAAGCTGCCAACGTTAGCCCTGCAACTGTCTCTCGCGTTCTCAATGGGACTGCAAAAGTCTCTGCTGATAAAGAGAAAGCAGTTCGTAAGGCTGTTGCAAAATACAACTTCACGCCTAATGCAACTGCGCGCCGATTAGCTGGTGGGCGCAGCGGATTGATTGCTTTGCTCATGGAAGAATCCAGTGAAGAGTTTTTTCTCAATCCCTTTTGGGGCCAAGTGGTGCAAGGTTTTTCAACTGCAATTACAGAAGCTGGTCTACATCCCATGCTGCTAATCAGACCAAAAAGCGGAGCAGAGGATTCACTCTTTTCCACATTACAAGCAGGACAAATGGACGGCATCGCGATCTTTAGTTGGCACAGACCACTTCGAAGTTTTGAAAAGATGTTAGATCCCAAGATGGCGGTTGTCTTTGGTGGTGACTTAGGTGGTTCTAAAAAGTATCCCTATGTTGATGTGGACAACGTCAAAGGTGGTTATTTAGCAACTAAGCACCTAATAGATTCTGGTTGTAAGAACATTGTGACGATTACCGGTGACCTAAAGTTGCAATCTGGTCGAGATCGCTTAGATGGATATGAAAAAGCTCTTACAAGTGCCGGCATGAAGATCAATGATCAACTGATCATCCATGGTGACTACACCCAATCAAAGGCAGAAGAGTTAATCCGTCAATTTCTCAAAAGAAAAATCAAATTTGATGGTGTTTTTGCCGGCAATGATTTATCAGCACTTGGTGCCATTAATGTATTGCTGCAAAACAACATCTCTGTGCCAGGCAAGGTAAAGGTTGTTGGTTTTGATGACTCACCTGTTGCCAGTCGAAATCACCCATCGATAACAACCATTAGACAACCGATTAGAGAATTAGGCGCACAAGTTGCGCACAGCCTATTAGCGATTTTAGATGGTGAAGAAGTTGAAGATAAAGTCTTGGATGTTAAGTTAATTAAGCGCCAATCATCTGCTTCTAAATAGCAGTGTTAGCAGCAATAATCTCTTTGTACTTTTTAAAGCTCATCTTTGGGGTGCGCTCAAAAGTTTTATAATCAACATGGACTATTCCAAAACGCTTGGCATAGCCTTCGGCCCACTCAAAGTTATCAAGTAGTGACCAAGCAAAATATCCCTTTACTGGCGCACCATCTGAAATAGCGTTCTGGAGTGATTGCAGGTGTGCCACTAAATAGGCGGTGCGCTTGGTATCAATTACTTCGCCATTTACCTTCACATCATCATATGAAGATCCGTTTTCAGTAATGACGATGTAAGGGATTGATGGCCAATCCTTGTGGACTCTCTTTACTAAGTTACCCAGGCCTTCTGGTGTAACAACCCAGCCCATGGCCGTTAAGTCATTGGTTAGATGAGCAGGAGATGAGCCATCTACACGCTGTGGGAATGGCATAAAGCCACCCTCGATTGCTGGCTTATCTTCTGGGCGCGGTGAGCGCACAAATCCATCGCAGTAATAGTTAATGCCTAAGAAATCTGGGGCTGCAATAAGTAGTTGTTCATCTCCTGGCAAGTCCACGCGGCTGAGCATTTCGCCGTAACAATCAACCAGGTTTTGTGGGTATTTTCCAGTTGTAAATGCATCGATCCACCAACGATTTAGATTTGAATCATTGAGAGCTGCAAAATCAACAACATCTTGATCATGAGGTGATTCATTATGAATGTTGTTCATATTCACAGTCAGCCCTACGGTTGCATCTGGGCAAACTCTCTTAATTGCGCGAGTTGCAGCAGCATGAGCTAAAGCTGTGTGATGACTTGCAGCCACAGCTAAATTGAAATCCTTTTTACCTGGGGCGTGAACTCCATTTGAGTAACCAAGCCATGAAACACACCACGGTTCGTTGATGGTAATCCAGGTTGAAATGCGATCGCCAAATGCCTCTGCACACGCCGTTGCGTAATCTTCAAATGCCTTTACGACATCACGGTTTGCCCAGCCACCTTTATCTTCAAGTGCTTGTGGCAAGTCCCAATGATACAAAGTAACCATTGGTTCAATGCCAGCTGCAACAAGTGCGTTAATTAAACGATTGTAAAAATCAAATCCGCGTTCTTCTCTAACGGCGTCCCCATTTGGAAATAGGCGAGGCCAGGCAATAGAGAATCGGTATGCACTCACACCAAGATCTTTCATAATTGCAATGTCTTCATCAAAACGGTTGTAGTGATCACAAGCTTGATCACCGGTGTCGCCATTTACTACCTTGCCAGGTGTCTTTGAAAATGTGTCCCAGATGCTTGCGCCTCGACCATCGACATCAAATGCGCCTTCAATTTGATAACTTGCAGTCGCAGTTCCCCAGGTGAAATCTTCTGGAAAGTGAGAACTCATGTCGTGGATATCCCATCTGTGCAGATCAAATTACAACGTTTTGGTAAATGATAATTTGTTAAGGAAACGCTGTAGTAGTCTACTGAAAGCGGTTTCATAAGCAATACTGTAGCCTAATTAGATTCCAGCCTTTAGGAGAAAAACATGGCCAACGGGCCCGAACTATCACTTTTGTGGTCTGAGGAGTTTGCCGACCACCATGGCGGTGAGGTTCTAGAAGATATTTGGAATTTTGATATTGGCGATGGGGCATCTGCCGGATTAGTCGGCTGGGGTAACAATGAACTGGAGTACTACACCAAAGATTCAGTCAGTATTCATGACAACCTCATCATTACTGCCCAAAGGGTGACCCCTGATTCTGGTTTGAACTGTTACTACGGTCCAGCACAATGGAAGAGTGGCAAGATCCACACAGCTGGCAAAATTGGATTTAAGTATGGTCGACTTGAGATTAAAGCCAAGATGCCATGTGGAACTGGCGTTTGGCCAGCATTGTGGTTACTCGGAGCAAATCTTCTAGATGGTGTTGCTTGGCCACATTGTGGAGAGTTAGACATTCTTGAAAATACTGGTGCTCATCCCTTTCAAGTTCAAGGAACAATCCATGGGGATGGCTACTTTGGAGAAAGTGGATTAACAAAAATCATTCAGTCTCCAACAACTCTTTCAAGTCAGTTTCATACCTACTCGATTAATTGGACTCCAGACTCAATCCAGTGGTTCTTTGATGATCTTTGCTACAACACAATTAATCGAGCAGATGTTGAATCGCAAGGCAAGCCTTGGCCATTTGATCAAGAGTTCTATCTCATTATCAATCTAGCTATAGGTGGCTGGTTTGCCGGAGATGTTGATCCAGAGTTAAACAGTGCTGAGTTACAAGTTAACTCAATTAAGTACTACTCAATAGATGGGGTTGGCGATCTCATCCTGCATTAATGCTTGATTACTTCTCCCACACCATTGATCGTTGAGAATCTGATCCAGTCAAAACTTATGTTTGCTTGCTTTAGGCCTGGCTCAATTGCTCCGCCAAGGTTTCCACCCATAGCCAAGTTCATCACTAAGTAAAATTCATGGTCAAAAACCCAGTCTTTATCCTTCTTTTGCTGGCTTCCAAAGAGCACACCATCGACATACCAATCAATGCTGTCTGGCAACCAATCGACTGCATAGGTGTGGTAATCGTTGGCAAATCCATTAGGCATATCAACAGTTGTACCTCGTCCACCAAAGCCACCTGAAAGTAGACCGTGTAAGTATCCGTAGGCAGTATTAGGTGATTTACCAACTAACTCAGTGACATCAATTTCTCCACACCATGGCCAAATTCGAGTATCAATATCCGCGCCCAGCATCCAGAACGCACCCCATGTACCGGAACCAACAGGACCTTTAATCCGTGCTTCTAGACGACCGTACTTAAACCCAACTTTATCTTTTGTAATGTATTTAGAACTTATCCACTCACATGGAGTTTTGTAATAACAGTTATAGGCATTGGCACCGGTTGTGGTCGCATCAATTTGCAGTGCACCAGATGAAGTGATCTTGGCTAAAGTTGGGATGTAGTACTGACGTTCTTTATTTCCCCAACCACCACCTGCTGCAGCTTTACTTCCATCACCATCTTCAGATGTCCAGATTGCACTATCTGGTGCTGAGCCTTCAGGAAGATTGAACTCATCTGACCACACCTGCACATATGTTCTCTTGAACATTGGGATCGCTACTTCACTTGAAACAACTTTGTTATCTGTAAATCCTTTAGCGCTATATGTTGCGATGACATAAACCTTAAAACCTTGATCTATGCCTGCAGTTGAATAAGTTGCAGACTTTGCGCCCTCAATTTCAACTGGTCCTTTAAACCATTGATAGGTGACCTTTGCACTCTTTGGTGAAAATACCCCTGGAGTTGCAATTGCTTTACCGCCAGAAGAATCAGCAAGGGTTGCAGATGGCTTCACATTGATAATGACATGGCCGATCTTGCCCACAACTGATGAAACTGTGGCACCTGCCGCTGTTACCTTCAATTGAATGCTCTGGTTCTTTTGCTTGACAGTTGCCTTAAAGGCGGTTTTTGTAGCCCCAGCAACTGCTTTTCCACCCACAAACCATTGCAGCTTTGGACTCTTAACTCCACTAATTGAAGCCGGAACTACTGCCAGATTTAATCCAGTGTTATCTGAGTAAACAATCTGCGGTTGTTTTGAGACATCTGCCTGGGCTGAAAATGGCACAACTAGTGCAAGAAGTGAAAATGAGACAAGAAATGCTAATGAGCCCTTAAGTGACTTCATTAGCATTTCTTACTCTCCCCCTACTTCGCTACAACTTTAGATGTGTATGTCTTTCCATCGATAACCACAGAGACTGTCTTTGCTCCTGCAGATACCTTCACAGGAACAACCTGCATAGGAGATGAGATCTTGACTGTAGTTTTCTTAGCACCTGTTACAGAGACAGTTGCTGACTTTCCAGCAGCTCCTGCAACAGCGACTGAGACTACAAAATCTTTTCCAGTTTTTGCTACAGAGGTTGAGATGCCGCGGTAGTAATGGAACTCGACACCTTCTGCTGATGCCGCAGTTGTATCTGCGATCTCAGGAACAAGAGTTGCAAATGCTGTGCTAGCCCCTGGCATTGCCGATGTTGCTGAAGCTGGTGCTGCGTTTGGCTTTGTGTCGGTATTTTTCAGAGTAAATGCGGCATAACCAAATGCATCAGTAGTTGCCTCAAGTGTTGACTTGCCACCGTTCACCTTCAAGGTAACAACCTTGTTTGGTACTCCGGTCTTTCCATCATCACCAGTTACCTTGTAAACAACAATTAGGCTTCCGCCAATCGGTGCATATGCTTGCTTAAGACCCTTAGCTGCATTTGTTACAGAATTAGTTGCATCTAATTTTGGTGTTACCAATGTGATTGTTGGCTTTGTTGCTGGCACAACAATTGGTGTCTTTGGTATGTAGTAATGAAATTGAGTGATAGCTGAGTGATCGGCCTGCTCACTATTAACTTCAGGAAGCATCTGTGAGTGAAGACGATCGAGCTTATCCTCGCTAAAAATTGGCTTAGATGTCATTGATTCTGGCTCTGTCTCGCCTAATGACTCAAGATCTAGGTTCTTGACGGCAAAGGTCACGTTTCCGTATGCATCGGTGCGCTTGATTACATTTGCTTGATCAAAAGGCGGGCGATCAATTCCCTTTGTCTTTATTCCATCAACTGAAATAATTGAGGCAGCTTCGCTATAACCCTTATTCATTCGTAGGTTAACGGCTGTGAAGGCAAGCGGCTTTCCATTCTTGTCTCTGACGTTATAGGTCAAATTAATTGTTGATCCAACCGGTGCAAACGCAACTTGGTAGACCAAACCAGTTCCAAACCAGCCCTTAGCGACCCAACCATCAGCCATTTGCTGATTGACTCGTGCATCTGAAGTATTGGACGCATCAAGAAAAGGTGATTGCAACGTAATGTAGGCATCTCGTGGTCCACCTGTTGCAGCAGTTGCGCTGTAGAAAGCAACTGGAGAAATAGCCAGGACCATCGCAAGGATGAGGCCGATGTGAGTACGGAATTTAGACATGTGTATGCCTTTCTTGCCTAGGGTGGATTGAGATTTAATCATTAACCTTTTACCGCTCCGTCCATAACACCGCTTACTAAGCGGCGACCGACGAATATAAAGAGAATCAAAAGTGGTGCTGTTGCTAAGAATGCACCACCCATCTGTAGTGAGTAATCAAGTCCATAGAGCGGCTTTAGCTGAGTTAAAGCAACCTGCAATGTGAACCGCTCGGGAGATTGCAAAACAATGGTTGGCCATAGGTAGTCATTCCATGATGCTAAGAATGCAAAGAGACCAAGCACAAATGCGCTCTGGCGAATGCTTGGAAGCACGATGCTCCAGAAAACACGTGGCACGGAGGCACCGTCAATGCTGGCAGCTTCAAGAATTTCATTAGGGACCTGGGCATCAATGATCTGGCGCATCCAAAACACGCCAAAAGCAGTAACTAACGCTGGAACGATCAATGCATACAAGGTATTAACCAAGTTCAATCTATTGGCCATAATGAACAGTGGCACGATTCCCAGCTGGCTTGGAAGCATCATGGTTGCAACAACAAAGAGGATTGAGAACTGGCGTCCTCTAAAGTGCAGTTTCGCAAAAGCAAAACCAGCGATTGCAGAGAAAATTACTTGCGCTACTGCAATGGCAACACCAACTATGAAGGTGTTAATTAACGCCTGAGTGAAATAAACACCTTCAGCAGTCAAAACCTTGTTAGCAACCTCCAAAAAGCGAGGTCCTGGAACAAGTGATGGTGGTGATTTAGAGATTTCAGCATCAGTGTTGGATGAAACGATAAACATCCAATAAAAAGGGAATATAGAAAGGAATGTAATCAAGACCAGCATCAAGTAATGCAGCTTGGAAGTCTTCTGCCACTTCGGAATATTGCGCTTCATCGGCTGCCCTCACCTGAGATCTTGCGAGTGATCACGAAGTTAATCGCCGAAATAATCAGAACAATAAATGTGATTGCTATACCGATAGCTGCCGCATAGCCATACTTGTTGTTCAAGAAGGCTTGGTTATATAGGAATAGGGTCAGAGTCAAGAACTGCTTGGTAGATCCACCATCTGCAGCCAACTGCTGAGGCTCAGCAAATACTTGAAGTCCACCGATTGTGCCAACGATCAACACGAAGGTAATGGTGTTCTTCAGTGATGGGAGAGTGACATACTTAAACTGCTGCCATTTGGTTGCTCCATCAACAGATGCAGACTCATAGAGCTCATCTGGGATTGCCAGCATTGAAGCTAAGAAAATCAGAGTGTTATAGCCAACCCAGCGCCAGGTAATCATTGTCGCAATTTGGATGTGGCTTGGGATTACACCTTCAATGAAGTCGATGTTTTCAACCCCTGGGATTAAGACCAATACGGTGTTAATTAACCCGTATTCACGGCCAAACAGTTGCTGGAAAACAATAGTGATTGCGATGACAGAAGTGATGTTTGGTACCAAAAGAATGGTGCGCCAAAAAGACTTTCCCTTTAAGCGCTTATTACGAAGGATTGCAGCAAGGCTGATCGCAATAATCATCTGAGGAAAGGTTGATAGCGCCCAGATGCTAAAAGTGTTTCTAAGAGCTATCCAAAAATCTGAATCTTGAAATAGGAAAATGAAATTGTTAATCCCATTAAATTCAGATTCACCGAGGGGATCCCATTTGAAAAATGCAATGTAGATGGAGTAAACAACTGGTGCGACACCAAATATTAAGAAGATTATGAAAAATGGAGCAATCGCGGCGTATCCCCAGCGACCATCCATTGATCCCACACCTGGAAGCGGTTTCTTTTCTTTCCTACTTTTTTGCTTCCAAGGAGTAAGAGGCGCTTTTTGGCGCCCCTTACCGTCCTTAATAGTTGTCATCGGATAAATACTTTAATTCTTAAAGAGTTTATCGATGTCAGAAATAACAAGTGCATATGATTTTGCAGATGTCATTTTCTTAGATGCCACTCGGCCAAGACCTGCACCAAATGTTGCATCAATCTTGCGTTGTAGTTCTCCTTCAAAGATTGGCTTCAACTTCAAGACACCCTTTGTATAGATAGCACCTATTGGCGCGTTGCTGAAGAACTCATCTTTGTATTCAAGCAAGGCAGCATCATCGTAGAGAACTGAAGTTGAAGGGAAAAGACCATAGGTCTTGAAAACCTTTAACTGTTGTTCTGGTGCTAAGTACCAGGTAAGGAAGTCATAAGCAGCTTGCTTGTTCTTTGAGTAGCTAGGAATACCAAGTTCTGTTCCACCTTGGTTTCCGCCACCTACTGGAAGATCAGCAATATCCCACTTGCCCTTTGTATCTGGTGCTTGCTTCTTGATGTAATCAAGCATCCAGGCTGGAGCAAGAATCGTTGCCATTGCGCCCTTATTCATACCGATGTTCCAGTCAGATGTGAACTGGCCAAGGCGCGCGCCAATACCTGCCTCAAGTGCTTTAACTGTTGTGTCCCAAGCCTTCTTGATCTGAGGGTTTGTCTTGTAAACAAGCTTTCCTGCATCAGTTCCGTCTGGTTGGTAATACTTAACAGTTCCCTGGTTCATTACAGCTGCATAGATTGATCCAGCATCATCAATGAATCCCTTGCCTGCTTTCTTTTCTGCAGGCGTTAACTTTGCAACATACTTCTTACCGGTTGCAATAAATGCATCCCACGTTGGCCACAACTTACTCACCGCTACACGATCAGTTGGTAATCCAGCCTTCTTAAACAAGTCTGTGCGATATGCAACTTGCAACCCGCCGACATCTGTTGGGATACCAATCACTGCGTCATTAAATGCAACGCCTTGTTCCCAGCGCCATGGAAGATAATTCTTTTTAATGTCATTTGCTGATAGTCCAGCTGCAACGCCTGCAGAGACGTTGATCGCTGAAGTTTTCATCTGTCGCAAATCTTGGAAACAACTTGGGCGGTTTCCTGTGCGCCAGTACCCTGAGTAAGGAACTTCAAAGGCGATGATGTCTGCTGGCCCACCTGTTTGACAGGAAAGGATTGTCTTTTGGTGAAGAGGATCAACATCGTTCTTAATCGGGATGATTTTAATATTAGGGTGAAGCTTCTGGTATTCACGTTGTAGACCTGGCTGAATAACTTCGCCAAAAGTCCAGATAGTTAAAGTGATTTGCTCGGCTGCCTTAGCAGGTGCTGAGAGCACGCCTAATGAAACGGCCATCGCAACGAATGCACCAAGAAACGCATTTCTGGTCGTTGATTTTTTCATGTGTGAAACCTTCCCTTTAACAGACCTGACATCCGGCAGGCCCCTAGTGAAACCTTGAAACTCTCAGGAAAACTCTCGCCTTTGGAGGTTTCCATGAAAGCGGTTTCAAGGTACGCTATTTAAGCCTTTAATGCTATTTGGCACAAGGGAATTTGGGTTAAAGTTTGATAACGAGGGGAGCCCGCTAATGGCCACGAAAAAAGTGATTCTGGCACCAACCAGTCTTTTTGTTGCACTGTCTGTTGCTCTGACCTTGATGGTCAATCCTGTCGCAGATGCTGCCACTAAGAAAACGCTAAAGCTCTTGTGGTCAGATGAGTTCAATGGCAAAAAAGGAACGCTCCCATCATCAAAGACTTGGACCCGTGAAATCGGTGGTGGTGGCTGGGGAAATTCTGAACGCCAGTTCTATACCGACAAAGCTGCCAACGCCTCTATGGATGGCGCGGGCCGTTTGGTTATTACCGCCAACAGAATTTCAAATGAGTACGGCGATCTCATTGGAGATGTACCAGGCACCGAAGACATCCTTAATCGTTGCTCTGAATGCCAATTTACGAGTGCTCGCATGAAAACAGCACGGAATCTTTCATTTCAATACGGCCGCATTGAAGCGCGTATCAAAATGCCACAAGGTATTGGCACCTGGCCAGCATTTTGGATGTTAGGTGGAGATTTATTAGATGGTGTCCCATGGCCTGAGTGCGGCGAAATCGACATCATGGAGTTTCGTGGTGACATTCCAGATCGCTCTACCTCTGCAATTCATGGTCCAACAACACCGCAAGGATCTGGTTTAGGCGCAGCATTTTTAAGCTATGACTCTTTGTCTAATGGTTATCACACCTATGCAATTGAATGGAAAAAGAATTCACTGACATTCATTGTTGATGGCAGAGTCACAGGGACCTTCTCTTCTGCAGACACCGGAACCCGCGGCTGGGTCTATAACCAGAAGTTCTTCTTGATCTTGAACTTAGCTATGGGTGGCACATATGCTGGCGAATACATCGATCCAATGCTTAATCAAGCGCAATTACATGTTGATTACATACGTTTCTACTCAGTTAATGGAGTTGGAAAAGTATTTAGAGGTTAATCCACTAGGAAAAGGAGCAGGAAATGAAGCACATATCAATTACACGAAAGTTAGTAAGTGGGGTTGCAACGCTTTCGCTCCTGCTCGCTGGTGGGCTGATAGGGCAGAGCTCATCTCAAGCAGCTGGACTACCAACAATCCGCTACGTATCTCCTGACTTTAACGCTGCAAATGAAACCTTTACATCCGATGGTCTCGGTCAGTACTACGCAGCAGGCGGCCGCAGCTTCTTCAAGTATGTTGGCGCTGGCTCAACAATCACAGTTACCTATTTGGTAACTACAGATGGAACGACACCAGCGGCTGATAAAGCTGTTTCATTTATGGTCAACGCTCCATACAGTGGATCAAAGGCAACATGGGAAGTAAACGGCAAGGCTGTCGGTGCCTCAAGTGATTCGGCAACTGGATACGGACTACTAGTTCCAGGAAAGACTGATGCGGCTGGAAAAGTTTCATTCACGATGAAGAACACAAACACTGCAGATTCCGCGATGGCAATCCCTGCTTCAGAAACACAGCCACGTGCAACAACTGGACGTGTCTACGGAAACATGAAGCTCATTATTGATGGTTTGACTGACATGCAACAAGTAACAGACCTGTTGACTTTTGATATAACAAAGTCACCTGCAACAACTATTGGGGCTGCGGTTACACCAACACCTACTGCCACTCCAACTGCGACTGCAACACCTACAGCCACTCCAACACCAACTGTCACTGTGCCAGTCACCTTGCCATCAATGCGTCTTGTTTCACCAGCATTTGGTCCATCAAACAGCATTGATACAACTGGTGACATTGCTCAGTACTACTCTGCCAAGACTCGTGCGTTCTACACATACATCGCGGCAGGAACTACTTTGACTCTTAAGTATCTTGTTACCTCTGATGGAACAAAGCCACTTGCAAACAAGGAAGTAACTCTGCAAGTTAATTCTCCATACAGTGGATCAAAGGCAAACTGGTTGTTCGGAGCCACAAAGATAACTACTCCGGCATCAGAGACAGCATCAGGTGCTGATTTGAAGGCAACAACAAATGCCATGGGTGAAGTTACCTTCATCATCAAGAACACTGACACAACAGGCACAGAGGCAAAGCCAGCAACACCAACCACACCCGCTCCAAAAGTTCGCCTCTACGGCACCTTTAAGCCGATTATTCCTGGCTATGGTGACAAGGATGCAGATGTTGATCTAGTGACATTTGATATCTATGCAGCACCAAAGCCTGTTGTTAAAGCAACAACAATTACTTGCGTTAAGGGTAAGACAACTAAGAAGGTGACTGCGGTTAATCCAAAGTGCCCAACTGGTTATAAGAAGAAGTAACAATTCTCTAATAAGAGATCCCGGTGCCCGTATGGGTGCCGGGATTTTTTATGGGGTAAAGACTTCTCCGTAGCCATTGAGCTGATAACTACGAACCCAGTCAATACTCATTGTTGATGATTGAAGGTTTGCCCAACTCCCACCAAAAGAACCCACTGCGTTGTTGAGGATGAGGAAGAACTTCTCATTAAATACCCATTTACCAGACACGCGTGAGGGAGTTGTGTTACTGACTAACTGACCATCGAAATAGTATGAAATCGAGTTTGGTAACCACGCTATTGCATAGGTGTGATAGTCACTTGAGACATCTACTCTTCCAAAGTTTACTTCATCAAAAACAAATCGGTGATTGTCACAGCATTTATTAGGGGTGTCTGTAGCAGAGAAATGAGTTGCAGATGTAACGATAGATGGTCTATCAGAGTGAATCTCTACGATATCCATCTCTCCTGAATAGGGCCAACCCACTTGATTTATATTGTCGCCCAACATCCAAAAAGCTGGCCAATTCCCCGAACCTGCGGGCATCTTTATACGAGATTCAATAAACCCATACTTAAAGGAATGCTTGCCTTGTGTGTCTAAGCGCCCGCTGGTAAATGAACAGAGTCCCACATAACAAATTCCAGCATTTGCTGGTGGTTGAGTAATTCTCTTTGTGGTGATTATCAAGTTTCCATTAACTGAGCCATCCTGGGCGATAGCTTCAGGAATGTAGTACTGCTGCTCATTATTATGGCAAGTGCCACCACCATTTGATGCAGCATGTCCACAACGCCTGGGTGTCCATGATGTTGAACTTGCTTGAGAACCTGCTTGCCCTTGAAAGTCATCGCTCCATAAAAGTTTGCCAATAACTAATCCCGCAATCTTGGGCACTTCTGCGGCCGCTTTTGCTGCCTTAGCATCTGCTGCAGCTTTTGCCGCAGCTTCTTGCTGTGCTTTTAATTCTGCTGCTTGTTTGGCCAAAAGTTCTGCCGCTGCCTTCGCTGAGGCATCTCGAATATCAGCAAGTTGTTGCCAAGTGGGACCATTAATTGGAAATGGTGCAAAATCAGAGGTGTTGTCTTCGGTTAATTGCCAGACCAATTTGTTGTTCACTTTTGCACAGGTGTAGAGATCGCGATTCTTTAATTGTTGCAATCCAGATTGCTTGCAGGAAGTCCCAGCGATGGCATGAGCGGTAACAAAAGAAAAAGATGCAAGGATTACTGCCAAAGTTGATACCAAAGCCAAGGGCAACCGATTTTTTAGGGAATCAAACACAGGGTTAGGTTACCCGCAAATAGGGGAATTAACTTTTTGTCAGAGTAAACACAGCACTCGTTTCTCCTGTGCTCTTAACTGTTAACGTATAAGGAGCTCCTGGCAGCTTGAATACTTCACCAGCCTGAAATCCCGTCAAAGTAGATCCGGTTAATGAGGCAAGGATAGGTTCTCCATCCTCATCAAGTGTTACTGGAATTGTTGGAAGATCAGATTGCTTTCTTAGAATTAGAGTTGGACCAACGGCAGCACCTTTATCAATTGCCCAGTTGGGGCCAACCATTCTGAGTTGAAGCTGTGGTGCGTAGAGAAGGTGAGTAAACGTCATGCAACGATCTTTGCCAGGGATGTAATACTCAAAGAAGTACCAGGTGCCTTTATAGTTAAATTGGTACAGAATGTTATCTGTTGCCTGTTTTGACTCATCAACACTTATATCAACCCCAATTTTTAGGGTTTTCGCCATTGGTGTGCGAAAGATGGTTGCGCGCTGGGTGGCACTGAGCGTCGTGCCCGGGCACCAATCATCATTGCCCATTAAGTCTCTAAAGTCTCCGTATTCGTCAACAGAGCAGTTGGTTGTATTAAATTTGGTGTAATCAGAACCCTTGCAATACATCGTGGATGAGTGCCGATATCCAAAGTTATGGCCAAGCTCATGAATCAAGGTTGTTGCTCCTAAAGACCTGAGGTTAACCGCATTGCCTCCCATCTCGCCAAGTCCTGCATATCCACAGGAATCATAAATATTTGCAACAACCACATGGGTTCCGATTGGAATCGTCTTGAACCCAGCAATCTTTATCGCCGCTTTTATGTCAGCATCAGGGTTGCAACGCTCGATGGCAGTACCTGCTTTACCAATATAAAACTTTGAAGTTGTGAACTTCATTTTGCCTCTGGAGTTTTGCTTCCAAAATCTAATTGCTTCTGTGACTGTTTCTTTCGCAAAACTCAGCATCTCCCCATCACTTGTTGCTGTCGCTGTGTCCACTTGATTTTCAGTCCAGAAATTTGGTTGATCCTTAGGAGTTAATCCCACATAGACAATCTTGTGTGTCGTGGCCCATTCATTCTGAGCCTTGGGCGCACCGGTGGCAGGTGCAAAAGGAGCAAGTAGGGCTAATGAAATGGCAACAATGAGGATTCTCTTCATAACTACTACACCGTTGATTAAGTGAGTATTTATGCGACTTAAAAACAATTTATGGCTGTGGGCCCAGACGGGCTCGAACCGTCGACCCACGGATTAAAAGTCCGTTGCTCTACCGACTGAGCTATAGGCCCCACTGCAGCATTATCTGCGGGCGTAATCGTATCGGAGATTTAGATGACCCACTTCACGCACAAAAGCGGCATAAAAATGGGGTCAACTGATGTTAGACAAGCACAAAGCCATCACACTGATCACTAGTGTGATGGCTTTGTCTGTGCTTTAACCCTTGGCTTGATGAGCCTTCATTAACAAGTAGTCAAAAATGATTCGGTATCCAAACATTGCTACCGCGCCGATAAGGCCAGCAAAAATGCCGTAGAAGATGTAGGAAGCCTCACCGTAGTAAGAAGTATCCCAAGCTATGTACCCAACAATTGGTCCACCAATTAAATAGATCCAACCAAAGACGGTGAAAATATTTCTAAAAACTCCGCCCCAGGTAATAATTGAATCTGCATACTTTATGACTGCTTGACTAGTGTGCTCGCTCATGAACTGCTCCATTCTTTGGTACCAGTACTGGTATTTGTAATAATTATGAGGTTCGATAATTCCAAGTTGTTGCTGTGACCCACCTGTGAATGGTCAAAAGTGAAAAACTTACGTGAGCCTATGCGTGGGGCTTAGTCATGTGATGGGGTGCGCAAGAACAGCACCAGGGCCGATAACCAGCCTGCGGCAAATACATAAATCAGCACTGATCCTAAAGAATCTGAGTATCTGTAAATTCCAATTGCCACCAATGCGCACACACCAGATGCCGCCCACAGCGCAATGGCAGCCATAGGCCGGGTTAATCCTGCTCTCACTAAACGATGGGAGAGATGATCTTTGCCGCCAGTTAATGGAGAAACGCCACGTGCCAAGCGAGAAAACACTGCAACACATGTATCAAGCAGTGGCACCGCTAATAAAATTGCTGGGATTGTTAAAGACTTCCAAGTTGGTTGTATCCCTGGATTTAATCTGATTGTTGCAGCTGAAATAATGATTCCTAAGAACAAGGCACCGGCATCACCCATATAGATCTTTGCAGGCGACTTATTCCACATCAAAAATCCAATAGTTGCACCAACTGTCACAATCGAGAGAGCGCTAACTAGTTCTTGGCCTCTATCAAATGCAATAAAGAAAACTCCCAATGCTGCAATTGCAACAGCGCCCGCTGCTGCGCCATCTAGGTTGTCAAAGAAGTTAATACTGTTACAAATTCCTACTATCCAAAAGATGGTCACCGCTGTGTTTATAGTCGATGTGCCAAATGGAGTTCCGGTTGTGCCACTGTTTACGATAACTATCGCAACAACTGTGCCAACAACTGATTGTGCAATTAATCGAGGCCACGGTGATAGCGAGCGCAGATCATCAATTAATCCCATTGCTCCCAATAACAAGGCGGGTAACAAAACAGTGAGAGCTAAATCTTTAAGCTGACCTGAATTCTCACCATTTTTGTTTCCACCAACATAGACAGCAGCTAAAGTCGTGATTGTTATTCCCAAAGCAATTGCTACCCCACCTAAATACGGCACTGGTTCTGCCTGTGATTTACGGGCCAAGTTAGGAGCATCCATCGCACCTAATCGAATTGCAAGTGCCCGCACCGGCCAAGTTAATAAACCAGTTAATGCAAAGGCTGCGATACCTAAGACTAGAAATTGTGTGGTGGAGATAATCACTGCGAAATCTTACTCATTTGCCATAAGACCAGAGTGTGCGGCTCGCTTTAACCGGTCACGAATTGCAATTGCAATGCCATCACCCACAGGTTGCTGCACAACAACAGTTGATAGGCCTTGCTCATCTGCTGCGCGCAGCGCTGCATATAAGACTTGTGCAAACTCTTCATGTGTTCTTGGTGCAGCCAATCGCACAACACCTTCTGCTGCCACAACATCTGCCATTGCAATAAATCCTTGACCGGCCGTCGGAGATTGATCCAATACAACTACTGCTGCCGGTGCGTAGTGACTATCCAAGGAACCGCTGACACGGATCTCTGGTTCTTCCACAGACCCAACAACTGTCAGTCCTGTGCTCTGCTCGATCATTTCAAGTGTTATCGCACCTGGACGCAAAATCTTTGGCGTATCTCCTGTGCAATCAATAATCGTTGACTCCACACCCACATCACATGCACCACCATCAAGAATCTGATCTCCATCTGCCAGGTAATCACCTAGCTCTGCTGCAACGGCATTAGCAGTTGTCGGAGAGACATTTCCAAAACGATTGGCACTCGGTGCTGCCACACCTTTACCGCCAGCGGCCACAAAAGCCTCAAGCAATCCCAGTGCGACAGGATGATTAGGCACTCGCACGCCAACTGTGTCCTGTCCGCCTGTTACAAAGTCGCCTGCCAAATCAGATCTGCCCACCACCAATGTCATTGGCCCTGGCCAATAATCACGCGCCAGTGCAATTGCATATGTGGGCACATCACGCGCCCAATCACCCAAACCATCCATGGATGCAACATGCACAATCAGTGGATGGTCGGCTGGCCGACCCTTTACTGAATAAATCCGCGCAACTGCCGCTGTATTGCACGCATCTGCGCCCAACCCATAAACAGTTTCAGTTGGAAAGGCCACTAAACCACCAGCCATCAAAACGGAGGCAGCATCGCTCATCGCTGAGGCATCGCACCTACTTAAGAACTGGCTCACCCGCTAATTCTCCCACTATTCCCAGCAATAACTAACGCCCATCACAACAAATACGAGATACTTATCCTATGAAACTAACAAAACTTCGCACAATCGCATCCATCCTGACCGTTTCTGCAGTTGCAGGCGTTATCGCCCTTGCAATCCCAGCCAATGGTGCTGGCACATCAACTGATCGATACATCACCCTCACAGGTGTTGGCACGATCTCTGTTGTCCCAGATGCAGTCCGCTTTAATGCAACAGTCTCTGTTGTTGGTTCAACAAATGCTGCAGCGTTGTCTGCTGCAAGCAAATCATCTGCAGCTGTGCGCGCAGCGCTGAAAGACAAAGGAATTGCTATTAAGGATATTCGTTCAGCAAATATCTCTGTCTATCCTGAATACACCTGGACACAAGAGGCTGGCACAAAGATCACCGGCTACCGCGCCTCGCAAACATTTGATGTCCTCATCAGAAAAGCATCTGATGCTGGAAGCATCATTGAAGCAGTTGTCACGGCAGGTGGCGACAATGTGCAGCTTGGTGGAGTAATCCCAACAACTCTTAATCCAGCTGTGGCAACTGAAGAAGCACGTGCAGCGGCAGTTGCTAACGCAAAGTCAAAAGCAACTTCTTACGCAAAACTTCTTGGCACATCAATTGGCAAGGTGTTATCACTTGAAGAGCAATCTTCTCCTGTGTACTCATCACCTTTCCCAATGGCAAAGGCAGGAGCCGCAGATGCTGCAGCTGTTGAGGTTGATCTAGGTGAGCAAGATGTAACAGTGACAATTACTGTTCGTTGGGCGCTTAATTAATCGCTAACAACCTTTAAACAAAAGAGCCGCAACCCCTAATCCGAAGGGGATAGCGGCTTTTTTGTGCTTAATTATCGGGTTTGGTCACACGCTCAATGGCGGGTAAGATTGGCAAGCCTTAGAACGTCCCCATCGTCTAGGGGCCTAGGACATCGCCCTTTCACGGCGGTAACACGGGTTCGAATCCCGTTGGGGGCACGCAGTACCGCAGTATCTGTTCTAGAGATGCAAAAGTAGTAACGGCTTTAAGGTGACATAAGAGCCACTTATGTTTATCAATTACTTAAGGCCCGGTAGCGCAGTTGGTTAGCGCGCCGCCCTGTCACGGCGGAGGTCGCGGGTTCAAGTCCCGTCCGGGTCGCAAAGGTTTTGGTGTTGTATGCAAATTTATTTGTGTGCCATGCGTACTAGCGGGCAACTGCTAGCAAGATCTTTGTTGGCTTGGTAGCTCAGTTGGTACGAGCGAACGACTGAAAATCGTTAGGTCGCCGGTTCGATCCCGGCCCAAGCCACATTGAAACATTAGATCTGAAAAGTTATGAATTTTCGGAGATTAAATACAAATTTGTGCCATCTACCTTAAAACTATTTAGTTGTAGCATAGAGTCATGAGTTTGAACCAACTGCCGGCCTTACGTGCGCTTTCTGGTCCAGTTCTAGTTACTGGCCATAGTGGTTTCAAAGGTACTTGGTTGACTCTGTTGCTTGAAAAGTTGGGAATAGAGGTTGTTGGATTTTCGCTTTCACCGGAAAAAGACTCACTCTTTGATCGAGCTAGTCGCACCGGAGCAATAAGTGAAGTATTTGCGGACATTCGTGATTATAAACGTCTTAATTCTTACATTAACTCTGTTAAACCATCCACAATCATTCATATGGCTGCACAACCATTAGTGCTCGAATCCTACCGACTGCCAAAAGATACTTTTGATGTCAATGTAATGGGAACAGTCAATGTACTTGATTCTGCATTTAATACTGATTCAGTTCATGCAGTTGTTGTAGTGACTACAGACAAAGTTTATAGAAATGATAATTCGGGCCGAGCATTTATCGAATCAGATCCGCTAGAAGGGAAAGATCCCTATAGTGCCAGCAAGGTTGGAACCGAGGCAGTGGTTGCTGCTTGGCAACAGATTCAACGCACATCTGGCGGACCTAAAGTTGTTGCAGTCCGCGCCGGAAATGTTATTGGTGGTGGTGATTGGGGTGACAACCGTTTGCTCCCAGACCTAATTCGTAGTTTTAGTAGTGGACAAAAGATGGCCGTGCGCAATCCTGCAAGTACACGACCTTGGCAACATGTTCTGGATCCACTGACCGGCTACATATCAACTCTCGAAGCCGTTCTCAATGGTGAGAAGATTACTTCAATTAACTTTGGACCTGATACAAAGAGCATCGCAGTCTCGGAAGTTGTAGAAGTAGCGGTTAAAACTTGGGGACTTAGCACAAATATTGAACTTGGTAGTTCGGTACAGAATAATGCGGCTGAAGCAGTATCCCTAGACTTGAATCCAGATTATGCAAAACAATCACTTGGATGGAAACCATTTTGGAGTCAAGAAGAAGCTGTAATTTCTACGGTCCAGTGGTGGAATAAGGTTCTAACTCAACGAGTTAAACCCGTAGACGCATGTCTAGATGATCTAAGCCAAATCTTGTCTCAAAAATAAATTACTTAATCATCAATCTATTTTCAACCACGGCGGTGGTGTCTCTTTAGCCAGCTCAGCCAGTTCATTTCTCTCTCGAAGAGTATCCATGGGCTGCCAAAAGTCAGTATGGTGAAAAGCCATAAGTTGATTTTCGTCGACGAGCCTTGGGAGTGCACCGGTCTCAAATGCTTCGCTGTCATTCAATACAAAATTGACTACTTCTGGTTCTAGCACGAAAAAGCCTCCATTGATCCAACCAACATCGGATTGTTTCTTTTCACCGAAATGGTCCACCCTGTTGCCATCCAAATGAAGATACCCAAATCTAGCTGGTGGGTGAACGGCTGTTACGGTTGCAAGTTTTCCATGTGATTCATGAAAAGCTAACAATTTTTTGATAGGAACGTTTGCAAGTCCATCACCGTAAGTGACAATTATCCGCTCTCCAGGAAACTCCTTCATGCATTTGGCTATTCGGCCACCAGTTTGTGTGTCATGGCCTGTTTCAATCCCACTTGCATTAAATGAAATGTCTTCTGTTGTGCTCTTCGACGAGATTTCATTAAGCCACTTTTGTATAACATCACCTTTATAACCTAATGCAACTACAAATTCGTACTTTCCCTGGCTTGCGAATATATTCATGATATGCCAAAGAATTGGTTTATCGTCGATTAGTACCATGGGTTTTGGTTTCGTCTCTGTTTCTTCTGCCAAGCGGGTTCCTAATCCACCTGCAAGAATTACAACCTTCATTTAAACTCCAATGTGATCAACTACGCACAGATACTTACTATTGAGAAAATGCTATCCCAAAAATAAAGTCTCAGAGAGAAAACCCCTTTAAAATAATCAGAAACATTTATAGTCCTAGAAGTTTCGCATGAGTCGCAAAATCTGGAGATCCGTCTCTAACCTCCTGAAAAGTTCCATAAGCCTGACATTTTCCATTTTCGAGGTAAAGGACATAATCAGCTGCTTTTACGGTCGCCAGCCTGTGAGCTATGGACACAACAGTTGCTTTTTTTGAAAAAGTGGAGAGAGCAAGTGAAATATGATTTTCCGTTTCGGGATCGAGCGCGCTGGTGGCCTCATCAAGTATCAACATCTGAGGGTTAAGATAAAAAGCCCGAGCTAATCCGAGTCTTTGACGTTGCCCGCCGCTCAACTTGAAACCACTTTCGCCGATTTGGGTGTACAAGCCAGATGGAAGTTTCTTGACAAATTCATCCAGCTGCACTTGTTCTAATGCAAGCCACACCGCATCAAAATCTATTTTGTTTTCAGGTATCCCAATTACAATATTTTCCAGAATGGTTTTAGACAGAATTTTTGTTTCTTGCGGGACGTAGGCAATCTTATCTCTCCATAACTCCAGTGCTATCTGCGGGGTAACCCCATTCAATAAGACAGTCCCATCTTGTGGAACCAATAATCCAAGCAATAGATCGACTAGGGTACTTTTCCCTGCTCCAGATTTTCCTACGATAGCAAGCGAGCAATTTGCATCGAGAGTGAAGGAAACATTTGAGACGCTTGGATACGTATTGTTTGGATAGGTAAATGAGAGATTTGAAACTTTTAATTCAGGTGAGAAAGCATTTGCGCTATCCTCACAAACTAAGTCATTAACCGGAGCTCGGTCTGGTTCTAGGTCTAAACGTTCAATAAAATCAAGTGTCTGCTTTGCCTGTCCGCTGGCATTTCTTATTGCGATAAAAACACCCTGCAAACGTAGCATTGAGGGCGTAGATCTAACTGCGATAGTTAGGAATAAAGCCAAAGTTGTAGAAGCAGATACAAGATCACTCGAACTTACCTGAGAGATCCCTAAAGCTAAAACACCAAGAACCAAGGTTACTTCGAGAGAGAACTTCGGAATTTGCTCAATGAATCTCTTCGTTGAATGCGCTAGCGCTCCCTTCTGAGCCTGCATCCGAATGCCCTTGACAAAGAATTCTTGTCTTCCAAAAACTGTTATTGATCTAAAGTTTCCGATAGTTTCCTGTAGCTCACGCTGACCATCGGAAGAAGTTTGAGCAACTACCGCACCTACCTCTCCTGCCCACCTCCCTAAAATTTGATGCAAAAGCACTCCAGCTGAACCAAAGAATACAACTGTGCACAACATCAGAATAGGGTTGATCCAAAGCATTAAGGCTGCAAACAAAATCAAGAGAGTTGCTTCACTCAAACCAATTGCTAATGGCCCCAATAATTCAATTGTGAGGTAACTAGTCCCATGAAGAATTGCATTTGAAGTTTCTTGGCTTGACTTAGATTCTATGAAAAGCAAATTTTTCTTCAAGAGGCGCTCGGAAAGCCTTGAAACTATCTTTGAATGCTGATTCCCGAGAAAGACCAAATTCTTTCTTATCAACCAAAGGCAAGTAACGCTTTTGATTAAGAAGAAGACAGCTGCGCCAATACCGCTTACCACGGCTAGTTTAATCAAAGAATAATCGGTAAAAAATTGAAGCTCATTTAAATTACTAAGTAATGCATCCGAATTCGAATTAGGTTCAAAAGCTCCAACTAAAAGTAAAACTACTAGAGTTATCAACCCCGCACCGATTAAGTCGAGAAGCCCCGTCGACATTTGAGCAATTACGAGAATCCAGAAGCGCTTTCTATCCCGAGATGACAGGAGTTTCAGAGCCGCCTTGGTGGAGGCAAAAAATGTTCCACTTGAACTTCTTTTTCGAATAATCATGAGTACACGGGCAATCGAATATCGTCAGCAAAAGCCTTGATATCTATTTGTTTAACAGTTTCAAATTTTGCTCCGATGATTTTCTCAGGACCTGGTTTTCGCCTTAAAATCTTAAATATTAAGACTATGTTCTTCAGTGAAAAAATGGAGCTTGTCGCTGTTAGAAGGTCTTTGATTGAAATGCACTTAATGTTGTGCAACAGTCCTAAGAAATCTATGTCTTTACTTCTCCAGCGCCGATATGAGACACCTATTTGCCTCAAAATGTAGTTCCCTCTCGATGGTCGATATTTGTGAAATCTCGGATTGGTCCTGGAAAGCGTTTCTAGCCAACTAAGCATGACAGAATTAAGGATATTCCCTGGCATTTGGGGAATCTCAGATTGAGCCAAACCCAAATAAACCTCACCGGCGGAATCAGAGTTCTGGTAGGCACTATTTCCAAATGAACTTGGCGCCATACCAACTATGCACCAACGTTCGTCAACGACTTTCCATTTTTTTGCAACAACCAAAAATTCCATTAAAGCAATGTGATCCGGAAAAGGCATTTTGAATTTTCCGCCTACCTTTTCAAATGTATCACGAGTGAAGATTGTTAACTGCATATTTAAGGGAATCAGTGGGACAAAGCGATACATATTTGAAATCACTTTTTCATATTTTTTGTCTGATAAAACTCCCAAAATCGACTTCTTATAATTGAAGTGGCGGGGTCTACTCAGTGCCAAATTCTTTGTCATTTGACTTGGGAAGATGTACGACCATCCATTAAATGATAAACAATCTGGACTTTCTCTTTCGAGTAACTCGAGAACTTGTAACAGATGTTCTTGAAGGATGTAATCATCATCACCGATCAGCCATAGATATTTGCCTGAAGATTTCTCTACTGCTCTTGTCCAATTATCTGCAACGTTCAAACGTTCTGGCTCAATTGATAGAACAAGTCTCGTGTCACTCACGTATCTGCTCTCAAGTTTCAATAATTGGTTGGGAGCATTTAAAGAAACAACTAATTCGAAGCCAGCCTTTTTGCTTTCTAACAATTCAGAAATAATCGAGACAACTCGCTCGTTGGGATTGACCGTTGGGAGAAGAATGCTCAAGAGTGGGTTTTCGCTTTTCAACCTGATCCTCTGTCTTCGTTACTAAGTCATGAGATGGAAAATGATTTTATCGCGCCCCAAAACAGTGGCACGGCCTTAAATCTACTACTCGGCATCTAAATTGGTCGACAACCCCTGCAGATGTCATTGAGGAATCCAAATTAAACTAGGGTTTTACTGTAACATCCGCGGAAACTATTAATCCTTAGGAGTCTTCAGAATGCAAGAGCAAATATATGGGCAAATACTTTGCTTGCTTTGTGAAGCGCCGGCCAAAAAATGGCTAACCACAACAAATGGTGGGGTTGGCCCAAAAGAGAGTTTTGAGATTTTTCAATGTACAAGTTGCTTCTCGACGGTAATTGTTCCAGTACCCGTTAATTTAGGAAATTATTATCTTGACTATCATTCAATTCCCAAGGGTTCAAATTGGAGACGAGCTGTCAAAGCCTGTAAGAATCGTTTAACGGTAGTGAATCGCTGTGTTGGTGATTCCGCTACGATTTTGGATGTTGGTGCGGGTTCAGGGACATTTGTTGCTGCCGCCAGTGAAATTGGCCATCTTACCTTTGCAATTGAGCAAGACAAGAGTTGCAGGGAAAACATTGAGGCATTTATGTCTGGTCGAGTTGTTGAAGATTTATTTTCCTACGAAAAAAATGGTTTCCCCGCTCCAGATGTCATAACTCTTTGGCATGTTTTCGAGCACATTCCAGATCCAAATGACTTCTTGGCTCAGGTTTCAAGAATTTTTCCTACAACAACAAAATTAGTCATAGAAGTGCCTAATGCTCAAAGTTGGCTGTTTAGAATTATGCGAAGTAAGTGGCCTCACTTAGATGCTCCTCGTCACGTCTTTCTGCCCAGCAAAAAGGGTATTGAATGCGTCGCGCAAAGAAATGGCATGCGAGCCACGAGAATACGTAATCGCGACAATGCAGCATGGGCTGCTTTCAGTCTTTCACACTTCGGCAATAGAGTCGGTGAAGTCAGACTTGTTCAAATTCGTCGCCGCATCCTTCAAATTCTCTTCACACCATTTTTCTTTTTTGAGACCGGTTACCGAAGTTCTACGAGTACATATGTATTGGTAAGAGATTCAAAATAGTTCTTGATAATTGAAGGAATGAAGCCTCTCTGTTAGAGCACAGATTCAACAGCGTTATCCCACTTCAGCAGCAATATTTCTTTTGTGTGATTTGCTTTAAGATACTCTTGTCCACGTCGGACTAAATCTTCACCAAACTCTTGATTGTGCAAAAGATTTAACTTTTCTTCCCAATCTGAATTGTTCTTACAAACAATGTCTGATCCTGAGATCTTCGAAACCCTTGTGTAAGCTGGTGTTGCCGAAGTAATTGTTGGAAGTGCCAGTTTCCACATGATTAACAATCTATTTTCTGGCTTGAAGTACTGAAGTTTGTTGGAGAGCAGTACAGGAATTATCGCAGCACGTGAATCTTTTGCTGATGAGACTAGGTTCTCGACATTCCAAGGGATTAAATCTGTATCGTCACTCATAGGTCCAAGCAAATTAGAAAGTAGCGTTGCTGTACTGGCAGGGAAATACTGGCCAAGTAATCTGTGGTACTTCTGATCTGTGACAAATTTGATTCGGGTGCCATACTTTCTGTTTTCTTGAATTAGGGTTGGGCTAATTGTTTTTACCCCTCCGAGTGTTACAGGCAAACCCTCCCAGAGCAGGTGTCTTTTGGATTTAGACTCATTTGCTTCTCCTCGAAACTCTAACCAAGGAACTTCATCATGCGAATCTAAAATCACATGAACATTCTTTGAATGCCTAGCTATCAATTCACTTTGCTCAGGAGAGCTGCATACAACAGCTGATGCGGTGATGCACATGTTTTCTACAAACTGCGTGAATGGTTTAGGTATTCCTGATAATTGTCGAGTCACCACTTTTGAGGTTCCTCTGAACCAATCTTTGCTAAGGCTTTCCCTTGCCAGATAACCGTCTACTAAATCAAAAATGACGGGGGCGTTAATTTTTCGATTCACATAAAATCCTAAATCAGATCTCTCCGATAGGACCAGAACATCAAATTTATCATCTAAATTAGTAACTATTTCATGTCCTCTAGCTTTCGCCCAAAAAATAATTCGTCGCCTGTCACCTGGTGCATCAAGATTTCTACTGTTGGGGACGTAGCCAATCCGAAGTTTCTTCATCGGCTTAATGCCCATTTCAATCCAGCCGGCAAAGAATCAGCAGACGACCAGCCACTTTGGAACAATGGTGAGTCACCGCTGACTATCAAGTTTTGGATATTTTTATTCTCAGAGGCGCTGATCGGATGTGTAATCTGTGTCTTCACCCCTAGGATATTTCCTACTTCAATTAACACGTCATGAACGTTTGTACCAATACCCGTCCCTATGTCGATGACTTCAGGCGTGTTGTGTGTGATGCTCCAGGAAATCGCCCTACCGATGTCGCGGCTAGAAATCCAGTCAAGTCTCATGAAAGGATTTTGTAGTTCAATTTCGTATCCCCTCACCAAACGCTCCGCAGCCCAGGGAATCAATCTTTCGGAATCTTGTCCTGGGCCATAAGGCTGAAAAACTCTGGCCCAAGTGAGTCGTGCACCTACCGCCGTTGTCAGACCCTGGAGTCCTAAAAGAGTTTCAAGCTTCTTCTGGCCATAAAGATCTACAGGAGATGGGGGCGTCTTCGCAGCATTGCATAAATCCAATTGATTTCCATACTCGGCCGATGTGCCTAGGCCAATAAAATGACTTGTTCCCGTTTGTAAACAATCTTTTGCAAATTGCAAAGTCCCAGAAGCGTAATGCAAATTTTCTTCGCTTTGCCTATAAGTCTTCTGGGCGGTAACCCATGCACTCTGGACAACAACTTCAGGTTGCCAATCACTAAGAAAGCTTCTGTACGTATCAGGCCTACCAATATCTGCAGAAACCCAGTTCTTATCTCTAATGGGGTTAGCCGACCTACCCATGCCAATGACATCATGCCCATCATTGATAAGTTCTCTGAATATCTCTTTGCCAAGAAATCCGTTACCACCAACAACTAGAACTTTCATAAGAGCTTAATAGCAACGACTTTGGATAACATTATTTTTGATCCTTGGAGATGTTTACAGCATCATTTAAGAACAATCCTTCGGCATCTTTTGCTGAAACGATTCCGACAGATAAAGGCCAAGCTATATTGAGTTCTGGATCAGAATACCGAATCGAATGTGCGTTTGCAGGATTGTAGGATGCAGTAATTCCGTATAAAACACTTGAATTGTCCTCTAAGGTCTGAAAACCATGCGCAACTCCGGCAGGGAGATAGATAGCCTGTTCATCGTCCCTTTCCAACTTCAAAGAAGCCCATTTGCGGAAAGTTGGGGAACCATATCTAAGATCTGCCACCACATCAAAAATTGACCCAGCTATACAAGAAACTATTTTATCTTCAGCAAATGGAGGCGATTGGAAATGTAAGCCTCTTAGAGTGCCCACATGCGTATTGGAAGAAATTGCTATTGAATCTAAATCAGTATTCAAATTAAGAGAGGCAAATAATTTTTTATCAAAAATCTTTTCAAAAAAACCGCGCTCATCACTACTTTTACCTGTCTGAAGGATCCTGGCACCAGGAATTTCCGAGAATTCGACACGAGACATTTGATTAATTCACTTGTTCTAAATTTGGTACTGCTGTCCAAACTCTGGTCGGAGCAAGTGCTTGGTTTTCGATTATTTCGGATAATTCTTTCGTGATATTCCAAGGAAAGATAATTACATCGCTTGGCTTTAAATCAAAAAGTGTTTTAGGGCTAACAATGGGTATCCCAAGCGACGGCATAAATCGGCCTTGTTTCTCAGCGCTTGCGTCCGCAATAACCTTAATCCAATCTTTCTCTATTCCAGAAGCATTTATTAAAGTGCTAGCTTTTGCTGGTGCTCCATACCCACAAATTAAGTTTCCTACCTCATATGAACTCTTAACCCAGTTATAAAAGTTTAAAATTAGAGCTTGAATTCTTATATCAAATTGTTTCCAAGCTGATTCGTCAAATAATCCATCCTCAACCTCTTTAAGTATCTTTGTCGCCACATTCTGCACATTTGATGACGACTGAGACCCTTGCCTGAGCCAATAACGATTTGACCCCCCGTGGGTAACAATTTCCTCGACTTTGAAAAGCTGCAAGCCAGCCTCTTTGGTAATTTTATCGACTGAATTGGCGGTCAAATACGAATAGTGCTCGTGATAAATTGTGTCAAATTGATCCTGCTTTATGAAATTGATTAGCGAGGGATTTTCTATGCTAACTCGTGTTTCCGGTCCAACTAATGCTGCAATACCAGCAACAAAATTCTGGATATCTGGAACGTGCGCCATTACGTTGTTTGCAACAATCAATTTTGGAGTGCCTCGTGATGCCCTAAGATTTTGTGCAAGTTCAAGACTAAAAAATTCGCTAAGGGTGGGGACGCCAGCTAGTGTTGCGATCTGAGCCACATTTTCGGCAGGTTCTACTCCCAACACGTCTACACCTAACTTCATGAAATGCTGAAGCAGGTAGCCATCATTGCTTGCAATTTCTAGTACCCAATCGCCTTGACCAAAACTCATTTCATTTGAAACTACCTCTGCGAAATTGCGTGCATGCTCCAAGAAACTTGTGCTTGTCGAGGAAAGATAGCGGTAATCTCTAAATAGACGGCTTGGCATAACGACATCTTCAACTTGGCCTAATCCACATGAACGGCAAATTCTTAAATGTAATGGAAAAAGTTCGATTTGTTGATTCTCGTTGGGCCAAAGTTCGTTTGCAATTGGAAGTTCGCCAAGGTCTAAAGCTGAAAAGAGATCTAAACCATTACATCCCCGGCAAAAATTCTTGCCGCGTCCGACTATGTAGGAATTTCCGGTTTCCAATTTAGACCATTTCTCTCAGGTAGTTATTTTTTGAACTTAATGTCAAAGAATAGTGAAATTCTCATGCATTCTCGGCATAGATCAACATAAACGCGCGGGTTTTGGGTCACAAATCAGCCTTAGGCACATTTCCAGAATGGTTTCAGCAAGTAGGTTGGTCTGTGTATTTGTGGTAAACCCCAACTTGTGCGCGATGTTCTAGACTAAGCGAATGAGAATTTTAGTAACCGGCGGGGCAGGGTTTATAGGCTCGCATTTATGCGAAAGATTGGTTGAAGAGGGTCATGTAGTTACAGCGTTAGATAACCTCTCGACTGGTGTTTCTTCTAATCTCTCCGCACTATCGTCTTCACAGCATTTTAACTTTATAGAAGGTTCGATTCTCGATGTTGAACTATTGAACGAATTGATAGATCAAAGTGACTACATCTTCCATCTTGCTGCTGCTGTTGGTGTTTTTAATATTGTAAATAATCCCTTGACTAGTTTGCTCACAAACATTCGAGGAACTGAAAATGTTCTAGAAGCTGCAGCGCAGAGAAACATCCCAGTTTTTGTTACTAGTAGTAGTGAAGTTTACGGAAAGAATATCTCCGATTCATTGAGAGAAAGTGACGACAGAATTCTTGGTAGTCCAGTTACCCTGCGATGGTCTTACAGCGAAGCAAAGGCCATCGATGAGTCACTTGCTTATGCCTACTTTGTTGAGAAAAAGTTAGAAACTAGGATTGTTCGCTTCTTTAATACGGTTGGTCCTCGCCAGCTAGGTGCTTATGGAATGGTTGTTCCTAGATTTGTAAGGGGGGCACTAAATAATGAGCCGATTACAATTTATGGAACTGGCGAACAGACTCGTTGCTTCGGCCATGTTTATGACGCTGTTGAAGCAGTTATCAAGATTGCTTTTTCTCCGAATACGATCGGAAAAGTTGTCAATATTGGTAATGATTTTGAAATATCAATTAACGATCTTGCAAAAAAGGTAATTGCTGAAACAGGTTCAAGTAGTTCAGTTGTGCACATCCCATATGAAGAAGCGTATGGGGATGGTTTTGAAGATATGGAACGTCGTGTTCCAAATATTGACTTAATCAATCAATTAGTCGGATGGAAACCGCAGCGGGATCTTTCCACCATGATCAGCGATATTGCACGGGAAATGAACGCACAAAATTAAAGAGTAGTAACTCCTTCTAGATTTCCTAAGGTATTGGTGCAATCCAAAATCTTTACTCCTCGATCAGTCAGTTGAGTTAAATTCATCCCTGGCTGCATTGTTGCCAAAATTGCCACATCGCAGTCCCAATCCAGGCTAGTCGATGTTGATTCCTCCCATGTTGAAACCAATGGGTCGTGCCAAGCAACTGTAGCGCCTCTGCTTATAAGATAATTTCGCAACTCTGTCGCAGGAGTCTCACGAACATCTGCTACGCCAGGCTTGTAAGCAACTCCTAGGATAAGAACTCTTGGTGAATCAGTTTTTTTCTCCACCATGTTCAGTGCTCGTTCAGCTACAAATTTTGGCATCTGGCGGTTAATTAAATCTGCTGACTCGACAAAGTTTGCTTGAACGCCACTCTGTCTGGCCCACCATGTTAGGTATAGAGGATCGACAGGAATGCAGTGTCCGCCAACTCCAACACCGGGTCTGAATGGCATGAACCCGTAAGGTTTAGAAGAAGCCGCGTCAATTACTTCGTGGACATTTATGTTGTTCGTAGAACATAGTTGTGTGAACTCATTAATTAAAGCGATATTTACAAGCCTAAATGTGTTCTCCAATAATTTTGCTGCTTCTGCAATTTCAGGTGTTGAAACAGATACTGCTGCATCACAGATTGATTCATAAAATTCCAAAGCCTTTGTTTTTGAAGCTGCATCAATAGCGCCAACTAGACGTGGTGTGTTTTTCTGGTTCCAAACAGGGTCGCCTGGGTTGACTCGTTCAGGCGCGCTAGCAAAATATAGATTTTGTGATTCCTGTGGCTTTAACTCATTTACGATGGGAATAATTACATCTCGAAGCGTCCCTGGATATGAAGTTGATTCGCTCACAACTAGGGTTTCATTTGAAACGAAGGGCGCAATCCCTTGTGCTGCACTCCGTAGTAATGCAAGATCTGGTTCGCGATTTTCATCTAGCGGCGTTGGCACGCAAATTGTTATTACAGATGCTCCAGCTACAGCGCTAAAGTCAGTAGTTGCCTTATATACACCTTTTGCAATCGCGGCCTGTAATTGTTGATCTGAGATGTCCTCGACAGGGCTAGAGCCTGCGTTTATCTGCGAAACCTTGGCCTCAAAATTATCGATGCCAATAACGGTCCAGCCGGCATCAGCGGCAGCCATAGCTAGAGGCAAACCGACATAGCCTTGACCAATAATTGCTAGAACTTGGGAGTTGTGAGCGGACATATGCGTAATCCTAACTGTCCTAAGGTCTTTTCCTAGCATCCCCACTGTTTGAGTATTTTCATAGAAATTAAGAGAAGATTGGGTAATGACTCCAAAACCTGCAACCCCAATCCGGGTTATGCGCATTATTGCCCGCATGAATGTGGGTGGGCCAGCAGTTCAGGTCTCTGGGTTGATGCGAGGATTTAATGCAACTGAATTCGACCATCGCTTGTATACAGGTTATTGCGCTGCCGATGAAGCAGATTACTTAGACACAGTCGCAAAAGATGTTACATCTGTTCGTATTCAAGGTTTTGGGCGGCGAGTTAGTTTGGGTGGGGACATTAAGGCCTTTATTGCATTGGTCAGAGAAATTCGTACCTTTAAACCACATGTCATACATACCCACACTGCTAAAGCGGGTTTCTTGGGGCGCATTGCGTCCATCGTTTCACTGCAGCCTGCAATACGAGTGCACACTTTTCATGGACATTTACTGAATGGATATTTTGGGTCCTTTAAGCGATCACTAGTTGTAATTGCAGAAAAATTTTTAGCGCTCTTTACTCATCAACTGCTAGCCGTTGGCGACAAGGTCAGACAAGACCTTCTGAACGCAGGGATTGGCACTAAAGATAAATTTGGATTAATGCCACCTGGGTTAGCAATTGGAGTGCTGCCTGATCGCAAAGAATCACGCAACACTCTTAGCGTTCCTGCTAACAGCCTGCAGTGCGCTTTTATTGGACGAGTAACTCAAATCAAACGCCCTGATAGATTCCTGGATGTTGTTAATGAAATTAAGAAACGCGGCGTTAAATTGGATTTCTCTATCGCTGGCGATGGTGAACTTTTGGAAATGTGCCGAGAAAGAATCAAACAAGAAAATTTGCCCGTCACGATTCTTGGCTGGCAGAGTGATATCGAAAGAGTCTTGTCCTCTGCTGACATGGTTGTCCTAACTAGTGACAATGAAGGTACTCCCTTAAGTTTGATTCAAGCAGGTATGGCAGGGCTTCCTGTGGTGACAACTAACGTTGGATCTGTTCCCGAAGTCGTCCTAGATGGCGTGACTGGGCTTGTTACTGGGTTGGATGTGCAGGAAATTGCCGATGCCCTAGAAAAACTAGTAAATGACAAGGTTTTGCGCACCAAATTAGGCGTTGCAGCTCAAGAGTTCACACTGTCTAACTTTGGAGTAAAGCGCTTAGTGCACGACCATGAAGAGCTCTACAAGAAACTTTTATCTAGTCGAGCCAAGTCCTAGCCCACAGTTCTAGCATCAACATGGGCCAGATTAAGTTGTCCTTATCTTCACCAGCCATATGACTATCAATAACCTTTGAAACCTCTTTTGGATTAAACCAACTACGTTGCGTTGCTGTTGTGTCTGTAAGTGTGTCAATTACTAACTCTTTCATCCCGGTTCGTAGCCACTCTGCTCTAGGGATTCCAAAGCCCATCTTTGGTCGATCAATAAGCTCGGCAGGCACAAGAGAGCGAGCAACATCTTTAAGAATATGTTTTGTTTCAAATCCCTTTATCTTGTATTTACGAGGAAGAGACAGGCCCCACTCAACAACGTTGACATCTAACATCGGTGATCTGAGTTCGAGGCTGTTAGCCATTGTTGCAATATCAACTTTTACTAGTAAGTCCCCTGGCAAGTAGGCATCTAGATCTGAGCGAATCATCCGATCAAAAGAAGAATATTTCCCAGAATTAAACTGATCTTTTCGAGAATCCTCCGCCGCTCTACTTTGAAAACTTGAATTTAACAATGTTGTTAATTCATGAGGTTGAGTCAGAGATAAAATTGAGCTATATCTAGCTGCTAAGGAATCTTTAGGAGATAGTTGCGAGCCAACGCGATTAATTTTGCGGGAGTTGCCAAAGGATTGTTGTCCAGCAAACTTCAATCCAGAACGGGCTAGTCCCAACAACGGGTTGAGTCGTTGCATGACAGGCGCTGCTAAGTAGCGGTCATAGCCGCCAAATACCTCATCGCCACCATCCCCGCCAAGTGCAACAATCAAGTTTTCACGCGCAAATTTAGCCAATAAATATGTTGGCACAATTGAAGAATCAGCAAATGGTTGGTCTAGTACATGAGAGATCTTTTCAACGACTAAAGCTGGATCTGGGCTGAGAATCTCTTCACGGTGGTTAGTGCCAAGGTAGTTAGCCACCTGTTTTGCATGATGGGCTTCATTAAATTGAGCGCTATGAAAACCAATTGAATAGGTTTGTACTTTCTCTTTCATTAGCTTTGCCATATAGGCGGTAACGATGGTCGAGTCATACCCACCGCTCAAGAAGGATCCAAGGGGGCGCTCAGAGATCAATCGGCGTTCAACTGATTCTTCAATTAGTTTCTTTGTTACTTCTAGAGCTTCTTTATATGGGATTTGTACCTTTGTATCAAAATCTGGCGCCCAATACTTTTTTGTGCTTGTCTTTCCTTCGCACCAGGTCAGTACTGATGCTGGAGGAACTTGAAAAATTTCATTGAAGGCAGAATTAGGCGAATTGATGTAGCCATACTGCATGACTTCGGCGACCATATCGGTGCGCAGTGTGCGATCTGGACGCGCCAACATTAACGCTCGAACCTCTGAAGCAAAGAACATAGTTCCATCGCTTAGATGTGAGATCCATAGAGGTTTTTTCCCCATGCGATCCCGAATTAAATGAAGTGAATTATCACGAGCATCATGAATTGCAATTGCAAACATGCCGTTGAGTTTGTTGATGAAATCAAGACCAAACTCCAGATAAAGGTTAATTACAACTTCGGATTCGCTGGAATCTCGGCAGTGGACACCTCGTTGTTCAAGTTCTGAGCGCAGTTCACGGTAGTTATAGATTTCACCGTTCCAGACAATGTTTATCTTCTCAGCAGCATCAGATGCTGGTTGTTTTCCTGAGGCAATCTCAACAATTGCCAGGCGGCACATCCCCAAGCTAATGCCTTGGTTTAAGTAGCTTCCTATGTCATCTGGCCCGCGGTGCTCAATTGATTTGAGTTGAGCATCAAGAAGTAATTTGCTGGGGGCACTAACCCCTACGCCACCAGTTATTCCACACATATAAGCAGGTGCTAATCAGTGGTCGCAGGACCGTTGGCGACGCTCTGACCAAACTCTTTGAGCCACTCAATTGTCTCTGACAAAGCTGTTGCAAACTCTTTAGGTTGGACATTAGGAAAGAGTTTCTTTAGTAACTCTGGGTCATTTTGTGATTCTTTTACATCACCTAAACGCTCTGATTTGTAATTGACTTGTAAATCTGGAAAGTGTTTCTTTAACATTTCAATTGTCTCGTTAAGGAAAATTCGATTACCGTAGGCCAGATTCATTGCACCTTCCGTAACAACCTTTTCATTCATAGCAGTCATGGCAATATCTAAGACTGTGTCAACGTAGGTGAAATCTCTAGAGGCAGTGCCGTCACCATAAACATCGATTGGTTGACCTTGCATCGCAAGCCAGATCCATTTTGGTAAAACTGCTGCGTATTCATGGTCAGGGCGTTGACGGGGGCCAAAGACATTGAAAAATCTGAGCAAAGTTGTTGGCACTTTATAGGCTGCTGCATATGCCTGCACATATCCTTCTGCTGCTAGCTTGCTAGCTGCATAAGGAGTCATTGGACCAAGCCACATTGATTCATCTTTAGGCAATTGCATATTGCGGCCATAAACAGAAGATGATGAACTGAAGATCACATGCGCCCCTGAATTACGCGCGACCTCAAGAACATTGAGCGTGCCAGTTGCGTTGACATCATGTGTAGCAACTGGGTTCTTTATGGAGCGTGGCACAGAGCCACGAGCTGCTAAGTGAAAGATTGTTTGGCAATCCTTTAACGCCACATGAAGTGCCTTGGCGTCCGTGATTGATACTTGATGAAAAGTGGTCTCAGCTTGGTCCACATTGGAAATAAGCCCTGTGGAGAGGTCATCAACAACCACAACCTCGTGACCCTCAGAAATTAGTCGGCGAGTTAAGTTTGAACCTATAAATCCAGCACCGCCGGTGACTGCAACCTTGCTCATATGTATAATTCTATGGGCTTAATCGATTTAATAAAGTGAATGAAGCCAGATTAATTAATCAAGTCTCACAACACCACTTGGTGTCGTCAGATGCACCGCAACAATCCCATATTCACCATCATTTGTTGATGGGTCAATAAACTCGATATCTGCCCCGTTTAATCCATCAAGGATTTCTGTCTTAAACCATGAATCTGATAGGTGATCGGTGTCAGCAATCGTAATCTTCTCAATTGCAGCAACTGCTTTGCCATCTTGTGAGGGGTGATCAGCGGTTAGCCATTGGATGAAGAAAGGAAGTTCGCGAGAGTCGGTAATTTCATTAACTCCAATTTGCTTCCACTTCAGATCAGTTCCATCTGGGCGTGTGCGGTGACCTTCAGTTGCTGTGCGTCCAAACTTCTCTTCAATTGTTGAAATATCTTCAGTTGCAAAAACCCAGGTAAGCCAACCGCCACCTTCTTGTGCTTTTTTGCTCACAGCTTTACCCCATGGTGTTTGCTCTGTTGCTGGGTGATCTAGTGGGCAGACAACTTCGATGTATTGACCGTTTTGTAGAGCAAGAGTGAAGTTGCGTGTGCCAAAGCGTGGGTGGACTCCGCCATCAACAAAGGTGCTACCAAGGCGTGAGCCCAGGCGTTGAACGGTGTCGGCTAGTTGATCATGGGAAGTTACATATGAGACATGGTCTAAGCGCATGGGGAAATCTTGCCCTATGAAAGGGGGTGCTAATTACCAACTGCCCCGCCTGCGGCGGGGGTTTGCAGGCGTGGAAATGGGAGTTGGGGATAAGGAGGTGGGGGTGTCAGTTGGCAGTGGGATTGTGCCAATTAGCTAACTATCGGAGGAGAAATGCGATCATTGACAAATAATTGTGTGGCGCATAATCTATGACTAGAAAAATACGTTTCACAAGAGATGCACGAAAACACAAAATAGGTCACGCTCGCGCAAGGTTCGTTATTGAAAACAATGAACCGATGCAAAAGCCAGGTTTATTCACAAATGAAAAGAAATTAACTTGGATTGGTATCGATGATCGCGGGCTGGAGCTTGAAGTCATTGGTATTGATGATCAATATGAAATTTTTGTCATCCATGTAATGCCTACGGTTTTCATCAGGAGAGGACGAGATGAGTACTAAAACAAAGAGTGCCGTAAAAAAGAAGGTAGCAAAGCCAAAAACAAAGTATGTCTTTGGTCCTGATATAGATCTTGATGTAGAAGTTGTTCTAGATAAGCGTGGGCGAAGAATTACTGAAGCACGTGCTCAGCAGATTGCTCGTCAAATTCTTCGCGAAAATGCCGCCGGTCGACCATCGCTAACTGGTGCAAAGATTGTTTCACCAGAAATCAAAGCTCGCGTGCCACAAGGCATGAAGGACAAGTTAGATCGTGAGGCCAAAAAGCTTGGTGTAACACCTTCTGTATTAATTCGACAGGCGCTTGAGGAATATCTTTACGACTAAAAATTTCTACTAACGCGCCAACACACACATCAACGCTTCAACTGTCAGCAAAGGAGCTGCGTTGTGGCCCAGGTTGGTTCTGGCATCCATGATGGCGTTGATCTTTTTAATTGTTGCTTGTGGCTTTGCTTTCGCAGCCACGGCTCTAATCTCTGCTTCTAGCTCTGTGTTAATTAGGGCATCATTTGCACCTGCTTGCACCATCATGACATCTCTGTAGAAGGTTGCAATATCAAGCAGGGCTGCATCTAAACCATCACGGATCATTCGCGTTTGGCGGGTCTTTTGTTCTTTCTCTAAATCCTTGATTGCTTTGCTGCCACCAGTCGCCATGCCGCGTCCTGTGGCACCTTTGCCATAAGCCAACGAAAGATCATCTACTTCCTTTTCATTTCTTAACTCTGCAGCTGTTGTTGCTTGCTCTGTTGCAAGATCAACCAAGGTTTGTGCTGCTGCAAAGGCAGAAGAGATACCTTGCAGTGTTAAGGGGAGTTTCATGATTGTGTTTCTGGTGTTACGCACTGATTCATTGTTGGCAAGATAGCGAGCGCGACCGATGTGGCCTTGGCTCACCCTTGCTGCAAAATCTGCCATGACAGGTGAGATGCCATCTCGGGATTGCAGGACTTGTGCCACAGCTTGAGTTGATGGTGTGACAAGTTGCAGGTGGCGACAACGGCTACGAATAGTTGGCAACACATCATGCAGCGTTGGAGCACAGAGCAACCAGACTGTTCTGTTGCCTGGCTCTTCAATTGCTTTGAGTAGCGCGTTCGCTGCCGACTCTGTGAGTCTGTCTGCATCCTCCATGACAACAACGCGCCAGCCGCCCATAGATGGTGCCCAAGCAACACGTGTGAGTAGCTCTCTTACTTCATCAATCTTTATTGAAAGACCTTCAGTGACAATTACTTCCACATCTGGGTGGGCACCGTTTGCTGCAGATTTACATTCATTACAAACCCCACAGCCATCCTGTGAGCACACAAGTGCTTGGGCAAAAGCGATTGCAGCAGATGATCGTCCTGATCCTGGTGGGCCCGTAAAGACCCAGGCATGGGTCATCTCCTGTGATTCTTGGCCACTTCTAGTGGCAGCAACTGCCTTTTGCAGGATCTCAACGACATGTTCTTGGCCAACAAGATCTGAATACACGCTCACTTTTTAGTTGCAGGCTTCTTCTTTGGGGCTGCGTTTTTAACAGCTTTGCCGGCAGCACGTATTGGACGCAGCAATAAATTGCCTTTGTCCTCAACTGCGTTGCGCTTTAGCGCAGGGATTTCACTGACCCTTGAAATGATTGCAGTGTGGGTATCTTCAATAGATTGATTGCCATCGATAATCACATAACGCTCAGGATCAAGGGCAGCTAACTGCAAGAACTCTTGGCGCACACGCTCATGGAAATCTATTGGTTGTGATTCCAGGCGGTCCTTGCTCTTTAAGCGAGCAAGACCAAGCTGTGGTGGTAGATCAATAATGATTGTCAGTGTTGGGAAAAGAGATTCTGTTGCCCAGCGAGAAATACGTGCCACTTCTCCGGGCTCTAGCACCCGTCCTGCGCCTTGATAGGCAATGGATGAGTCAAAGTAGCGATCACTGATTACAACATCACCTTGGGCAAGTGCGGGGCGAATAACAGAGTAAACATGGTGAGCACGATCTGCTGCATAGAGAAGTGCTTCAGCGCGTGGACTGATCTCTCCTGTGGAGTGGGAAAGAAGAATTTTTCTAATTTCAATTCCTAAATCACTACCGCCAGGCTCACGAGAGAGAACAACAGTTTCTCCTTCTTGCTCTAGCCACTCTTTAAGAAGTTTTGATTGGGTTGATTTGCCAATACCTTCGCCGCCTTCAAATGCGATGAAGACTCCCTTTGCAGGTGCACCTGTAATGCTGCCTAGCTCTCCCTTTAAAGCGTTTGAAATATCTGACCACAAAGAAACATTGGGACGATCTTTCATTTGCCTATAGGAAGCAAATCCGATTAAAGATGCAATCACACCTGCAATTAAGATTGTTACCGCAGCCCCGTTGTAGCTAATTTCAGTGTTTTGAAACTTAAAAGTGTGTTGGCCGATAGAGGCAGCAATTAATGGTGCGATTGCAAGAACGCCAACCAAAACCACGCGGATCAGGCTTTGCACGAAGGCAAAGGTGCGGCCGCGAACATCATCGGCAACCTCCATGCCCAGCATGGTGAAGCCTGTTACCCAGGTAATACCGCTAAAAGCACCCAGAATAATGACGATAAAGACCGCTAGAACAAGGTTAGGGATTGCAGCCAGTCCGACTAAGAAGAATCCACTAATAACAAGGGAGGCGCCAAACAGGCGGCGCCTTGAAAACTGTGCAAATACTCTTGGACCAAAGGCAATTCCTGCTGCAAGACCTGTGAAGACTGCGCCGAAGAGAACACCGTATGCTGCTTCGCCACCACCAAGATCACCAACAAAAGTTCTAGCCAAACCAATAACCGCACCTGCTGCTGCAAATGCTCCAACCATTCCAACAACTAAGCCACGGATTAGTTTGGTGCCAGATACTGCTTTCCAGCCATCATGCAGGCTTTTTAAGATCCCGGTGTCAGCTGAATGTTTTTCTGCCGCGCCTTTAGGGATTTCTCGTAATCCCCAGACTGTGTATGCACCAAAAGCAAATGACAGTGCGTTTACATACAGTGCAAGATCAACTGCTGTTGAGTTAATCCCAAAAGTTACATTGATTGCTGACGTAAATAGAGAAAGGAAGGTAAAGATAAGAGCTGCAATAGGTGCTGTGCCATAGCCAGCTAAGAGAGAAACTTGATTTGCTGATTCTAATTTTTCACGTGGTACTAAGTTAGGAACAGATGCTTCCTTAGCTGGTGACCAAAACAAGGTAATACATTCAACCAAGATAGTTGCGGTATAGAGCCAGAAGTAGTTGTGAAAAATTGGAATAGAGATATAAAGCCCTGTGCGCAAGATGTCACAGTTGACCATTAACTTGCGGCGATCGAGTTTGTCTGCGATCACGCCTGCAAGTGGGCCAAGAAAGACTGCTGGTAGTAAGCGAGCGATGAAGACACCTGCGATTGCAAAGTTTGCAGTTGCATAGTCTCCACCAGAGAGCTGCTGCGCCATTGCAGTTGTTGCAAGTAGGCCTAGCCAGTCACCCAAGGATGAAAAGACCATGGAGTTCCAGAGTTTGCGAAATGGTCGGATTGCTAGAACGCCACGGGTTACATCCTGCGCAGGTGCGGCAGGGGTAGGCAGCGACTTAGACATGGTTGGAGTCTATCGGGGCGACTTTGAGCGTACACAGGTGTATACTTAGACCTAAATTTAGGGCTATATTACTTTCTGACTCGCAAGGAGGATGAAATGGACGAGATTCTTACAAGCACAGCAATGGGTATTTCTGAGTTTAAACAAAATCCCAATGCTGCTGTTAAGGCTGCAGATGATCTGCCTTTTGCAGTACTCACAAACAACCGACCATCTTTCTATGTCATGTCTCCAAGGATGTTTGATTACCTCACCGAGAAGCTCTGGGATGCCCAAATGACCCCAACAATCTTGGCAGAGATCAAAGCACATGAAGAAGGCAAAGAGCCTTCTATAGAAGTGTCACTTGAAGAGTTACGAAGGGAGTCACGCCTTGTACAACCTCGCGTTTCGGCCAAGCGCAAAAAGAGCGTGGCTCAAACTCGATCCAGGCGTTCGACATAAACTAGAAAAGACATTAGAACGACGACTACACAATCCCTTTATAGAAAGTGCTGCACTCTCCGGTGATTTAGCTGGTTGTTACAAAATCAAAAGTAAAAGTAGTGGGATACGTCTTGTTTATAAAGTCACCGAAAGTAATTTAATTCTTTTAGTAATTACTGTTGGTAAACGTGAAGGTGGAGAATCCTATAACGATGCAAGAGTTGAATTAGAAAATATTAAAGATGAGAGTTAATTACACCTCATCATGTCAGCACTAGTTGCTACATTAACTGTATGGATAAAGAAGCAGAAAAGGAGTTTGAACGAATTAGGAATTTGAGTTTCGACGAGATAGTTTCGGAAGGAGTTATTATTCTTCCACAAAATTCTGATTGGCGACCAATGAAGAATCCAATAAAAATAAGTGGTGGAAAAACTGCTACTGAAGTTCTACTAGAGATGCGCGCAGAAGAACGCTATTAATCAGAGGTTCTACTCAGCCTTCTTCTTTGCTTTACCTGATGCTGCCTTCTTAGCCGCCTTCTTGGCTCCTGCTTTTTTAACAACATTCTTTGTAAGAGTCGGTGCTGTCTCGCCCTTCTTTGGCTTTGCAGCAGACTTCTTACGTGCTTTCTTTGGTGATGGGCCGTTCTCTGCTTCCCAGGCACGCCGGCCCGCAAGTAGTTCTAGGCCGCGATCTAATGTCATTCCCTCTGCAGTGTCTCCACGACGTAGCGTTGCATTTGTTTCACCGTCAGTGACATACATACCAAAGCGACCATCTTTAATAATTAGCGCCTTTTGAGAAGTTGGATCAATACCAAGTTCTTTAACAGGAGGCTTTGCAACACCGCGGCGACGCTCCTTTGGACGTGAATAAATATCAAGTGCTTCTTCTAATGTCATTGTGAATAGATGGTCTTCACTTGGCAGGGTGCGTGAATCTGCGCCAGCCTTTAGATATGGACCATAGCGACCGTTTTGTACTGTTATTTCTTCACCTGCACTGTTGGTGCCTAGCGTTCTAGGGAAAGAAAGCAGCTGTAACGCATCTTCATATGTCACAGTATCCAGAGTCATTGTTGAAAGAAGTGAAGCAGTCTTTGCCTTTGGTGCATCTGCCTTTTTCTTTTTCTTCTTTCCAGATGCGGTGAGTTCAACTGGTTCTTCTGGCAATACTTCAGTGATGTAGGGACCAAAGCGACCACTCTTTGCAATGATCGGCAGGTTAGTTGCAGGATCAATTCCTAGTTCGCGCTCCCCAGATGGTGCTGCCAACAATTCAATTGCTTTAGCAAGTGTTAACTCATCTGGTGCTAAGTTTTCAGGAATATTAGCAAGCTTGCGTTCTTCACCCTCTTTGTTTTCTTGTAAGTATGCGCCATAGCGACCAACACGAATTTCAATTTCGGGGGACAAGTTCATGGTGTTTGTGGCACGTGCATCGATCACACCAAGATCTGCTGATAGTTCATTAAGTCCAGGTTGTCCGTCAACGCCATAGAAGAAGTCACGTAGCCAATCAACGCGGCCCGCTTCACCTGATGCGATCTTGTCTAGATCCTCTTCCATTGAGGCTGTGAACTCGTAATCAACAAGCTTTGTGAAGTGGGTTTCAAGCAAGCCTGTCACTGAAAAAGCAAGAAATGTTGGCACTAAAGCGCGGCCGCGCTTATAAACATATCCGCGGTCCTGGATTGTTTGAATGATTGATGCAAATGTAGATGGCCGACCAATACCAAGTTCCTCGAGTTTTTTAACAAGTGTTGGTTCTGTGTAACGGGCAGGTGGTTTTGTTTCATGACCTTCACAGGTGTATTCATTGACTTTAACTGCTTGGCCTAGAGTCATTGCAGGTAAGCGCTTGTCCTCTGTTTCTTCATCCTTGTTTTCTTCACTGACGATGTCATCGTATGCAGCCAAAAAGCCAGGAAAAGTAATTACAGATCCATTTGCACGGAAAATAGTTGCCTTGCCATCATTTGTTGTCGCGTCAAAATCAACACGCATCTGCATTTTCTTAGCATCTGCCATTTGTGAAGCAACTGTGCGCTTCCAGATTAAGTCATAGAGTGCAAACTCATCACGTGAGAGCTCTGGAGCTAATTCACCTGGAGTCTTGAAGGTGTCACCTGCTGGACGGATTGCTTCATGTGCTTCTTGTGCATTCTTAGTTTTGCCAGCATATGTGCGTGGTGCATCGGCAACATGGTCAGCCCCATATAAAGCTTTAGCTGCGTTACGCGCAGCTGTGACCGCTTGTTGTGACAAGTTAACGCTGTCAGTACGCATGTATGTGATGTAGCCGTTTTCATACAAACGTTGTGCAATACGCATCGTGATCTGCGCGCCCCAGCCAAGTCTGCTACCTGCGTCCTGTTGCATTGTTGAAGTTGTAAAAGGTGGCTTTGGTCGCTCTGTTCTAGGACTTTCTTCCATTGACTTAACGGTCAGATCACTGTTCTTGAGTGAATCAACTAAGCCTCGTGCACCTGCTTCATCTAACAACAAGATGTTTGCTAGTGACTTTTCTTTTACCGCCCCATCTGCGCCAAAGTCACTGGTTGAGGCTACTTTCTTGCCCTCTACCTCAAGTAAGCGTGCGTTAAAGCCGAGTGCGGTTACAGCAGCTAAATCCCACCAACCGCTTGAAATAAAGGCCATACGTTCGCGCTCTTTTTCAACAATTAACCGTGTGGCAACTGATTGCACGCGGCCTGCTGAAATACGTGGCATAACTTTCTTCCACAAAACAGGAGAGAGTCTGTATCCAAACAATCTATCGAGCACGCGCCGAGTTTCTTGCGCATCAATCAGGTGATAATCCAGATCCCGTGTGTCATTAACGGCTGCCTGGATTGCTTCCTTTGTAATTTCATTGAAAACCATGCGCTTAATAGGAATCTTTGGTTCAAGAACTTCTACTAAGTGCCAGGCAATAGCTTCGCCTTCGCGGTCCTCGTCCGTTGCCAGAATTAACTCTTCTGCGTTTTTCATCAACGCTTTTAGTTCAGCGACTTTCGCCTTTTTATCCGGGTTAATTACATAAAGTGGCGCGAAATCATTTTCAATATCGACGCCCTCTTTAGCCCAGGCAATCTTTTTATACTCTTTAGGAATATCTGCAGCACGCTGCGGAAGGTCTCTAATATGGCCGACGGAAGCCTCGACGACATATCCGTCGCCGAGGTATCCACCAATTTTTCTGGCCTTAGCTGGTGATTCAACAATCACCAGCTTAATCAGGTCAGCTTTTGCTTTCGCCATAAGAAAGGGGGAAGCCTTTCTACTTAAACAGTGATTGAGGTTGCTTGACGACGGTTACGAATTAAAGCACCGATGATCACTGCAACTGCTGCGAGTGAAATCATTGTGCTTGTTGTTTCGCCGTTGCCAAGTGCAAGAGAAACAATTGCTGGAGTAATTAACAAACCAACAAGGTTCATCACCTTGATCAGTGGGTTAATTGCAGGTCCTGCTGTGTCCTTGAATGGATCTCCAACAGTGTCTCCAACGATTGTTGCTGCGTGTGCATCAGAGTACTTTCCGCCGTGATGGCCATCTTCAACCATCTTCTTAGCGTTATCCCAAGCACCGCCTGAGTTTGAAAGAAATACTGCCATCAATGTTCCGGTGCCGATTGCGCCAGCAAGGTATGCACCAAGTGCACCCACGCCAAGACCGAAACCAACAGCGATTGGAGCCATAACAGCCAGTAACCCTGGAGTTACAAGTTCACGCAAGGAATCGCGAGTACAGATATCTACAACTCGACCATAGTCAGGCTTTTCAGTGCCCTTCATGATTCCTGGGTGCAAGCGGAACTGTTCACGTACTTCGACGACAACTGCGCCAGCTGCACGTGAAACCGCGTTAACTGCTAGACCTGAGAACAAGAACACAACTGCTGCTCCGATAATCAAACCAACCAAGTTACGAGGATCAGCAACATCTAGAACACCTTGGAACTGGTAAGCAAGATCTGCTCCAACTTTTCCTGCATCCGTTACAGCTGTCTTGATTGCATCTGTGAATGCACCAAAGAGTGCTGTAGCTGCAAGTACCGCAGTTGCAATTGCAATTCCCTTAGTGATCGCCTTAGTTGTGTTACCAACTGCGTCAAGGCTTGTAAGGATCTCTGCGCCTTCTCCATCAACATCGCCTGACATTTCTGCAATGCCTTGCGCGTTATCTGAGATAGGACCAAATGTGTCCATCGCAACGATTACGCCAACAGTTGTTAGCAAACCTGTTCCAGCTAGCGCGATTGCAAGAAGTGAAAGCACGATACTTCCGCCACCTAGCAAGAATGCGCCAAAGACCGCTGCTGCGATTAGAAGTGCTGAGTAAACAGCTGATTCAAAACCAACTGCGATACCAGCCAAAATTACTGTTGCCGCACCTGTTTCAGATGAAGCTGCAACATCATTTACTGGACGCTTGCCAGTTTCTGTGAAGAAGCCTGTTAATACCTGAATTGCTGCTGCTAGTGCGATGCCGATTAACACCGCACCGATAGCTAGAACACGTGGGTTTGTGTTACCTGCTGCTGCAACTGCTTCTGGTGAAAGACCTGTCATCAACTTGAAATCAGATGGTAGGTAAGTAAATGTCGCCAGCGCTGTTAGCCCGGCTGAAATAATCGCTGATAGGAAGAATGAGCGGTTAATAGCACTCATCGCTGACTTATCTGTGCTGCGCAAGCGGGTAAGGAAGATACCGATTACCGCTGTGACAGTTCCAATTGCCGGAACGATCAATGGGTAAATCAGACCAGCATCACCAAAGGCAGCCTTACCAAGAATCAATGCTGCAACAAGTGTTACTGCATATGACTCAAATAGGTCTGCAGCCATACCAGCACAGTCACCAACGTTGTCTCCTACGTTGTCAGCAATTGTTGCTGCGTTACGTGGGTCATCTTCTGGAATGTGCTTTTCAACTTTACCGACAAGGTCAGCACCAACATCTGCTGCCTTGGTAAAGATTCCGCCACCAACGCGCATGAACATGGCAAGCATCGCTGCGCCAAAACCAAAGCCCTCAAGAACAGCTGGTGCGTTCTCGCGATAGATGATCACAACAAGTGAGGCACCAATTAGTCCAAGACCAACTGTTGTCATACCAACAACGCCACCTGTGCGGAATGCGATCTGCACAGCCTTTGCGCCATCCTTATTACGAGCAGCATCTGCAACACGCACATTTGCGCGCACTGCAAGCCACATACCGTTGTATCCAACTAGCGCTGAAAATGCCGCACCTAGTAGGAAGAAGATGGAACGGCCGATGCGAATCTCAGCATCACCTGGGAGTGCGAATAAAAGAAAAAATACGATTGCTACGAAGTATGAAAGTGTGCGGAACTGGCGAGATAAAAACGCGGCGGCTCCTTCTTGCACAGCTTCTGCGATTTCGCGCATCTTGGGTGTTCCATCACTTGCCGCTAGTACCTGGGCACGTAGGCCGTAGGCGATAGCCAGCGCAGCTAGGGAAATTCCTAGAACGATGTAGGCATATGTCAGATTGGATCCGGTCACTTGGACCAGCGATACGGTGCCTGATGCACGCATAGGTTCTCCTCCGTTGGAGTTGTGGCGCCCTAAATCGAGGGTCAGGCGCGAGACTGGTGAAGTGTAGGTCAGAAGACCCCGTTTAAGGCAAATTTATACTTATCTATTACAACACTTTAGGCGTGAATGCCTACTTCACAGCCCCAGCGGTTAGACCCCGGATGAAGTATCGCTGGAGGGTAAAGAAGACCAATAACGGCACAGACAGGCTGATGAAGGATCCAGCAGCTACTGCTTGCCAGCCCTCTCCATATTGGCCCAGCATCGCTAGCAATGTGTAGGTCAATACCGGACGCTCATTGCCCACAAATACGAAATTGGCTAAAACTGACCAATTCCCGAGATGAACCAAGGGGCGGAAAAGTCGCCATCGTGATTGCTCTAACTCCATCGCCAGTGAACAGTTCAATGGATGATTGGTCCATAACAACTTTTAGATGCAGCACATCTGAATCAACTTCATACGGTGCTTCGAATTGATCAATGAAAACAACTTTTGCATCTGCGTTATAACCAACTTTAACAAATCCTTGCAAGCCAACAATTCCGGTTGCAGGCACCGGTACTTTAATTTCATATCTTAGTTCGCACATCGGTTGTTGAGTGAGAACAATTTCATTGGCGTATTTAGTTAATCCTAATTCTCGTGGAATAGTCATTGCATTTGTCCAAGAAGTTTGCGGATGTTCTTTTACAAATTCCCAATTTGCCATCCAGCCAATGAGGATTCTTTTGCCGTTTGGCTCATTGTTAAATGTTACGCCCGCGTAATTATCTCTTCCATAATCTAACCAACGAGGTTCATCTGTTGAATACATAGAGGTAAATGTTGTTCCATCAAAATCTCCAATGAAGTATTGAGTTCCTGATCCATACAAACCACCTGGGTTAAGTGAGACCAATAAAACCCAGTACTCACTTCCACCTAAAGTTAAAGGAAATAAATCAGGGCACTCCCACACACCGTTAATTGCAGCGGCCGGTCCAAAATTACTTAAGTGCTGCCAAGTAATTAAATCTAAAGATTTGTAAAATGAGACTTGGTGATCCCACGGCTGAACTGCGCACATGATCCAGTGATCTTGGTATTTAAATACTTTTGGATCTCTAAAATCTTTTTTGTTTTCATCAAGGACTGGATTCTTCTCAAACTTAACAAAGGTGCGGCCGTTGTCAGAGCTACGAGCTATACATTGTGATTGATTAGTTTCTGTGTGCCGGGTGTAGATCGCAACTATTTCATCACCAACACTTACAGCGCTTCCAGAAAATATTGCCCCGTCATCACTTTCGGCAATTGCTACAGGCAATTCTTCCCAATGTATTAAATCCTTGCTCACAGCATGGCCCCAGGACATATGTCCCCACTGAGTTCCAAAAGGATTGTGCTGAAAAAACAGGTGATATTCGCCTTTATGCCACACCAAACCATTTGGATCATTCATCCAATTTTTGGCAGGGGTGAAGTGCAAGCGTGGGCGATACTCGCGGTCTAGTGACACGGCGGAATCATAGGCTAGCCTCGGAGTTGTGAACCTTTTAGATGCCAATTCAGTGATCTCAACGCTCGGGCTTATCGGCGTTCTTGGCATCATTTTTATGGAAACAGGCTTACTTATTGGTTTGGTTTTCCCAGGGGGAGAAGTTGTTTTCTTAGCAGGTATCGCTGCATCTGGTTCTGGGGCCGCTGCGTTGGGTGAGGCAAAGCTTTCAACTCCGCTGTTATTTACTCTGGCACCCGTTGCAGCAATTGTTGGTGGCGAAGTTGGTTATTGGTTTGGCAGAACATACGGAAGAAAGTTCTTTGATCGACCAGAGAGCCGTTTCTTTAATCAAAAAATGGTTCAAAAGATTGAAAAGTGGCTCGTTAAGTACGGTCCAAGAAAAGCATTGGTATTTGGTCGCTTTATTCCATTTGCTAGAACCTTAATTAATCCTGTTTGTGGTGTTGTGCAATTAGATCGCAAGACATTTTCTACCTGGAATGCGATCGGTGCAATCATTTGGACGCAAGTTGCAATGGGAATCGGCTACTTTTTAGGTGATGTGTTTAAAGAAAATGGCAATTACTTCATAATCGGTATTGTTACTTTGATTGTTCTTGGTACTTCTATTCCATTGGCTCTAGAAGTATTTAAAGAGTGGCAATCAAAGCGCTATAGGCCTAAATCAGATAACTGATATGCAGCGCGGTATTCATAGCCTGCTTCTTTAATCTTTGGTTCTGCGCCGCGTTCAACAATTACTGCAACGCCAACCACAATTGCACCAGCTTCAATCAATGCTTCAACCGCCGTTAAAACTGATCCACCAGTTGTTGATGTGTCTTCAACAGCCAGCACTCGCTTGCCTTTAACATCAGGGCCTTCGATGCGACGTTGTAGTCCGTGTGCTTTTTCTGCTTTGCGCACTACAAATGAATCAATCTTTTTCCCTTGTGCTGCTGCCACATGCATCATCGCTGTTGCAACTGGGTCTGCGCCAAGTGTTAAGCCACCAACTGCTTCGTAATCAAGATCTTGTGTTAGATCCAGCATTACCTGACCTACTAGCGGTGCTGCCTGTGAATCTAATGTGACGCGGCGTAGATCTACGTAGTAATCCGCCTCCTTGCCGCTGGAAAGAATGACTTTTCCATGCACAACAGCCTTGGTAAGAATCTGTTCTCTGAGAGTTCCACGTGAATTCATGATTTAACCTTACCGCGCCGAGTATCTATCTCTACAGTTGCCACATGAATCAACAGAGGTTAGAGACCTCCAGACTGTTGCAGCGCTTTGGCTTTGGGCCACGCCCTGGTGAATATGCACAAGCTATCAAAGACGGTGTTGAAGCAACCCGTGCCAAAGTCTTAACTGTCCCAGCTGTAGATGCCGGTGCGGCAAAAGTCATGAAACCTGAGATAACTGATTTAGGAAAGCGCCCTGCTGCTAACTCCAAAGAGATTGTTCCGTTTTCAATCGCTTTGAGAAATCAAACTCAGCAAATGTCATTGTGGTGGTTAGACCTCATGGCGATGAGCGATCATGGTTTAACTGAACGAATGACCTGGTTCTGGCATGGCCACTGGGCAACTTCGATTCAAAAACTTAATTATGCGATGCCTATGTTTATTCAAAACAACACTTTGCGTGCTAATTGTTTAGGTAGTTTTAAAGCAATGTCACGAGCCATGATTAATGATGCTGCTTTACAGTTTTGGTTAGATGGACAAGAGAGCACAGCAAAATCACCTAATGAAAATTTAGGTCGCGAACTCATGGAGCTTTTTGTTTTGGGGGTTGGTCGCTATACAGAAGATGATGTTAAAGCCGCAGCACGTGCGTTGACTGGATATCAGGTTGACAAAAGCAGTGGTGTTGTAACTTTCAACGCAAAACGCTATGACGCAAATCCAGTTACTATTTTAGGAAAAACCCAAACATTTAATGGTGAGGCTTTGTCAGATTTCTTGGTTGCGCGTGATGATAATGCAACATTTATTTCAGAGCGTTTGTGGTATCGATTCATTTCTAGTAATCAAGCTATGCCAGCAAATTTTTCTGCCAAGAGTGCCTTTGCTGGTCGAGATATTTCTGCAGCGGTAAAGGCGATGGCAAATGATCCTGCGATTAGGGATTCGAAGAATGATTTAGTTAAAGCACCGGTTGAGTGGTTCATTGCTGCATGCCGTGCTCTTGAACTAACACCATCAAATCTAAAGACACCTGGACAGCTGTTTAACTACTTGGACAAGCTAGGCCAGGTGCCATTTAACCCACCAAGTGTGGGTGGTTGGCCAGCAGCTGAGGCGTGGTTGTCCTCTGCAACAGCGCAGTACCGAATCGCATTTGCGGCTTGGCTGATTAAGCAAAGCAACTTGCGAGGATTAAAAGAGATTCCGGTTGGTTCACGAGTAGTTAAAAGCGCTGATTGGTTAGGCGTGGCTGAGTGGAGTCCTCGAACACAAGCAACATTGCGTGCATCGCTAGCCGATCCAGCTCAGTTTGCTTTGCTTGCATTGTGTAGTCCTGAATTTATCGTGAGTGCATAGGAGACGACCATGGATACAGTAACCAGAAGAAAGTTTCTTAAGCTCACCACAGGTGCAGTTGCAGTTGGTGCTGCAGCGCCATTGTTAAGCCTGGAAGATATTGCCCAAGCTGCAATTGATCGTCCACTGCCAGCAAATACTCCAATTCTTGTTGTTGTTACTTTGTATGGTGGTAATGATGGATTAAATACCGTTGTTCCTTACACAGATCCTTTGTATTACTCGCTACGTCCAGAGCTTGCATATAAGCCAGAGGTTGTTCTCCCGCTTAACGCTGAACTTGCACTCAATCCTGCAATGAAAGGCTTGAAAGCTTTGTGGGATCAAAACAAGGTAGCGATTGTTCGTGGTGTTGGTTATCCCAACCCAGATCATTCACACTTTTCATCTATGGCTAAATGGCAGACAGCATCTCCAGCAAAAAATATTTCAACTGGTTGGCTTGGCCGTTGGGTTGATTCACAGCCAGAAGATTCAATGCTTGCAATTTCTCTAGGCTCAGTTCTGCCTCCACTACTTGCTGGTGCAAAGCGTTCAGGTTCAGCACTTCCTCTTGGCGGATTAGTTATTCCTAAAGGAGATTTAGCAACCCAGTGCCAAAAACTTTCCATGCCTGTCAAAAAGGATTCGAAGTTGATGGCTGCTGCTGCCACCTCAATGCGTAATCTCTTCAGTGTTTCGTCCAGTGTGCAGCCGGTGCTTAAGATGCCTGCTCCTGTGAACCCAGATTTGCCAACAGTTAATGGCGGAAACGCTGGCGGAGATAGCAATTTGGCTCAGCAATTAGATGTCGTTGCAAAGTTAATTGCTGCCGGATCTCCTACAAAGATCTGGTCTGTCTCCCTTGGTGGTTTTGATACTCACGCCAATGAAGCAAATGCGCAAGCATCGCTACTTGGCACTGTTTCAGATTCCTTGTCGCGTTTTATGGGACAGCTCAAGTCAACAACACGAAGCAATGATGTAACAATCATGGTTTATAGCGAATTTGGTCGTCGAGTTCTAGGTAATGGATCAGATGGAACAGATCACGGAACCGCAGGCCCAATGTTCATTATTGGTAATGGCGTTAAAGGTGGCTTCTATGGTGAGCAACCATCACTAAAGAATCTGTATAAGGGCGACCTAGCTGTTACAACAGATTTCCGTGATGTCTACGCCACAGTTATTGAAAAGGTTTTGAAATCACCGATTGGCCCAACACTTGGCACCTGGTCCGGTCGCGTTAATTGTATGAACTAATCCTCTTTATAAACAATAACTTCATTTTTACTTCGTGTAACTAAACCTTTAGGTGGGTTTTGCTCTAGTAGTGCGTTTACTTCAATACGAAGTTGCGCAACCTCAACAGCCATATTTGCAACAGCAGATTCTAACTCAATGATCCGCTTAATTCCGGCGTGGTTAATTCCTTCACCAACTAGTTTTTGTACTGCACGCAGCAATGCAATATCTCGCAGTGAGTAGCGACGATTGCGACCTTCTGTGCGAGACGGAGAAACTAAACCTAATTTGTCATATTGGCGCAAGGTTTGTGGGTGCATTCCAGAAATTTCAGCAGCAACTGAAATCACATAGACGCCAGCGTCATCATCTGGTTGTGTGTTCTTTACTTCATCGCTCATATCTTTGCCTTACTCGTAAAATCTGAGCGAACATCCTCTGATGCGGTTTCTTCAGCAAAAGTTTTCAATGCTTCTAAAGCTTTCCCATCAACACGTTGTGGGACCTGGACCTCAACAGTGACTAATAAGTCGCCTGTGGTGCTTCCTTTTGTGATGCCACGGCCCTTTACGCGAAGTGTGCGACCGTTAGGCGTGCCGGGTGCGATACGTACTGTTACATCATCCTCAGACATTGTAGGCACCTTAATGTCTGCGCCAAGTGCAGCTTCAGTGAATGTAACTGGCAAGGTGATCATTAAATTTTCACCTTTGCGAGAAAAGATTGGATGAGGCTTCACATGTAATTGAATGAAGAGATCACCAGGACCTGCTTCACCTGCAGCGCCTTTTCCTTTAACGCGGATCTTTGCTCCATCATTGACGCCTGTTGGAACGCGGGCAGAAATATTTTGTGCTTGTCCACGGTCCGTTGCTAACCGAAGATCAAGGGTTGTGCCAAAAACAGATTCGCGAAATGTAATTGTTGCTTCAGTTTGTAGATCTTGACCTTTGCGAGGCCCACGGCGTCCGCCACCAAAGAGATTGGCGAAAATATCTTGCGGATTTCCGCTTCCAAAAACATCACTGAAATCTCCACCTTGAAATCCACCACCTAGGGGTGAACGAAATCCACCTCTTTCAAACAAAGAACGAGCTTCATCGTATTCAGCGCGCTTTTTTGTATCTGACAGGATTTCATAGGCTTCTGATACAGCTTTGAACTTTTCTTCTTTTTCTGCATCACCTTTTGTTTTATCAGGGTGTAGATCGCGAGCAAGTGCGCGGTACTTCTTTTTGATTTCATCGGCGGCAGCCTTCTTATCTACGCCAAGAACTTTGTAGAAGTCCTTTTCATAGAGATCTTTAGCTGCCATGATTAATTACGCTCCCGCTGGATCTGTTACTGCAACTCTTGCAGGTCGCAGAATTCGTTCTTTGTATTTATATCCAGATTGCAAAATCTTTGAAGCTGTTGGTACTTCAACATCTGCAGATTCATCATGCATCAGTGCTTCATGTATCTGTGGATCAAAGGCTTCACCTTCTGTCCCATATTTTTCAAGGCCAATGCGTGAAACTATTGAATTTAGCTGGTCTGCCACCGCTTTAAAGCCACCAGATAACTCCCCATGTGCCTCAGCTCTGTCAACGTCATCAAGGAGTGCCAACAACTCTGTTAAGACAGCACCGACTGCGCTTTCATGTGCAACGGCGCGATCGCGTTCTACACGCTTTCGGTAGTTTGCATACTCTGCCTGTAGTCGTTGCAGGTCCGCGGTCAGTGTTGCAACCGGGTCAGTTTCCTGACCCGGCTCAACAACTTCTTCTACTACTTGTTCGGTAGTTTCCTCTGACATTACTTTTGTTCTTCTTCAATTACTTCAGCGTCTTCAACACCATCTTCTTGAGGTGTTGCATCGGCTTCAGCTGCTCCTGCTGCATATAACGCTGCACCAAGTGCCTGGCTAACTGTTGCTACCTTTTCAGTTGCTGACTTAATCATTTCGTAGTTTGAACCACCGAGTGCGGTCTTAAGTTCTGCTAAGGCTGCTTCTGTCTCTGTCTTCTTCTCAAGTGAATCACCCTGTGACAACTTCTCTTCGTTGTCCTTGATGAACTTTTCAGTTGAGTAAAGAAGTGAATCGCCTGCGTTGCGGATTTCTGCTTCTTCTTTGCGCTGACGATCTTCTTCAGCGTGTGATTCAGCATCGGCCATCATGCGCTCGATCTCTTCCTTAGACAATGCAGATCCGCCAGTGATAGTCATGCTCTGCTCTTTACCTGTTCCTAGATCTTTTGCAGATACATGAACAATTCCGTTTGCATCGATGTCGAATGTAACTTCGATTTGTGGCACTCCACGTGGTGCTGGTGGCAGACCTGTTAGTTCGAACATTCCTAGCTTCTTGTTGTAAGCAGCCATTTCACGTTCGCCCTGGTATGCCTGAATCTGCACAGCAGGCTGATTGTCATCTGCTGTTGTGAATACTTCACTGCGCTTTGTTGGGATTGTTGTGTTTCGCTCAATTAGACGTGTCATTACGCCACCCTTGGTTTCGATGCCAAGTGACAGCGGAGTAACGTCTAGGAGCAATACATCCTTTACTTCACCCTTTAAAACACCAGCTTGAAGAGATGCACCAACTGCAACAACCTCATCAGGGTTAACACCCTTGTTTGGTTCTTTTCCGCCGGTTAACTCTTTCACTAATTCGACAACTGCTGGCATACGAGTTGATCCACCAACAAGTACTACTGAATGAATCTTATCGATAGGAATTCCAGCATCCTTAAGAACTGCCAGGAATGGCTTCTTGCAACGCTCAAGTAATCCGGCGGTTAACTGCTGGAACTGTGCCCGAGTAATTGTTTCATCCATGAACAGTGGATTCTTTTCAGCATCAACTGTGATGTATGGAAGGTTGACTGATGCAGATTGTGAAGAAGAAAGTTCGATCTTTGCTTTTTCAGCAGCTTCACGAACACGTTGCATTGCCATCTTGTCTTTTGTTAAATCAATTCCATTTGCAGATCCAAATGTTTGTACTAGGTGATCAACAAGTGCTTGATCCCAGTCATCTCCACCTAGATTGTTATCGCCGTTAGTTGCCTTCACTTCAACAACACCATCGCCGATTTCCAATAGTGAAACGTCAAATGTTCCACCACCGAGGTCAAAGACAAGAATTGTTTGTTCTTTGTCTGCCTTATCAAGACCGTATGCGAGCGCTGCAGCAGTTGGCTCGTTGATGATGCGAAGAACGTTGAGACCGGCAATTTCACCAGCTTCTTTTGTTGCTTGACGTTGGGCATCATTAAAGTAAGCGGGCACGGTAATAACCGCATCAGTTACTGTCTCGCCCAAATATGCTTCTGCATCGCGCTTTAGTTTTTGTAGCACGCGTGCTGAAATTTCTTGTGATGTGTACTTCTTGCCATCAATATCGATAGTCCAGTTAGTACCCATGTGACGCTTCACGGAACGGATTGTGCGTTCGACGTTTGTCACTGATTGACGCTTTGCCACTTCACCAACAAGAACCTCGCCATTTTTGGCAAAGGCCACGATGGATGGGGTTGTGCGCGCACCTTCTGCGTTGGCGATAACTGTTGGCTCGCCACCTTCAAGGACGGATACGCAGCTGTTTGTTGTACCGAGGTCGATTCCGACTGCTCTAGCCATTATGTGTGCTCCTTTTGTCCCTCTCGAGCCTGATCTAGGGTCGAGGATTGTTGAACCTGAGTCGATTGTACTCAAAAGGTTGAGTCGCCGCGACTCAGGTTTCTATCTAGTTGAACACAGAACCCTTCCTCTTTATTCCAGCCTGGGCTGGCTAGCCTTACCCCCATGAACCTCGCACTCGCAGGCCTTTCCTATGGCATCACACTCATAGCTCTCATTCTTCTTGCCGTCCGGACAAAAGCACTGATCGGTATCTATAAGAAGGGTCAACCTGATTCAACGCGCAGTAACGACAAGTTGCAGCGGTTGCGTATGGCAGCGCGCGAGGTCTTTGGTCACACAAAGATGTTGAACTTTACAGTTGTTGGTTTTGCTCACTGGTTTGTGATGATTGGCTTCTTCGCACTCTTTGGAACTTTGATTACCGCATATGGACAATTAATTAATCCTAGATTTGCCTTGCCAATTATTGGGCACATGTGGGTATATGAATACATCACTGAGTTGGTTGCGTGGTCAACTGGAATTGGTATCGTCGCTTTGATTGGTATTCGCCAAGTAACCAGATTGCGCAATAAGCGTTCCCGTTTTGCTGGCTCTGGTATGGCCAAGGCTTACTACGTTGAATTCACCATCGTTTTAATTGTGGTGTGTGTAATCGCATTGCGTGGCCTTGAAGGTGCGCTCTCAAACGAAATGGCCTGGAATCGCCATTACATCACCACCTGGTTTATTGCCGACATGTTTAAAGCAATGACACTGTCAGAGATAACAATGTGGATCCAGATTGTGGCAACCATCAAAATCGTTGGCTCAATGACTTGGTTTATTGTTATTGCCACAAATTTGACGATGGGTATTGCCTGGCACCGATTCTTAGCTCCATTTAACATCTTCTACCGTCGTAACGCAGATGGAAAGTCATCATTAGGCGCACTACCTCCGATGTTGTCACACGGGGAAGAAATTAACTTTGAAGATCCAAAAGATGATGATGTCTTTGGTTTAGGCACACGGGCTGACATATCCTGGAAGGGATTGTTGGATATGACATCGTGTACTGAATGCGGTCGCTGCCAATCACAATGTCCTGCGTGGCACACAGAAAAACCATTGTCACCAAAGCTTTTGATCATGGCTATGCGCGATCATGCCTTTGCTAAAACCGTTGAAAATGAGGCACTTGTTGGTGAGAATTCACCAATCAGTTTAGATGTCCTTTGGTCCTGCACAACATGTGGTGCCTGCGTTAATGAATGCCCAGTTGATATTGAGCACATTGATCACATCGTTAACATGCGTCGCTTCCAAGTTTTAGTTGAATCAGAGTTTCCATCTGAACTTGGTGGAACATTTAGAAATCTTGAAAAGACCGGTAACCCATGGGGAGCTAATCGCACAGATCGTGAAGCTTGGATTGCAGAGTGTGATTTCCCGGTCAATGTCATTGAAGGTCAATTACCTGATGATGTTGAGTATTTATTCTGGGTGGGTTGTGCTGGTGCATATGAAGAACGGGCAAAGAAAACAACAAAAGCTGTTGCAGAACTTTTGTATATGGCGGGAGTTAACTTTGCTGTTCTAGGCAAGAAAGAGACTTGCACGGGAGATCCAGCACGTCGTGCTGGTAATGAGTTCTTGTATCAAATTCTGGCACGTGAGAATATTGAAACATTTAAAGAGACATTTGGAGATCGTCCAAAGGGCAAGAAGAAAGTTGTTGTTACCTGTCCTCATTGCTTTACAACAATCGGTCGCGATTATGGCCAGCAAGGCTTTGAACTTGAAATGGTTCACCACACACAACTTCTAAATCAATTACTTCGTGAGAAGCGTTTGATTCCAATCAAGATGTCACATACTGCAATGACCTATCACGATCCTTGCTACCTCGGTCGTCATAACGAGATCTACCAACCACCGCGCGAAATTCTGGAAGCAACAGGTGCTGATCTAACTGAAATGCCACGTAACAAGGAACGATCATTTTGTTGTGGCGCAGGTGGTGGACGTATGTGGATGGAAGAGAAAATTGGTACTCGTATCAATATCAACCGTGTTGAAGAGGCGATCAATACCGGTGCTACTGAGTTGGCTGTTGCCTGTCCCTTCTGCCGCGTCATGACCTCGGATGGTATGAACGCCAAAGAGTCAGCTGTGGAAGTCTTTGATGTTGCGCAGGTTTTGCTGCGTAGCGTCAAAGAGAATTAGGCGTAAATTCCACCCATTCTCAGTTAACTTTAAGGCTATGAGAGCATTCTCTAGCCATGACTACTACTTCAGAAAAGACCGCACAACGCATTCTTGTCGTTGATGATGAACCCAGCATCAGCGAGTTAATTTCTACCAGCCTTCGATTTGTTGGCTTTGATGTCCGCACCGCAGCTAACGGTGCCGAGGCTCTACGTGTAGCAGAAGATTTCAAGCCACATGCGATGGTTCTAGATGTCATGTTGCCTGATCTAGATGGCTTTGAAGTGTGTAAGAAGATTCGCAACGAAGGCGTCGATACCGGCGTTTTATTTCTAACAGCAAAAGATGGCATGGAAGACAAAGTTAAGGGTTTAACTCTTGGCGGCGATGATTACATGACTAAGCCATTTTCACTGGAAGAACTTGTTGCTCGTCTGCGCGCACTTCTCCGTCGCACAGGTGTAGATCAGATTGAAATCGACGATGAAAGAATGCGTTTTGCTGATCTTGAATTAGATGAGGCAACACATGAAGTTCGTCGTGCTGGTCAAATGCTAGATCTTTCACCAACAGAGTTTGCCTTACTTCGCTACTTAATCATTAACGCTGATCGCGTTGTTTCAAAAGCACAGATTCTTGATCATGTGTGGCAATACGATTTCCGTGGAGATATGGGAATTGTTGAAACCTATATTTCATATCTTCGCAAGAAAGTGGATTCCTTTGATCCACCATTGATCCACACAGTGCGCGGTGTTGGCTATCGTTTAAGAATGCCGCCTAAGTAAAGTATGAAGAGCCCGTATGCCAACTCAAGTCTGCGTAATCGATTAACGGTTGGCGTACTTGTTCTTTCGGCATTCGGTTTTTTAGGTGCAGGTTTTGGTGCACAAGCTTTATTGAAAGATTATTTAATTAATCAGGTTGATGAACAATTACTCAGCGTTGTGAGTGGCACTGCTGATCGTCTTGATCAAGCAGGTATTGCTCGTGATGAGGATGATGATGATCGTCCACGAACAGAGAGAGCGGCAACGCCACTCAATCGAGTTCCAACATCCATTTCTGTAACTGTCTTAGATCCTTTCGGCAATCTAATCGGTGGCATCGGTGGGGACCTAAACTCCAACCAGGTCACTGAATATGTGATGGGCTTACTGCCGGGAGAGGTTGCAGCCTTTGGTTCTGAGCCTTTTACTATTGAGGCTCCAGGATCTGATTTTCGTGTTGCAACCACAGTTCTACCATCATCTCTTGGTTCGGTAATCGTTGCGCAATCCTTAAGTGAATTTGATAAGACCACTCAGAGAATTGGTGTTGTCTTTCTCATTATTGGCGGTCTTGTGCTTTTGTTTATCGCATTTGCTTCCCGTCAAGTAATCAAAATCGGTATGAAACCACTGACAAAGATTGAAGCAACAGCTGAAAAGATTGCTGCTGGTGATCTGTCTGCCCGTCTTGAAAACTTTGAACCAGATACTGAAGTAGGACGATTGAGTACTTCGCTTAACCAGATGCTTTCGCGTATTGAAGAATCTTTTACAGCTCGCACGGAAACTGAAAACAAACTGCGTCGTTTTGTTGCAGACGCCAGTCATGAGCTGCGCACACCGTTGACCTCTATTCGTGGATTTGCAGAACTACATCGCCAAGGCGCGGTCCCAGAAGGTGAAAAGACAAAAGAATTAATCTCACGTATTGAAAAAGAATCAATACGAATGGGATCACTTGTTGAAGATCTTCTATTGCTCGCTCGGATGGATCAGTCTCGTGAGATAGTGATGGAAGATGTTGATCTTTCAACTCTTGTTAGAGAAGCGGTGTTATCTGCACAAGCTGCCGGACCGGAACATCCAATTACTTCAGATGTGGCCCATGATGTTCACACACAAGGGGATGCTGACAAGATCTATCAGGTTGTTACTAACTTGCTGGCAAATGCTCGTGCACATACTCCTGCAGGAACTGCGATACATGTTGCGACCTACTCAGATGACAATGGAACATATGTAACAGTTGCGGATAATGGTCCGGGGCTTACTGCACAAGATCAACAGCATATTTTTGAGCGCTTCTATCGCGTTGACACCTCTCGCCAGCGCAACAGCAGTGATGGCAGTGGTCTTGGGCTCTCAATTGTCGATGAGGTCATGAAGGCACATGGCGGGGAAGTCTCAGTAGCCTCAGAACCAGGTAATGGCGCTACTTTCACGCTGCATTTCAAAGCCTAGTTAGCCCAAAGACTCCATAGATTTAAGAACAGCGATTCGCTCTGCAATCGGTGGGTGGGTAGAGAATAGTTTTGAAACAGATTTTGCATCGAGCGGTGATTCAATCCAAATATGTGCAACAGCAGTTGAACGTTGTTGCACAACGGTCGAATCTGCAGCCAATACCTCTAGAGCAGAACGCAGTCCTGCAGGGTTTCTTGTGAAGGCAACAGCAGTTGCATCAGCTAAAGATTCACGCTTGCGTGAAATTGCAGATTTAAGCATCATCGCTGCTAACGGTGCCAAAATAAGAATGACAAGTGAGACAACTAAAAGTAGCGGATTGCCGCCGCCTTCACGGTTGCGATCTCTGCCTCCGCCAAACCACATCATGCGGGTCAACATGTCAGATAAAATCGCAATCGCACCTGCTGTTGTTGCCGCAACTGCGCTGACTAAAGTGTCGCGGTTTGCCACATGTGCCATCTCATGGGCAATGACACCTTGTAGTTGATCCCTATCCATTGCATCCAAGATGCCTGTTGTGAAGGCAATGAGTGCATGCTCGGGGTTTCGACCTGTTGCAAAGGCATTTGGCGCGCTGTCAATAACGATTGCAACCTTAGGCATAGGTAAGCCGGAAGCAATTACTACTTCATGGATTAAATCAAAAAGCTTTGGGTTGTCAGATTCTTGAATTAACTTTGCACCAGTCATTGTTAACACTAATTTGTCGGAACCGTAATAGGAACCCCACACAGAAACTAATGCAATACCAACAGCAATTGGAACTATTCCTGCTGTTGATGTTCCAAAGTATGTTAATGCGGCATAGACAACCAGCCACACCAAAACACCCATGCCAACAAGCAAACCAATTGTTTTGCGGCGGTTAGCCGCTTGCATCGTTCTAAAGTTCATTAGAACTTAACGTTTGGAACGTTACGATCTTGAGGGTTTTCAACCTCATAAAATTCGCGCTCTGTGACCTTTGCAAGACCAGCAAAAAGACTGCTTGGTATGGTCTTTACAGCGGTATTGAGCGAGCGCACGTTGTCGTTATAGAACTGACGTGCAAATGAAACTTTGTTTTCAGTGGTTGAGAGCTCTTCTTGAAGTGACAAAAAGTTTGCAGATGCTTTTAGATCTGGATATGCCTCAGCAACTGCAAGTAGTCCTCGTAGTGCTTGTGTCAGCATTCCATCTGCTGCTGCCGTATCTGCAACAGTAGAAGCTGTTGTTGCCTTTGCACGAGCGGTAACTACTGCATCAAATGTTGATTGTTCGTGGGTTGCATATCCCTTAACTGTTTCTACCAAGTTAGGAATTAGATCAGCACGACGCTTTAACTGAACCTCAATCTGTGACCATGCTTCATCTACTGTGATGTTTAACCGAATAAGACGGTTGTATTGAGAGACGATAAAGACAGCGATAAGAGCGATGACACCAACAACAATGATTATTTCCATGACTAATTAAACCGCGCTTTCTGCCGTTTTATTCCTAGCGTCCGGCGTTGGAGGCTGAGAGTTTCTCCAGAGCAGGCTCAGGAGCAGTGCCAGAACTACCCAGAGAATTAGTGATTTATGCCTAAAGGCTGTGCCCATATTTCCTTCATACGCCCCAGCACCTACTACATACAAGGAGAAGAAAATCAATGAGGGTGCTAGCTGATTAAATCTTGGAATCCCTCGGCGCTTAACTATCAAGAAAGCGATTAACCCAAAGGCTAGAAGCCAAATTAGATTTTCCGTCGCTGCAATTGCGCTGGAAGTACTGGTGACATCTCCAATAATGAATGGTCTTAAAAGGAAAGTAGAAGTCATATAGGGGGCTCTCCAGATAATGCAAGCGTAAGTATCAACACGACTTGGGGCTGTCGACACTAAAGAATTTTGAGACAGAGGGCAGTTGGGTGTTTCAATTACCGAAGCAGCAGCTACTTGGTTTCCGGTATGTCTAGTAGGAATCCCATCCACCATGGTGATTACCACTCCTGGGTCTTCCACAATTGAAACTCCAGAATTTCCACTGGTAGCAATGCTTCCGAGAAATACTCCCGATAGAACCGCGGCAATGGCAAGCAGGGACTTAGCTTGCTTAATCCGTGTAACGAGATAGATCAGTAAACCAACACCTAACACCAACCCCACTTGTGGTCTTGTACTGAAACACATAACTATTGAAGCAAAGAGCGCTAAATACACTAACGGTTGAAAACGTGTCTTCAAGTGGAAGATCACAAAAGCTGAAGTTAATGACAACAACACCCAAAACTCATTTGGGCCTTCGCGTAAACCTAAGGTCGACCAAACAAAATGACTTGGTAGAAAAGCGAAAACCGTAAAGAACAGAAGAAGTAAGCGAGAATTGAACTTACTTAAATCATCTCTCGTGTTAAGCAACTTTAGAGCGAAAAAAGTCAATAGAACTAGGCTTAAAAAGCCGTAAATTGAAGATATCAATCTGACAGCATCAAGTTCGTCCATGCCAATACGATATAAAGCACTTGAAGGAATAATGATTGATCGGCCTGAGAGATAAAGGCCTTCACCGAAGGCTGGAAAATCTGCAGCAGGTTTTGATTCTGCAATCCATTTGGTTAACGATGCATATGTTCCTTCATCTGGTGCAAGTGATGACGGTGTATTGGGTAAAACAAAAAACATAATGACACGTGCAACAAATGAAGCAGCAACGATTGCCCATAGTTTTTCTCTGAGCGTTCGAAGTTTCAATGCGCTCATTACAAATTCCTTTTTAAGCAAAACTAGTTAATTTTTGATCTATGAAAGTTAAGGAAGGAACGGCTTGGGGTTGGGCCGCGCTGACCTTGATACCTAGAACCATACTTCTCGCTGCCGTAAGGATGCTCAGCAGGAGATGAGAGTTTGATGAGACAGAGTTGACCAATTTTCATGCCTGCAAATAACTTCACTGGCAGATTGGCAACGTTTGAAAGCTCTAGTGTGATGTGACCGCTAAATCCTGGGTCAATAAAGCCTGCTGTTGAGTGTGTGAGTAAGCCAAGGCGACCAAGTGAAGACTTTCCTTCGAGTCGTCCTGCAATGTCATCAGGAAGTGTGATCACTTCATAGGTGCTTGCCAATACAAACTCACCTGGGTGCAAGATAAAGGGCTCATCGCCTTCTGCAACAACCTCACGAGTTAGCTCTGGCTGTTCAATAGATGGATCAATGACGCTGTATTTGTGGTTTTCAAAAACTCGGAAAAACTTGTCCAAGCGCACATCGACAGATGATGGCTGGATCATGGCTTCATGGAAAGGCTCGCAGCCGACTCGGCCTGCCTCTATCTCTGCGCGGATATCGCGATCGCTAAGTAACACAGCGGTGAGCCTATAGGTAGAAAGGTGAGGGATTGGGGAGCGAAATACGCTCATGCCCTTGATTAAGTTACTGGTGGGTAGCATTATTACCCCCATGAGCCATTACATCGCAAACCTCCGTGACATTGAATTCTGCCTCTTTGACCTTTTGGGTCGCGAAAAAGTTATGGGAACAAACCCATACGGTGAAGTTGATCGCGATACCACTATGGGAATGCTTGAAGAGGTAAAACGTTTATGTGAAAACGATCTAGCTGCATCTTTTGTGGAAGGCGATCGCGTTGGCGCAATACTTAACAAAGAGACCGGTAACGTTACTTTGCCTGAAAGTTTTAAGAAGTCATACAAGGCATATGTTGATGGTGAATGGTGGCGTGTTGATGCTCCAGTAGATCTTGGTGGAATGAAGATTCCTCCATCGGTGCGTTGGGCTATTGCTGAAATGGTTTTGGGTTCAAACCCTGCAATTCACATCTATGCATCAGGTTATGCATTCGCACAGGTTGCATATGTTCTTGGAACAGATGAGCAAAAGAAGATTGCAAAGCACATGGTTGAAAAGCACTGGGGTGCAACGATGCAGCTAACAGAACCTGATGCAGGTTCAGATGTTGGTGCAGGTCGCACAAAGGCTGTGCAGCAACCAGATGGAACATGGCACATCACTGGAACAAAGCGTTACATCACTTCAGGAGATGCTGACTTCTATGACAACATTGTTCACTTTGTACTTGCTCGTCGCGAAGGTGGCGGACCAGGAACAAAGGGTCTTTCACTATTTCTAATTCCTAAGTTCATGTTTGATTTTGAAACAGGAGAATTGGGTAAGCGCAATGGTGTTTATGTAACAGCACTTGAAGACAAAATGGGGCTAAATGTTTCTGCAACTTGCGAAGTTAACCTAGGAGAGCATGAACCTGCTGTTGGTTACTTGTTGGGTGAGGTGCACGAAGGTATCGCGCAGATGTTCAAAGTTATTGAATTTGCTCGCATGATGGTTGGAACTAAGGCGATCGCAACGCTTTCTACAGGCTATCTACAAGCCTTGTCATACGCCAAGGAACGTGTGCAGGGCGGTGACATGAAGGTAATGAATGACAAGGCTTCACCTCGCGTCACAATCATCAAGCACCCTGATGTGCGCCGTTCGTTGATGGTCCAAAAGTCCTATAGCGAAGGTATGCGCGCGTTAGTGCTTTACACAGCTTCTATTCAAGATGAAATTGAACTTGCTGAAATTTCAGGGGATAAAGATCGTGCTGCAGACATGATCGCACTTAATGATCTATTACTTCCTGTTGTTAAGGGTTACGGTTCAGAAAAGTCTTGGACGCTTCTGGGTACTGAATCACTTCAAACATTTGGTGGAGCCGGCTTTACGCGTGATTGGCCACTTGAGCAGTATGTTCGCGATGCAAAGATTGATACTTTGTATGAAGGGACAACTGCAATTCAGGGTCTTGACTTCTTCTTCCGTAAGGTTGTTAAAGATGGTGGACGTGCACTTGGTTTGTTAGGAAAAGAAATTCAGAAGTTTGCAGAAGCTGGCGGAACACACACTGCAGAAAAGCAAGCACTCCTTAAGGTACTTGGCGACCTCAATGCAATCGTTAGTGTGTTGGTAGGACATGCAATGGAATCTCAATCTGATCCAGTAAAGATTTACACAGTAGGTCTGAACACATCACGTTGCTTAATGGCTGTTGGTGACATCATCACTTCATGGCTATTGCTCCGCCAGGCAGATATTGCAGTAGAGAAACTACCTAGCGCTGGCAAGGACACTGATTTCTACACAGGAAAGATTGCAGCAGCAAAGTTCTTCGTTCACAACAATCTGCCACACATCACTGCAGATCGTAAGATCGTTGAGGCAACTGATGGGTCGATCATGGAGATCCCTGAAAGCGCCTTTTAATCAGTTACGCTTGCTAGATGCTTAAAGCTCGCCGCAGTGAACTGCTGCTGATTCTTTCTGCCTTGATGTTTGCCAGTAATGGCATTGCATCCAAGTTATTGCTCGATGGACACATCACTCCATGGCGTTTAGCCCAAATTCGAGCCATTTGTGCTTGCACAATACTGGCGTTGTATTTGTGGAGTAGAGCTCCAAAGACCTTTCGCATTAAGCGCTCGGAGATCCTGCCCTTAATTTCATATGGTGTTGTAGGCATTGCTTTGGTCCAGGCACTCTACTTTCTAGCCATATCAAGGATGCATGTGAGTATTGCCCTGCTTATCGAATTTACAGCTCCAGTGTGGATTGTCCTCTACTTAAAGGTTGTTAAGCGCAAGCATGTGCCCAACCAAATGTGGCTGGCTTTATTGCTGGCACTAACTGGCTTGGCATGTATTGCACAAGTTTGGGATGGGTTAACTCTTGATGGTATTGGTGTCATCGCAAGTTTCGGCGCATCTTTTGCACTTGCCTTTTACTTTCTCACAGGTGAGTCACTCTCTGGCTCTCGGGATAGTCAATCAATCACGATGTGGGGCTTTTTCTTTGCAGCTGTTGCATGGTGTTTAGTGCTACCAATCTGGGACTTTCCATTTGCAGTCTTTACGACATCAATTCCGCTTGAGGGAGCCCTTGAAGGCTCTAACGCTCCTGGTTGGGTGCTGATACTTTATGTTGTTCTTATCGGAACGATCCTGCCTTATTTACTCGTAATGAACGGTCTTAAGAATTTAAAGGCATCCACGACAAGTGCCTTTGGATTACTTGAACCAATTTTTGTTGGCATAATTGCTTGGATTTGGTTTACAGAAACCTGGACCATGATTCAACTTCTTGGTGGCGCAGTTGTGATTGCCGGTATCTATATGGCAGATCAGGCACGCAATAAAACTGCTTAAGCTCCGAAGTTATCTTCTGGTGAAGTATTTGAATCTTCGCGCTGTTGTGTCCAGTCTGTTCCGCTACCTGGATTTTGTGGCATGTCATAGAAGCGTGCATAGTGAAGCTGGGCAGAGACGGTGATAGTTTTAGTAGGACCGTTACGGTGCTTTGCCACAATTAAATCTGCTTCACCGGTTCGGTTTTGTGAGTCATACATATCATCACGATGGAGCAAGATAACTACGTCAGCATCTTGTTCGATTGAACCTGATTCACGAAGATCTGAAAGCATTGGCTTCTTATCTGTTCGTTGTTCTGGTCCACGGTTTAGCTGGGAGATTGCAATAACAGGAATGTTTAGCTCTTTAGCCATCAATTTTAATTGGCGAGAGAACTCAGATACTTCTTGCTGACGGTTCTCAACTTTCTTACCTGAAGACATCAGTTGTAAGTAGTCAATAACAATGAGTTTAAGGTCGTGACGCTGCTTTAAGCGGCGGGCCTTTGCGCGGATCTCCATCATTGAAAGGTTAGGTGAATCGTCGATAAACAATGGAGCTTCTGAAATTTCACCCATGCGACGAGCAAGACGAGACCACTCATCATCAGATAAAGAACCTGAACGAATATTGTTAAGACCAACACGTGCTTCGGCAGACAACATACGCATTGTGATTTCACTCTTTGACATTTCAAGCGAGAAAATAACTGAAGTTAATCCATCATGAATTGATGCATGACGTGCAATATCAAGACCGAGTGTTGACTTACCCATAGCAGGACGTGCTGCCAAAATAATCATGTTACCTGGATGTAGGCCATGGGTTAACACATCAAGATCTTTAAATCCTGTCTTAACACCTTCAACACCAATTCCTTTTGAAATCGCTTCGATCTCATCAAGTGCTTGTGGAAGTAGCGTTGAAAGTTGAACATAATCTTCTGATGAACGACGTTCAGTAACTGCATAAACCTCAGCTTGCGCGAGGTCAACCATGTCATCCACTTCACCTTCAGTGGTGTAGCCGTATTGAACAATCTTTGTGCCAGCTTCAACTAAACGGCGCATGATTGCATGTTCACGAACAATCTTTGCGTAGTAACCAGCATTAGCTGCTGTTGGAACGGAAGAGATCAGTGTGTGTAGATAAGGAGCGCCACCTGCGCGTGCAATATCGCCACGTTTAGAAAGTTCTGCAGAGACAGTCACAGCATCAGCTGGTTCACCGCGACCATACAAATCAATAATTGCGTCATAAATTAACTCATGTGCTGGGCGATAGAAATCGCGATCACGAATAATTTCAATTACATCTGCAATTGCATCCTTGGATAACAACATTCCACCAAGAACAGATTGCTCTGCAATCAGATCTTGTGGTGGTGTGCGTTCAAACTCAGCTCCAACAGAGTTGACGGTGGAGGCACGAACGGGACGGCTGTTAGGAAGTTCTGCGATGCTCACGCGTTAAACCTCCCATAGGACACTGACAAGTGTGTTACTTGCTGCGCGTAACTTAAGCCTTCATCCCCCTTGTGCGCGAAGAACGCCCTTTGCCCCTGGGGACAAACTGTGTGTAAGTGGGTGGATAAGGGCTAATTCCTGTGCATGTAGCGGTGGATCGAGTGTGGATAAGTGCAGGTGGTTGCCCTCATCTAGGCTAAAACCGCAGGTCAGAGGCGATATCTATACACACAGCCCTGTGGAGGAAAGTATTTCTGAGCATCCCACATTGCGAGATCGCACCAGTTGTTTACCTATCTAGGGCAGAGTTCAACCATGATCGTTGACTACGCACTTTATCGTGAGGCATTCGCTATACCGAACCTTCCAATCTCCCAGAGCTAATTACAAAAGCCAAAACAGAAGGTGGTTTTGTTTGGGTTGGTTTAGCGGAACCAACACAAGAAGAGTTTGAAAAGATCGTTGGAGATTTTCGTTTTCACACTTTATCTATTGAAGATGCAATTTAGGCAAAGCAGCGTCCAAAGCTTGAAGATTACCCAGGTTTGCAATTTTGTGTTCTAAAGACAGTTTTTTACGATGAAGCACGAAGTGAGGTTTCTACAGGTGAAATCTTTTGCTTCGTAGGAGATCACTACATTGTTGTTGTGCGACATGGCGATGGTGCACCGCTTGCCAATACCCGTGCTTATTTAGAAGCCAACCCAGATCACCTTGCCAAGGGACCCTACGCTGTACTGCACGCAATCATTGATCACTGCATTGATTGCTATATAGATGTTGCCGCAGAACTTGAACAAGATGTTATGCAGGTTGAACAGCGAGTATTCAACGGTAATCTAGAAACACAGTCTGAGGATATTTATTTCTTAAAGCGCGAGGTTATCGAGTTTCGTCACGCAATTGATCCTTTGCTATCACCCTTGCAAAAGTTAGCAAGCGAAGGTGCGCCCCACATGGAGCCTTCACTTACTCCATTCTTTCGCGACACATTAGATCATCTGTCGCGCGCCTCTGATGCTGCAGCTGGTTTAGACACTTTATTAACATCTGCTTTACAGGCAGATTTAGCGCATATCCAATTGCAACAAAACATTGACATGCGCAAAATTACTTCTTATGTCGCATTAGCTTCTGTGCCAACAATGGTCGCTGGAATTTATGGCATGAACTTTGATGTGATGCCTGAATTACGTTGGAAATTTGGATACCCAATGGTGCTGACGGGATTGTTAATTGTTACCGGTTTCCTCTATCGCAAGTTCAAGAAAGCTAAATGGCTTTAGTTATCAGCCAACTTTTTCAACTTTAACAACATCTCCAAAATCTCCCGACTCAACAACGGTGATCTTCCAACCGTTAGAGATAACTGATTCGCCTGCCTTTAAGGCGCTATCTGTGTACCACTCGCGATCTAGGCTGCGTAAGGGAGCAATAATCTGCATCGGTGAGCGTTTGTAAGGAACTCGAGTGTCTACTGTGTAGACCAAAACACCTTGATCCTTGGGGGATAGGAAGGAATCCCAGCCATAGCTTCGACGTGACTCAATAGCAATTGCTGTGAAAGTTCCCGTTGGAATGATTAATCCCTTTAATTCGCTATCTCTTTGTTCCAGAGGTCGAATCCAATGCGTACTTGTGCTTGGTTGAGAAATACAGAGAACTTGTTTAGGGGCTAGAACGTTTATGAGGAAGCGACTCCATAACAAAATCTCTGGGACTGTGCTTCCACTTCCCATAACATCGAAAACACCAAGTCCTTCAGGTCGCTGAATATTTGAATTAACTGGATCAACAAAACGCATATCTGTTAGTCCAAGTGCGTGACCGTATTCATGGACCCAGGCAGAGCTATCAGTCTTGGTTACTCCCTTACCTGCCAACATGTAGTTGTAGATTGCGCCTTCACTCGTTGTGAAGGTGTTTTGAGTATCAACAACCCATGTACCTATTTGCTCTTGAGTTGTTGCTAAAGGAAATACAACAACGACTGTTTCAACTTTTGTGAAATCGATTTCTGAGTCATATTGACTAACAACAAAGCGAACAAAATCTGAATATTTTCTACTCTCAAACCCATAGAGGCCGCTAGTAAGTTCATACTCCAACACTTTCTTGGGTAGCTGTTTGTATTGGGAAGGTGTTCTGACCTCAATTTCAGTGCCAACAAAGGATTGATTTTCCCAAAAAGTCTTCATCACTTCTATGGGTTTTTTGTAATCAATACCTGGATTTGTTTCACTTGTAACATCAGAGAAACTGACTGGCAAAATCTGAACTATCGTTTTCTTTGTAAAGTTCACTCTGCCTTGTGGTAACGGAAAACCAACAGTCATGTTTGTTAGGTTTGGGTCACCATCAGGTAAGCGACAGCTTGTTAAATCCTCAAAGGCGGTCGAGCTTGTGAGTTCGGTCAGTGGCTTACTGGTAACTACGGGTGGCTTTACGTAGGGGTTTATCTCTGCATTACCGCTCGGCACGGTTGGTTCGTTGCCCTTTGGCGGAACAGGCGGTGCAATTTCTCCAGTGTCTTGATCAACTGCTCTGCCACCAGGTCTTGGAAAATATCTATCATCGAATTGATTGCACATCAGAACAACCAAGATTTTTTGATCGTTATACCCGACAACATCCCCGGAGTTTCGAATGCATGCCTGACCTTGGACAGCTCTGGTGGGGTCAATCGTCCTGGTGGGGGTGGGGATAGGGGTAACTGTCGGAGTTGCAGTTGGTGTTGGGGTCACAGTTGGTGTCGGTGTTGCACTCGGTGTCGGTGTCACAGTTGGTGTTGGTTTAGGAATTAATACACCCTTATTCCACACAAGTTTCTTGCCGCTTTTAATACATGTGTACTTCTTGCCCATGTAGGTAGAAGTTTGTCCTGCTTTCTTACAGCTTGCACCCGCTTTAACCGCGGCTATTGCATTCATGGGAATCAGGAGCGCGAAGACCACCGTCAGTGCGAGCAGGCTCTTCTTCATGGGCTCAGTGTCGACTCAATTTGCTTGAATTACAACCATATGACTACACAAATCACTCAATAGAAATAAAAAGGCCCGCCACAGAGGTGGCGGGCCTTCTAATTATTGATACTTACTTGTCAGCTACAACGTTTACTGAAACCTTTGCAACCACGTTGTGACCCAAAGTGATCTTCACATCGTGTGTGCCAAGCTTCTTGATGTGGCCCTTAGTAGCGATCGTGTGACGATCGATATCTAGACCAGTTGCAGACTTGATTGCTGAAGCAACATCTTTGTCAGTTACTGAACCAAAGAGTGCGCCCTTTGCGCCAACCTTGACCTTAGTAACTACTGATGCGCCCTCAAGTTTTGCCTTGATTTCCTTTGCATGATCGATATCGCGAACTTCGCGTGCTGAACGCGCGCGACGAATGCTTTCGATCTGCTTTTCTCCACCAAGTGACCAAGCAATTGCGTTTCCGCGTGGCAACAAGAAGTTGCGAGCGAATCCGTCTTTAACAGTTACAACATCTCCTGCAGCGCCTAGGCCTGCAACTTCACGGGTAAGGATTAGTTTCATATCTCTAGTCCCCTTATCGTGCTGAAGATGTGTAAGGAAGTAGTGCTACTTCACGGCTGTTCTTTACCGCTGTTGCGATTGAACGCTGGTGCTGTGTGCAGGCACCTGTAACGCGGCGAGCGCGGATTTTGCCGCGATCAGAAATGTACTTGCGAAGTGTCGCAATATCTTTGTAATCAATAAATGTGACCTTCTGCTGGCAGAAGCTGCAAGGCTTCTTCTTAAACTTCTTGTTTAAGGCTGCAGCTTTTGCATTCTTATTCTTAGGCTCGCGTAGAGCCTTGTTATTTCTTGCTCCCATTATGGTGCTCCTTTTCGGGCCCTAGTTTTCTTTAAAAGCGTTTACTTTTAGAGTGAACTAGGAATGGATGGTTAGTTGGATTTAGAACGGTGGCTCGTCAGTTGTGGATGTTCCCCATCCACCACCTGCTGGCGCAGACGATGATGCTGCTGCCCATGGGTCTTCGTTAAATGAATCCGCTGCAGCTGGTGCAGAGTATCCGCCGCTCGCACCTGCAGAACGCTGGGCCTTAGTGACCTTCGCGGTTGCATTGCGTAGTGATGGACCGACTTCATCTACTTCTACCTCAAAGACGGTGCGCTTTTCGCCCTCTTTAGTTTCATATGAACGTTGCTTAAGACGACCAGAAAGGATGACGCGCATTCCTTTTGTCAGTGACTCTGCAACATTTTCAGCTGCTTGACGCCAGATCTGACACTGAAGGAAAAGGCTCTCGCCATCTTTCCATTCATTAGTTTGCTTATCTAAATAGCGTGGTGTTGATGCAACGCGAAACTTTGCAACGGCCGCACCTGATGGTGTGAAACGAAGCTCTGGATCGTCAACTAAGTTGCCGATCATTGTGATTGTTGTATCTCCTGCTGCCATTTTATTTCCTCATCTCTACTCGTGGAGTCCTAGCATCGTGTTAAAAAAAGATTATGCGTCTAGACGCATTGCCTTTGTGCGTAACACTGATTCGTTCAAATTAAGCTGGCGATCTAATTCCTTAATCGCTGCTGGTTCGCAGTTCATATCAATTACTGCGTAGATACCTTCGCCTTTTTTCTGAATTTCAAAAGACATACGGCGACGGCCCCACAAGTCGAGCTTGTTGACTGTTCCACCTGAGTCTTTGATGATCTTCAAGTATGTTTCTAGGCTTGGTGTGACTGTGCGTTCTTCTAGTTCTGGATCAAGAATGACCATAAGTTCATAATGACGCATGTGTTAACCCGACCTCCTCTGGACTAAGACGGCCACGGTATTTCCGTGACAGGAGGGTTAAATTCTCCGAGAAAGCAAGCTTTAGCGGAGTGCTAAGGGTAGACGGTGGAGGTCTCAAACAGTAAATCCATGAGCCTTCCACGCTTATTTCGCCCCTTCAGGGCCCTCCTGGCCAGGACCACCATGAGGTAGATCGTGCCTGCGATGCGGACCAGGGTCAGGATCGCATACGGGGTTGGTCCAAGACCAAATTTTGCATCAGTAATGGATGCGATGTGTTGCCAGATTGCAACATGATAAATAACTTCCGTTGCTTGCCACAACCAAAAAGCGTGAAGATCTTCTTTGTTTATCAACGCGATGACAGCTAATGGCGTCAACCACAAGACAAACTGTGGTGAATACACCTTGCTAGCCACCATCACAGCTGCCATCACAATAAATGCAACAGAGGCAAGTGTTGGTGTGTGCTTTAACTCAAAGAGAAAAACTGCAATTGAGGTTAGTCCGATAAGTAATAACAAAATTGATAGGTAGTTCAGATTTGTAAGATTGACTCCAAGTTGTTGCAGCGCTAACCAGAATGAACCCCAGTCTGCACCACGCTCAAGATTTAACTTGAAAAAGCGCCACCACCCAGTTGGGGTAGTAAGAGCAAATGGTGCATTAATCGCGAGCCATGTTGCTGCAACTACTCCAACATATTTCACAAGTTCCTTTAATTTTGTATCTCGCCACAAGATAAATGCAATTGGGATGAGTAAAAAGATTGGTAGAAACTTTGTTGAAATCGAAAGCGAAAGAATGAGTGCGCTATGGAGATATTGCTTGCGATCAAACCAATAGATTGCAAGCATCATCGTTGCAATTCCCCATAGGTCCCAGTTGATAAACAGGGATGCAATCATTGCAGGTGCTATTGCTGATAGGTATGCAAACTCAGGTCGAATTTTTCTAACAACGATCACTGTTGCAAGAAACAATAAAACTAAAAAGAAGATGTTTACATTAAAGTATGAAGCAGGGGATTTTGCTGCAAAACTTGTTGCATACATAACCATTGCTGTGATGACTGGGTACTCGACGCTATTCTCATCGCTTGCAAATGGCCAAGTATTTGTATCTAAACCACGGCTTACATACAGGGCAGATAAATCGCTATAACAAGCGTGAATGTATTGATCTGGCGTTGCCCAGCCAGTGTTTTCGCAATGGCTAAACTTTGCAAATGAAATCAGTGAGGCAAATAGTGCAAGAGCAACAAGTGTTCTAACTTTCATCAAGGTTTCGGCTTTTGCTTTCCACCAGATGTCATTACAACCGGATCAAGACCACCGATATTTGATGGTGCTGGGAAATCCATAATTGGTTCGCCCTTTAACGCGCCTTTCATGAATTGAGTCCAAATACGTGCCGGGAACGAACCACCGGTTACAGATGTCATTCCACCAATACCGTTGAGTGATTGAGTTGCATTGTCACGGAAGAGGGCAACAGATGCTGCAATTTGCGGGGTGTATGCACTAAACCAAGCAGATGCATTTGATTGAGATGTTCCAGTCTTACCAGCTACAGGGCGTCCGAGTGCAAGTGCAGCAGCACCGGTTCCACCAGTAATTGTTCCTTTGAGCGCATACGTTAAATCAGCCATTACATCTTTACTAAACACTTCTTGGGTTTGAGGTGTTGCTTCATACAAAACACCTTTATTACTTCCAAGCACTTGGCTCACAAGGAATGGTTTTGACTTAATGCCTTGCGCAGCAAAGGTTGCATATGCGTTTGCCACGTCGATGACATGGGGGCTCGAAGTTCCTAAAACAATCGAAGGTGTTGGCATCATTGCAACACTCTCTGGAATTCCTGCTCGCCGTGCTACATCTACTACAGCTGCTGGACCAACTTTGATTCCAAGTGGGACGAAAATTGTGTTGACAGAATGCTTTGTTGCATAGAGCAGATCTATTTGTCCCCAGCCTTCGTTTCCATAATTGGAAACTTCATATGGTTTTCCAGCATCATCAAATGTTTGTGGTGAATCACCATTCCACATTGAAGTCAGAGGGATTCCTTGTTCGAGCCCTGCAACGAGAGCAAAGGGTTTAAAGGTTGAACCAGCCTGGGTAATTGACTGAGTTCCATCATTTAGTTGGCGCTCTAAATAGTCTCGGCCGCCATACATAGCAAGGATTTCGCCAGTGCCAGGGCGGATAGCAACTAAACCAATTCGAAGATCATCGGGTGCTTTGGAAGGGTAAAACTTATTGACTGCATCGACAGCAGATTGCTGTGCTTTTTGATCAAGGGTTGTCTTAATTACTAACCCACCAACAAGTAATTGATCTTGGCTAAATCCAAGTTTTGCTAACTCTTTCTGAACCGCTTCAATGATGTGACCTTTAGGCCCACTCAGTTGACCAGATGTTGCACGCGGCAAAATCGTTGGTAACTTCATTTTTGCTGCTTCTTCTTTTGTTAGCCAGCCAGCTTCAATCATGTTGTTCTTTACATACTCAAAACGGTTAGCTAAGCGCTCAGCATTACCCTCTTTAAAGGCTGGGTCATACAAACCAGGCGAGCGCAAAATAGATGCGATAACAGCTGCTTGTGCATTTGTTAATTGATCAACATCGCGATTGAAGTACTGCTGTGAAGCTGTCATAACTCCATATGAACCGCGACCAAAGTAAATAGTGTTCAAGTAACTTTCAAAGATTTGATCTTTTGATAATTGGTTTTCTAGTTTGATTGCAATGACAAGTTCTTTGATCTTTCGCTGAATCGTTCGGCTAGGAGTTAAGAAGGCTGTCTTTGCATACTGCTGAGTGATTGTTGATCCACCCTGGAGCGCACCACCTCGTAAATTGTTTACGACTGCGCGCAAGATTCCTGTAATTGAAAAAGCTTTATTTGAGTAAAAACCACGATCCTCTGCTGCCAGTACTGCGTGACGAACATTGAGTGGAATCTTTGCAAGTGGAACGATTTGCCGGTTTTGTGTTCCAACGCGGCCTATCTCTTCGCCATTGGAGTATTGAATAATCGTTGCTTGGCTATTTACATACGCGTTGGCATCAGGGATATCAACGGTGAAATATGCCAGTGCGAACAAGACTGAGCCTGCTACAAATCCAAAGCCGCCTAGAAAGACAGCTCCTCGAATCAGTAATTTACGGGCCATTTGCCAATGCTATCCCTTGGCGTAATCCTCATCCTCCAAGGTGCGAACTTTGCGCGGGGCTTTTCGTTCAATACCGTCACCTAATATGTATGAGGCGCACAGGTGATTCCATGAACAGTTCTTGCAGACTTCAACGATGTATACGGTGAACTCTCCAAATTCTCGCTCCATCGCGATCAACTCTTTAGGAGTCTTAATGCGACCTGAGTATTGGCCTAGTTGCTCACCAAAGGTGTAGCGCAATTCAACAAGCTCTTCCTTTTTACAGACTGGACAGTTTCGCGAAACTTTGTCGCCATGCCATTTAGCAGCACGCATTAGGTATGGATCAGCGTCGCAGGCATCAACGACTCCACGAAATAGAGCCATCAGTGTGGCCCTCTTATCGAGTGAATAGTCGATGAACCCTCGTTGCGATTTCATTAAGAGGAAGAATAATCCCAATTAGACAGATACGCTCTTTCTCATGAGCTTTGTTGGGTTAATTAGGCACCCTCGACTTTCTCGTCTACTTGCAGTTAGGTGGACCAGCGGTGCAACTGATGGCGTTTTTCAAAGCGCTCTTGCATCTTTTGTTTTGTTCTCACCTGAACGCCAAGCAAATGCTTTAAGTGCGGCAATTGGTTTTGCAGTTGTCTTGTTGCCTTATTCCATAGTTGGTCCTTTTGTGGGGACAATTTTGGACCGTGTTTCCAGACAACGCGCGCTCTTTTTCTCAAACCTGGCACGTAGCGCAAACTTATTGTTGGTTGCATTCCTAATCTTTGGTGGAACTACCGGCGTTGAACTCACAATTGTCGTACTGATCGTCTTTGGTATTAACCGATTAATTCTTGCCGCATTATCTGCTGGGCTTCCATTGTTAGTAGATGCGAAATCACTCATTACTGCAAATGCGATCGCTGTTACTGGTGGTTCTGTTTTTGTTGTGATCGGCGGAGGTATTGGGGTTGGAATTCGCGCACTCATCGATGATGCTGCCATTGCTGATCATGCTGATGCACTACTTGTCCTGCTTGCCTCTGCAGGGTATCTCATCGCCGCAATGCTTACAGTTCGGTTGAAAAAGTATGAAATAGGTCCTCTTAAGCACGAAAAAGAAACAGCTTCTTTTGTGCAAGGTTTTAGGGACATGCAGGAAGGTTTCAATTATTTGCGGGGGCACCTTGATGCATCGCGCGGAATCATTGCTACCGCTGTTCAACGTGGTGGTTTAACCGCACTTACATTGACTGCATTGTTACTTGAGCGCAACACATTTAATGATCCTACAAAACCAGAAGATGGACTACAGGGTTTTGGTATTGCTCTCACGATTGCAGGGCTTGGTCTTTTCTTAGGTGCTTTCCTAGCACCATATGGTGTTGGGCGATTTGGAAGACATCGCTGGATTAAGTTCGCGATGCTAGCTTGCGCTGTTTCGCCACTTATTCTTGCGGTTTCGCAAAATGAAATTGGATTATGTGTAACAGCTTTTCTTACTGCGTTTTTTGGGCAGAACATCAAGGTCACTAATGATGCACTGGTGCAATCAAAGATTGATGATTACCATCGTGGTCGAGTATTTGCTGTTTATGATGTTGTTGTAAATGGCGCAATTGTTAGTGGTGGATTGTTGGCGGCCCTGTTGCTTCCTACTTCAGGTCTGTCGCGTGTTGTCCCATTAGCAGTATCAGCTGCCTACTTGTTTATTGCCTTTGTAGTGCTTCGACCAGCAAAGTTTTACGCTACCTCTTAGCCCACCATTCAAGAAGTGCTTTTGTTGCCGCTTCACTACCAATAGGTCCTTGCTCAAGTCTGAGTTCTAAAAGAAAGTCCATTGCTTGTCCAACTTCGCGTGAAGGTTTTAAGTTAAGCAACTCCATGACTTGCGCACCATCTAGATCTGGGCGAATTTTTGATAACTCTTCCTGCTCCATGAGAACTTCAATGCGAGCTTCTAAAGAATCATATGTTGCAGCTAGACGGGCTGCCTTTGTTTTGTTACGAGTAGTGCAATCGGCGCGAGTTAAAACGTGTAAATGGGTAATAAATTCACCGGCATCTCTTACATAACGGCGCACCGCAGAATCAGTCCATTCACCCTCTCCATAACCATGGAAACGAAGGTGCAAAGTTGTTAATAACTCCACTGCATCGATGGTGTCATTATCAAAGCGCAAAGCCTGTAACCGCTTTTTTGCTAGACGAGCTCCGACTACTTCATGATGATGGAAAGAAACCCCACCTCCTTCAATGAAGGCACGAGTTTTTGGTTTACCAATATCGTGTAATAGAGCGGCAAGTCTAATTACAAGGTTTGGTCCACCTAAGCGATCTTCATGTTCAATAGCTTGTTCTAAAACAGTAATTGAGTGCTCGTACACATCTTTATGGTGATGATGCTCATCAACTTCAAGGCGCAACTTTGGAATCTCAGGAAGTACTAGCTCTGCAAGACCTGTATCTACCAAGATAGTTATTCCGGTGCGTGGGTTGTTTGACATTAAAATCTTCGTAAATTCATCGCGAACTCTTTCGGCAGAGATAATGCTAATTCGATGAGCTAGATCTTTCATCGATTCAACAACCTCTGGTGCAACATCAAAACCTAGCTGAGAAGCAAATCGAGCAGCACGCATCATTCTTAAAGGATCATCATTAAATGAATCACTAGGTTTACCTGATGTGCGCAAAACTTTTGCAGCTAAATCTTGCAAGCCATTAAATGGATCAATGAACTCTGGTTTTTCTCCAGTGAGCTCTAGTGCCATTGAATTAACAGTGAAATCGCGGCGCGATAAATCACCTTCGATTGAATCACCGTATTCAACCTCTGGTTTACGTGAATCGTGATCATAACTTTCAGTTCGGTATGTAGTTACTTCTACTGTTGTGTCACCACGTTTTCCTGCAACTGTTCCAAAAGCAATTCCTGTATCCCAAATATTTTCAGCCCACTCTTGTAAAATCTTTTTTGTTTCTAATGGGTGTGCATTTGTTGTGAAATCTAAATCATTTCCAAGCCGACCTAAAATTGCATCACGCACAGGTCCGCCCACCAACGCCAAGGTAAACCCCTTGGCCTTAAAGGCTTGGGCTAAGGAGCTTGCAAGCGGTGCTCGTTCAATTAATGAACGGATCGCTAACTCTCCTGCGGCGCCTAATGCTGTACTCACAATAAGTAAGGTTAAAGCACTACCCTTACTCCATGATCCCGGCACCTGGTGCGGGCAGCGAAGATACGAAGAAAAAGCGGAAGCGCAAGCGCTCCGGTAATCGCGGCCCACAACCTCAGACTCAAAACTCTGCTCAAAAGAGCGCTCAATCGACGCGACCTGATTCAAAACGACCGTATGCAAAACGTGTTGATGAGGTCAGCGCTGGTGGCTTAGTTATTGATGCGACAGGCACCATGGGTTTACTCATTGGTCGTTACGACCATAAAGATGCCAGCGGTAAACGCGTTTTATGGTCTCTGCCTAAAGGACATATCGAAGAAGGTGAAACTCCAGAGCAAGCTGCTATTCGTGAGGTCGCAGAAGAAACTGGAATTACCTCCTCAATTACTAAATCTTTAGGTGTTATTGATTTTTGGTTTATGGCCGGTGGAAAGCGAATTCACAAAACTGTTCATCATTTTATGTTTACTGAAGTCGGTGGAGTTTTACTGGCTCAAGAAAGTGAAGTAGATGAGGTGTCTTGGTTTCCATTGTCCGAGATTGTTGAACGCTTGGCATATCCGGATGAAAAGAAGTTGATCGCAAGAAGTGCTGAGTTGCCAGAATGAAAAAGTTAATTGTGTTTTTCACATTTGTTTTGATCTTGCTGCCACTATCTCCTGCGCAATCGGCTGATTCGATTGTGCGAATTACATCAATGGCTCATCAGACCTATACAGGTGAATTTAGAAACGATGATCTGGCACAAGAGCTAACACCATCTGGAGCGTTAGGACTTCTTGTCTATACACCTCGGGTTGCTAACACAACATGGGTCATTGACGCAGCCCTCGTTGATGAAGTTATTGCGATGACTGGAGATTATGTTTTAGCAAATGATGCTGCACCAATTGGGAAGGAAATTGCTACTGCTTGGTTAGAGCAGTTACGACAAATTACTACCGGTCAACAAGTAGTTGCGTTGGCATATGGAAATCCAGATGTCTCACTGACAAAACGTCTAGCACCGAGTGAGTTAAAAAAGTATTACGCAATTGGCAAATCACAACTAGAGGCTGCACTTGGTAGGACCGTCCGCAGTGAACCCAATGGTGGGTGGAGCACAGGTAAAGCTGTTCTAACTAACGCACAAAGAACGGCCTACACCGAGAACCGGAAGGCTTTAACAAAACTTTCCAAAGCGGTGGAAGATCCTGAATTGAACTCTATGCGAGCTCAGCTTTCAAAGCTTTTATCCCCGGGGTTAGATAAAGACTCACGTGATTTTTTCTCTTATAGCGCTGATGCTGCCGTTGCTGAGATGCTTAACAAACTTCGCATTAATAGTGGCCGATATCAGATAACCACATCCAACGTTAAGTTACCTGTGACGGTCATAAATGAGTTTGATACTGACATCACAGTTAATGTTTTAATGATTCCAAATAACTCACGTGTGATCGTCAATAGTTTTGAAAATATAACTATCCCCGCTCAATCAAAGAGACAGCTAGAGGTCATTGTTGAGGTAGTAGCGCCAGGCCAAACAGCTGTGACCGCCTTGATAACAGATGCGGAAGGTAATGAGTTTGTACCTGCAGCAACACTCAATCTAAATTCAACGGTTATTGACCCTCGTGTCACTTGGTTTACTACTGGAGCGGCCATACTTCTACTACTAGCAGGTGCGGCACAAAGCATCCGTCGAGTGCGAAGGAGGGTCACATGAAATCGAATGAACTCTTCCGTGCCTCCGGGATTATGGCTTTAGGCACGATAATTTCTCGTGTCACAGGATTTATTCGCGGAATTTTAATTGTTGCTGTTTTAGGAACAGCATTGCTTGCTGATACTTACAACGTTGCCAACACAATGCCTAACATTTTGTATAACCTACTTGTTGGTGGCGCTCTAACTGCGATCTTTATCCCGCAACTAGTGCGATCCTTTGAACATGACGATGGTGGGGATGACTTTGCCTCGCGCTTAATTACAACTATTTCTCTTATTCTTCTGGTGCTTGTTTCACTTGGAATGTTTTTTGCGCCAGCGCTTGTGCGTTTGTATGCGCCTGAATTTTTCACAGTTGGTTTTGAAACTGAGCAAGAAATCGCAATAGCTTTCACTCGTTACTGTTTGCCGCAAATTTTCTTTCTTGGTTTGTTCACCATGCTGGGCCAGGTTGCTAATGCACGTGGTTCATTTGGACCCTTAATGTGGGCTCCGATCGCAAATAACCTCGTTGGAATCCTGTTATTTGGTGGGTTTTTACTCTTTTCACCTGGCATTGATATCTCAACCATTACCTCAAGCCAGGTTGCTCTGTTGGGATGGGGAACCACATTGAGTGTTGTTGTCCAAGCCTTGGTATTGGTTCCTGTAATTAGAAAGCTTGGTATCTCTATCAAACCCAAACTTGGTGTTTCCGGTTTAGGTAAGTCTTTTAATTTAGCTGGTTGGACATTGGTTTATGTCTTGATTTCACAACTTGGATATTTAGTAACAGTCAATGTTGCAACTTCAGCCGCTGTCCGTAGCGCGCAAGATGGTGTTGAGACCGGTGTTGGTTACACGCCTTATACATTCGCCTATTTTGTTATGTTGCTTCCTTATTCGATCATTACTATTTCAATTGTTACGGCAATTTTGCCTCACATCTCAAAACTGGCGTTAGATGGCAAGCGTGAAGAGGTAAAGGCTCAACTGGTAAGAGCGATCCGGTTAGTTGGTGTGATTACAGTTCCAAGTGCGGTTGCATTCTTACTCTTTGGCCCACTTATTACCGAAAGTATTTTTATTGGTATTTCTACTGAAGATTCTCGATACATTGGCTATGTTTTATCAGCTCTTAGTTTTGGTTTAGTTGCTTTTTCAATTAACTTAATTCTGATTCGTGGTTTCAATGCATTTGAAGACACCAGAACACAAGTTATTTCGATTTTAGTGATAAATGTTTTCTCTGTTGCTATGTCTTACTTCTTTTTGTATTTTATAAAGAATCAATGGGTAACTGTTGGTTTGGGTGTCGCATTTTCTGTTAGTTATTTAATTGGATTATTGGTCACACTTGCATTGTTGAAAAAGCATGTTGGAAAACTAGCTTTAACAGAGTTTTTAGGACAGCACACTCGCTTATTGATTGCCTCACTCCTTGCGATGGTGCCATTATTTATCTTGACTCAATACATTTCCTGGCTTGAGATAGATTTCTCCCGTGCTGGCCGTGCTGGTGAACTTCTTGTTGTGATGGTTGTCGCATTCTTTGGATACATACTGAGCGCTAAAGCCCTTGGCGTTGAAGAGATCTCAATGATTCGCCATTTAGGTAGTTCAATTAGCCGTCGTGCAGCAAAAACAGAAGAAAACGATTAGATTTCAGGGTCTAGGGGGCGCCATGAGTGAAGTTAGAAATGTTGTAATTGTTGGGTCAGGTCCAGCTGGATATACCGCAGCAATTTATGCCGCGCGTGCACAGTTAGATCCAGTTATTTATGAAGGCTCTGTCACTGCAGGTGGTGCGCTCATGAACACAACAGAAGTAGAGAATTTTCCTGGCTTCACAGATGGTGTGATGGGTCCAGATTTGATGGACAACATGCGCAAGCAAGCTAAGCGCTTCGGTGCTGAATTGATCACAGATGACATTGTCGAAATGGATCTGTCTGGTGACATTAAAGTTTTGAAAGATGGCTCAGGAAATACAGTTAAAGCAAAATCTGTCATTCTTGCGACAGGAAGTGCGTACCGCGAAATTGGTTTAGTTAATGAAAAGCGTTTATCTGGTCATGGAGTTTCTTGGTGCGCAACCTGTGATGGTTTCTTTTTCCGTGGACAAACAATTGCAGTTGTAGGTGGGGGAGATAGTGCAGTTGAAGAAGCTACCTTCCTTACCCGCTTTGCAGACAAAGTAGTTTTGATTCACCGCCGCGGCGAACTTCGGGCATCAAAAATTATGGCTGAGCGTGCAAAAAATAATCCAAAAATAGAATTCTTATGGAATACAGAAGTAATTGATGTCCTTGGTGCTGACAAGGTTGAAGCGCTAAAACTTCGCAACACCATTGATGGCACTGAATCAGAGCGCGCGTTTACTGGATTGTTTGTGGCAATCGGACATATTCCACGCAGTGAGTTAATTGCTGGTCAAATAACTTTAGACAATGAAGGTTATGTGGTGTGTGAGGGTCGCTCGACTCGAACAAATCTCAAAGGTGTCTTCGCGTGCGGTGATTTAGTCGATCACACATACAGACAAGCAATTACAGCAGCAGGTTCTGGATGTGCTGCTGCCCTGGATGCTGAAAAATTCTTAGCCCACTAGTAATCTTTAACTAACAAACAAATAAGGAGTAATACGATGGCTACAAGCAAGGTAACAACAGCAACCTTTGATGCAGAGGTTCTTAAGAGCACAACCCCTGTTTTAGTTGATTTTTGGGCTGAATGGTGTGGTCCATGCCGTGCTGTTGGACCAATCCTTGAAGAGATTTCAGATGAGTATGGTTCAAAGATTAAGATCGTAAAACTCAACACCGATGAAGAGTCAGCAATTGCTATTAAGTATGGAATTACCTCAATTCCTTCCATGTATGTTTTTGTTAACGGTGAAGTTGTGAAGCAAATTGTTGGTGCTAAGCCAAAGCCAGCACTATTGAAAGATCTAGAAAGCTTCCTCGTATAAATCGATGTCAGATTTAACCGAGTCGGAGATCCGCTCATTTCAACAAGCCCGTGGCCTTGATGTCACGGGTTTTGTTGATGCGGTGACCGCTCGCGCTCTAGAAGAAGCACGATGGAAACTCGGCGATCGTTCTTTGTATGTGCAAGAACATCCTTTAATGCACGGTGATGATGTTGCGGCATTGCAAGCTCGATTAACTGAGATGGGTTTTGATTGTGGTCGTGTTGATGGCATTTATGGGCCACGGACTGAAATGGCTGTTAAAGATTTCCAGAAATCTGTTGGTGTAACAATTGATGGTAAGTGTGGTCCTGCCACAATTATTGCTCTGATTCGTTTAACAAAGATTGTTTCCGGGGGAGTGCCTTCAACGCTGCGCCAAAACGCAATGCAGCAAAGTCGTGGTCCGGCTCTTGCCAATAAAGTTATTGTGTTAAACCCAGATGGTGATAATCAACTTGTTTACGATGTTGCAGTTCGCACAGAGGGTCGTCTGCTTGCATTAGGTGCATCTGTTTTCTTAACACGTGGTGCAACAAATAATCCAAGTGAACAAGAGCGAATTGCCTTTAGTAATAAAAGTAGCGCCGATTTAATGATTTCCTTAAATGTTGATTCATATGAGAATGAAAAAGCACATGGGGCAGCTACATATTTCTATGGTAGTGATGCCCATGGTGTTCACTCAATTGTTGGTGAACGATTTGCTTCCTTGGTGCAACGAGAAATTTGTGCTCGTACCGATTTAACAAATTGTCGCACCCATGCAAAAACATGGGATTTGCTGCGTATGACCATGGCACCAACTGTTCGAATTGATTTGGGGTATTTAAGTAACCCTGGCGATTTGGGCCGCCTTTCCCGCCCAGATTTTCGCGATGTGATTGCTGAAGCTTTAGTTATAGCGATTCAACGTCTTTATTTAGCCGCAGAAGATGATGCAAAAACTGGGACTTTGCGTATTTCCGATCTACGTAATGCTGGTATTCGTCGCTAAATAACACTCAAGCATTCCCTTGGGTATGACAGACTTAGACCATGTCGGAGATAACGCAACGCTACTCAACAGGTGCGCCTCAAAATCTTGAAGAAAGGTTTGCATCCAGAGCTGCACATATGAAACCAAGTGAGATCCGTTCTCTCTTTGCTGTTGCCTCCCGTCCAGAAATTGTTTCTCTTGCAGGTGGAATGCCAAATCTCTCAGCACTTCCTATGGGGATGATGGCTGATGTTGTAAACAATCTCATTCGAAATAATGGACAAGAGGCCTTGCAATACGGAAATGGTCAAGGACACCCAAAGCTTCGTGAACAGATCTGTGAGGTGATGGCACTAGAAGGTATTCGCGGTAATCCTGATGATGTTTTGATTACTACAGGATCACAACAAGCTTTAGACCTTATTTCACGCATCTTTTTAGATCCAAAGGATGTTGTGTTGGCTGAGGCGCCTTCTTATGTTGGAGCACTAGGAACTTTTCATCAGTACGAAGCATCTGTAGTTCATGTTGAAACAGATGACAACGGTTTGGTTCCATCTGCCTTACAAGAAGCCATTAAATCTGTGCGCGCAAGTGGCCGTAAGATTAAATTTTTATACACAATCCCTAATTATCAAAACCCAAGCGGTGTTTTATTGCCAGCAGCTCGTCGCACTGAAATTCTCAACATTTGTCGTGAAGCAGGTATTTTTGTTGTTGAAGACAATCCATATGGGTTATTGGGATTTGATAAGCCTTCACCGAATGCAATGCGTGCTGAAGATTCTGAAAATGTTATTTATTTGGGCTCGTTTTCAAAGACAATCGCACCTGGATTACGTGTGGGTTGGGCGCTATTGCCACCTTCACTGAAGGAAAAGTTGGTTATCGCCAGTGAATCTTCGATTTTGTGTCCTTCTAACTTCACTCAATTAACAATCTCGAGTTATTTAGCTGATCAACCATGGCGTGATCAGATCGCATCTTTTTGCGAGCTATATAAGGTCCGCCGTGATGCAATGCTGGAATCACTTGACGAACATTTCCCAGCAACTGCGCAATGGACAAAGCCTGGCGGTGGTTTTTACGTGTGGGTCACCCTGCCACCAGAAATCGATACAACAGCGATGATGCCAAAAGCGATTGTTGCAAAGGTTGCATATGTTCCAGGTACAGCCTTTTATGCAGATGGATTTGGTTCATGGTCTTTGCGTTTGTCTTATTGCTACCCAACACCTGAACGAATTCGTGAAGGCGTTAAAGCACTTGGTGGAGTTATTAAGCAAGAGATGGCAAGCCGAAAAGGATTTGAATTAAAGGGTTAGTTTTCTAGTGCTTTTGTAATTCGCTTCAAATCTTCTGCCCCAGCAAATTCAATAACAATAGTTCCTTTTTTCGCGCTGCCTTGAATTGAAACCCTCGTATCTAGCGCATCACCAATACGTTCTGCGATCTCCTGTAGTTCAGGAGTTGCTGACTTTGTCTGTTTAGGTTTTTTAGTCGATTGCCCTTTAGTTGCTCCAGCGGAAATGATTTCCTCTATTGCGCGGACAGATAAACCTTCACTCACTATTCGCGCCGCTAATTTTTCAATTGTTGCAGCATCGCTCAACCCCAACAAAGCACGGGCATGACCTGCAGATAAAACTCCTGATGCTAATTTTTGCTGCACAGATGTTGGCAAATTCATTAAACGTATTGTGTTTGAAATTAGTGGACGTGATCGTCCAAGTTTTTGCGCCAACTCTTCATGTGTGCAATTAAAATCTGTGAGAAGTTGTGAGTAGGCACCTGCTTCTTCAAGGGCATTTAGTTGGCTGCGATGAATATTTTCAATTAACGCTTCACGCAAAAGTTCATTATCTGGTGTTTGTCTAATAATCACCGGAATCGTCTTTAATCCAGCAGCTTTAGCCGCACGGAAGCGGCGCTCTCCCATGATTAACTCGTATTTACCTGGAGTTGTTTGGCGCACAACCGGTGGTTGCAATATTCCAATTTCTTTTATTGATGCAATTAACTCTTCAAGTGCAACAGGATCAAAATGTGTGCGAGGTTGACGTGGATTGGGAGAAATAGAATTGATAGCAACTTCGTTTTGTTGTCCAACTTCTTTATCGCCAACAGTCAATGAGGTTGGGATTAATGCATCAAGATTAGTTCCAAGTCCACCGCGACGTGCCATTAAGCGATCTCACCTTCACGTTTGTAGTTTATTGAAACAACATTTGAATCAAATGGTTTACCGCGCTCTGCTAATTCTCTAGCAACAGACATGTATGCAACTGCACCCGGTGAAACAGGATCATATGTCATTACTGTTTGTTTAAATCCAGGTGCTTCTGATACTCGCACAGTGCGTGGAATAGGAATATCAATAAGTTCGTTTGGATAATGTTTTCTAATTTCATTTGCAACATCATTTGCAAGATTTGTATTGTTAAACATTGTTAAAACAAGTGTTGAAAGTTTTAAAGTTGGATTTAAACGTTTTTTGACTAACTCAAATGTTTTTAATAGTTGTGATAATCCTTCAAGTGAATAGTACTCACATTGAATTGGGATTAATACTTCTTTAGCTGAGGTGAATGCGTTGATGGTTAACAATCCGAGTGAAGGTGGACAATCAATAAAAATGTAATCAATTGTTTCTCCTATTGCTGCGCGATCTGCAACTAACTCTTCAATTGCTTCCTTTAATCGCATTTCACGGGCAACCATAGGAACAAGTTCAATTTCTGCTTGTGCTAAAGATGTATTTGAAGAAACACATTCAAGTGAAGGAAAGCCTGCGACTTTTTGAATTACTTGTGACATTGTTGAGTCGCCCATCAACACTTCATAAATACCTGCATTATCAACATGCTCAACACCTAAGGCGGTGGATGCATTTCCTTGTGGATCAAGATCAATGACAATTACCTTGAGGCCACCCATAGACAAGGCTGCGGCAAGGTTGACGGTTGTGGTTGTTTTTCCAACCCCGCCTTTTTGGTTAGCTACTGTAAGGATGCGCAGGGAGGCGGGTTTAGGCATCGCCTCTTTCAGGCGGCGGGTGCCGACTACCTTTTTTGTTTCACGTGAATCATCCACGTGGGTAGTTAAGCACCTTTTCTAACCTCGACTATACGGCTGAGCTCAATTCCCTCAAGATTTACCTCGTGGAGGGTCGCTTTTGGCACAGATTTCATCTCTTCTTGGGCTTTTTCGCCCTTCATGGCCAGTAATGAACCATTGGTTTTTAAAAGGTGCCAACTGATCTTCTTCAACTTCTCCAAAGGGGCAACGGCGCGGGCGGTCACATAGTGGGCGGTTGCCTTAACATCCTGAGAGCGGCCACGGATTACCTCGATATCAAGCCCAATGACCGCCTCTTGGAGGAACTCCACGCGGCGCTCTAGGGGTTCAATCAGGGTTACCTTTAGATCTGGCCGGGCTAGAGCGATCACAATGCCAGGCAATCCCGCCCCAGAACCAATATCAAAGACGGTGGCACCTTCTGTGAAAAGGGTGGTGATAGGCAGGCAGTTAAAGATATGACGCTCCCAGATGCGGTCAGCCTCTCGGGGGCCGATTAATCCACGCTCAATTCCAGCTGTTTCTAGGAATTTTGCATAGGCGTGAACCCGCTCAACATCGGGAAAATGCCTCGCGATGAGGGTTTCACGTGAAACCTCCACAGAGTTACGCTGGGTAGATAACTACGAAGCGGTTTGGATCTTCACCGTCGGATTCGCTAGTTAGCCCAAGATCTTGGATTGTGTCATGGATAATTTTACGCTCAAAGGCGTTCATTGGCTTCAATTTGATGGAGTTGCCGGTTGTTTTGGCCTCTTCAGCCATGTCTTCGGCTAACTTCTTGAGTTCTTTACGACGTCCAGCGCGGAATCCATCAATATCAAGCATTAAACGGCTGCGATCACCAGTTGAGGTTTGTACTGCAAGACGTGTGAGCTCTTGAATTGCATCTAGAACCTCACCGTCGCGGCCCACAAGGTGGTTGAGTTTGCCACCAACGATTGCAAGGGCGGCACGGTCGTTTTCAACATCGATATCGATGTCGCCATCAAGATCTGCGATGTCTAGTAGCGCCTCAAGGTAGTCAGCGGCGATATCGCCTTCTTCTTCCAGTCTGGCCACACCTTTAGGTGTTTTCTTGGTCTCAACCGCTTCTGCGCCTTCAACCACTACTGTCTCTTCAACTTTACTTTTTGCCATGATGCCCCCTTTGTCGGGATTGTAGTAATAAGTCCGTTTTGTCTACTTCTTCTTTTTCTTCTTTTTTGGCTGTTGGCGCTGACCTTTTTCCTCGGTTGTGCCTTCAGAACTCTTTGGCTCTTCGCTCTCTACGACGCCGTTCTTCTTATTGCGCTTTCTTTGAAGCTCTTCATATGCAGGAGATCCTGGTGTTGGGTTTCGTTTAATGACATAGAACTGTTGACCCCATGTCCACAAGTTTGTTGTTGACCAATAAATCAATACACCAACTGGAAAGTTAACGCCAGTGATAGCAAAAATAACTGGGAATGCATACAACATAATTTTTTGTTGTTGCAACATCATGTTGTTGGATGAATCCATTTTTGGCATTCCCTTTGTCATTAACTGACGCTGGGTTGTAAAAGTTGTTAATGACATGAATGCAATTAAAATTATTGTGACAATTTTTACGGTTGTTATATCTGAACCTAAAAACTTTTCTGCAATTGGTGCCCCAAAAAACTTAGCTTGTCCGGCGCTCTCTAGGTAATCACCTTTCATAAACCCGCGCGCTATTGGTGCAGGATCACCATTTTTGTCTTCTGCAGCAATTCCATTGAGCACTGTAAACAAGGCAAAGAAGATCGGTGCTTGGGCAAGGATTGGAAAACATGAGGCAAGAGGGTTTGTTTTGTGCTCTTTGTAGAGCTTCATCATCTCTTCAGATTGCTTTTGGCGATCATCTTTGTACTTTTTTTGAATCTCCTTCATGTGTGGTTGAAGGGCTGTTAGAGCTCGTTGAGATTTAATTTGCTTCACAAAGAGTGGAATTAAAATAATACGAATAATGATTACAAGACCCATGATTGCCAGTGACCATGTAACACCACTGTTTGTGCCAAAGAGTGGAGACAATAAATTATGGATTGTGATAATCACCCAAGAAACAGCGATATATAAGGGGTTTAGGATGCTATCCATTAATAACTACCTTCTCTTTCGGAACTACATAGTCCACACCGCCGTGTGACCATGGATTGCAACGCAATAAACGCCAAGCGCTCATTGCAATACCTTTAACACCGTAGGTTTCAATTGCTGTCACAGCATATGAAGAACATGACGGGTAATACTTACAACGTGGCCCAAACATTGGCGAGATCCATTTTTGATACACCTTGATAGGTGCGGTCAATATGTGTCTCACTTTTGGTTAGCCTTCTCAGCAAACTTTTTTAGAAGTTGGCCGACAATTTTTTTCACTTCTTCTGCAGCATCTGCATCGTTTGCGGTGTTCAGAGCTCTAATCACCAATAGACCACCGGTTGGAAGTTGTGGGTAGATCTCACGGAAAGCGTGACGAGCTTTGCGTGCAATTTTGTGACGGGTTACCGAGCCACCAACATTTTTACTGATAATCAATCCTGCGCGAGCAGGTTGATCTAAATTGGTTGGGTAGAGATATCCGACAAAGTTTTGGGTTGAAAATCTCAAACCACTCTTTGTTGCGCGCGCGAAATCCGCGCTCTCGGTAAGGCGTGCGCTTTTTGCAAGCACGGGTATCTGTTATGAACCCTTATGCAGAAAGCTTGGCGCGTCCCTTGCCGCGACGAGCAGCAAGTACTGCACGGCCAGCACGGGTTGCCATACGGGCACGGAAACCGTGCTTCTTGGCACGACGGCGTGTGTTTGGTTGGAAGGTGCGCTTTGTCATTGAAAAACTCCTAATAATGAACTTCTACTGCGGGCCAGAAATACGGGGGAAGCAAGGAGGTAACGGTAGAGGTCTGGGGATAAGCGGGTCAAACTGGCCGCTGCCTCCTTGGGGGTAACTCCAGATTGTGGATAACCAGTTGCTTTTTTTGCCAATTCGCTCTACTTTTCACTCCCCCTCCACAGGTATTGGATCTTTTGAGGGTTTTACAGGGCTCAACCTGGGGTTTAGACCACAGGTTGTGGATAACCCTGTGGATGAGTTTTTTGAGGAATTGAGGCCAGGGTGAGCGTTAAAGAGGTTGAGCTAACCACCCTTTGGGGGCGGGTTATTGAGGAAGTTGCCGTGAACGCCCCTCAACACCGAGCGTTTTTACAGTTAACAAAACCTTTAGGTCTACTTCAAAACGATGATCAAACAACTTTATTGGTTGCTGCTCCTAATCTTTTTGCGAAAGATGTTTTAGAGAGTCGCCTTCGCACAATTGTTAGCGAAGTTTTAACCCGCGAGCTTGGATCGACTACAAATATTGCTGTCACAGTGGATGAAGCTCTTGAAGTTGTTACTACACCAACCCAAGATGTTGAAGTTGAATTTGTTGCTCCAAAATCTGGCACTGGTCGAGATGACGCACCTGTTTCTAAATCTACAGACACATCAACATTAAACCCTCGTTATATTTTTGAGACTTTTGTGATCGGTGCTTCTAACCGTTTCGCACATGCAGCAGCTGTTGCAGTTGCTGAAGCACCTGCCAAGGCATACAACCCGTTGTTTATTTATGGTGAGTCTGGATTAGGTAAGACTCACTTGTTACATGCTATTGGTGCTTACGCGCAGGAATTGTATGGAAATGTGCGTGTTAAGTATGTTTCATCAGAAGAATTCACAAATGATTTTATTAACTCGATTCGTGATGACAAAGCATCGGCTTTTCAACGTCGTTACCGCGATCTTGATATTTTATTGGTTGATGATATTCAGTTCTTAGAAAACAAAGAGCGAACACAAGAAGAGTTCTTCCACACTTTTAATACTTTGTATAACGCAAACAAACAGATTGTTATCTCAAGTGACCGGCCACCAAAACAGTTAACAACATTGGAAGATCGACTACGTTCACGTTTTGAGTGGGGTTTGATTACAGACATTCAACCACCTGAATTAGAAACCCGTATTGCAATTCTTCGTAAAAAAGCAGCTCAAGATAAATTGAATGCTCCAGATGATGTTCTTGAATATATTGCGAGCAAGATTTCGACAAATATTCGTGAGTTGGAAGGTGCATTAATTCGCGTTACAGCTTTTGCATCTCTTAATCGCCAGAGTGTGGATTTATCGCTGGCTGAAATTGTTTTAAAGGATTTAATCCCTAATGAGAGCAACCCAGAAATCACTGGTGCAACCATCATGGCTCAAACCGCCGCCTACTTTAGTTTGACGATTGATGATTTGTGTGGGACGTCGCGTTCTCGGGTTTTGGTTAACGCCAGACAGATTGCGATGTATTTATGTCGAGAGCTCACGGAGCTCTCATTGCCGAAGATCGGCCAAACATTTGGCGGGCGCGACCACACAACGGTTATGCACGCTGATAGAAAAATCCGTCAATTGATGGCTGAGCGCCGTTCGATCTATAACCAGGTCAATGAGCTCACCACCAGAATTAAGCAGCAAACTAGATAGTTCATGGTTGATTTGGGCTTTATGTCCGAATTGCCACTCTTTACCCCCAGTTGGGGACAAGTTGTGGATAACTGTGGAGAATTAGGACAATACCGTGGATAACCTCGGTGGATTAACTAGAGAGAAGGGTGTGGGGGCTATGAGGCAAAGTTATACCCAGATCTTTCCACTGGTTATAAACAAGTTATACAAAACAAATTCCTGTGTTGAGCAGGGGTTTTATAACTTACCCACAGAAAAAACCTCTAGTTACTACGACTATCTATATATACATACATCCAGTTACGCGAATAACCTTTCCACACAAACAACACAATATAAGAATCTGAAGAGTCGGGGATAGAAATGAAATTTACAGTCGAGCAGTCAGCGTTAACCGATGGGGTTAACTGGGTATCACGCTCTCTATCAACTCGTCCTATCAAAACTGAGCTTCTCGGCATTGTTATCGACGCAACCACTAACGAGGTTTTTTTATCAGCTTCAGATCTAGAGACCGCTAGCAAAGCACACTTTGTTGCTGAGGTTAAAGAGCCAGGGAAAGTCTTAGTTCCAGGAAAGTTATTAGCTGAGATCTCTCGCTCCCTGCCAAACAAACCAATTACTTTTGTTTTGGAAGGAACACGTGTTTTGGTTACTTGTGGTGGCGCAAAGTTCACACTTCCAACATTGTCGGTTGATGAATACCCAAACCTTCCAGAGCTGCCGGATTCAACAGGAACAGTTGCAAGTGACACCTTCGCAACCGCAGTTGCACAAGTTGCAATAGCAGCAGGCCGCGATGATTCACTACCAACCCTTACAGGTGTGCATGTTGAGATTAATGAAGACATAGTTACTTTTGCAGCCACCGATCGCTACCGCTTAGCTGTTCGTGAAATTCAATGGACACCAACATCACCCAACACATCAACATCTGCTTTGCTGCGTGCTCGCACAATCGCAGATGCTGCTAAATCACTCACAGGGTCAAAAAACGTTTCACTCTCATTTGCACCAAACACAAGCAATGATCGTTTAACGGGGTTTGCAGGCGACGGAAAAACCATGACATCTCGCATGTTAGATGGAACTTTCCCACCATATCGACACTTACTCCCACAAGAAGTTACAACAACAGCACTTATTGAAGTTGCAACACTTCTAGATTCCGTGCGCCGTGTTGCACTTGTGACAGATAAAACTGTTCCACTTCGCCTAGATTTTGCAAACAACACCTTGTCTTTAGAAGCAGGTGCCGGTGAAGAAGCACAAGCAACCGAAGCTATTGAAATCCTTTTAACCGGTGAAGCGATCTCTATTGCATTCAACCCAACTT
>NZ_JBIKSG010000017.1:0-20645 GCF_044348745.1 Candidatus Planktophila sp.
CTGATCCAACTTTTGAAGAAAAAATGGATCACTTTATGGTGCTAGTAGATTCACAAAGCGAGATTAGAAGTTTGGCAAGTACGCTCGAGCTTGGTGAGTTTCAACTTGCTCTCATGGAGTTATCTCTTGGTATTGGGGCTATGTCCCTTGAATTTCTTGATAATCCTCGCGGGCGAGGAACTCCGGGTATTACTAGATTTAACAATGCTTTTGAAGTGGTAATCGAATTGTGTAAAAAATCGGGCTGGGAAAATTAAATAGTTTTAATCTACTTGCGTTCTATAGTGCGGAGACGAGGAGATTTGAACTCCTGAAGGCTTTAACACCTTACCTCGTTAGCAGTGAGGCGCACTCGACCGGGCTATGCGACGTCTCCGAGATGCACGTCCAATTGTAGCGTCTAAGCCGCCAAACCTGAACAGCCTGGTTTCGGCCCACCATTAGGGTTTCCATAGCGGTGGTAAGTGATTGCAACTGATTGTTCAACCAGCCAACGAGATGCTTCGATGTCACCTCGTTGTGCAATTGGTCGGCAGTCAACTGAGATTCCATTTTGTAACTTTTCGTAAATTGGCGGCTTACTCGATGCCAACCAGCGAATGCGAACGTATTTTTCTTTCACATCATTGAGGTCTGTTGTAAAAATAACTGACGCACCCGTGGTTTCAGATATGTGGTGCACCAAAGACTTCTCTTCTTGTGTCGTAGATTCATCGACAACCACCACAATCGGTCCCACAAAATGGCGATAGCGTTGATAGTTCTTCTCGACAATTAACCCACTTCGATCAATTGCTTGTGAACCAATCTTCTTCCACCAGGTATTTACACCAAAGATAGCTGCGTCAAGATTGGTTACTCGCGGCCAATTGCGCAGTGTGTTTACGTAGTTAAGCCCACCAGCTTTAGCATTCGGCCCCACAGCAGAGCGTTTCCATCCGCCAAATGGTTGGCGATTAACAATCGCTCCAGTGATTCCACGGTTAACATAAAGATTTCCAGCCTCAATGCGATTGATCCATTCTTTGCACTCTTGCTCATCGAGTGATTGAATCCCGGCGGTTAATCCAAAGTCGGTCTCATTCTGATATCGAATTGCGGTGTCGAAATCCGGCGCCTCAATCACAGCAAGCACGGGACCAAACCATTCGTTGCGATGTGACCATGAACCAGCCTTGACTCCAATTTTTACACCAGGCCGCCACATTAATCCAGCAGCATCAATCTGCTTCGGCTCAACCAGCCAGCTTTCACCCGCTTCCAGTTCAGTAAGTGCGCGATTTAGCGCGCTCTCTGGTGGCCTAATAATCGGTCCCACTGTCGTGGAAAAGTTCCAACCCGCACCAACGTGTAGTGATTCAACAGCATCTTTTAATTGGCGCACGAATGCGGGATCGTTATAGATATTGGTATCTACGATTGCAATGGATGCTGCCGAACATTTCTGCCCGGCATGACCAAAAGCTGACTGGACTAGATCTTTTACTGATGCATCAATATCAGCACATGCAGAGATTAAAATAGCATTCTTGCCGCTGGTCTCAGCCATCAAATTGATTTCAGGGCGCCATGATGTAAAAAGCGAGGCGGTATCAAATGAGCCGGTGAGAATTACCCCGTCGATTCCTGAATTAGAAACAAGATACTTTCCATCTTCATCATCTCGCATGGGTAAGAACTGCAAGACATCTTTCGGAACACCACCTTGCCAAAGATGATTGACAATCTCCCAGGCTGTAGCAACTGTTTCAGGTGCAGGTTTGAGAATGACAGTGTTTCCAGCAGCGAGGGCCGCGCATACTCCACCCATTGGTATCGCGTAAGGAAAATTCCATGGCGGGATTACAAGAATTGTTCCAAGCGGAGTTGATTCGCCAAAATTTTGGGCAGTCGTTGCATAGAAGCGAGCAAAATCAATTGCTTCCGCCACTTCCGGATCGGACTCAGCAACCGTCTTACCTGCATCGCGGGACAACACTGCAATAGTTTGGGTGGTTGCCTGAGCCATGACGCCAGCAGCTTTAAGGAGAATATCTGTGCGCTCTTGGATTGAAAGTCCGCTCCAATTTTTCTGCGCATCCTTGGCGGTACAGATTGCAGTATCTACATCTTTCTTTGACCCCACTGAATAGTGGTACCAAACTTTGGCATTATCAGATGGGTCGGTTCCTTCTTCTAATTCCTTTGTGAAGATCTCTTTTCCATCTATCACAAGCGGAATTTCTAGATCTTTTATCGTACGCACTTTCTTTATGGCACCCGTAACTGCGGCAATAAATTGTTGTTCGGTTGGGTCTGCATTAGGTTCATTCTCAAAGGTGCCGCTCGTCAATTGACGGTGCTTAACATGACGAAGAGACTCAGTTGTAATCGTGTGGCGCTCTGCGATTGACTTCAGGAATCGATCCTCTTGCTCTTTGAACTTCTTTGGGTTCTGGGAAATTTCAAAGGCGGCCTTTAAATAATTCTCATCCGAGGTATTTTCATCTAGGCGGCGCACCAAGTAGGCCACTGCGGCTGCGAAATCATCTTTCCGAGTTACTGGTGCATAAAGCAGTACGGGTTGACCAGAGCGAGCAACTGCGAGCGCTTCAGCATTTGCCATCCCCTCAAGCATTTCAATATCAACTTGTTCTGAAACACCACGCGACTTTGCGACTTCAAGTGCCCAGGTCATATGAAAAAGATTGTGGGAGGCAATACCAATGCGTACGGCCTGCGCATGTTCTGGGCGCAAAGCTGCATCGACGAGTCGAACATAGGAGGCATCTACATCTGACTTTGAGCGATAAGGGGCCGAACTCCAGCCGTGAAGTTCTGCCTCTGCTCGCTCCATTGCCAGATTGGCACCTTTAACTAGACGAACTTTGATACTTGCACCGCTTCGCGCAAAGCGCTGCTTCGACCATTGCACGAGTTCGCCAAAGAAATGGTGTGCCTCAGGAAGATAAGCCTGCAAGACGATTCCAGCCTTTATCGCAATAAATTCATCTTCATCAAGCACGCGCATGAAAGCGGCAATGGTCATCGGCAGATCGCGATACTCCTCCATATCCAAGTTAACAAATACGCCATGTTGCTGCGCCTCACGATAGAGAACCCGCATCTTTTCAGAGACCCGGTTAATTGAACCCTCAACATCAATAATGATCAGTTGGGCAACAATGGAAGAGAGTTTTACTGAAACATAATTCACTTCTAGGCGACGGATCATCTCTAGAATGGACTGAAAACGCAGTTCAGCTTCGTGATCACCCAAAACAGCTTCACCTAGTACGTTGATGTTTAAGGAGAGCCCTTTTTCAGTCCGCTTTCCCAAATGTTTTGCGAGTTTCTCTGGCTCTGCTGCAAGAATTAAGTCTTTTGATAGCGCTCGTACTCGCTGGTGGACAGCGGCTATAACAGGTGTTGGTAGAACGTTGGAGAGAATGCCGATGGCATGGAGCCCCATTCCATTTATGAGCCCAAAGCCAACAATGCTGGCTTTCTTTGCCGCGCGCCTAAAGATTCGTGATGACGATGTAACCGATGAGATGCGCATGACCTCATCGGTCAATGTGATTGTTGCTTCAATAGCCTTTGGATCCTTAAAAAGGCGCGCAACACGCTTTCGGTTAGCTTTTTCCCGGCGGCCGCGTAACTTATCTGACTCCTTCATCAGCTCTTTCGTTCGCGCAATTGCAATGGAGGCCAACTGATCTAGCCTTGTATCTGTCTCAAAGATTGAGGGCATTATCTGAGGCTATCAGTCTCCTTGTACGGGTGAAGTTTACGACAATCAATAGTCTTGGCTACTCCCTACTTGTAGGCTAGATAAATGGAAAATTCCGATAAGCCGCTGGTTAAAGCAATGAGGGGGCATGACGTTGCCCCATCTGAGATGTTTGCTGAATTCATGAAAAATGGCTGGTCTCCAACACCTTTATCTGGAATTGAACAAGCTGAAGTTATTTCACATTGCCAAGATCGCCGAGAGAAGTTATCTGCTGCATTCACAAAATTACGTTTAGTCATCCCAAGTGGCACAGCAAAACAGCGAAGCAATGACACAGATTATTTGTATCGTCCACATACAGCTTTTGCATATTACACAGGCGTTCAAGGCGTGGAAGCTAATCCAGATGCGGTCTTTGTTATGGAGCCAAACGGATCAGGCCACACACCTATCCTTTTTATCAATCCTCGTTCAACACGAGACACAGCAGCTTTCTATACAGATGCAAAATATGGTGAATTGTGGGTTGGTCGTCGTTTTACAACTGATGAAGCAGCTGCGCGTTACGGTATTGAGGTGCGCGAACTTTCTGAACTTAAAAAGTTTTTAAAAGGCAAGAAAGCTGCAGCCTTACATGGTTTCGATGAGTTTGTTGATTCTTTAGTTAATGAGCATCCACGAGATTCTGAATTAGTTGAGTTTGTTTCTGTTGCGCGCATGATTAAAGACCAATATGAAATTAATGAGATGCAAAAGGCTGTTGATGTCACACATCGTGGATTTAGTGATGTGATCCGCGCATTGCCTGCCGCGATTGCCACTGTTCGTGGAGAGCGTGTTGTTGAGGCAGCGTTCTTTGGTCGTGCGCGCATTGAAGGAAATGATCTTGGATATAACACAATTGCTGCCTCTGGCTCCCATGCGTGTGTGTTGCACTGGAACCGTAATGATGGAGCGGTCAGAAATGGTGACTTGCTCCTACTAGATGCTGGTGTTGAAGTAGATTCGTATTACACCGCAGACATCACCAGAACTTTACCAATTAACGGCAAATTTACTCCCGCACAACGCGCTTTATACATGCTTGTTTATGAGGCCCAAAAAGCCGGAATTGCAGCGGTAAAACCAGGTGAAAAATTCTTAAGCATTAACAAAGCTAGCCACACAGTTTTAGCACAAGGTTTAATTGATATGGGCATTATCAACATGAGCCTTGAAGAGGTTATGGATCCTGCTGTTGGATTGCATAAGCGTTGGACTTTGCATGGTGTTAGCCACATGCTTGGGATGGATGTTCACGATTGCGCACAAGCACGTGCTGACCAATATCGCGAAGGAATCTTGGAAGTTGGAATGTGTCTAACAGTTGAACCCGGTCTCTATATTCAACCTGATGATGAGCTTTTCCCTGCTGAGTATCGCGGAATTGGTATCCGTATTGAAGATGATGTTGTTGTTACAGAAGATGGTTGCCTTAATTTAAGTGAGCATATTCCTCATCACCCAGATGAGATAGAAGCCTGGATGGCTTCACTTCGTTAAATTAAGCTAGTTGTAATCCACACCAGGCTGCCAGTAGACCTATGCCTAATGACATTACAAGATTAATGACAGCCTCTTTATGACGCTTCAATTCGTAAGCTAAGTAGATATCGAGCATAAAGGTTGACCAGGTTGTAAACGCACCTGCAAAACCAATTGCAAAAAGATCAAAACCTTCTTCGACTCTTCCATAGGTTAAACCCAGAAGAAATGACCCAGTAATGTTTACTGCAAAGATTCCATAAGGCTTTTTTGTGTAGGTTCGAATTTTTTGGTCAACAACAAAGCGCATTGGACCGCCAATTGCAGCTCCAAGAACAATAAGTGCCATCCTCATGAGCGCACCGGAATTACTTTACGGGCCAAGGGAAGAACAAGTATTACAGCGATCAATGAGAAGAAGATATTTTGTGCCAGAAAAAGCATTCCGCCTTCGATTGGTTCAAGAGCATGGGTGGTAACTGCTGAGAAAGTAGTAAAGCCTGCACAGAAACCAGGCAGTAAAAGTAAGCGTAATTGGCTGATTCCACGGCGTTCCATTAAGACCAATAGCGCTGAAGCTAAAGCAACACCAGCAACATTTGCGATCAATGTTCCTTGGCGATCATCGGGAAAAATCGCACCGATTCCGTAACGCGCAAGAGTTCCAGCAACCCCGCCAACTGAAACTAATGCCAGGGATTTCAGAGCGGTAATGCCTTCTTGCCGACACTCGAAACAACACGAGTGATCACACTAATGATCAACGCTGCAAAAATAGCAGTCCAGAAAGTATCAACATCTAGTTTGTCACTCCATCTAGCAACCAACATCAACATAGATGCATTAACGACTACTAGAAAAAGACCTAAAGTTAAAAGAACTGCAGGGAAAGTTAGTAGTTTCAGTAGTGATCCAAGTGTTGCATTAAGCAAACCAAACAACAGGGCAACCCATAGGTATGTAGTAAACCCACCTTTGACATCAATGCCTGGAATCAGTGCGGTTGCTACCCAAAAAGATAACGCGAGTGCAGCCCAGCGAACCAATAACTTCATAAAGAAATTATAGACCTTCGCGCTTGCGGATCTTTGTTCCTAACCAGCGAACTGGGTCGTACTTAATATCTGCAACGCGCTCCTTCATGGGGATAATCGCGTTATCGGTAATCTTGATGTGCTCTGGGCACACCTCAGTACAGCACTTAGTGATGTTACACATTCCAAGCCCATGCTCTTCTTGTGCTGTCTTTTTGCGATTTTTCAAGATATCGAGTGGGTGCATATCAAGCTCTGCGATGCGAATAAAGAAGCGAGGTCCAGCAAAGGACTTCTTGTTTTCTTCATGGTCGCGCACAACGTGACACACATCTTGGCAAAGGAAACATTCGATGCACTTGCGGAACTCTTGTGAGCGCTCAACATCGATTTGCTCCATACGGGCTTCACCTGGTGCTAGATCCTTAGGATGCTCATAAGCAGGGATTTCCATAGCTTTTTTGTAGTTAAAAGACACATCTGTCACTAGATCTTTAATAATAGGGAATGCACGAAGTGGAGTGACTGTGATTGTTTCTTCTTCTCCAAATGATGCCACCTGTGTCATGCAGGCAAGACGAGGCTTTCCGTTGATCTCCATTGAACAAGATCCACACTTACCAGCCTTGCAGTTCCAGCGAACAGCCAAGTCACCCATTTGTGTTGCTTGAACACGGTGAATTACATCCAGGACTACTTCACCTTCGTTAGCCTCAACGACAACATCTTTGAGCCCGCCATCAGTTGAATCTCCACGCCAAATCCGAAGTTTAATATTGCGCGCCATTAGTTGGAACCGCCTTTCGAAACTTCTTCCGATGTCATGTATTTCTCCAGCTCGTGAATGTCAAAGAGATCAAATAGCTCTTTTGGCATTGGAGGTAATGATTGCTTACGAATATTTACCTTCTCGCCATCAAATGATGAAATGTGGTTGACCTGACGCCATTCATTGCTCATGCCTGGGAAGTCATCGCGTGTGTGTCCACCACGTGACTCTTCACGTGAATCGGCAGACTTTGCCGTCGATTCTGCAACCAACAACATGTTGTCTAGATCAAATGCTAAGTGGAATCCTGGGTTGAACTTACGTCCACCAGAAACTGCAACATTTGCACTGCGCTTTCTAATATCTGCAATCTTTTCGATTGCATCCTTTAGTTCTGCTCCTGTGCGAATAATTCCAACAAGATTGTGAGTGACTTCTTGAAGCTCAGCGTGTAGAGAGTAAGAGTTTTCTCCACCTTGGCGATCAAATGGTGCTTGAATCTTCGCCGCGGCTGCCTGAATAGTTTGATCACTTACTGGATTTGCGCTATTGCTCTTTAGATACTCAACTGCACCCATTCCTGCGCGTCGACCAAACACCAAGAGATCTGAAAGCGAGTTTCCACCAAGACGATTTGAACCATGCATTCCGCCGGCAACCTCACCTGCGGCAAATAAGCCTGGCACGCCTACTGCAGCTGCAGTATCTGGCTCTACTTCAACGCCACCCATTACATAGTGACAAGTAGGCCCAACCTCCATTGGCTCCTTAGTGATGTCTACGCCAGCAAGTTCGTAGAACTGGTGCCACATAGAAGGAAGACGCTTCTTAATCAACTCAGCAGGCAAACGCTTTGAAACATCAAGGAAAACACCACCGTGTTCTGTTCCGCGTCCTGCCTTTACCTCGCTATTAATTGCGCGTGCAACTTCATCGCGTGGCAGTAGTTCTGGTGGGCGGCGGTTGTTGTCCTGATCTTCATACCAACGATCTGCTTCTGCTTCGTTGTCTGCATACTTATCTTTGAAAACATCTGGGATGTATTTGAACATAAAACGTTCGCCAAGGTTGTTGGTAAGAACTCCACCTTCACCACGAACGGATTCAGTTACCAAAATTCCACGAACAGATGGTGGCCACACCATTCCTGTTGGGTGAAACTGTAAAAACTCCATATCAACAAGGTTTGCACCAGCCTTCAATGCAAGTGCATGTCCGTCGCCAGTACCTTCCCATGAGTTAGAAGTAATTTTGAAAGTTTTTCCAACTCCACCAGTTGCAATCACAACTGCAGGTGCTTCAAATAAAACTTCTTCGCCGCTCTCGCGCCAGTAACCATATGCACCAGCAACCTTGCCACCCTCTTTGAGAATATCTGTGATTGTTAGCTCTGCGAAAACCTTAATGCCGCTTTCCATATCGCCAGTTTCGCGACCATCCTTTTGTTGCAATGCAACAATCTTCTGTTGCATTGTGCGAATGAGTTCTAGTCCTGTGCGGTCACCAACGTGTGCAAGTCGTGGGTATTCGTGTCCACCAAAGTTACGTTGTGAAATTGTTCCTTCTTTAGTGCGATCAAAGAGAGCGCCCCATACTTCAAGCTCCCAGATGCGATCTGGTGATTCTTTGGCGTGAAGTTCTGCCATCCGATAGTGGTTAAGGAATTTTCCTCCGCGCATTGTGTCGCGGAAGTGAACCATCCAATTATCTTTGTCGTTGACATTTCCCATTGATGCCGCAGCGCCACCTTCAGCCATAACTGTGTGGGCCTTACCAAATAGAGATTTACAGATGATTGCTACGCGCAGTCCTGCTTCGCGTGCTTCTACAGCCGCACGTAATCCAGCGCCACCGGCACCAATTACCAGGACATCGTATTTATGGCGTTCTAGTGTCATAGTCGATTTTCCTTTTTAGAAGATTATGAAGTTGGTCCATGCGCCAGATGAAACTTGGCGAACATAGATATCGGCGAATGCAACTGCTGCTAGTGAAAACCAGGCAAAACGTTGGTGCGAGTGGTTTAGAACTGAAACCCAAGTCCACATCTTGTAGCGCACAGGGTGCTTTGAGAAATTCTTTAAACGTCCACCAATTGTGTGGCGGCATGTGTGGCATGACATCGAATACAGCCACAACATCGCAGCACTAAGAGTCAAAACAAGTGAACCAACAGTCATGTGGCCCCATTCTCCTGCTGCATTTCTGTAAGAGATGATGGCGTCATAAGTTAGGATCACATTAAGAACTAAACCTGCGTAGAAAAAGTAACGGTGTGAGTTCTGAATAATGAGAGGGAATCGTGTCTCACCTGTGTACTTCTTGTGAGGTTCTGCAACAGCACATGCTGGTGGAGACATCCAGAATGAACGGTAGTAGGACTTACGGTAGTAGTAACAGGTCATACGGAAACCAAGTGGGAAAATCAAAATGATTAACGCTGGGGAAAAAGCAAAACCAAGGATTGATTCACTCACCGGTGTGAAGTTTGCAATTGTTGCACCTGGGTCACAGCTGTCAGATAGACATGGTGAGTAGAAAGGTGAGATTAAGTGACCTTCTTTATCAAAGTAATGGTCATTCTCAAATGCGCGAAAGGTTGCATAGATAACGAAGGAGATAAGAACTCCGAAAGTTAGAAGTGGTTGTAACCACCATTTATCTGTGCGAAGTGTGCGCTCTTTGATCTTGGCGCGCGTTGGTGAAAAGACACCTGACATGTGCAACTCCCCTGGTGTAAGCCCGTTTGTTACTAGGGGATAAGTGTCCTCCCGACATGAAAAAGTGGCTAGGTCTATACACGCTTACGCGGTATGAACTCAGCCACAACTTCACAAAAATGGCGGAGGGCGTGGGATTTGAACCCACGAAACTTTCGTTTGCCGGTTTTCAAGACCGGTGCACTCGGCCGCTATGCGAGCCCTCCGTGGGAGAGATTACCCGAATTTAGCCCTAGCGAAAAATCGGCTAGTTATTAGGCGGGTAGATCTAAGAGTTCTTCGATGATCTTTGCGACTCCGTCGGCTTCACATGGTTCTGCAACAGCTTTAGCAAATGATGGTGCATGTGGGTGGCCACCCGTCATCGCATATGAACGCCCTGCCCATTGAAGCATTGAAAAGTCGTTGGGGTTATCACCAAATGACACACAATCCTCAGCTGTTAAACCAAGACGTTTTGCCATCATTTCAAGTGTGGCACCTTTTGAAATATTAAGTGCTGAAATTTCAATGAGTGAGTCTTTTGATGTTGAGTGGGTGACAGTCACAAGATCTTTACACTCTCGATGCGCAACCTCAACCATCTCATCTGATGTGAACTCGTGGTTACTACATCTACCTAAGATTTTTAAAGCTGGGCGTGTGATTGCATCTTCAATCTTTCCAACACCAACATTATCCATTCCTATATCCCACTTAGGGACATAGGCAATTTCGCGGTGATAGTGATCATTGGACTCAACAGCAAATGACATTTCTGGCATTGCAATTCTCATGCGCTTAACAACTTCTAACTGATCTTCAATGGAAATCATCCACTCTTCCAGAACTACATCATTCATCAAGTCATACAACATCGCACCATTACAACAAATAGCTTCACCAAAACCAAAGGCTTCGCGAATCTCACCCATCCATCTAGGTGGTCGTCCTGTTACAAAGAAAACATGGACACCTAAATCGCGTGCGCGAGTAAATGCATCTATTGTGCGTTGGGAAACAACACCTTTATGGGAAACAATTGTTCCATCCAGATCTGATGCAATTAATTTAGGGCGCTTACTCACACCAACTCAAATCGTGTCATGCCTAAGAATGGTTGTAGTGCAGCAGGAACATTGATTGTTCCATCTGCGTTTTGATGGTTCTCTAATATCGCAACAATCATGCGTGGAATAGCTACTAAGGTGCCATTAAGTGTTGCAACAGCTTTTGTTCCATCTGCGTCTTTAAAACGTATGTTCAGGCGGCGGGCCTGGAACTCAGTGCAGTTAGAGGTACTAGTAACCTCGCGGTAAGCATTTTGTGTAGGGATCCACGCTTCAATATCAAACTTACGGTTAGCGCTTGACCCTAAATCACCTGATGCAACATCGATGACCCTGTATGGAATCTCCATTGCATTAAGGAAATCCTTCTCCCATTGCAATAAACGCTTGTGCTCATCTTTAGCTTGATCTGGGTGGCAAAAAGAAAACATTTCAACTTTATCAAATTGATGAACGCGAATAATTCCGCGAGTATCTTTGCCATATGTCCCGGCTTCACGACGGAAACATGATGAATATCCTGCATAACGAATAGGTAGTTTGTCAGCCGGCAAAACTTCATCCATGTGCATAGCAGCAAGTGGAACTTCAGAAGTTCCAACTAAATACACATCATCCTTTTCAAGGTGATAGACGTTTTCCGCCGCTTGTCCTAAAAATCCTGTACCTTCCATCGCAGCTGGATTAACAAGTACAGGTGGAATAACAGGTGTGAAACCAGCCTTGTTTGCAGATGAAATAGCGTAATTAACAAGTGCGAACTCAAGCATCGCGCCAACACCTGTTAAGTAATAAGAACGAGAGCCTGCGACCTTTGCGCCGCGTTCAGTATCAATTGCACCAAGCAGCTTACCTAGCTCAACATGATCCTTTGGTTCAAAGTCAAAAGCTCGAGGTGTACCAACGTGCTCAATAACTACAAAATCTGCTTCTCCACCAATTGGTGCATCTGGATCTAAAACATTTGAGAGCTGCATAATTAACTGCTTGGCTTGTTCTTCAACCTCAGCGCGTTTTGAATCAGCATCTTTCACCTTGGCTGCTAACTCTTTGGCGTTTTCTAATAATGCAGCTTTTTCATCGCCTTTTGCAGCACCAACTGATTTAGAGAGAACGTTTTGTTCTGCGCGTAAAGTTTCAAATTTTTCAAGGGCTGCCCGGCGAATTTCATCAATTGCTAAAACTTTATCGACGATTGTTACATCTTCTCCGCGCCCTTTTTGAGATGCACGTACCGCATCAGGGTTCTCGCGTAGGAATTTAATGTCGATCATTTACTTGCCTTTTCTCGTGGGTATGAGCCAAGGAATCGGATGTCTTCGCAGATTGCTCGAAGGCTTTCTACTGCCTCCTTCACGGTTGCATCTGCGATGTGACCCTCAGCGTCAATAATGAAATGGTAATGGCCAAGGGATGTTCCGGTTGGACGTGATTGAATGAAAGTTAGGTTTACATCCCGTTTAGCAAACTCAGTCAAGATATCTAACAGAGCGCCCGCATGATCAGCGCCGATGAAGACTGCAAGTGAGGTGCGATCCCAACCTGTGTTCTTTGGAATTGAACCTGGCTTAGCAACAACAATAAATCGTGTGACTGCCCCAGGATTATCGCCGATGTTGTCTGCAATAACTCGAAGGCCGTAATGTGCTGCAGCAACAGGTGCTGCAATTGCTGCATCAAACTCGCCACGTGCTATTGCCTCGGCTGCTGCTGCCGTTGAGGCAGTTGAAATCAATTCTGCATCTGGATAATTGGTGGCAACGTAGTTACGGCATTGGGCCTCTGCATGTGGGTGTGTTGCAATTCGTAATATCTCTTTTTCATCACCCTTAATCATTAGCGCAAAAGAAACAGGCAAGGTAACTTCGCCAACGATCACTAATGGTTCTCCGGTTGCAAGCTCATCAAGAGTTCGAGCAACAACTCCTTCGACTGAATTTTCAATGGGCACTAATGCAAAGTGTGCTTTACCAAGTCGAACAGCATCGAGTGCTGCCGTGACGTTGGCATATGGCATCAGGCGATCATTGGAAGAAGTGATCTTTTTGAGAGCCGCCTCTGTAAATGTTCCCTTGGGACCGAGATAGGCGTATGTACTCACTTGCTAATTGTACCCGAGTACCGTCCTTGCATATGACGGGGTATTTGTAATTAAGACATCAACACCATTATCAGCGCAAAAGCGCATATCGTCGGCGTCATCAACGGTCCAAACAAAGAGATTACGCGGGTCTTGATTCAGGTGTGGTTTCTTTCTAAATGCAGTGATTCCTGGTCCAATCGATTGTGCAGATGTAAACCTTCTCATTGCAAAAGAAAATGTGTCGTGAAGCAATGCGACTGTTTTTTGTTGAGGATCAATCTTTCTAATATTTTCCAGTGCTAACCATGAAAAAGACATGACATGGATATCTGCAACAGGTTTATCTTGTTGTAACAGATGCATTACTCTCTTTTCGACCGCACTTGCTGATGGCACTGGATGTTTGGTTTCAATTGCTAACTCTTTTTTGTTGTCTCGAGCAAGCTCCAACAACTCCTCTAAGGTCATTACTTCTCGATAATGGGTTTTGATTTCTTTGAGTGTTAGTTCGGCAATTCGAGCACCATTACCCGCAATTCGGTTCATATCTGAGTCATGCCATAAAACCAGCTGGTTATCTTTCGATAAACGAACATCACATTCAAAGCCGTCAGCCCCGTCATCAATAGCGGCCTTATAGGCAGCCATGGTTAACTCAGGATGGGCAATGGAGGATCCGCGATGTGCGTAGATCTTCATCTTTGAAGGTTACACCGTTAGGCTTACATCATGAGCGCGAACTACTTTGAAACCTCTGCGCGTTCGGCTATTGGTCTAGTTCGCCAAGGAAATGAAGATTCCGGATTTTATTCTCCGCAACTTATCGCTGTCGCCGACGGAATGGGTGGCCATGCTGCTGGTGAGGTCGCCTCTCGCATAGCGGTGCAAGTCTTGCAAAGGCTTGCACCAACACTAGCTTCTGAAAGCATTGATGAAGATTCTATTGAAGATCTATTGATGCACTCATTACATAGTATTGATGAGGAAATCACAGCTGTCACAAATGAAGATATTGAAAAGCGTGGAATGGGAACAACTCTGACCGCTTTACTAATTCGCGACAATCAAATTTCTTTACTTCATGTTGGTGATTCACGCTGTTACCGACTGCGTGGAAACACATTAGAGCAACTCAGTAACGATCACACCGTTATTCAAGAATTACTTGATCAGGGAGCAATTTCTGAAGCAGAGGCAGCTGAGCACCCACAACGCTCGATGTTGACCCAGGCTCTTCGCGGAGATGGTGATGTAACACCAGTACTTCAAATGTATGAGGTTAAAAAGGGTGATCGCTATCTGCTCTGTTCTGATGGTTTGTCAGGGGTTTTAACAGATAAAGAGATCAAAGTAGGTTTAAAGAAATCTGATAAAAATGAAGCAATTAAGTTTCTTAATGATGCAACGTATATAAATGGTGCACCTGATAATGTCACCATTCTGATCGCTGATATTTCAGAGACACCATCAACAACTTCGGAATTGTTAGGAGCAGCCCATGACTGATGCGCTGCTTGGTGGTAGATACAAGCTTGGAGAAATGATTGGCACGGGCGGCATGGCTGATGTTTATGTTGCCGAAGACACTCGTCTAGCTAGACAAGTTGCCATCAAGGTATTGCGCAGTGATTTAGCTCGGGATCCTTCTTTTGTTGCAAGATTTAGAAAAGAAGCATTAGCTGCTGCTGGACTTAATCATCCGGGGATTGTTGCTGTGTATGACTCAGGGGAAGAACCTGCGCCATACATTGTTATGGAGTTAATCTCTGGTCACACTCTTCGGGAACTAATTCACGCAGGTGAGCGCGTTCCATTAAAGCGCGCACTTGAAATAGGTGAAGGAATTTTAGCTGCTCTTGAATACTCACATCACAGTGGGATTGTGCATAGAGATATAAAGCCTGCAAACATTATGATCACAGATCATGGTGATGTGAAGGTGATGGATTTTGGAATTGCTCGTGCTCTCGCTGATTTAGGTGCAACATTAACAAGCACATGGAATGTTGTTGGAACTGCTCAGTATCTCTCACCAGAACAAGCGTTGGGTGAAGTTGCTGACCTTCGAAGTGATATTTATTCGACTGGATGTTTGTTATATGAAGTACTAACAGGGAAACCTCCATTTACTGGAGAAACTCCGGTTTCAATTGCTTATCAACATGTCTCTGGAAACTTGATTGCACCAAGCAAAATTGTTCCTGAACTTCCAGAAGGTATTGACACTCTTTTAACTGTTGCATTGGCAAAAAGCCCTGATGATCGATATCAATCAGCTGGATTAATGTTGGATGACTTATACAAAATAAAAGCAGGAGAAGTTGTCACAACAAAAATTGCCAAAGCCCCTATCTCTCGTCGTAAGGTGTTGATAGGAGCAATCAGTGGGTTTGCCGCCTTGAGCCTGCTTGCTGTGGGTTTATTTGTGAGTAGACCAGCTACAGATCCCGCTGGATTACCCCAATTGCCTAACGTTGTTGGTTTAACTCAGGCTGAGGCTGAAGCATTGTTGGGTGACTACGTCGTCACCATTACACGCGCCCATGATGGTCGAATTCCGAAAGATCGAGTTTCGAGCCAACTCCCATTGGCAACAGTGCGCGTGCAAAAAGGTTCAGGTGTTGTGTTGACCATTTCAGATGGCCCAGGTGATTCACTTGTTCCTCTTGATTTGGTTGGTATGTCTTTAATTGATGCACGTGCTGCTTTATCGGCAGTTGGTCTATTTGTTTCAGCAACAGAGGCTGTTCCATCAGATGAACCACAAGGAACTGTTTTGAAAGTAACGCCAGAGCCAGGATCAACAATCACAGCCGGAAGTGGTGTTGTATTACAAATTGCTAGTGGTCAGGTTTTAGTTCCCGCTCTAATTGGAATTGAAGCTTTGCAAGCAAAAACATTATTGGTTCAAGCTGGCTTCTTAGTAAACGAAGTTTTTGGATACGATGCCAATCAACCAATTGGTGTTGTTATTCGTCAAGCACCAGATGCTGGAACAACACAAACAATTGGTAAGTCGGTAACAATTACCATAAATAAAGCGCCGTAAATTACTTAGTAGTTCCCACAACTGGGGATAAACCAACTGCGCGTTCGCGAGCGCCTTTGTCTCCACACATCACTAACCAATTAGCAAGCATTTGATGTCCGTGCTCTGTTAAAACAGATTCCGGATGAAACTGCACTCCTTGAATTGGTAATGTTGTGTGTTGCATTGACATTACTAATCCTGATTCAGTTGACCCTGTTATATGTAAGGTGCTTGGCACAGAATCCTTTTCAACACACAATGAGTGGTATCTGGTTGCAGTAAACGGCGATGGTAAATCAGATAGAACGCCTTCTTGTTTGTGATAAACCAAAGATGTTTTTCCGTGAAGCAACTCAGGTGCTCTAGAAACTGTTGCGCCAAATGCAACACCTATTGCTTGATGTCCTAAACACACCCCAAACAATGGAATTGAATGTTCGGCGCAGTACTTGATCATCGCAACTGACACCCCGGCCTTTTCTGGTGTTCCAGGTCCTGGAGAAATAAGGACTCCGTCATATTGAGATGCTGCATCGGCTTCGACCGCGTCATTTCGAACCACTGTGCAGGTGGCACCTAACTGCTGTAGGTACTGCACCAGATTAAAGACAAAGGAGTCGTAGTTATCGATCACGAGGATATTGGCGGCCATAGGAGCATTCTCTCTCATGGTGTATCTTTCGCGTATGCCTAAATCAAAGCTACGTAAGAAGGTCGCTGAGCAGCGTGCTCACAATCAAGAGATGGAAGTAAAGACCTCTCATGAACCGTTGGAGAGCCCACGCTGGCTAGCCCCAACAATGGTTGTCGCCTTCTTAATCGGCTTGTTCTGGATTGTGATCTTCTATGTCTCTCAGACCGTCTACCCAATCAAGGGAATCGGTGTCTGGAACATGGTTATTGGTTTTAGCTTTATTGGTTTTGGTTTTTCACTCGCAACCCGTTGGCGCTAATTACCTCTTAATTACACCGTTGTAATTCGATCCACAATGTGGGTAAAGCCTGTGGATAACTTACCTCTTGTTCATCACTAACTGGGTGGCCACTGCCCCGCCGATTAGTCCGCCTAGATGAGCTCGCCAATCAACTCCACCCATTGCAAAACCAATGAAGAAGTTAATTCCGATAATTACAAAAATGGATCGGATATCTGCCCCGATGCTTTTACCAACAATTGCCATCGCGCCAAATAATCCAAAGATCGCACCAGATGCGCCAACTGAGTAACTATAAATAGATGCAAAATATGAAGAAGCAAGTGAACCGGTTAGAAGTGAAACAAAGAAAACGGTTAAAAGCTTTTGTGGGCCAAAGGCTGCCTCTAATGGATTTCCTAAGACCATAAGTGAATACATATTAAACCCAAGGTGTAATAAACCAGCGTGAGTCAAAGCAACGGTAAATAAACGATGCCACTCATTTGTTGCTTGCAAATATTGAATATTAGGTAGCACAAGGTTTTGTTCAAGTGATGGAACAACCATCTGCACAAGATAGGCAGCGCAGATTACTGCGATTAATGAATAGGTGGCAGAACGCTTAAGCAACTGTGACGCTGTTGATAGTGATGTCGGTTATTGGCTTGTCTTGTGCGCCAACCTTAGTTGTTGCAATCGCGTCAACTACAGCCTGGCTTGCAGAATCCTTTACCTCACCAAAGATAGTGTGCTTACGGTTTAACCATGTTGTTGGTGCAACAGTGATGAAGAATTGTGAACCATTTGTTCCTGGTCCTGAGTTTGCCATTGCAAGAATGTATGGGCGATCAAAGACAAGTTCTCCATGGAACTCATCTGCGAAACGGTAACCCGGTCCGCCTGTTCCGCGGCCTAGTGGATCTCCACCTTGAATCATGAAACCATCAATGACGCGGTGAAAAATTGTTCCGTCATATAACTTTGCAGTTGTCTTATCGCCAGTGCGTGGATCAGTCCACTCCTTTGCGCCAGTTGCTAACTCAACAAAGTTTGCAACAGTCTTTGGTGCATGATTTGGAAAAAGTTCAATAACAATGTCACCGAGTGATGTGTGAAGAGTTGCTGTTGATGACATGGTTTTCTCTTTTCTTGTTGTGGAAGGAAATGATGCGGAATCAAACTATGTGGAGACCAGGGGAATCGAACCCCTAACCCCCGCCTTGCAAAGGCGGTGCTCTACCAATTGAGCTAGGTCCCCGTATTAGAACGGGTGGGCCCAGGTGGACTTGAACCACCGACCTCTTCCTTATCAGGGAAGCGCTCTAACCAGGCTGAGCTATGGGCCCGCAGTAAAGATCACTCTCTAATGCGCGAAGTGCCAAGATTACCTTGAACTTCACCAACTCCCAAAACGGGGGTTGCTGCCTCTAACTCAGGATGCGAACCATACTAACTTTTCGCTGAAATCTCATCTTCGCCGTTTTTGGTGACAGACAATAGGCTCACACCTTCATCAAGGTTAACCAAGCGCACACCCATGCTGTCTCGTCCGGTCTGGCGGACCTCTGCTGCAGGGGTTCTCATGACAGTTCCAGCTGAAGTGATAGCAAGTACCTCATCTTCATCACGTAAAACCAATGCGCTAACAAGGGATCCACGTGAATTCTCATCAATCTTTGCAGCCTTTATGCCAATGCCGCCACGGCCCTGCAATCGATACTCATCGATTGGTGTTTTCTTTCCATAACCACCATCGGTAGCTGTGAACACAAATGAATCTTTCGCTTGCTCAGCATTAACGCGAGCCATCGTTAACAAATTATCATCGGCGCGGAACTTCATTCCAATAACGCCACTTGTTGAGCGGCCCATGGAGCGGAGTGATTCATCGTCTGCGGTAAAGCGCAACGACATTCCTTTTGTTGAAACTAACAACAACTCATCATCTGTATTTATGAGTGACGCTGATACAACTTCATCACCAGGTTTTAATGTGATTGCGATTAGTCCGCCAGTTCGAGGTGAGTCATATTCAACCAACGGAGTTTTCTTAACAAGTCCATTGCGGGTTGCAAGGACCAAGAATGGAGAAATTGTGTAGTCCTTTAATGACAAAACTTCAGCAATCTTCTCATCTGGCTTAAAGGCCATGAGGTTTGCAACATGTTGTCCACGTGCATCACGTCCAGCATCTGGTAACTCATGAACCTTCGCACGGTATACGCGACCTTGGTTTGTAAAGAACAACAACCAATCATGAGTGGATGCAACAAAGAAATGATCGACAACATCATCTTCCTTTAATGCCGCACCCTTTACGCCGCGACCACCACGACGTTGTGATCGATAAAGATCAGCCATTGTGCGTTTTGAATATCCACCGCGTGTAATTGTTACAACCACATCTTGATCCGGAATTAAATCTTCAGCACTGAAATCGCCTTCACTTGCAACGATCTGTGTGCGACGATCATCCCCATACTTGGCAACTAACTCTGCAAGTTCTGTCTTTACAATTTCACGTTGTCTTTCTGTGCTGGCAAGAATCTTGTTAAGTTCAACAATGTCAGCCATGAGCCCGTCATATTCATCATTAATCTTTTGACGTTCCAAGGCTGCAATACGGCGTAACTGCATATCTAAAATAGCGTTAGCTTGAATCTCATCAACGCTCAGCAGTTTCATTAAGCCAGTGCGGGCTTCTTCAGGGGTTGTGGAAGCACGAATAAGGGCAATTACCGCATCCAGAGCATCTAGGGCTTTTAAATAACCTTGCAAGATATGGGCGCGTTTTTCTTTTTCAGTTAAACGGTACTTAGTGCGACGAACAATGACTTCAATTTGATGTTCGATGTAGTAACGAATGAATTCATCGAGGCGTAATGTGCGTGGAACCCCATCTACAAGTGCCAACATGTTTGCACCGAATGTGTCTTGTAGTTGTGTTTGTTTATACAGATTATTGAGAACAACCTTTGGAATAGCAGATTGTTGCAAAACAATTACTAAGCGTTGTCCTAAGCGCTCATTTCCTTCATCGCGAACATCTGCGATTCCTTTAATCTTTCCATCTTTAACAAGTTCTGCGATCTTCAATGCAAGGTTGTCTGGGTTCACTTGGTATGGAAGCTCTGAGATCACAAGACAGGTTCGCTTGTTAATCTCTTCCACTTGAATAACCGCGCGCATTGTGATCGATCCGCGGCCGGTGCGATATGCCTCTTCAATACCGGTGCGGCCAACAATTAGTGCCTTGGTTGGAAAGTCTGGACCTTTAACAATCTTGATTAATTCATTTAACAACTCTTCTTGTTTCATCTCTGGGTGTTCAAGAGAATAAATAACAGCTTCGCCAATTTCACGCAGGTTGTGTGGTGGGATATTTGTTGCCATACCAACAGCAATACCTGCAGAACCGTTTACTAAAAGGTTTGGGAGACGGCTTGGAAGAACTGTTGGTTCTTGTGAGCGGCCGTCGTAGTTTGGAATGAAATTAACGGTGTCTTCATCGATATCCCGCATCATCTCCATGGCAAGTGGAGACAGGCGTGCTTCGGTATAACGCATCGCAGCAGCTGGATCATTACCTGGAGAACCGAAGTTTCCATTTCCATCAATTAGTAAATAACGAAGTGACCAATGTTGGGCTAAACGAACAACAGAGTCATAAATCGCAGTGTCACCGTGTGGGTGGTAATTACCCATGACATCACCAACGATGCGTGAAGACTTGTAATAGCCCTTATCTGGGCGATAACCAGCGTCATACATTGCATATAGGACTCGGCGGTGAACTGGCTTTA
>NZ_JBIKSG010000006.1:0-60716 GCF_044348745.1 Candidatus Planktophila sp.
CTAAAAACTTATCGGCTGTGAGCATAAACGCTGGAAGATTACCGTCCTTATAAAGTTTTCCATATCTTAAGGTGTCATAGCTTGTTGGTGTATTTACAAATCTTTCGCCCACATTAACAATCGCTTCGCCGCGCATTCCAAACAACGAACTAAAACTAATTCCTAGCAAAACAAGAATAAGGGCTAGGTGAAACAACAGGTTGCCGGTTTCGCGCGTAAATCCCTTTTCTGCAGAGATTGATCCATCTCTTTCTAGAATCCTGAAACGGTTTGATTTAAACCAAGCGCGTGCAATATCTAATTCATTTCCATTCGTTGTCCATGATGAATGATGTTCCATTCTTGATAGATTCTTTGGTGTAGCCGGCGGCAATGCACGCGCTGCTCGAAAGTGCTCAAAGGTTCTAGGCAGTACACAACCAATCAGTGATATGAACAAAAGGATGTAAATAGCACTGAACCAGGGTGATCCATATACGTCAAAAAGATAAAAAAGATCCATCCAGCGTGCTGATTCGGGTGAATCTTTGAAGTATTGGCTCACTTGAATTGGATTTTGGGTGCGTTGGGGTATTAAAGACCCGGGAATTGCAGCGACTCCAAGCATCAATAACAAAATGAGTGCCGTGCGCATGCTGGTTAGTTGACGCCATGAGTAACGCAAAAGGCCAACGCTATCTAGCTCGGGTAACTCTGTTTGTTGACTCATCAAATCACCGGAATGAAATCTGAAATTAGTGAGCGCATGGAATTCATTAATTGACTCCAAAACCCTAGGACTTGCATGACACCGATTGTTATCAAAAAGATTCCACCAACTTTGGAAATTATGTCCCCGCGTCGATAAATGATTGACCTTAACTTTGCTGACTTATCTATTGAGAGTCCAGAAAGTATGAATGGGAGACCTAAGCCGAGGCAGTACCCGAATGAGAGAACCGCTCCGCGAACAGCGCTTGATTCTTGAAAAGCTAATGTTTGAACTGCGGCAAGTGCCGGACCAATACAAGGCGTCCAACCAATCCCAAACAACACCCCAAGAAGTGGTGCGCCAAGTAAACCTCCAGTTGTTCGCATTTTTGGTCTAATCGTTGGAGAAAATGGAAAGCGACCGTAGAAAATAAAACCTAAGAAAATTGTTACGAGACCAAGTATCCGAGAAATAATCTCCTCGTTAGCAGACAAGGTATTACCAAGTCCTCCAAAAATTGCACCGAATGAGACAAAAACAGCGCTGAACCCCAATACAAAGAGAAAAGATCCCAGTAAGACTTTTCCGCGGCTTACTGAGAATCCTGCTGCAAATGAAAGATAACCAGGCACCAAAGGCAAAACGCACGGTGACAAAAAGGAGATTAACCCAGCGATAAACGCAAACGGGAATGCCGTTAGAAGAAATCCTGAAAAGATCTGCTCGACGAAGAAATCTTTCATTCCGTGCTCACTCTTTCAATCAACTGCGTCAAAGAGGCCACAGTGATAACTCCTGAAATACGTGCCGCCACTAAACCATTCTTGTCCAAAATAACTGTTGTGGGAATGGCATTTGCAGGCAGAGAGCCCTTGAAACCTATCAATATTGAATCATCAATAATTGTTGGATAAGGAAGTTTAAATCGTCGCGCAAAAGCTTCCGCATTTGCGGGATTGTCACGAGTTAATATCCCAATAAAGGCAACGTCAGGATATTTAATAGCCAAGGATGCAAGAGCGGGTGCTTCTGCTCTGCATGGGGCACACCATGATGCCCAAACATTTACAACCGCAACTTTGTCTTTTGTGTAGGTGTAGTTGCTCCCAGACAACGTCAACCCTGTAATTGTCGGAGCAATTTTTCTGTCTGCAATTTTTATAAATGTTGTTGATCCATCACCAGAGACAAAGCTTTCCTCTGATGAGGATTCTCCGCCTCCGCTACACCCGGTGAGTGCAATTGCAAGAGCAATCAAGAGTGCTAATTTCTTCATTAATTTTTTTCGGGCAATAGATGACGAGCTGGTTCAGAGTAAGACAATCCAGAAATAACACCTTCGTCATCAAAATGAATGCTTGTAACTGAAGCAAGTGTGCATTCACGTTTCCGGGGATCATGCAAAAGACGTCGATTTTCTATCGCACTTCGCAAAATCCAGATTGGTAGTTGATGTGACACACAGATTGCATCTTTACCGTTTGCAGCCTTGTGTGCTGCAAATACAGCCGCAAGCATGCGATTGATTTGTTCCTCGTACGGTTCACCCCATGATGGCTTCCATGGATTCCAAAGATGCTTCCATGCTGCTGGATGTCGCAAAACCCCGTCTCCCACACCAAAAGGTTTTCCTTCAAAAATATTTGCTGCCTCTATTAAACGCTCGTCCGTAGTAATTTCAATATTGTGCGCTGCAGCAATAGGTGCAGCTGTTTCCTGCGCACGTTGCAAGGGCGAAACATGGAGCGCACCTAAATCAAGAGCCTTGGACCAATCGCCAATAGTGCGAGCCATCTCTTGCCCACGATCAGATAAACGCCACCCTGGTTGGCGACCGTACAAAATCTTGTCTGGATTATGGACTTCTCCGTGGCGGACCACATGCACTGTTGAACTCATTGGGAAAGCATAAAGCGTCCCGAAACCCCGTCTATCGCTAAGGTAGTGACATGGCACTCACAGGCAAACGAGCTGCCTTCTTTGATGTCGATAACACGCTTATACGAGGCTCAACCATTTATTTCCTGGGGCGAGGGATGTATCAGCGTGGTTACTTCACTAAGAAGGATATTTCGCGTTTCGTTTTAGCCAACCTGAGATTTCGCTTAACGGGAAAAGAGAATAAGGAAGAGATCGCTCGTTTCCAGACTGCTGCCACAGATTTTATTGGTGGGCACAATGTCAAAGAGATTCAAACTATTGCGGAGCAAATTTATGACGAGTTTGTATCTCCTGCAATGTGGCAAGGAACAATTGATATCGCTCAAAACCATATTGCAAATGGAGTTGAAGTTTATTTAGTTACTGCTGCACCTGAAGATATGGCTACATTGATTGCCAAGAGATTAGGTTTAACGGGTGCGCTCGGAAGTAAAGCAGAGATCAAGGATGGTCTTTACACCGGAAATATGAACGGTGCTCTACTGCACGGAAAAGAAAAGGCGGTCGCAATCCGCGAGTTAGCAGCGAAAAAGGGTTTTGATTTAGAAGATTGTTTCGGATATTCAGATAGCAACAATGACCTACCGTTACTGCAATGTGTGGGACATCCATCGGCAATTAACCCAGATGCGCTATTGGGATTGAGAGCCATGGCTGAAGGTTGGCCTATTCATGACTTCCGTAGGGCCCGATTTATTGGTCGTGCCATTTCCCCACTTGTGGTTCGCCTTGCCGCTATTGGCACTTGGTTGACCCCGCGTAAAGGTAGAAGGTAATTAACAAGAACTGAAGATATGCCAGTAATGTAGGCAAGTTATGGAAATGCGATCCTTCTCCGACTACCTACGTAGCGTTGATGATGCTGCCCTTTTGAATTTGTTTACAGCTCGTCCAGATTTAGTAACGCCTGTTCCGCCTGATATCGCATCACTTGCCGTGCGCGCCTGCTCTGCGCCTAGTTTGGCAAGAGCAATAGATTCCCTTAACCAATGGCAGTTCCAGGTTTTAGAAGCTGCGGCTTCCTTAAATGAACCATTTCTAGAAAAAAGCGTTGTAACTCTTACAGAAAAGGAAGCAAAAAGTGCTTTAGAGCATCTTGTAACCATTGGGCTTATCTATCCATCTGAAGATGGGTTGCGATTACCAACACAATTGCGTGATGTTATTGGAACAGAGCCAGCAGGTTTAGGGCCAGCATCACTTGCTAAGTTAAAACTCAGTGAATTAGATGATGCGCCAGTCGATGCTAAGAAAGTTTTAGAACGTTTAGTGTGGGGCCCTCCACGTGGAAGTGTTGGAGATATAAAGAATCCTGGGCCTGGGGTTACTTGGCTACTTGATAAGAAGTTTTTAGTACCACTAGATCAGCGCACAGTAATTTTGCCGAGAGAAGTAGCAATTTCATTACGCGGTGGAAAAATCCACAAAGAGCGATTCATTAAACAACCAGAATTAAAAGGTGCAAAACGTGATGGACGCCAAGTAAATCTTGCGGCGATTGCAAATGTTTCCACTGTTTTGCGCTGGGTTGAAGAGTTACTGAATTTTTGGGCTGATGAGCCCGCAGATGCATTAAGGGCTGGCGGCTTGGGTGTTCGTGACTTAAAAATAGTTTCAACACACCTAGGTGTAGATGAATCCTGCACAGCTTTTGTCGCAGAACTTGCATATCTTGCTTCATTGATCAGTTTTGATGCCGATGATCGAATATTGCCAAGTAATAAGTTTGATATCTGGTTGATGCAGACACCAGCTGATCGCTGGCAAATGTTGGCATCGCAATGGCGCATCACCTCTCGCGTGAGCGGTTTAGTAGGTCGAGTTGAAGCCAAGAATGTTGCAGCACTTGGCCCAGAATTGGATCGAGTAAATGCTGCGCGGGTACGAGCATTAACCCTAGAACTGTTGCGTGAAAATGAGGGCATCGCACCCGATTGGAATAGCTTTAAAGAGGTCTTGTCTTGGCGTGCACCTGTGCGCCGTAACTCCTCGCTGCAGGAAGAGCTTGCAGAATGGACCCTACGTGAGGCTGAATGGCTAGGAATAACAGGCCAAGGAGCAATCTCTAAATTTGGAGCTCAATTCCTAAATGGTGATGACTTAAGTTCCATCAACGAAGATCTACCAAAGACAGTTGATCACATCTTGATTCAAAGCGATAACACCGCTATCGCACCAGGGCCACTTGAACATGAAATTTCGCAAGCACTTGCAATGATGGCAGAGATTGAAAGCCGTGGCGGCGCAACCGTTTACAGATTTACTGAAAGCACAATTCGTCGTGCGCTAGATCATGGTAAGACTGGTGATGAGATTAAAACATTCTTAATCAAGACATCTAAGACACCAATGCCACAACCACTTGAGTACTTAATCGCAGATGTTGCAAAGAAACACGGAAAGTTGCGTGTTGGAAATACATCTTCATTTATAAGGTGTGAGGACACGGCGTTAATTTCTCAAATCATGAATGATAAGAAACTTGAGATCTTGGCTCTTCGCCGCATTGCACCTGAAGTTGTCATCTGTGACATGGATGCAACCGATGCAATGCGGGTGCTTCGTGAATGCGGGTATCTGCCTGCAGGTGAATCTGCAAATGGCATGATTTTGACAGGCCCTAAAACAAACCGTGCATTGACCAAGCCTCGTCCTCCGCGAGTAATTGGTGAAGTTGAAATTCCAGATACAGAATCTCTGATGACTGCAATTCGAACTCTTCGCACCGGTGAAAAATCAACATTTCGCCAAACGAGATTACGCCAGGTAGCAAGTGAAGCGTTAGGTCAACTTCCTCGCACAACTGCAAATGAAACGATGGAAATTCTCAATCAATTCATCATTGATGAGAAAACCCTTTCCATTGGATATGCAGATAACAATGGCGGAGTAACCCATCGCATTATTGACCCGATACGCATTAGCGCTGGGGCATTAATCGCGCGGGATCATGCAACGGGTGAGGTCCAATCCTTCAGAATTCCACGCATCACAGGCGTGGCACCGCTATAGACTTACCCCATGCTGGCCGCCCTAGAAGCTTTAGTTAAGTTGGAATCACCAACTGAAGATCTAGATGCCTGCCGCGATGTTGTTCATTTAGCAAGTGACATAGCAACTCGAGTTTTGGGAACACCGGCAGAGATTCGCGAAGTCAATGGACGTCCTGTTTTTTGGTGGGGTACACCTAATCCCGATGTGATTCTTCTTGCCCACTTGGATACCGTGTGGCCTAAGGGTTCTTTTAATCCTTTGTGGAGCGTTGAGGGAACAGCAGCTCGAGGCCCAGGAATTTTTGATATGAAAGCTGGGTTTGTTCAGGCGTTGTATGCCATGAAAGGAATTACCGGAAGTGTGGCATTGATTGCAACCACTGATGAAGAAACCGGTAGTGCAACAAGTAAAGATTTCATTAAGGAAATTTCTTCAAAAGCAAAAGCAGTTCTAGTTTTAGAGGCATCACTCGACGGTAAAGTTAAAACAGGCCGCAAAGGCACCGCCATGTATCAAGTAAAAATCCATGGCAAGGCATCACATGCTGGACTTGAACCTGAAAAAGGTATTAACGCAACTGTCGAAATTGCACATGCTGTTCTGGCAATTACCGCATTAGAAAATAAGGAGCATGGAACGACTGTAGTGCCAACAACGTTACATGCCGGAAACACAACTAATACCGTCCCAGATTTAGCCGTTCTAGATATTGATATTCGTTCATTCTCAATGGACGATCTAAAGCGAGTTGATAATGCAATCAAGAATCTTGCACCTGTTAATCCTGCAACTCGTTATGAAGTTACTGGTGGATTTAATCGTCCCCCTCTAGAAATTACCTCGACAATGGCGTTATATGAGCGTGCAGAGAGAGTTGCTAAAGAGATTGGATTGCCGCCACTAGGTCATGCCTCAGTTGGTGGAGCAAGTGATGGCAACTTTGCCGCTGCTGCCGGAGCTCAGGTTCTAGACGGGCTTGGCGCCGTTGGAGCTGGCGCTCATGCCGCGCATGAATGGGTGGACATCAGTACTCTTGAAGATCGCCGCAAGTTGTTACATGCGCTAGTAAAGGATTTACTTAATGACTGATGGTCCACTGATTGTTCAGAGCGATAAAACGCTTCTGCTCGACATCGACCATCCAATGTCTGTTGAATGTCGAAGAGCTATTGCACCTTTTGCCGAACTAGAGCGTTCGCCAGAGCACATTCACACTTATCGCTTAACTCCACTTGGCTTATGGAATGCTCGTGCAGCAGGACATGATGCGGAACAAGTAATTGACACATTAATCAAATATTCTCGCTACGCAGTCCCTCATTCAATTCTTATTGATGTTGCAGAAACGATGTCACGTTATGGGCGTTTGCGTCTTGAGATGGACCCTGTGCACGGACTAATTCTTATTACGACAGATACCGCTGTCCTAGAAGAAGTAATCAGAGCAAAGAAAATTGCTCCATTACTTGGTGCTCGAATAGATGCTGAAACAATTACTGTTTTGCCAAGTCAGCGCGGTCAAATAAAGCAATCACTGTTGCGTCTTGGTTGGCCAGCAGAGGATTTTGCAGGTTATGTTGACGGCCAAGCACATGAAATTTCTTTAGTACAAAAGGATTGGAAGATTCGCCCCTATCAGGAACTAGCGGCTGAAGGTTTTTGGCATGGTGGTTCTGGTGTTGTAGTTCTTCCTTGTGGCGCAGGTAAGACAATTGTTGGAGCAGCGGCTATGGCGCATGCAAAAGCAACAACATTAATCTTGGTGACAAATACCATCGCAGCTCGTCAGTGGCGCGAAGAGTTACTCAAGCGCACCACTCTTAATGAGGATGAAATTGGCGAGTATTCAGGGGCAAAAAAAGAGATTCGCCCGGTAACTATTGCTACCTATCAAGTCATGACAAAGAAGAAAAATGGCGTGTATGCACACCTGGATCTCTTTGATTCATACGACTGGGGCTTGATTATTTATGATGAGGTTCATCTGCTACCCGCCCCGATCTTTCGTTTTACCGCAGATATCCAATCACGCCGCCGTCTAGGTTTAACGGCAACGTTGGTACGCGAAGACGGTATGGAAGGTGAAGTTTTCTCGCTCATCGGTCCAAAGCGTTTTGATGTGCCTTGGAAAGAGATTGAAGCTCAAGGTTATATCGCGCCAGCTGAATGTATTGAAGTTCGGGTTAATCTAACCGAAACAGAGCGCTTAGCGTATGCAACAGCAGAACCAGAAAATCGATATCGAAATTGTGCAACTACTAGAACAAAGCGAGATGTAGTTGAAGCGTTGGTAGAAAAGTATGCCGATGAACAAGTACTTGTAATCGGACAGTACATAGATCAACTTGATGAGTTATCTGAGGTCTTGGGTGCCCCGTTGATCAAGGGTGAAACGCCTGTAAAGGAACGTGAGATTCTTTTCAACAAATTTAGAACTGGTGAGATTAAATGTTTAGTAGTTTCTAAGGTTGCTAACTTTTCAATTGACTTACCAGATGCAACAATTGCAATTCAGGTTTCTGGCGCATTTGGAAGTCGTCAAGAAGAAGCACAACGTTTAGGAAGAATTTTGCGCCCAAAGTCTGATGGACGCGGTGCAAAGTTTTATTCTGTCATTTCTCGCGACACTATCGATCAAGATTTTGCGCAGAACCGTCAGCGCTTCTTAGCTGAACAAGGCTACTCATATAAAATTATTGATGCTGACGATGTTTTTCAAGGGAAGATCTAAATCGTTCCGGATCTACCCGCCAAAAATCATGGTGAACACCATCTATTTGTGTAACTGGAATTTTCTCACCGTAGAGCTTTTCTAACTCTTCGCTTCCATCAATCAAAATCTCTTGGATTTCAAAGTCGAGTTCTTCCTGCATGGATTGCAATACGGCTAGTGCTGACTCACAGAGATGGCAACCAGTTCGCCCATAAATTGTTATGAGTGTCATGTAACCACCCCTTCTGACCTGACAATTGACTTAGAGAATTGATAATTCTCACCCCTGACCTTAAACCACACTCAATGCCCTGATAGCGTTCGGCTCATGGTGCGCATAAAGAGATTAAGGGTAATTGCCGTAGCGGTTGCTCTTGTTGCCTCAATTCTGAGTGCTCCTTCTGCCCCTGCTCTGACATTCAAACAAATCCCTGCGACAACCTGGGGTCATGTTTATGCAGGTACTGATCCTGTAACTAGTTCGAACCCTCGACCAGCGCAGAAAAATCTTGAAGCTAAATCTAAATTTATAGTTAAGTACAACAACTTTCCTGATTGGGCAAAAAAAGAAGTCCAAGCTGCGGTAAATGTCTGGTCGGCAAATTTTAGTTCTGCTGTTCCAATCACAGTAGATGCTTCATGGGGTCGATCAAGTTCCTGGGGCGTTCTGGGAAGTGCGCGGCCAGGAAGTTTCTTTTCCGCATTTTCAGGAGCGCCCGATCCATCGTTATGGTATTCATCAGCTACTGCAAATGCGTTGGCTGGACGAGATTTAGATAAAGCTAATCCTGAAATCATTATCCAGGTTAACTCTGGTGCAATCTGGAATACTCGTGGTGATGGAACGCCATCGTCCTCTGAATATGATCTTGAATCTGTTTTCATTCATGAATTAGGACATGGTCTCGGTTTTCTTTCCAATGACGCCTACGATCCATATTACGCATTAGGCAGTTTGGATCAACCAACACCATTTGATGCATACCTTCAGACTTCTGATGGACGACGCCTTTCCGATCTTCCAACGCCATCAAAAGAACTGGGCGTAGCACTAACTAGTTCATTGGTCTGGAATGGTCCACTTGGCATCAAAGCTAATGGTGGAGTAAAGCCAAAAATGTACACACCTTCGCGCTATGAATCTGGATCATCAACTTCGCACTTAGATGAAAACACATTTTCAAAATCCGGTCTTGATTCAGTTATGACTCCAAGCCTTGATCCAGGAGAAGTATTTCGTCAACCTGGTCCTCTTCTTTTGGCAATGATGGAAGATATGCGCAATAAGCCTCCAGCAGGCGTTGCAACCGAGCTTCCACAAGCACCCCGAAATGTGCAGGCATTTACTGGTGATTCTTCAGCCCTTATCTCCTTTGATCCTCCGGTTAATCTGCGAACCGCCCAGATCAGTGAATATATTGTTAAAAACATCAAGACCGGAGTTGAGAAGAAATCACTCACTAGTCCCGTGCTTATGACTGGCTTAAAGAATGGAACTTCTTACACATTTTCAGTTGTTGCCAAGAATGCATTAGGTACATCAGATCCAGAGATAACTAAAGCAATTACGCCACAAACTGGATGGAAGAGCACGGTCCTTGATAGTTCAGCTGATGGAAAAAGCGTTGCAAGTGCATCCTTTAATGGTCAACCAGCAATTGCATATACCGACACAAAAAGTGGTGACTTAAAGCTTGCAACTTATGATGGCAAGAAATGGAAAAAAGTAACAGTCGACGGGGCAGGAGGAAGTGGCGGCCGTACAACTGACACCATTTCTGGCTCTATCTCGATGTGCGTAAATGGCAGTGGACTAAAACAGACTCTTCATATCTTTTATAGCGATTTGACCGAAAAAGATCTTAGGTATGCGGTGTTTAACGGGAAGAGTTTTGCCGTTGAAGTAATTGATGGCAACGGTCCTGCGGTCAACGAATACACCGAAGTGGTTCGCGTGCGAACTTCTAGTGATGTCAGTGTTGCAAACGCTTGTGTTGCTACCGCCAGTTCTGTGCAGGTCTATTATCGTGATGAAACTCAAGGAGTTTTGCTTGGCGCTGTTAGAACTAAAACTTCCACATGGAAGTATGAGTTAGTAGATGGTGATCGCAAAACTGATGGTCGCACAACAGGTGACGTTGGATTCCACTTACAGGCAATCTTTGACGGCTCTAAAACATATGTTGCATACGATTCAGTTGTCTCAATGAATCAGAAGAAGGAAATTACTTCGGGTGCTATTCGAATTGCGACACGTACCGGCATTGAGCCGCGAGATTGGGTATATCAAACCTTAGACATCTCGACAGATGATGCATCTATATTTGGTTTTGATGTGGCACTTGCAAAAGTAAATGGTGATGTCATGGCTACCTGGTTAGCTGCATCAACGGCAACCGCACCAAAACCGAATCAGGTTCGTTGGGCGCTATTGAGTGATCCGACGAAAATTTCCAGATTAACCACGGAGAACTTCGGGACACCGGGAGAGTATTTAGCAACAGATGGAAGAACAATCATCTTTAACTGCCAGGAAAGACTGTGCGCTCTAGATACGAGCAAAAAAGATTTAGGACAATCTGCAATACGTTTAGTAAGCAGTACCCAAGGCTCTGAACCAACTCAGAGCGCTTGGGTGACCGTCAACAAAGTTAAACATCTTCTTGCCACTGTTAATGGCAAGCTTGCACTTTTAAAGCCGTAATTATTACTTAGCGTTACGGCGCTGAATGCGAGTCTTCTTGAGAAGTTTCTTATGCTTCTTCTTCGCCATGCGCTTGCGTCGCTTTTTAATTACGGAACCCATATGTCACGCTCTCATTTCTAAAGTGCGCACTGAGTGTGCGGGGGTTTAGGTTACCGCGGAAGTAGGGTAAAAATCGAAACCGATTCTGCGCCTAAAGTCAGGGCTAAAACCCCGATCTCCTTAGAAATGATCAGTCCGAGCACTTCTTTCTGTCCCACGGGGCCACTATCGGCTGCGGTGATGATGCCCTTGGAATCAAAGGTGAGCAACAGCGGTGTTGGCGTTTTTGGATTCCAATTCAATTGTGTGATTGCACCTGTTGACATGAAAAATGCTTGAGTGGAAGAGGCTGAAAGCGTTGGGCCTGTTGAGGCAAATCGATAGGTCCAACTCGGGACATATGATGAAGAGAATTTTGTAACCGCTGATTCTGTTTTCCCTGCTGCTACCACTTCGCCAGCAAGCAGTAATGAAGTTGATGCGCTATTCCATATTCTCTTACCTTTTGCGACAGAACTACGCACAACAGAAGTAATCTTTAGTGTTTTAGAAACCTTTACCAAAATCCCATCTGTAACTCCTGCAACTTTCTTGCCGACAAGTGTTTCAGAGCTAGATCCAGCAACGGTGATTGTGCCATCAGGGTGTCTGACAACTGCATCAGCTGTCGTAGATGATGCACCAATTTGAAGTAATTTAGAAAATGCACCGGCTGAATCTATATTGGCAAGAAAGCCTGCATTTCCTTTGCCATTAGCAACGATTCCTACAACCGATGCTCCATTCTTATCAAGTGATACCGCAGTTGGGAAAAGCACAAAACTAGTTGGTAACGTGTTTGTAAATAACACAGTACCTGTTGGGCTAATTTTCCATATTGTGACTGCTTGTAGGTTGCCAACATTTGTAGATGGTGGGATTACAGCACTATCTGGATTTATGGGTGTTGCAGTTGGCGTAGGTGTAACCAGCCCTAGAGCAAGTGGGGTGGCACCTGCAATCCAAATATCACCAGCTGAATCAACTGCGGCAGCGGTTGCAATTGATGCTGCAGATTGATCAAGGGATAAGTTCCACAACTCTTTACCTGCCACATCTATTGCACGGGCATAAGCCTTTGATGCCTTAGTCCCAAAAACTATTATTGATCTACCGCTCACAACTGCGCCACTTACTTCATCGGGTGTGCCAATGGTTGTCAGCAATTGCATTGGTTTGACAGTGATTTTTTTGGGTGCTGAGTGTGCAGCAGGGGTTATTAACAATGAAACTAGAAGAAAGAAGGTGAGAAAGCGTTTCACGCTAATTCCTGCGAACGATCGCTGGCCGCCTTCATTGCTTTGGCAACCATAGAGTTCATCTCACTTGATCCAAAAGATGCGAGCGCTGCAGCAGTTGTGCCGTTTGGGCTTGTCACATTTTCGCGCAAAGTCGTTGCGCTTTTGCCTGATTCTTCTAATAACTTTGCCGCTCCGACAATTGTCTGAATCGTCAGAACCGTTGCATCCTTCTCGCTCAGGCCGAGGTCTTTGGCTCCTGCAACCATGGCTTCAACAAATGCGAAGAAATATGCCGGTCCAGATCCGCTAGTTGCGGTGACCGCATTTTGTAGATCCTCTGCAACTTCAATTACCTTGCCCGTTGCACCTAGCAAACCCAGCACAAAGTTCTTTTGAGTCTGGGTTACTCCTGTACCAAACGAAGCTGCAGCCATACCCGCACCTACCAATGTCGGTGTATTTGGCATTACGCGGACTACTGGGTTATCTGTGCCAAGGCTGCTAGATATAAATGAAATTGTCTTGCCCGCAGCAAAGCTGATTACAACCGCTGTTGGGTTGATTGATTCTTTGATTTCTTCAAGCACCGCAGCCATATCCTGAGGCTTAACCACCAATAAGAGTGCATCGGCGGCTGCAACATTGTTTGCTAACGGTGCTTCCTTAATTGAATATCGTGCCACGAGTTCGGCGCTTCTATCGGCTCGCTTTTCTGAAATCGTAATCAACTCTGGTTTAACACCAGATGAAATCAAAGCAGAAATCAAGGCTTCGCCCATAATGCCAGCGCCAATTACTGCAACCTTTGAATCCTGATTCATGTAACAAGCCTACCTGTTATGCCTGTAGGCTCTGCGACTATGTCAGAAGTTAAGCCAGGATTTGCGCGTGATTGGGTTGAATTCTTTGACCCGAATGATGCTGAAACTATATTCAAGTGCGACCTAACCTGGTTGACCTCATATTGGACATGTATCTATGGCGATGGTTGCCAAGGTGTATTTAAAAGCCAGCCATTTTCTGGTTGTTGCACAGAAGGTGCGATGTATACAGACAAGGCTGATGAAGAGCGCACGGTTAAAGCTGCTGCCTATCTCACTCCTGAAATGTGGCAGTTCTATAACGAAGCCCGACCAAAAAAGCCTGGCGGAGAATTACGCATTTCTGAAAAAGATGAAGATGGGGAACGCAAAACACGTCGTGTAGATGATGGTTGCATCTTCTTGAACCGTAAAGGTTATGAAGCAGAAGGTTTCACTGGATCATTTGGTTGCGTTCTGCACCATGTTGCACAACGCGATGGAAAACACTTTGCAGATACAAAACCTGACGTGTGCTGGCAGTTGCCCTTACGTCGTAGTTTTGAAACTCGCGAATACGGCGAGCGCGAATACTCTGTAACAGTAATCGGTGAGTATGAGCGCCTTGCATGGGGCGATGGTGGAGAAGATTTTGACTGGTACTGCACTAGTAATAGTGATGCTCACGTTGGAACAGAGCCGGTATATGTCTCCAATAAGTATGAACTTGAACTTCTGATGGGTAAGGACGCCTATAACGAACTGGCGCGCCTATGCGATGTCCGGATGGAACACATCCGTGAGTCAGCAGCCCGAAACCTTCCGCTGTTTATCATCCAGCATCCAGCAACCTTGGCTGCCCAGAAGAAATAGTCAGTCCCTTGTCATAGGGTTACCTCATGGCCAAGGTTGAAAAAGATCCATTCCGCTGCACCGAGTGCGGTTGGACATCCCAAAAATGGGTAGGTCGCTGCGGTGAATGCCAGGCATGGGGCGTTGTTGAAGAGATTGCCGCACCTAAGAAATTGTCATTGGTTGCAGGCAACGTAACGGCAAAAGCAACACCAATTGGCGATGTAGATCTCTCCGCAGCTCACGCGCGACCAACGGGTGTATCTGAACTTGATCGTGTACTCGGTGGTGGATTAGTGCCAGGTGCAGCAATTTTATTAGCTGGTGAACCAGGAGTTGGTAAGTCAACACTTCTACTTTCCGTTGCCGCGCAATCTGCTTCTAAAGGAATATCTGCACTCTATATAAGTGGTGAAGAATCAGCCTCACAAGTTCGACTTCGCGCAGAACGCATCAACGCAATTGATCCTCAACTATTCCTGGCTTCTGAAACAGATCTTGGTGCTGTTATTGCACACATCGATTCTGTTAAGCCACAACTTCTAATCATCGACTCAGTACAAACTATCGGCAGCTCTGCAGCAGATGGTGCACCTGGTGGCGTTACACAAGTTCGCGAGGTTGCTGGCGCACTGATTCGAATCTGCAAAGATCGCGATATCACGCTACTTCTTGTTGGACATGTAACAAAGGATGGATCAATTGCAGGTCCACGACTGCTAGAACACATCGTTGATGTTGTTTTACAGTTTGAAGGCGAACGACATTCTCGACTTCGTTTGATTCGTGCAATCAAAAATCGTTTTGGTGCATCAGATGAGGTTGGCTGCTTTGATTTAAGTGACACGGGAATTGAATCCGTATTGGATCCAACAGGATTATTTACTTCTCGTCATGCAGAACCTGTTCCCGGCACATGTGTAACTGTCACTCTTGAAGGTCGCCGTCCCTTACTGGCTGAAATTCAAGCACTTGTCTCTGCCGGCCGAGAAAATGATTACGGAAATGCACGTCGGGTTGTTTCAGGTCTAGATTCTGCTCGCACATCAATGACACTTGCAGTCTTAGAGCTGCGCGCAAATGTTCGCGTTGGTGGCCGGGATGTTTATGCAGCAACCGTTGGTGGCATGAAAATGACTGAACCAGCTGCTGATTTAGCTCTTGCTTTAGCCGTTGCCTCTGCTGCAAAAGGTCTTGCCCTGCCTTCAGATTTGGTAGCGATCGGTGAAGTTGGCCTAGCTGGAGAAATTCGTAAGGTCAGTGGCGTCAATCGCAGACTACAAGAGGCATACCGTCTTGGTTTTAAGCGCGCACTAGTCCCCACTGGATCAGATACAAAGATTGAAGGCATGGAGATCGTTGAAGTTTCACGACTAGATGCCGCTCTAAAACGGGTAAAAATCACCGGGGAATGAGTTCGTTAGAAAAACCAATACTCTCTTGGTTTAAAAAGAACAAGCGGGATTTACCATGGCGTGATACTTCGCCTTGGGGTGTCATGGTCAGTGAATATATGTTGCAACAAACACCGGTTAACCGTGTGCTTCCTAAGTGGAGTGAATGGATGAAACGCTGGCCGACTCCTCAGGATTTAGCAAAGGCAACCCCTGCAGAAGTTATAACTGCATGGGGGCGACTTGGTTATCCACGGCGTGCACTGCGACTACATGCTGCAGCACAAATAATCGCTGAAGATTTCAACAACAAAGTGCCAGAAGATCAAGAAACTCTCCAACTTCTACCTGGCATCGGTGAATACACCGCTGCGGCAATCGCAGCTTTTGCTTTTGAACAACGATCACTTGTGATGGATGTGAACATACGCAGATTGTTAATTCGTGCAATCGATGGTGAAGAGCATCCAAAGCCAGCGCCTACTGCCAGAGAAAAGACTCGTCGTTTAGAAATATTACCTGTTAAGAATGCGCATGTGTGGGCTGCGGCAACTATGGAGCTAGGCGCATTAGTTTGCACATCAAAAAATCCTGCTTGCGAGCTCTGCCCAATCATTAGTCAATGTCAATGGCGCAAAAACGGATATCCAAAAACAGAACTTGTTCGCAAATCTCAAGATTGGCATGGAACAGATCGCAAGTGCCGAGGCACAATTGTTCAAGCACTACGCGAGAATCAATCTCTGACTGAAACCTCAATCAAGAAGCTATGGCCGGATGAATCACAGGTCGAAAAAGCATTGAAAACATTGCTCGAAGACCAACTAATTCAGGCACTTCCCCGCCATCGCTATAGACTTCCTCAATGATTCGTTACGCAACTAAGGAAGACGCACCCCGCATACAGCAGCTCATAAAGGATCTTGCTGAGTATGAGAAAGCACCTTCGGAAGCCAAAGCAACAATCGAACAAATCGAAGAGACAATCTTTGGAGAAAGCCCTGTCGCCTACTGTCATGTTGCAGAAGACAATGGCCTTGTAGTTGGAATCTCTATCTGGTTTCTCAATTACTCAACATGGGTTGGCAAACCTGGTATCTATCTAGAGGATCTCTACGTTGATCCCGCTTACCGCGGCAAAGGTTATGGCTTAGCTTTCCTAAAGGAATTAGGAAAGATTTGCGTTGAACGTGACTATGAGAGATTGCAGTGGTGGGTTCTTGATTGGAACCAGCCAAGTATCGATTTCTACAAATCCTTAGGCGCAGTGCCCATGGATGAATGGACCGTATATCGCGTTAGCGGAGATGCACTTAAAAAACTAGGTAGTTAATTAAGCAGTTGGTGCTTCAGCAAGATCTTCAGGAGTATCAGGTGTTGCAACCTTTGGAGCTCCCGCAAATGTGAATTTTGCTTCTGCCCCTTCTCCTTCAACATCAACAACGATGATCTCGCCTGCCTTCAACTCACCAAACAGGATTCGCTCTGACAATCCATCTTCGATCTCACGTTGGATTACACGACGCAATGGACGTGCACCAAGGAGTGGATCGTAGCCACGCTCTGCAAGAAGATCCTTCGCAGCAGGAGTGAGCTCGATGCCCATGTCCTTATTCTGCAAACGATCATCAAGATTTTTCAGCATCAGATCAACGATCTGAATGATCTGTGGCTTAGTCAACTGGTGGAAGACGATGATGTCATCAATACGGTTGAGGAATTCAGGGCGGAAGTGAGATTTGAGTTCATCACTAACCTTGCCCTTCATACGCTCGTAATTGGTCATATCGTCACCGCTGTTAGCAAACCCAAGCCCAAGTGACTTAGAGATGTCGCGAGTTCCAAGGTTTGTGGTCATGATGATGACAGTGTTTTTGAAATCTACCTTTCGGCCCTGTGCATCTGTTAGATGACCTTCTTCGAGCACTTGAAGAAGTGAGTTGAAGATATCTGGGTGTGCCTTTTCGATTTCATCGAAGAGAACAACTGAGAATGGGCGACGGCGAACCTTTTCAGTGAGTTGTCCACCCTCGTCATATCCAACATATCCTGGAGGCGAACCGAACAAACGAGAAGCTGTGTGACGCTCTGAGTATTCAGACATATCAAGTTGAATCAACGCATCTGCATCACCAAACAAGAATGAAGCAAGTGTGCGAGATAGTTCAGTCTTACCAACACCTGAAGGACCAGCGAAGATAAATGAGCCACCAGGGCGACGTGGATCTTTCAATCCTGCACGAGTACGACGAATTGCTTGTGACAACGCCTTAATCGCTTGATCTTGTCCAATAACACGATTGTGTAATTCATCTTCCATGCGAAGCAGACGTGCAGTTTCTTCTTCAGTTAGCTTGAAGACTGGAATTCCAGTTGATGCCGATAGAACCTGAGCGATGAGTTCTTCATCAACTTCGGTGACCTTATCTAGATCCGTTGCTTTCCAGTTCTTTTCAGCTTCCTGCTTTTCAGTAATCAATGTCTTTTCATTATCGCGAAGAGTTGCAGCTAATTCAAAGTCTTGACCATCAATTGCTGACTCTTTTTCCTTGCGAGCATTGGCGATTTTTTCATCAAATTCACGAAGTTCGGCAGGAGCTGTCATGCGCTTGATGCGAAGACGTGATCCTGCTTCATCAATCAGGTCAATTGCCTTATCTGGCAAGAAACGATCTGAAACATAGCGATCTGCAAGGTTTGCCGCTGCTGCGAGCGCACCATCAGTAATTGAAACTCGGTGGTGTGTTTCGTAGCGATCGCGAAGACCCTTCAAGATCTCAATTGTGTGTGCAACAGAAGGCTCTTTTACTTGGATTGGCTGGAAGCGGCGCTCAAGAGCTGCATCCTTTTCAACATGCTTGCGATACTCATCAAGAGTTGTGGCACCAATAGTTTGAAGCTCACCGCGGGCAAGCATAGGCTTCAAGATGCTTGCAGCATCAATTGCGCCTTCTGCAGCACCGGCACCAACAAGTGTGTGAATTTCATCGATGAAAAGAATAATGTCACCACGTGTCTTGATCTCTTTAAGAACCTTCTTCAAACGTTCTTCGAAATCACCACGGTAACGACTTCCAGCAACAAGTGCACCCAAGTCAAGTGAGTACAGCTGCTTATCTTTCAAAGTTTCTGGAACATCATTTTTGAAAATCGCTTGTGCAAGACCTTCAACAACTGCTGTCTTACCAACACCTGGCTCTCCGATGAGAACTGGGTTGTTCTTTGTGCGGCGTGAAAGAACTTGCATCACACGTTCAATTTCATTTTCGCGACCGATGACTGGATCTAGTTTTCCTTCACGAGCTGCTTGTGTGAGGTTGCGACCAAATTGATCAAGAACTAATGATGTAGAAGGTGTTCCCTCTGCTGGTCCACCAGTTTGAACAGCCTCTTTTCCTTGGTAACCAGAAAGAAGTTGAATAACTTGTTGGCGAACACGATTGAGATCTGCGCCAAGCTTTACGAGTACTTGCGCAGCCACACCCTCACCTTCACGAATCAAACCAAGAAGAATGTGTTCAGTTCCGATGTAGTTGTGACCTAACTGCAACGCTTCGCGAAGTGAAAGTTCTAGAACTTTTTTCGCGCGCGGAGTGAATGGAATGTGACCACTTGGTGCTTGCTGGCCTTGACCGATGATCTCTTCAACTTGTGCGCGAACGCCTTCAAGTGAGATGCCGAGGGATTCCAAGGCCTTAGCTGCTACGCCTTCACCTTCGTGGATCAATCCCAAAAGGATGTGCTCGGTGCCGATGTAGTTGTGATTGAGCATGCGTGCTTCTTCTTGGGCCAGCACAACAACTCGGCGGGCTCGGTCGGTAAAGCGCTCAAACATGGGCGGTACTCCTTCGGATCGATCTTCGGTTAAGCCTAATACCTGAGGGGCTACGCTCGCGAGGTGGATTGGCCCTGCCCTTTACAACCCCAAATGTGGCGGGGTTATGCCCGAAAATGGACTAAATCTGGGCGGCTATAGCTTCTTAAGCATTCGGGTATTTCCCAGGGTATTGGGCTTCACCGATTCAAGGTCCAGGAACTCAGCCACACCAGCATCATAAGAACGCAGTAGTTCTGCATAGATTTCTGGAGCCACTGGGGTTCCCTCGATTACTTCGAAACCATGTCGTCCAAAGAATTCGGTTTCAAAGGTCAAGCAGAATATTCGCTCTACCCCAATATCTTTTGCCCGATCAATAATTGATTCAAGTATCTGGTGGCCAACGCCTTTACCTCGATATTTGTCTGAAACTGCAACGGTGCGCACTTCTGCAAGGTCTTCCCACAAAATGTGCAGTGCACCGCAACCAACAACTTCATCACCTTCGACGGCAACTGTAAATTCTTGAACGCTCTCATACAAAGTTACGGTTTCTTTTGTAAGTAGGCGACCTTGTGGGGCATATGAGTCAATCAATTGACGGATGCCTTTAATATCACTGGTGCGCGCTAAGCGAATCTGCATTGACTAATCAACTTCAGGCTTAACAAGTGGGAACAAAATAGTTTCGCGAATACCAAGGCCAGTAAGTGCCATGAGTAAACGATCTACACCCATTCCCATTCCACCAGTTGGTGGCATCGCAAATTCCATGGCACGTAAGAAATCTTCATCTACTTGCATCGCTTCAAGGTCGCCTTTTGCGCCAAGAGTTGCTTGTTCGACTAAACGATCGCGCTGAACTACCGGGTCAATTAATTCAGAGTATCCAGTTGCAAGTTCAAAACCATCTACATATAGATCCCACTTCTCGACAACCCCAGGTAATTCGCGATGTGCACGAACAAGTGGTGAAGTATCGACTGGAAATCCCATAACAAATGTTGGTTCAACTAACTCATGTCGTGCAACATGCTCGAAAATTTCTTCAGCCAACTTGCCAGTAATCCACTTTGGGTCAATCTTCATGCCAAGCTTTTCTGCAATTTTCTTCAACTCAGCAAAGGGTGTTAGGGCCGTAACGCTCTCGCCCACCCCTTTAGAAATAGCGTCATATAAGGAGATCTGCTTCCATTGGCCGCCTAAGTCAGCCTGGCGACCATCATGGTGTGTAACAACATGTGAGCCGGAAACTGCCATAGCAGCGTTCTGAACAAGAGTGCGTGTCAGGTCAGCGATTGACATCCAATCGCCGTATGCCATGTAGCTCTCAATCATTGCAAATTCAGGAGAGTGAGACGAGTCAGCACCTTCATTACGGAAGTTGCGATTGATCTCAAACACACGCTCGATACCACCAACAACGCAACGCTTTAAGAAAAGTTCCGGAGCAATGCGAAGATATAGATCCATGTCGTAAGCATTTGAGAAAGATTTGAATGGACGAGCAGCTGCCCCGCCATGCATAACTTGAAGCATTGGAGTTTCAACTTCAACAAAGTTTGCTTTATCAAATGTATCTCGTAATGACTTCATGACTGCTGGCCGCAAACGTGCATTACTGCGCGCTTCAGGGCGAACAATTAAATCCACGTAACGCATCCGAACACGAGTTTCTTCAGACATTGGCTTGTGATCATTTGGTAGTGGACGCAATGACTTGGAAGCAAGTGTCCATGAATTAGCAAGAATAGAAAGCTCACCGCGCTTTGATGTAATGATTTCACCGGTAACAGAAACTATGTCACCTAGATCAATATCAGACTTCCAGGCATCAAGGACTTCTTGACCAACTTTATCCAAAGACAACATTGCTTGAAGTTCTGTTCCATCACCTTCGCGCAGAGTCGCAAAACACAGTTTTCCAGTATCGCGCTTAAAAATAATACGACCAGTTAAAGACTCGATATCTCCTGTGGCGACATCAATTTCAAGACCAACATACTTCTCTCGAATTTCGATGAGAGATTTGGTTCGAGGTACAGAGACTGGATATGGCTCAATATTGCGCTCAAGTAATGAGGCACGCTTTTCGCGTCGAATACGGAGCTGCTCAGGCAGATCCTCTTCAATAGGTTGGTTATCTGTGCTCATAGGCTGGGAAGTCTACCGAGTTAGGCATTTCGCTCGTGAATTAGGCGAAGGCCAATCAGGGTTAAATCAGGCTCATGGTGGTCGATAGTTTCTGAAACCCCAATAATTAATGGGGCTAATCCGCCCGTTGCGATAACTGTTGGCTTTTGAGAATAGGAATCCATTAGCTCTGCTGTAATTCGATCTACTAATCCATCAACTTGGCCAGCAAATCCATAAATAGTTCCTGATTGCAACGCCTCGACGGTGTTCTTCCCAATGACATTTTTTGGTCTGATTAATTCAACTTTGCGAAGTTGGGCAGCGCGAGCAGCTAACGCATCAACTGAGATTTCAATGCCAGGTGCCAATGCTCCCCCTAGAAACTCTCCCTTTGGTGAAACAACATCTAGATTTGTTGAGGTTCCAAAATCCACAACTATTGCTGGACCACCAAAGAGGGTGTGGGCAGCCAAAGTATTCACAATCCGATCTGCGCCAATTTCTTTTGGATTATCAACTAACAGTGGAACGCCTGTTTTTATACCAGGCTCAATAATTGTTACTCGCACATCTGAGAAATAATCGGCAATCATAGTCCGAAGTTCACGCAAGGTAGCGGGCACAGTTGAACAAACAGCTAAACCTGAGACTTTATAATCCTCAATCAAAGCGCGGTATTGCAGCCACAACTCATCAGCAGTACTGCGAGGATCTGTTTTAACTCTCCAGGAATGAACCATTTCCTTGTCATCAAAGATGCCAAGAACAGTATTTGTATTTCCAACATCAACTGCTAATAACATTGTTATCTCCCCACCATTGGCATGTTGTCTATCAATCGAACTCCCTCAACCCATCCAGCAATAATCGCCCGACGGTTTACTGTATTTTCATCTGCTAATGAAAAGTCTTTCTCATCAATGATTGTTGCGTAATCTTTATCAAAGCCAGGTTCGGTAGAAAGGCTTGTATTTAGTATCTCCTGCCCAATTTCTACCGTTGGGGCAAGCTTTGCTGCTGCCAACGCTCGGTGAATAACTAAAGCGATGTTTCGCCCTGATTCACTCAGGCGAGCATTCCGAGAAGACATCGCTAAACCATCAAATTCACGGACTGTTGGTACCCCAATGATCTCAACTTTACTTTTCATCGCCTTAACAATTGCTAACTGCTGAAAATCTTTTTCGCCAAATATCGCTTTGTCAGGCTTTGCAATTGCAAACAAGCGATCTATGACTGTTACAACCCCATCAAAGTGCCCAGGCCGAGATGCTCCTTCGTACAAATTTCCTAATGCACCAGCACTTAACGTTTTGAAGCCTTCCGGAAATAAATCTTCGTACTCAGGAAACCACACTTCATTTGCGCCAGCAATCGTTGCAATTTCGATGTCACGCTCTGGTGATCGTGGATATTTTTCTAAATCTTCTTTGTTCTCAAACTGCAATGGGTTAACAAAAATGCTGACAATTACATCTTTATCTAATGTGCGAGCACGTTTGATCAACGCTTGGTGGCCTTTATGCAAGGCACCCATAGTTGGCACTAATACAGTCATTTCAGTGGCTCCAGTCCTTTCGGGGTACCGGGCGAGATATTGCATAGTTTACCTCTATGCAGGCAATTGCTCCAAAAGTTCTTGTACTGACCCATGAGTGAGCAGGATTGCATCAGGCTCAATTTCAAACCACGGCTGCAAAACAAAGCGTCGCTCGTGTGCACGTGGATGAGGCAACATCAATTCTTCTGCCTTACTCAATAATCCCCCATATTGAATGAGATCTAAATCAATTGTTCTAGGACCCCAATGTTGAACTCTTTCCCGACCAAGGCTTTTTTCGATGCCGTGCAATAAAGACAACAAATCCATTGCGGGTAATTCACTCTCAATTATGCAGACCGCATTTATGTAATCAGGTTGCTCTGGTCCACCTACTGGTGTGGTTGTGTAATAACTAGACACCGCTTGCACATCAGTTGCCTCACGCAAAAGCGCAACTGCTAAGTTAAGGTTTTCGTGTGGGTTGCCGATATTGGCACCTAATGCAATTACAGCTTTCATCTGCTTCTAGTTACTACAACTGCGATATCTTTTAATTGCGCCGCAACTGGTGCCTGCGGCTTATGCACTGTTACCACAATAGAAACTACCTTGATGTGTTGATTAAGAACTCGCTCGGCTATTCGTGCTGCTAATTTCTCAATCAAATTTACAGGGTTACTTGTAATCTCTTCGACTACCAAGTCCGTGATCTCTGCATAATTCACAGTGTCATCGATTGAATCAGAGATTGCAGCGGCCGTTAGATCAACAGTTAAGGTTAAGTCCACATAGAAATCCTGACCATCCGATCTCTCATGTTCAAAGAGTCCGTGATAGCCAAAGCCATGAATTCCAGTCAAAACAATCTGATCTTTCATTTCGACAGCACCTCCTTATGTGGCTTCACGCTGTGAACTCTAACCGCCCACACACCTGTCGATGCAAGTCGCTTCGTTAAATCAATAGTTGCTTGTTCGCGTTGATCAGGAGAATCTCCCCCTAGAAAACGTTTACGGGATGCACCAATTAAAACTGGATATCCCAATGCGACAAAATCATCTACCGCATCAATAATCGCCCAGTTGTGGTCGGCTTCTTTTGCAAAGCCCAGACCTGGATCGATGATTAGATTGTTGGGGTCGATACCGGCATCTAAAGCGGCGGTTATGCGCTCCTGTAGCTCTGAAATCACATCCATTACGACATCTGTATAGATAGCCTTTGAATTCATATCTTTTGACTGTCCACGCCAGTGCATTGCGATGTATGGCACCTGCAAGCGCGCAGCGGTTTGCAACATCAATGGATCAGCTAATCCCCCACTAACATCATTGATAATTGAGGCACCAGCGCTGATTGCAGCTTCTGCTGTGCTCGCACGCATTGTGTCAATACTGATTTTAACTCCATGTTTGGCAAGTTCAGTAATCACTGGAATCGTGCGCGCAATCTCTTCTGCTTCACTTACCCGATCTGCGCCAGGTCTAGTTGATTCACCACCGATATCGATGATATCAACACCCTCTTGAATCATTTCTAGCCCCCGAGCAAGGGCTGCATCAAACTCATTATGTTTTCCACCATCAGCAAAAGAATCAGGGGTTACATTCAAGATGCCCATGATCAACATGAGAGTTACGCCTTAGTGATTAGTGAAATTGCTTCTGCCCGTGTTGCAGGGTTTGTTAATGCACCACGCACAGCTGATGTAGTAGTCCGAGCATGAGATTTCTTTACTCCACGCATCGACATACATAGATGTTCGCAATCAATAATCACGATCACACCAAGTGGATCCAAAATGCTAACCATTGCATCTGCGATCTGAGTTGTTAAACGCTCTTGCACCTGTGGACGCTTTGCATACATATCAACTAAACGAGCAAGCTTTGAAAGCCCAGTGATTTTTCCACGTGGGATATAGCCGATGTGGGCAACCCCATGGAATGGAGTCAAATGATGTTCACAATGTGAAAAGACTTCAATGTCTCGAACAATTACTAATTCTTCATGTCCGATATCAAAGGTTGTTGTTAATACATCTTCCGGTGATTGCCATAGTCCTTCGAAATTTTCCTTCATTGCGCGTGCAACTCGGGCAGGAGTTTCCTTTAGCCCCTCGCGATCTGGATCTTCGCCCAGCGCCAAAAGCAGTTCACGAACAGCCTTTTCAGCACGTTCCTGATCATAAGGACCAGATGCGCGCCCATCGGTAACGGTTACTTTATTGACCGTCACTGGCAGCCTTCTTACGTCGAGTTGGCTTCTTAGTTTCTTTTGGTGTTTCCACAACAATTCGTTCTGGCACATCCACAGGTGGTTGCTCAGAAGGAATGCGAGTTGCAGAACCAGTCCAAGCAGGGCGCTTAGTAACTAACTTAACCTTCTTGAAGATAGCTGCGATTTCATCCTTGTTGAGAGTTTCCTTTTCAAGAAGTTCGATAACCATCTCATCCAGAATCTTTCGGTTGGCAACCAAAATATCAAATGCTTCTTGATGTGCATTCTCAATTAACTGGCGAATTTCGCGATCAACAACACCTGCGATGTTTTCGCTGTAATCACGTTGATGCCCGTAATCACGGCCCATAAATGGTTCGGAACTTCCGCCACCTAGTTTGATCGCACCAATAGCTTCAGTCATGCCGTATTGAGTAACCATTGCGCGCGCAAGCTCTGTCGCTTTTTCAATGTCATTGGATGCACCTGTTGATGGATCATGGAAGATCAACTCTTCGGCCGCGCGCCCACCCAATGAGTAAGCCAACTGATCTAGTAATTGGTTGCGAGTTGTTGAGTACTTATCTTCATCTGGCAAAACCATGGTGTAACCGAGCGCACGACCACGAGGCATGATTGTGACCTTGTGAACAGGATCTGTATGTGGCAATGCATGTGCAACTAATGCATGGCCAGCTTCGTGATAAGCAGTTACTCGTCTTTCATCATCACTCATCAAGCGAGACTTACGTTGCGGTCCTGCCATAACACGATCAATTGCCTCATCGAGCTCCAGATTTCCAATAACCGCTTTATTTTCGCGAGCAGATAAAAGCGCTGCTTCATTCAGAACATTCGAAAGATCGGCACCGGTAAAGCCAGGTGTGCGGCGTGCGTAATCAACTAGTTTAACCTCATCGCTCAGTGGCTTGCCTTTAGCATGTACCTGCAGAATCGCTTCACGACCCTTGAGGTCTGGTCGATCAACCGCGATTTGACGATCAAATCGTCCTGGACGTAGTAACGCAGGATCTAACACATCTGGTCGATTCGTTGCTGCAATCAAAATAACTTTTGAATTTTCTTCAAAGCCATCCATTTCAACAAGCAACTGATTAAGTGTTTGCTCACGTTCGTCGTGGCCACCACCCATTCCCGCTCCACGCTGGCGACCAACGGCATCTATCTCGTCAATGAACACGATTGCTGGAGCATTAGCTTTTGCTTGATTAAACAAATCGCGCACACGCGCCGCACCAACACCAACAAACATTTCCACAAAGTCAGAACCAGAAATTGAATAGAAAGGAACTCCGGCTTCGCCTGCAACTGCGCGTGCCAAAAGCGTCTTACCTGTTCCTGGAGGGCCAAACAACAACACACCCTTAGGAATCTTGGCTCCAAGCGGAGCATATTTTTCTGGCTTTGCAAGGAAATCCTTGATCTCGTCCAATTCGGCAAGTGCCTCATCTGCGCCTGCAACATCTTTAAATGTCGTCTTCGGAACATCGTTGTCCTGCAGTTTTGCGCGAGACTTTCCAAATTGGAACACCTTGTTTCCACCTTGGGCTTGGCTCATAAACCAGAAGAACAAGAGTCCAATTAAAAGAAATGGGACGATCGAAAAGAGAAATGAAACCAACAGCGATTGCGATGGAACCTTTACGTTCCAGCCCTCAGCCGGTGGATTAGCAGTTAATGCATCAATCAAAGTAGGTTCTTGACGCGCAACATAGAAAGACTCCACTTTAGATGAGCCCTTAATTGTGTTGCCAGAAGTAAGTATTAGACGAATCTTCTGGTCTCTATCAACTAATTCTGCAGATAGAACCTTTGACTGAGTAATTGCGTCGATTGCCTGTGAAGTTTCGATTTGTGTGTACTTATTACCTGCGGAAGTAATCTGACCAAAAACTGTGACAGCAAAGATTGCTGCAACAATCCAAAACAAAGGCCCACGAAAGATTCGGCCACTTTTTGTGAGCGGCTTTTTCGGTGGGTTCTTACTAGAAAAACTCTTTTTGGTTTGCTTCTTCGGCTTTTGTACTTGTGACATTTCTGGGGATTCTCGTTTCTAAATCTTATTCGTACATGTGCTTTGCAAGCACAGCAATGAAGGGAAGGTTGCGATATTTCTCATCGAAATCAAGTCCATAGCCGATGACAAAATCTTTTGGAATATCAAAACCTACGTACTTAACATTTACCTCAACTTTTGCAGCTTCTGGCTTACGCAGGATTGAAAGGATTTCTACTGATCCAACTCCGCGTGATTCCAGGTTTGCCTTTAACCAAGAAAGAGTTAGACCTGAGTCAACAATGTCTTCAACAATCAACACGTTGCGACCTGTTATGTCTCGATCTAAATCTTTAAGAATGCGGACAACTCCGCTGGATTTAGTTCCTGAACCGTATGAAGAAACGGCCATCCAGTCCATATCTATATGGCGCTGTAATGCGCGTGAAAGATCTGCAACAGCCATAACTGCGCCCTTAAGAACACCGACAAGTAAAAGGTCCTTACCTTCGTAATCTTTATCAACCTGTGCCGCAAGCTCTTTGATACGTGCTTGCAATTGTTCTTCGGTCACGATTACGCGTTCGATATCGCCCTTGACTGCTTCTAAATCCACGGTTCTCCCTATGGTCGGTGCTGTGAGAGCGAAAGTCTGCCCGAAATTCGCTCAACCTTCACACCACCGGGAAGATTGAGCGCACTTTGGCCATTCCACGCGGAGATTAGGGCCTCAACCGCGCTCACATGGTCAGCCGAAACCGATCCTGAAGGAGCACCGGCGGCATAGATGGCCGTCCGCAGAATTCGAGTGCGAATGGCTCTAGGCAAAGATTCCAAATGGGCGCATTCAAGATTATGAAGCTCTAAATGCGCTTCCTCCCGTTTAGCCCAATCATCAAGTGCATCCGCATCATCTCGCAGTAAGTGGGCACTTCTTGCCAACGCATCTGAGATTCCTGGACCGATAGTTTTTTCTAAAACTGGAAGTGCTTCGTTGCGAACACGCACACGTGCAAATTGTGAATCTTGATTATGTGGGTCTTTCCAATAATCTAATCCAACTTCTTTACAGAAGTCTTCATTTTGAATTCGCGTGATCTCAAGAAGAGGTCGCACATAATTTCCGTTGTGTTGGGCCATTCCAGAAAGTGAACGAGTTCCAGAACCGCGAGCAAGCCCCAATAAAACTGTTTCAGCCTGATCACCTTTGGTGTGGCCCAGAAAAACGGCAACCGCATTTTCTTGCTCTACAACTTCGTTGATTGCTTCGTATCTGACTTTACGTGCCGATGCTTCTAAACCTTCTTTGATGTCAACAGTAACTTTCTTAACGTGGCACTTAACTCCAAATTCCGAAAGTTGCTTAACAACTTTTTGTGCTTGTTCAGAAGATGTGCTTTGCAATTGATGATCTACGGTTACACCAATAACGCGAATAGCAAGTTTTTCAGCCTCAACTGAAAGAGCATATGCGAGTGCTAAAGAATCAGCGCCACCAGAAACAGCAACAAGTACCTTGTCTCCGGCTTCATATTTTTCCAGCCAAACTCGCACCGCATTGCGAATTGCAGGAACCGCTGTTGTCATGAGACAAGAGTAGTGCTGGTTTAGACGCGACCACCAAATGGCATCAAGCCCTTAATGCTGTACATGTTTGAGTAAAGCAATCCACGACCCTTTGAGTTGGCCTCCCACATCATGCCGTTACCAGCGTAAATACTTATGTGGTGAATTGTTGAGATTGTGCCCTTGTATGAGTAGAACAATAGGTCGCCAGGGACAAGCTCTGTGAGTGGAACATGCTGGGTATAACCAGAATACAAAGCAGAGTTAAGGCGATCCCAGTTGGGCCAACCGAGTCCCGCTGATTTATACGCTGCATAAACAAGCCCTGAACAATCAAATGAGTTTGGTCCCTCGGATCCCCAAATGTATGGCTTGCGTGCAAGAACTTGTGTCTTTGCAAAAGCAACAGCCTTATCGCGTTGGGCTTGAGTAGTTCTAGATGTTGAACGCCCCTTGAACCCTAGGTTTGGCCAAACATTTTTCTGTCCGCCTGTTTGCGCAGCTGTGTTTGCTTGGCTTTCTTCAAGTAATGCGAGTTGGCGTTGTTGTTCAAGTGAAACGCGCACTTTACGTGCTTTCAGCAAATCTTTCATGAGCTTGTCTTGAACTGCTTGTAATTTTGCTACTTCTTTAGCTTGAGCAGCTTTTGCATCATCTGCAACTTTCTTTGCCGCTGCTACTTTATCTGTGGCAATTTGTTGAACAGCTTTAGCCGCATCTGCCTCCGCTTTGGCTTTGCGAGCAACCGCTTCGGCTTCCTTAAATCTCGCGAGTGCAACAGAGTTTTGAGCACCTAACGTGCTTAGAGTTGTTAACTGATCAATTAAATCTTGTGGTCCGTTTGCACTCAGTAACGGAGCAATGTCACCCATGTTGCCGCCCAAGATGTAAGCATTTGCTGCTAAGCGACCAATTGTCCTGTGCGCCTCTGAAACTGCAGCCGCTGTTTCCTCTGCATGCTTTGCAGCTGCAATTGCTGCGGAGGTAGCCACTGCTAATTCATCTTGTGCTTTTCGATACAAGGCTGTTGCCGCATTTGCCTTGGCAGTTAATGCTCGAAGACTTTGATTTGCCGCCGCTAACTTTGCCGCTTGCGCATCAGCAATCTTTTTCTTTGCCGCTTCGATTTTCTTTGCCGCTTCGATTTCAGCCACAGTTGGTTTAGGGACTGCAAATGCAGGGACCGACGAAATCGTCAGCGCCAGAATTACTGCAAGCGATATCGCCCTGAACTTTTTCACTTAAAGCCTTTCGAAAGGGAAGGCCTAAAGAATAAATGCCGAACCTTAGAAAAGGGGTGTTTTAGGTGCGAGTGTCCTTAATTGGCTACATCACGGCGAACAAAAAGCACAGAAGCAATTACCGCACCTACAGCTACATACAACCCACCAACGGTAAGCGCATGCCTATAGGTTAATTCCAGCGTTCCGCCCGATGCGATCGTCGAGAGTTGAATCCCGGGCAACCAACTCTGCAAGGAGTTTCTCACGGCAACTAGTAGGACTTCGACGATCAACAGCCAGAGAACGCCTAAAGAGATGGCGCTAATTGGGGAGCGCAATAGAAGCCCCAAAATCATTCCAACAATTCCAAATGCAATAACCGAAATCGCTACATTCACATAAGTTGTAAGAATCGAATCCAAACCTTCGGATGTAAACCAGAGATCTGTATTGACTTTAGCGCCGGGTGCAAGGATGTAAGAAATGGCAATACTCACCACGGCAGCAATCGTGATCATAACTAGTGCAAATAGCGCCATTGAAACGAATTTGCCTGCAAGTATTTTCATGCGGCTCGGTTGGCGCACTAGCAAGTTACGCAGAGTGCCATATGTGTATTCCTGAGCTGTCTGTGCTGCAAACACGCACAATGCAATGATTCCCAGGAATCCACCGACAGATGCGAAGCCATTAACCGAGCCACTTGCTAACTCAAGAACATCTCTGCCAATAGAACGACCTCGGTCACCATTTCCTTGAGGGGAATCAATCATCAAGTAAATAAAGGAGGTGATTAATCCTGTGAAGAAAAGCGCGGCTCCTATTGTGCCAAAAAACAAAGTTGGACGACGTAACTTACGCATTTCTGCTTTTACAACATTAAACATTACTTGTCCCCCGTCATTTCAAAGAAGGTCTCTTCTAGGTTTGGTAACTGAGGGGCAAGTTGCGCCAGAGTTATTCCTGCATCAAAGGCTGCTTTATTTAGTTTCGGTGCCCAATCCATTTCTGCTAACACATGAACTGAATCATCTCTAATAACAGCGTGGTGTCCTGCTGCCTGTGCGATTTTCACAATCCGCACTAGATCAGATTTCTTCAGTGATTTTGCAATGATTGTTGGTTGCTGCTGTGCCATTAAGTCACCTATTGGGCCAGCAAAAACAATTTCACCTTTTCGTAACATCACAATGTAATCGCTGATAATTTCTAGTTCGGAGAGCAAGTGGGAAGAGACAAAAACCGTTGTGCCTTCATTTGCTAAATCCCGCAAAAGTGCTCGAACTTCTTGAATGCCTTCAGGGTCTAATCCATTTGTTGGTTCATCGAGCATTAACAATTTAGGATCAGGTAGCAGGGCAGCAGCAATTCCTAACCGCTGCTTCATTCCAAGTGAATATGTCTTAAATTTTGATTTGCCACGATCTCCAAGCCCCACTTTGTCCAATAACTGTTGTACTCGCTCGATTGGAAATCCGCCAAGCTTTGCCAGAACCATTAAATTCTCATAACCCGATAGCGCTGGGTAAAAAGCTGGTCCTTCGATCATTGCGCCAACTCGACTTAAATATTTTTCTGGGTGCTCAATTGGCTCACCAAGGATGTGGCCCTGCCCAGTTGTTGGAGTAATCAGACCCAGCAACATGCGCATTGTTGTTGTTTTGCCCGATCCATTAGGGCCAACAAAGCCACACACAGTTCCTAAGGGGACTTCGAAGTTGATATGTGAGACCGCTAAGCGATCATCGTATTTTTTTGAAAGATCTGAGACTGAAATTGCAGTATTGGGCATACCCCTTACTCTGCCACAATTAGGTCATGAGCAAACGACCTTGGGGCTATCAACCTCGTAAGAATTCGCTGGGACCTGACTGGGAATTACACCCACAGACACATTCAGTGCGCACCGGTTTAGCTCGTTCTGGTTTTGGTGAAACTTCTGAGGCTCTATATCTCAATAGCGGTTTCACATACTCATCTGCTGAAGAAGCTTTTGATTCCTTTGCCGAAGAAACTGATCACTACTTATATAGTCGTTTCCATAACCCAACAATTGCAATGTTTGAAAAGCGTTTAGCTGCAATTGAGGGTGCTGAGATGTGTGTTGCCACGGGCTCAGGAATGTCTGCGATGTTTGCCTCTCTTGCGTGTTTAGTAGAGCAAGGCGACCACGTCGTTGCATCTGCTGCCATGTTTTCTTCCTGTCATGTTGTGATTACAGAATTCTTACCAAAGTGGGGCGTTACTTTCGAATTAGTTAAAGGAAATGATCCAGCAGATTGGGCAAAAGCATTAAGTAAGCCAACAAAGGCTGTTTTTATTGAAACGCCAAGTAATCCACTTTTGGAAATAGTAGATATCAAAATGGTAAGCGACCTTGCACACAAAGTTGGGGCCACTGTAATTGTTGATAACGTCATGGCATCACCTGTTCTGCAAAAACCATTACAGCTCGGCGCAGATGTGGTTATGTATTCAGCAACTAAACACATTGATGGTCAGGGTCGAGTTTTAGCTGGCGCTCTACTAGGTTCTGCCGATTACATAGTCGAAAAGCTATTGCCATTTGTGCGTCACACGGGTCCAGCACTTAGTGCTTTCAACGCCTGGGTGCTTGTGAAATCTCTCGAAACGATGCATATGCGTGTTGAGAGCATGGTCTCTAATGCTAAAGCTGTTGCGGAATTTTTAGAAAAGCAACCAGCTATTAAGTCAGTTCGTTACCCTGGTTTAAAATCCCACCCTGGTCACGAATTAGCGATGAAACAGATGAGTAATAGTGGTGGAAGCACGATTGGTATTGAATTCAAAGGTTCGCAGGAAGAAGTATTTGCCTTTATGAACAAGCTTTGTGTAATCGATATTTCTAACAATTTAGGTGACAGCAAGTCACTTATTACCCATCCTGCATCCACAACCCACAGACGACTAGCCCCAGAAGTTCAAGCAGAGATGGGAATAACCCCCTCTGTGCTGCGTCTTTCTATTGGCTTAGAGCATTCCTCAGATTTGATTAAAGATCTGGAACAAGCTTTAGCTAAGTAGTTGAGCAATAACAAGCACAACCGAGAGCAAGCTTAAGTAAGTTATTGACCACTGAAAAATCTTTCCAGCAACTTTCCCATAATCAGGTGATCCCTCTTTAAGTGCAATCAATTGTTGCGCAAAAACTAAACCAAGTGCCACTGTCACAACCAATGACCATGTTGGCAGATTTGCAGAAACAATCAACCAGATTGATGATGCAATCATCAAGGTTGTGTGTAACCACATTTCACCGAGCACGCGAGATTTAGTTGCAACAACTGGAAGCATTGGAGTTCCAGCTGCTGCGTAGTCATCCTTATATTTAATTGCCAGTGCCCAGAAATGTGGTGGTGTCCAAAAGAAAATCACAAAGAAAAATGCCCATGGTGTCATTGAGAGTGAATTCTCAACTGCAGCCCAACCAATAAGTACTGGCATGCAACCTGCGGCCCCACCCCACACAATATTTTGTGAGGTGCGCTGCTTGAGCGCCATTGTGTAAACAACAACATAAAAGACAATTGCAATTAGTGTTAATAGGGTCGCAAGTGGAGTTGTGAAAGCCCAGAACAAAATAAGTGAGAGCGCTCCAATTAAGGTTGCAAAAATCGTTGCATTTGTTTTCGAGATTAAACCGGTGACAATTGGGCGCTTAGAAGTGCGCGCCATCAATTTATCTAGATCACTCTCAATAACCATGTTAAAGGCGTTTGCACTACCGGCAGCTAGGGTTCCAGCAAAAATTGTTGCTGCAACGAGTCCGAAATCTGGCAAACCTTTTGCGGCCAAAACCATCGCGGGAAGAGTAGAAACAAGTAAGAGTTCAACGACCCTTAACTTCATCAAATCTAGGTATCCCCGCATGGCATTTCTCACTTGCCAAGATTACTCAGCGATTTAATTTGCGCAGCACAGCCTCCTCACAGGGATAATAGTTACCTTGCTCTCAGCGAAGGGATTTACCATGACTGAGAACAACAAACCCGAATGGTTTGAGATCGCAGAGAATGATGGGCCAGCGGCACCGCCAAAGGCATCTAAAGCTTTGCCGATGCTTGCTGTCTTTGGTGCTGCACTAATAATTGGGGTTGGCGCTGTTGTCGCACAGGTTCAAGAAAAGTCCCCTGTCGATCCAGTTGCATCCAACCCGGTGCAAACAGCATCTGCGAGCAACTCATCGTCCCCTGAATCCGGTACGCCAAATGCGATGGCCACATCTGGTGCAATTGCTTCTGCTGCCTCTGGTCTCAAAAATCCTTCTATCGCACAGTTGCCAACAAAAGGTGATGACGATGATTATGAAGACGATGAAGATGACGATGATTATGAAGACGATGAAGATGAGGACGACGACTAACTAGTACAGTTAGAGTATGCGTAATCGCTTTCTCTCAATAACTCTCGTAGTTTCTCTTTGCGTACTTGCAATTCCTGCTCAAGCGGAAATTGTTGTTCCTGAATCTAAAATGAAGTTGATCAAAACTATTAATGGATCAATTTCTCCGAAATCAGTGAGATCTTCTGGAGATGGCGTCGTAAGCGCTCACAACATGATGTATCGGCATTCGGTTACTGTTTATGATGCTAAGACTTTCGAATTAATAAAAACGATTCCCGACTCTGTTTCTTTACAAAAGTTTGGATTTTCAAAAAGCACATCAACGTTTAAGGGCTCACCTGTAGAGGGAACATTTTCTCCAGATGGTAAATACCTCTATGTGAGTAACTATGCGATGTACGGACCTGGATACAACAAAGAGGGGCATGACACTTGTTCGCCTGCATCTGGGTATGACAACAGCTTTGTTTATCGAATCAATCGAAGTAATTACGAAATTGACGCTATCTATCCAGTCGGTTCTGTTCCTAAAGTTGTAGAGGCAACTCCTGATAACAAGTATGTGCTCGCAGCTAACTGGTGTTCGTACACCGTATCTGTGATCTCTGTTGCTTCTCAAAAAGTAGTTAAAACAATCAAAATTGGACGATATCCTCGAGGAATTGCAATCTCTAATGATTCAAAACGTGCCTATGTCGCTGAAATGGGTGGCAGTAGAATTCACGTCATTAACTTGGAAGATTTCACAGTTACCTATATACCTATAGGTAGCAATCCTCGCGCCATTGTTTTATCTCCAGATAACACAATGATGTATGTAACTATGAATCTTTCAGGCAAGGTTGCATCTTGGGATTTAGTTGCAAACAAGGCTGGTAAATCTGTGAAAACTGGTCAGGCTGCCCGCAGCTTGGCTATCTCTTCGGATGGATCAACTATGTTTGTTGTTAACTTTAAGAGCAACACAATGTCCAAGGTCCGAACAAGAGATATGAAAGTCTTAGAAACAATTAAAGCTTGCACTGAACCCATTGGAGTTACATTTGATGGACCTACCGGAAATACGTGGGTCGCTTGCTACAAGGGACAGATCAAGGTTTATTCAAACAGTTAAGGCGCTGGGGAGATTTCAGCTGGAATATTAGGGGCTGCAATTCTTCCCAGTACCCGATCTATCGCGGCTCGTGCTTTATCGAGTGCGGAATTTCCTAATGGAATCTCATCGGCTAGGGCAACAAATACATACTCGCGATCAGTTGATTCGACATAACCAGCAAGTGTTGCAGTTCCGTTAAGGGTCCCTGTTTTTGCGCGCACTAATCCAACAGCACTCGGCGCAGTCTTTATAAATCTATTCTGTAATGTTCCTGATACACCGCTTATGGGTAAAGAGTCATACAGAAGTGCGTACTTTTCATCTTTATGAATTTTGTACAAAAATTCACCCATCAATTTTGCAGTGATTTTGTTTTTCTTAGATAGCCCGCTTGCATCTACAACTACTAGTTTGCTGTGATCAATTTCGAAGCGAGTTAAAAGCTCCCGAAAGACTGTGTCAACGCCTTTGAAATCAAAGGAATATCCAGCAGCTCGGGCAGATAAGCGGGCCAAACGATCCGCCAATGCGTTATCGCTCCACAACATCATCCAATCAAGGATAACTGCCACTGTAGGTGAGTTTTCGGAGGCGATTAATTCGCCCTGACTCAAGAGAGTCACTTCATCGGAAACTGATTTAAAGTTTGGTTTAAACCCACGTTTAGCCCAAAATGCTTTGAGATTTGCTACATCCTGAGAATATAGATTGCTATAAACAACCTTGTAATTCTTTAAGGATCCACCGTTAGCTTTTTTTATGGCAGACAAAGTATTAAAACCGATGTAAGGCAAAGAGGCTCTATTCATTTTTCGAGCAACGTCATGATCAGAACTAATCCATGGATCGAGTGAGCCGCGAATGTATATCGTCTTACTTTCTGGCGCGATACTCACTGTAGTGTTAAAAACTGATTGTGGATCTAAATAATCTAAAGTTACAGCTCCTGCCAAAATTTTCATTACAGATGCTGGCTTACGTTGTGAATGAATATTCTTTTCGTAAATTATCTGACCCGTCGTTCCATCGATAATTATCATCGCAGGATTAGACAGTGCTGGAACTTTAAGCAGCTCATCAAACACTGCGGGAATTGATTCGGGAGCTAAAACCGCTCTTGCTGGGGCAATTGAGAGAATTAGTGCAAGACAAACTACAACTATCCTTTTGAACAAAAGCATGGGTAAGTTGATTACCTAGCAGAAGCAATGACTATGTTGAAAACTGTTAATCCGATCATCGTTAACCAAACATTCTTGGAAAGTTCTGGTTTCTTAACATTCTTATACCCAAGAGCCAAAATAACAATTAAAACTAATAGTTTTATGCCGACCTTTGTATGGTTAAGGGTTTCATCCGGTTTAACTGAATCGTGAAGTCCAACCAGCACGATTCCTGCAAGTAGTGCAGTAAGCCCGGCATGTAAAACGCCTGGATTCAGAGTGCGCGGGTTCTTGTTCCATTGAAGCAATAGGAGGACGAGAATTCCAATTACAGAGAGAATATGGATTAGGTACACAACCGTGTTGATAGCTGACATGTGTTCAGTTTAGAGTGCCTACATGTCTTCTCCTACCACCCCCGCCACCATTGGCCCAGGTGAATTTTTCCCTGTTGTAGGAGTTGGGCCCCATGAAAAACCATGGCCAGAGGGTGATCAATACGATCCTGAATTATTGCTGAACGGTGATCGTCGCAACGTCTTAGATCAATATCGCTATTGGACTGTTGAAGCGATTGTCGCTGATTTAAATACTAAGCGCCATAAACTCCAGATTGCGATTGAGAATTGGCAACATGATTTAAATATTGGATCCATTGTTCGCACAGCTAACGCCTTTAATGTCTCTTGTGTTCATATAGTTGGAAAGCGCGACTGGAATAAGCGCGGTGCAATGGTCACTGACAGATACTTAACAGTGATGCATCATCCAACAATCCAGGACTTTGCTCAGTACTGCAAAGAGCAGAACTTACCGATTATTGGAATTGATAATGTTCCAGGATCAAAGCAGTTAGAGCCAGCCGTATTGCCAGAAAGTTGTGTGCTTTTGTTTGGCCAAGAAGGTGCAGGTATGTCAGATGAAGGTATTGCAGTCTGCGAAGTTTTGTATGAGATCAATCAATATGGATCTACTCGTTCTATGAATGCATCTGCTGCAGGCGCGATCGCGATGTATCACTGGGCTTTGCAGCATCTACCTAGATAATTGAAGAAGTAGTCCGTCCACAGCACGTTCAACCATAGATAACGTTGCTTCATATGCTTCATCGCTTTGGTTATAGGGATCTGGAACTTCTAGTTTAAAGAAATCTGCAGAACTTGGATCAATATCTATCAGCAATGGGTCAAAGTTACGTAGGTAAAAAACCTTACTTCGGTGTTCTTCATTCTCCGCTAGCGATACAACGTTGTGATAATTACTAGAGTCCATCACCAAAATCAGATCATGGATAAAGAAATCATTGGCTGTGAACTGCTGAGCGATGTGTGAGTGCTTATAGCCCGCAGCTTCCCAAATTTTTTTAGACGATGGATGTGGTCCTTGCCCGATGTGCCAAGAGCCAGTGCCTGAACTATGAACTTTGATGCTTGGTGCTTTCCAATCAGCGGTTTTGCCTGCTAAAACCGCTGCAGCCATAGGTGAGCGACATATATTGCCCAGGCACACCATTGTGATGCTGAGTTGGTCCCTACTCTTAATTGAGGAGATCAAGCTCAGGTTCATCTTCAAGTGCTTCCTGAACCGACTTTAGTCGACGCTCAATTTCATCTGCTTCTTCACCACGACCTTGCATACGTAAGATCTTGGCGATACGGGATTCAATATCAACTATAAATTCGAAATCTTTTGGTTCATCTTCACTAACAATTGCCAAGACGCTTTCAAGGGTGCCTAAACCTTCGTCATATTTTTCCAGCAAAATTTGTGCTTTACCGAATTCAAATGATGCAAATGTTTCACGGCGATGATCGTGACCGGTTTCGAAAACATCAACTGCTTTGCGAGCGGTCTCAAGTGCTAGTTCGCCTTCACCTAACTCAATTAAGCAGGATGCCATTTTTTGATCACAGCGGGCGACATGAATAACTTCTTTGTTGCGCTTGAAAAGAGATCTAGCTTCCTTGAAAGCGTCGATTGCTTTTTGATAATTTTTCAATTCACGCTCAGCACAACCGATTAAGTGCAGATCATTTGCGGCGCCAATTTCATTTCCGTCAACTAAATGTTCTTGGGCGCACTCATTCATTGTTTCAACAACTTTGTCGTATTGCTTTGATGAATACCACCACTCGCCAAGGGTGCAGGCAAGTTCTAGAGCAATAGGAGATTTGTTCTCGCGCAATAATTCAACTGCCTTGCTCATGGCAGTTGCAGCTTCATCCATGCGTTTCAACTGATTTAAGTTGTATCCGATTGCTGAATAAGCCTGTGCCAAACCTTCAGATGGTGCGGCATCACCTAACTGGGAATAAATATCACGCGCGGTTTCAGCTAATGCAAGAGCTTCGTCATATTGACCACGTGCATATATGCGAGCGCTTAGCTCGTAATAGGTACTGGCGCGCTCTTCGCCTTCGACCTCAGGGATGCGATCCCACAACATTTCTTCGGTGATGAGTTCTTCCATGCCATCGTCTTCACTCATGCCAGAAACTTATACGCCTTGGCCTAAAAACGAGCGGGGAATTCAGCCTGCGCCACAGGCTATTTGGACATTATGAGCGTGTGTTGCCTAGAAGATGCAGATGCGAATGGTTTGCATTAACCTTTTCCCATGCATATTCCAGATGGGTTTATAGATCCTCAAACATCAGCAATCTTTGCCGGCATTTCAGCGGTAGGCGTAGCAGCTGCCCTGAAAGGCGCACGCTCGCAACTTGATGAGAAGACTGCGCCTCTTGCAGGCCTAACAGCTGTTTTTATCTTCGCCGTGCAGATGCTCAACTTTCCTGTCGCTGCCGGAACAAGTGGCCACTTACTTGGCGCAGTCCTAGCCGCGGTTTTGGTTGGCCCCTGGGCCGCCACTTTGGCTCTAACGGTCGTTTTACTGATGCAAGCTTTCTTGTTTGCAGATGGCGGATTAACCGCTCTGGGGCTCAGTGTCTTTAACATGTCAATTCTGGCAGTGTGGGCTGGATACGCAATCTTTCTTCTTGTACGAAAGATTTTGCCAAAGAATAAAGCTTCGGTCTCTGCGGCTGCATTTGTAGGTGCTCTACTTTCGGTTCCGATTGCCGCAGCTGGCTTTACTCTCCAATATGCAATGGGGGCAACAGCAACATTTTCAACTTCGACTGTTTTGAGTGCAATGGTCGGCACACACGTGTTGATCGGAATCGGTGAAGCAATTATTACTGGCTTAACCGTTAGTGCAGTTTTAGCAAGTCGAAGCGATTTAGTTTATGGCTGGAAAAACAATAAGCAGAAGTTGGAGATTCGAAATGCTTAATAATCGTAAATTTTACATTGCGGGTTTTGTAATCTCCTTGTTTCTTGCAGGCGTTGTTTCCTTCTACGCATCTTCTTCTCCTGATGGACTAGAAAAAGTTGCGGAAGACATTGGCTTTATTGAAACAGCAAAAGACCACTCAAATGCAGATGGAGCTTTGGCTGATTACGGTGTTAAGGGAATTGAGAATGAACGTGCATCTGTTGGCGTGGCAGGAATAATTGGTGTCATTGGTACGGCGGTGGTTGCAGGAGTTGGATTCAAACTCATTGCACGTAAACCAAGGAAGGACAGCAATTAAGGTCGAGCAAGAGAACCATCACCACGGACATGATGTAGGTGAAAGACTCTATCTACATCAACATTCTCTGGTGCACTCCTTACCTTCGCACCTAAAAATAATTGCAGCGATCGCGTTTATCTTGGTCGTAGTTTCAACACCAGTTACCCAGTGGGGCGCATTTGTTGCATATTTTATTTGGCTGCTAGCTGTAGTTTTAATTGCAAAGATTCCCTTTTCTCTACTCTTTAAGCGCTCACTCATCGAAATTCCTTTCGTATTTTTTGCAATTCTGATGCCTTTTTTTGGCTCAGGCGAGATGATCCAAGTTGGACCTTTTAATCTCTACCGCGAAGGCCTGATCGCCGGAGCTGGCATTGTCGTCAAGGGAACTCTCGGCGTGATGACCGCAATTATTTTGTCGACCTCTACAACTGCTCGTGAAATCTTGCGCGGACTTGAACGCTTAAAACTTCCGATGTTGATGGTGCAGATTGCTTCATTTATGTTGCGTTATGTCAATGTTGTTAATGATGAAATGGAACGCATGAAAGTTGCACGTGAGTCACGTGGTTTTGAAGCAACTGGAATTAAACACTGGAAAGTTTTAGCAACAGCAGCTGGCGCACTCTTTATTCGCTCTTACGAAAGAGGGGAACGTGTTCACCTATCCATGCTTTCTCGTGGATATGTTGGTGTGCTACCTCATGAAGAACAACCACATTTGCAATCTTCAGTATGGGTCAAAGCGATGATGTATCCGTTGGTAGCGGCCATAATCTTTGTGATACAACTAGCGATTGGAAAAATGTAATGAATACGCCAAGTCTAGAAATCAAAGAGCTGGCATTTGCCTACCCCGATGGCAATCAAGCTTTGTATGGCGTGAATCTTTCAGTTCAAAAAGGCGAACGTGTTGCACTCCTGGGGCCCAATGGTGCTGGTAAAACAACACTTGTCATGCATATGAATGGAATTCACCCAACATCACATGGTTCGATTCATGTCGCTGGACAATTAGTTGATTCGAAAAATAAGGAGTCGATTAAAGAGATCCGTGCAAAGGTAGGAATTGTTTTTCAAGATCCAGATGATCAGTTGTTTATGCCAACCGTTGGCGAGGATGTTGCATTTGGCCCCTACAACATGGGAAAACGAGGTCCAGAACTTGATGCAATTGTTGAAGAGGCGCTGAATTTAGTAGGAATGCTGGAGTTCAAAGATCGTCCGCCGCACCACCTTTCATTTGGGCAGCGCCGCCGTGTTGCGGTAGCAACTGTCCTTGCAATGAAACCTGAAATTCTTGTTCTAGATGAACCATCTTCAAACCTTGATCCTGCTAGCCGCCGCGAATTAGCTGACATTTTGCGCTCACTAGACATAACAATGGTGATGGTTACGCATGATCTTCCATACGCCTATGAACTATGTGCCCGATCAGTAATTTTGAAGGGTGGAGTCATCGTTGCTGATGGTTCTACGCATGAAATCTTGACGGATTCTGCGCTATTGGCTGCTAATCGACTAGAACTTCCTGTTGGTTTTTCAATCCAATAATTCAGGATAGAATTAACCCGTTGGTGCGACCGCACCAAAGCACTTCCCCCAAGTGCTGACTTAGTTCAGCACTACATGCGAGTCTTATTTTCGCCCTAGCCGCCAAAAGTGCGAGCTATACCCGAGACGCGCTTGTCGTCTCGATTGGTATGCATTTCTATGTCTCTACAACCACGTATTAGCGCGCCCGGAAAAGCTCGTCGCGCAGCATCAGCAGGAAAGCCTAAGCGCACGAAGAAGGCTGCTGAATTTAAAGAATCAGCTCCTAAAGCGCGTCACACAACTGCGCAAAAAGCAGCACGTAAAGGCGCGGCTGCAAAGCCAACCGCTGGCAAGCCTGCTTCAACTCGTCGCTATTCAGATGTTGATACAACTGCAACATCAAAGAAAGAAACTCGTTTAGTAGAGCGTTCAAAGTTGCGCGCAAAGCGTTACCAAGAACAAACAGCGTCAAAGCCACGTCCAACTGAAGAACCAGCAGAGCGTTCGGCACGTATTGAACGATCACAGCGTCCAGATTCACGTGCAAAGAAGTTTGTGAAGGAGCGCGAAGTTCGCGAATCAGCACCACGTGCAGCTCGTCCGGAACGTACTGAGCGAACAGAGCGTCCAACATCTCGTCCAGAGTTTAAGAAGACTTATAAAAAAGCAGAACGTCCAGAGCGTCCAGCATTTAAGCGCGAAGATTCACGACCTGCATTTAAGAAGGATTCAGATACGCGTCCAACAAATCGTCGTGACGCGGTAAAGGCAAAGATTGCTCGGACAGATGATGGTCGTCCAAACTTTGAACCACGTAAGCGCGAAAAGTTTGATCCTACTCGTCCAAAGAAGAGCAGCGTTGCACCAGATACACGCGCTGCTAACTTCCGCGCAGAGCGTCCAGTACGCGATCGCCGCAATGACTCACCAGCTTATGCTCGTGATGACTTTAAGAAGCATGCAAAGTCTCACTCAAATGCTGCGGTCGATTTCGGTGCAGATGACAATTACATTTCAGCAAATCTTGCAGATGCAAACCTTGTTGATGCAACTCCCCTGACTGAGATCACAACAACATTTGCAGATCTTGGTATTGCAGCTCCACTTGTTAACGCACTGAGCAAGCAAGGAATTCTGCATCCATTCCCAATTCAGATTGCAACACTTCCAGATGCTCTTGCAGGACATGACATCTTGGGTCGCGGGCAAACTGGTTCAGGAAAGACACTTGCATTTGGTTTAGCACTCCTTAACAACTTAAATGGCAAGGTTGCAAAGCCTCACAAGCCATTGGCACTCGTTTTAACTCCAACCCGTGAACTTGCACAACAGATTGATGAAGTTCTGATGCCTCTTGCTCGTTCAATTGGTCACGAATCAGTAGTTGTTGCTGGTGGAATGTCATACTCAAAGCAGATCACTGCAATGCGTCGTGGCACAGCTATCTTGGTTGCAACGCCTGGCCGCTTAATTGATCTTCTTAACAAGGGTGAAGTTCAACTAGATCAACTTCAGATTACAGTTCTTGATGAAGCAGATCAGATGGCAGACATGGGATTCTTGCCTGTTGTTAAGGAAATTCTTGATCAGGCAAAACTTGATGGTCAGCGTCTTCTATTCTCTGCAACTCTTGACCGTGGTGTTGACTCATTGGTTCGTCAGTACTTGAAGAACCCAAAGACTCACTCACTACAAAACGATCGTGCCTCTGTTTCAACAATGGAGCACTACGTGTTGGTTATGAACCCAACTGATAAAGATGACATCACAAATCAGGTTGCAGCTCGTAATGGAAAGACTATTTTGTTCGTTAAGACTCAACGTGGTGCAGATCGTTTGGCTGACAAACTTGCTCACGCAGGTGTTCCAGTTGGTGCATTGCACGGCGGAAAGTCACAAGCAGTTCGCACGCGCACTTTGGCTCTCTTCAAGGAGACTCCAAATGCTGCGCTAGTTGCAACAGATGTTGCAGCACGCGGTATCCACGTAGATGGAATTTCTCTTGTTGTGCATGTTGATGCACCAACAGATCACAAGGATTACTTACACCGTGCTGGTCGTACAGCACGTGCAGGTGAGGCCGGAACTGTTGTAACTCTTGCGACAACGCGTCAGCAGAAATCAATCGGCGGACTTACACAACGTGCCGGCGTAACCCCTAAGTTTGTTGGAGTTACACCACTTAGCACTGAATTAATGAAGATTACGGGTGCTCAGGAGCCGTCAGGTATTCCTTACATTGTGCCAATCGTTGAAAAGTCTGTACGAAGTGGTGGAAAGCGCCCTCGTCCAAACTCAAGCCAACGACGTCGTCGTCCTCACTAATTCACTCTTTCTAAATAACACGAAATAGGTAGTATTCGCGTTATGACAAACGCGAATCCATTTGCCCGAAGAAGCACCCTTGAATATGAGCTGCCTCCATTTGCTCTGATTGAAGAGGAGCACTATCTGCCTGCCTTCTATGAAGGATGTGCGGAGCAGCTAGCTGAAGTGCAGGCGATTCTTGATACTCCAGGTGCTGCAACATTTGAAAATACTATTGTTGCTCTCGAAAAGAGTGGTCAGTATTTAGGACGAATGTTGCGCGTTTTCTACAACAAGTCATCGAGTGATACCAATGAAGCGCTAGATGCGATTGAAGAAGAGATTGCACCGAAATTTGCAGCCCATCAAGATGCAATCAGTTTAAATCCTGTGCTCTTTAAGCGAATCAAGGATCTCTATGACTCTAGGGAGTCTCTGGGACTCAGTAGCGAAGACTCTTGGTTGCTTGAGCGTTATTACAAAGATTTGATTCATGAAGGTGCGCACCTGACAGAGGATCAACGCACGCGCCTAAAAGAGTTAAACGAAGAACTCTCTTCTCTTGAAACTCAATTCTCAAAGAATGTGCTGGCTGATACCAATGATTTAGCGGTTCTTGTGGACACAGTGGAAGAGCTAGCTGGACTTTCTGAAAATCAGATCGCATCTGCAGCAGCTGCTGCAAAGGATCGCGGGCATGATGGTAAATGGCTCATCGGAATGGTCAACTTCACGGGCAATCCGGTTCTTGATTCATTAACTAATCGTGAACTGCGCAAGAAGATCATGGAAGACTCAAAGAAAAAAGCTAACCGTCCAAATGAAAATGACAATAAGCCTGTCCTGCTTCAGATGGTAAAACTTCGCGCAGAGCGCGCAAAACTTTTTGGCAAGGAAACTCATGCTGAGCATGTAATTGCTGTCCAAACTGCTGAACATCCTGACAATGTGCATGCAATGCTACGAAAAATTGCACCTGCCGCCGTCCGCAACGCAAAGGCAGAAGCCGAGGATCTAAAGAAATCTGCGGGCATAGATATTGAGAGTTGGGACTGGGGTTTTTACACAGAACAAGTTCGTCTTGAAAAGTACAACATCGATACAACAAAGATGCGCCCATATTTCGAGCTAGAGCGTGTTTTACATGATGGTGTTTTCTTTGCTGCTAACAAGTTGTTTGGAATTACTTTTAAGGAGCGTCCTGATCTAGTTACCTACCATTCAGAGGCCCGTGCATTTGAAGTCAACAATGAAGATGGTTCAAAGGTTGGTTTGTTTATTGGTGATTTCTATACACGTGACTCAAAGCGTGGTGGGGCTTGGATGAATAACCTTGTCGATCAAAATTTCCTTTTTGGGCAGCTGCCTGTTGTTGTAAACAATCTCAACGTTCCAAAGCCTCCGGCAGGCAAGCCTACGCTTCTAACATTTGATGAAACTACAACTTTGTTTCACGAGTTTGGACATGCACTTCACGGTTTGTTGTCGCAAGTTAAATACCCACGTGTTTCAGGTACTTCAGTTCAACGTGACTTCGTCGAATTCCCATCTCAAGTAAATGAGATGTGGATCTTGTGGCCTGAGGTAGTTCAAAACTATGCACGGCACCATGAAACAGGCGAAAAGCTTCCGCAAGAGTGGATTGATAGTCTGAAAGCTGCAAGCACATTCAATGAGGGCCATGCCACCACTAGTTATTTAGCTGCAGCAATTTTGGATCTTGCCTGGCATTCACTTAATACTGAAGAGGCTGCAAAAGTTACAGATGTTGAAGCTTTTGAGGCCCAGGCTATTAAAGATTATGGTTTGGATTTCGCACCCGTTCCAACACGATACCGCTCTACTTACTTCAGTCATATCTTTGCTGGAGGGTATTCATCGGGGTATTACGGTTATATATGGTCAGAAGTCTTGGATGCTGACACCGTTGATTGGTTTAAGGAAAATGGTGGCCTACTGCGCGCCAATGGCGATCACTTTAAGAACACCCTTCTTGGGCGCGGTGGATCCATTGATTCCATGCAGATGTTTCGTAATTTCCGTGGCAGAGATTCAAAGATCGAGCCTCTTCTCAAGCGGCGCGGACTTACATAACCATTTATTTTTACTCATTCTTTGGGTAAGTTTTGCCCATGAGAACTCACAACATATCCAGAAGAATTCAAGTGCTGGTGGCTTTGATCGCTGTTTTTACCTGCGGTCTACCAGCAATCGCATCTGCCCTACCCGCAACAGTGAATTTAACTGTTCACTACCAGCGGCCCGGTGGTGACTATCAAGACTGGAATTTATGGATTTGGAAGAACCTCACATCTGGTGCAGATGTTGACGTTAACTCAAATGGAGTTACTTTTACTTCAGCAGATGATTTTGGAAAGATTGCAACAGTAAAAATCGAAGGCATGGATAAGTTTGAAAACATTGGCATCATAGTTAGAAAAGGTGCTTGGGATTCAAAAGATATGGGTGATGATCGCTTTATTACCAATATTCCAGATAGTGGAAATGTTGAAATTTGGTTACGACAAGGAGACCCAACAATTCATTACTCAATTCCTACAACTCCGATTCCGAAGAACCCTGCAATAGAACTGACAAAGCTATATGACTCCCCAGAATTTGCGGCTAAATACACTTACACAGGCAATGACTTAGGTGTCACATACACAAAGGCTTCAACAAAGTTACGTGTTTGGGCACCAACGGCTAAAGCAGTTAGTGTTGTGACATACAAAGAATCCGATTCCCCTTCATCATCTGGCACATTAATCAAGATGACATATGACACCAAGGGAACATGGGTTGCCACACTTAAGGGCGATCAAAATGGGACCGTCTTTAATTATCGCGTCAGTGTAAATAACACAGTAAACGAAGCGGTGGATCCATATGTTCGAGCTACAACCGTCAATGGAACACGTGGAGTGATCGTAAATCTGGATGCAACAGATCCGAAGGGTTGGAATTCTTCAAAGCCAAAATTTAGTGGTCGACCAACTGATGCTGTGATCTATGAACTCCATGTGCGAGACCTTTCAATGGATCCCTCAAGTGGTATTCCAGCGAAAAATAAGGGCAAGTTCTTAGCTCTTACAGATTTGAATACCAGCAATAATGGGCAAAAAACCGGCGTAGCGGCGATTAAGGATCTAGGGGTTACTCACGTTGAGTTACTACCAATTTTTGACTTCGCTACAGTTAATGAAAATTTGCCAACATTTAACTGGGGTTATGACCCTCAGAATTACAACGTGCCTGAAGGTTCATACAGCTCTGATCCAACGAAGCCAACTGCTCGTATCACTGAACTCAAGAGTGCAATCATGAGCTTACACAAAGCTGGACTTCGAGTGAATATGGACGTGGTTTATAACCACGTTTCAAACGCAAATACATTTAGTCAAAACTTAATTGTTCCAGGATATTTCTTCCGTAGAGATGACAATGGAAACTTAACTAGTGGTAGTGGCTGCGGCAACGATGTTGCTTCGGAGCGACCAATGGTTCGTAAGTTCATTGTGGATTCAGTTAAGTTCTGGGCTACTGAATACAACATGGATGGTTTCCGTTTTGACTTAATGGGGTTAATGGATATTCAAACCATTAACGAGATTACAACTATGCTGAAGAAAATAGATCCAACAATTCTCGTAATTGGAGAAGGTTGGAATATGGGCACCCTGCCTCCAGAAAAGAAGGCAAACCAACTCAACATTGCTCAACTGCCAGGAGTTGCACATTTCAACGACCAGATTCGAGATGGCATTAAGGGATCTGTTTTTGATGCGGCAGACAATGGTTTTGCGACTGGAAAGTTCACTGCAAAAATGAACGTGATGGCTGGCATTGTGGGCAACACTGATTACTCCACCGACATCATGACTAAGTGGACCACTACAGCTCCAGGTCAGTCAGTGAACTATGTGGAATCACATGACAATATGACTCTGGTGGACAAAATCACTGCCAGCGTTAAGGATGCAACGCCTGCCGATGTTGCACAACTGAGCCGACTCGCCTCTTCAATCCCCTTCTTGTCTCAAGGAATGCCATTTATGCAGGCCGGCCAAGAATTCTTGCGATCAAAGGGTGGGGATCCAAATAGTTACAAGTCAAGTGACCTCGTAAACTCATTGAAGTGGAGTACTCAGGGGACTAATGCGACAACGGTTAAGTATTTCAAGGGACTGATCGCATTACGTAAGGCGCATCCAGCATTCCGAATGGCTACCACTGAACTGGTAAGAAAGAATCTAAAGTTCTTAACTTCTCCAGAAGGCACAATTGCATATTCACTCAATGGTGCAGCGGTGAAAGACTCTGCGGGAACCTTGGTTGTAATTCACAATGCAAACACAACTGCGCAAACCATTTCATTACCTAAAACTGGAAGCTGGTCGGTCCATGTTGAAGGAGACCGCGCGGGAACATCCGTCTTGCGCAAACTAAGTGGTGATTCGGTAGTTGTCGCACCAAGATCTACTCTGGTAATTACACAATAAGTTACTGAACTTCACTCATCAACTCTGAAAATAAAAAGAGGGTTGATGGGTGAAGGGTTTGTAAAAACTTAGCCAGCAGATCCTGAACCTGATGGTCCTGCCTTGCGCTGAACTTGAGGGGCACCGCCACTGCGCTGTCCTCCGCGGATCTTTGATCCTGACTCAGAATGAGTTTGAGTACCTGGTGCACCTGGCTTGTTCTTTTTTGCTTCAAGGGCAGCAAGCATTCTTGCCTTCATGTCATCATTTTTATCGGCCATGCGTTGAGTCTACCGCTTAATTAACTAAGAACCTGACTCTTTATATTCGCGCAAACGTTCTAGGACTTCTGATTCACGATAACGACGATGCCCACCTAATGTGCGGATTGCTGTGAGTTTGCCAGCCTTAGCCCAACGGGTAACCGTCTTTGGGTTCACATGAAATCTCTGAGCGACCTCTTTGGGTGTCATGAGAACTTCTGCATCAGGAATGCGGTTGCTCATTGTGACCCCTTTAGATTGCGCTATGTCCGATTTGGTATGTATTAGGGTGAAGTATTCCCATTATTTATGAGCGAAGCAATACCCAGAAAGTGAATTTATGAGGCCTGTTCAAAGGCCTGAACTAAACGCCAACGGGACATTAAACGTTGATATCCGATCCCAGCCGCCATTCCATCAGCTGAAGCAAGCCCTGCAACTGAACTTGTTACATCTTCAATCGATGTATCGGCATCTAAACCATCTTCACCTGAATCACGTAAGGCTTTATCCATGTAGTTAGCTAAACCGCCGTAATCAAGTTCTACTAGTGATTGCGGATGGAACATTTCTAACCACGCCAAGAGATTCTCAAGCTCTTCCTCAACTGGTCCATCACCAAATGCTGCCAACACTGCATCATGGGCGGCGGCGCAACGTTGTTTTGCATTAGCGATCGTGGTCTGGGCAATACAAAATTTACCAAATTGATTGTTGCCGCGAGAGCGTTCTTCAGGTGAAAACAAAATAAACCAGCGAGGTGGAATTATCCATGTCTCGTTAAGAATATGCGGAACTTTATCGTCAAGTAAATCTACACCTGCAGTGATTACCTCTTCCATTGCAGATGAAACAAAGTATGGAACAACTGTGCTTGGCAAAGATTCTTTGAAATTATCAAGTGCTGCCCAACAACGAGTAGCAGTTGCCCAGGGCGATACGTAACGAGTTCCATCACGATCTAAAATGTGTACGCCATCTGGACGTCCAGCAGGTGGCTCAGGTTGGACTACGCGATGTAGCGCTAACTCTTCTTCACGATTAAAACTTTTTTCATCTCTTTCTAGATTTTGCCAACGCAAACGATCAGCAGGATCAAAGGCAGAAAGTGGTTCGTAGATACGAAGTGAAGCTAGGTACGGTGTTGCTCTCACGCACGTGGAATGTAGTTACCTTCAGCAAAAGGATCATCGTCATCCTTGCGTGAAGTGTTATCGACCTCGCCGTGAAGTTCTTTGGCAAGACGATCTAGATCCATATCTTGCGCGTTATATTTCAAATCACGTGCAACTTTGGTTTGCTTTGCTTTTGCGCGGCCGCGACCCATGGGCGACCTCCTTCACTAATTGCTGTGCGTCAGGAGCGTAGGTTATCGCGGTTGGTAGGAACCTTCCAAAGTTGAGCGTGGATCAGCCCCTTTACGCTCAGAAACAACCCCAGCCACCCACGCCTTCATCCCCCGAGCTGCCAAAGATCGCAGCGTCAGGTCGGCAACAGAGGCGTCAACGATCGCGCTCATCCCAATGCCGCAGTTCCATGTGCGCTCCATATCGCCCTGAGGAACTCCACCCATTTTTGCCATGAACTCCATTTCAACAGGCAACGACCATGTTGATCGATCATAAGTCGCAGTTAAGTGATCTGGGATAACTCGAGCAGTATTTTCTGCAATACCGCCACCTGTAATGTGTGAAAAAGCATGCAAGTGCTCTGGCATTGATTTAATCAACGCTAAACAATCAAGTGTATAAATCTCGGTAGGTTTCAAAAATACTTCACCCGATGTAATTCCATACTCGCTCACATTTGCAGACAGGCTTAGTCCGACAGTCTTGATGATATGACGAATAAGGGAGTATCCATTTGCATGAAAACCACTAGAGGGCATTCCAATAATCACATCACCAGCTTTAACACGATGAGCACCTAACTGACGATCTGCATCAACAACGCCAGTGGCTGCACCAGCAATATCAAACTCATCTTCGTCAAGCAATCCAGGATGCTCTGCAGTTTCTCCACCAATTAATGCAGTATTTGCTTTTGCGCAGCCTCGAGCAATTCCAGCAACAATATCTGCGATATTTTCTGGAATCACTTTTCCAACTGCAATGTAATCAGTCATAAAAAGTGGTTCTGCACCACACACAACTAAATCATCAACAACCATTGCCACTAGATCTTCACCAATGGTGTCGTACTTACCAAGTGCACGAGCAATCTCTGTTTTTGTCCCTACGCCATCTGTAGAAGTGGCAAGTAATGGTTGCTTCATATCCTTTAATTTGCTGGCATCAAATAAACCGGCAAAACCACCAATTCCACCCATAACTTCTGGCCGAGTTGCTTTAGCAATAGAAGCCTTCATCAATTCGACCGCACGATCTCCCGCATCGATATCGACACCTGAATCTTTATACGTAGCCATTAGTTACCGTGCACTTCCGTAATTTCTAAATGTAACTTTCCTTCGGACATATCTTCAGGAATGCGAATTGGATATTGACCCGTAAAGCAGGCCGAACATAGTCGATCAGAAGGCACCTGAGTCGCTGAAATTAGACCTTCAAGTGAGACATAGCCTAAGGAATCAGCCCCAATTGATCGGCGAATTTCTTCCACCTCTAGCCCATTGGCAATCAATTCGGCACGTGTTGCAAAATCGATTCCGTAGTAACAAGGCCATTTTACAGGAGGTGAGGAAATTCGTACATGAATCTCCCTTGCTCCCGCCTCCCGCAACATTCGAACAATTGCACGCTGGGTGTTTCCCCGCACGATAGAGTCATCAACAACAACAATGCGCTTGCCTTCAATGATTTCGCGCAAAGGGTTTAACTTTAAGCGAATACCCAATTGACGAATAGTTTGCGACGGTTGAATAAATGTTCGCCCCACATAAGAATTCTTTACAAGCCCCAGACCAAATGGAATTCCAGATTCTTTTGCATATCCGATGGCGGCTGGAGTCCCAGATTCTGGTACTGGAATAATAAGGTCTGCCTCTGCTGGCGCTTCTTTCGCAAGCTGCGCACCTATTGCAACACGGGTTTTATGGATTCCGCTTCCAGCAATAGTTGTATCAGGACGGGCAAGATAGACATACTCAAACAAACATCCCTTGGGTTGCGCCTCTGCCCAGCGTTGTGATCGAACGCCATTGCTATCAATTGAAAGAAATTCACCTGGTTCGATTTCTCGAACAAAGGCAGCACCGACAATGTCTAGTCCAGCGCTTTCAGAAGCTACAACCCAACCTCTATCCAGTTTGCCCAGCACAAGTGGCCTCACACCATGTCGATCTCGAGCGGCATACAGGGTGTGTTCATCCATGAACACAAGTGAAAATGCACCTTCTAATTGTGGCAAAACAGCTAATGCGCTTGCTTCAACATTTTTCTCATCCTGTAATGCGATTAGCGCTGTCATTATTTCAGTGTCAGTCGTAACACCACTCATACTGGTTGCAGAACTTTCAAGTTTTTGCACTAACTCGGCTAAATCACCGGTATTAGTTAGGTTGCCGTTATGGGCTAAAGCCAGTGTTCCGTACTTAGTTGGGCGCAATGTAGGTTGAGCATTCACCCAAGTACTTGATCCAGTTGTGCTATATCTACAATGACCAATGGCTAGGTTTCCCTTTAATGTTGCAAGATCACCTTCTGTAAACACCTGTGACACAAGACCCATATCCTTAAAGATAAGGATTCTTTCACCATCACTTGTAGCTATTCCTGCAGACTCGGTTCCGCGATGTTGCAGCGCATAAAGGCCATAGAAAGTTAATTTTGCAACTTCTTCACCAGGTGCCCATACTCCAAAAACACCACACGCATCTTGAGGACCTTTGTCTTCTCCTAACACATTGTGATTGAGCAAACCATCAGGACGTCTCATACATCTAATCCTAACGGTAGGTACTCGGTTAAATCAGCCCGGACGCCAGATGCTGTAACTACACCACTTTCCATAGCATCAGCCCAACTTAATCTTCCGGCAGCTAGCGCTAACCAAGTATCTGCACTCATCTCAATTGTGTTAGGTGGCGTTCCCCGAGTATGGGTTGGACCTTCACCACATTGAACAGCCGCATAAGGCGGCACGCGAACTTCAATTGCACGACCAGGAGCTTTCGCAGTTAAAAGCGCAAGAGTGCTCTTAACTTCTTCAAGTATCTTTTGGTCGCGCATATCTGCTATCCAAACAACTTCGGAAATGTTGATGTGTGGGCTGTTGAAAGTTCAGACAAGGAAATTGCCGCATCATTAATTGTTAATGAATCTCCGCCTGTAATTCCTAGCTTTGTAATTGCAATTGAATGCTTAACAGCCAATCCTTCAAGTCGTGCATTTTGGGATGGATCGATAGCAACAAGTACGCGGCCAGGAGTTTCGCTGATCAAGCTAACCCCTACGTTTTCAAGTGAAATTGTTACGCCAACTTTATGACGTAAAACCATTTCTGTTAAACCTGCAGATAGGCCACCTTGGCTTAAATCATGGGCAGCAGCAAAGAAGGCGTTACCTTCAAGAAGTAGCTCAATAAGGCGCATTTCACGCTGTAAATCAGCATCTGGGGATTGGCCAACTCGCTGATTGTGCAAGAAGGCCCATTCGCTGCCAGCCAGATCTTCATGTGTTTCTCCAACTAGATAGAGATCCAAACCGGCCTTTGTGAAACTCATAGGTGTTCGCGTGCGAACATCTTGAATAACACCCAGTACGCCGATAACAGGTGTGGGCAAGATTGCAACAGAGCCGGTCTGGTTATAGAAGGATACGTTTCCTCCTGTTACTGGAAGTCCCATTTCTAAACATGCATCTGCCAATCCGCGAACTGATTCCGCAAACTGCCACATCACTCCTGGATCTTCAGGCGAGCCAAAGTTAAGGCAGTTCGTTACAGCAAGTGGTCGAGCACCAGCTGTAGCAATATTCCGCGCCGCTTCAGCTAACGCTAATTTTGCACCTTGATATGGATTTAAGTATGACCAGTTGGCATTTGCATCTGTTGAGATTGCAACACCCAGATGTGTTGTTTCATCAATCCGAACCATTCCAGAATCATCAGGTTGAGATTGAATTGTGTTGCCTTGAACATATTTGTCATATTGAGATGTGACCCATGATTTATCTGCAAGGTTAGGAGCAGCTGCTAATTTTAGAACTGCTGCTTTTACTTCAGCTGCTGTTTCAGGAATGGGTACATCAATTCTTTGTCCATTTACTTGATCAATATAGGCAGGTTGTGCCAAAGGACGGTTATAGACAGGGCCATCATGGGCAACTGTGCGTGGTGGAACGTCAACAATCAATTCTCCGTTCCAGGTGATTTCAAGATGTTTTCCATCTGTTACTTCACCAATAACTGTGACTGTCACATCCCATTTCTTACAGATCTCTAAGAATCGATCAATCTTGCTTGGCTCAACGATTGCACACATGCGCTCTTGTGATTCAGACATCAAGATCTCCTCAGGAGATAGCGATGGATCGCGCAGCGGAACCTTGTCTAATTGCACCTTCATGCCACCAGAACCACCTGATGCCAGCTCACTTGTGGCACAGGATAAGCCTGCTCCACCAAGGTCTTGGATACCAACAACTAGATCCTCAGCAAAGATTTCTAAAGAACATTCAATTAAAACCTTTTCAACAAAGGGATCCCCCACCTGAACACTTGGACGCTTTGTTAATCCACCAGCACCAAAAGTTTCTGAAGCAAGGACTGAAACTCCACCAATTCCATCGCCACCTGTTTTTGCCCCATACAACACAACTAAATTGCCAGCACCTGCAGCTTTAGCTAACTTGATGTCACTGTGCTTCATCACGCCAACACACAAGGCATTGACAAGTGGATTGCCTGCATATGTTTCATCAAAAGTTACTTCGCCTCCAATATTTGGAAGTCCTAAACAGTTTCCATATCCACCAACACCAGCAATGACTCCTGGCAACACACGGCGAGTATCTGGTGCATCTGCAGGACCAAATCGCAATGGATCCATCACTGCAATTGGCCGAGCACCCATAGTTAAAATATCGCGAACAATTCCGCCAACACCAGTTGCGGCACCTTGGTAAGGCTCAATAAATGAAGGGTGATTATGCGATTCAATTTTAAAAGTTACGGCATATCCCTGGCCAACATCAACAACTCCTGCATTTTCACCGATACCAACTAACAAAGCATCAGACTTTGGTGCTTTTTCACCAAACTGCTTCAAGTGAACTTTAGAAGATTTATAGGAACAGTGCTCAGACCACATCACCGAATACATCGCCAGTTCGGATGAAGTTGGGCGACGACCGAGAATTTCCTTGATGCGAGCATATTCATCTGGCTTCAGGCCAAGCTCTGCAAAGGGTTGTGGATTGCCAGGAGTTACCTCTGCAATAGCAACAGTATCTAGCGCCACTACTTCACCATCGCATTCAAGATAGATGTAAAGAATCCAAGACCTTGCGCGGATGGCCCTGTTAGCTCGTTGATTGCATGCTCTGGATGAGGCATAAGACCCACAACATTGCCTTTTGCGTTAGCAATTCCAGCTATTAAATTACGTGACCCATTGGGATTTTCCCCTACATAACGCGCTATTACGCGACCTTCACCCTCAAGCATCGCAAGAGTTTGATCATCGCACTGAAATGAACCCTCGCCATTTTTAAGTGGAATTACAATTTTCTCACCTTGTTTAAAAGAATTAGTCCAGGGTGTTTGATTATTAACAATTTCAATCTCTTGATCACGACACAAGAAATGCAGATCAGAGTTACGAGTCAGAGCACCTGGTAACAAATGCGATTCACACAGCACCTGGAAACCGTTACAAATACCAAGAACTGGCATTCCGTTATTAGCGGCTTCAATGACTAGTTGCATAACTGGTGCAAAACGAGAAATTGCGCCACAGCGCAAATAGTCTCCATACGAAAAACCACCAGGTAAAACAACGGCATCCACGTTTTTTAGATCCGCATCCCCGTGCCATAGCGATACTGCCTCTGCTCCACCAACTACAACTGCGCGGGCAGCATCACGGTCATCTAGAGTTCCTGGAAAAGTAATGACTCCAACGCGCATTACTTTTCAACTCTCACGACAAAGTTTTCAATCACAGGATTAGACAATAAGACTTCAGCTGCTTTTTCTACTTCAGCCAGTTGGGTTACCGATGGCTCGCCTTCGACTTCGATTTCGAATCGCTTTCCTTGACGAACAGATGTAGCAAATGTGAATCCGAGCCGTGGCAGTGCAGATGCAACCGCATTTCCCTGAGGATCAAGGATCTCAGGCTTTAACATCACATCAACCACGATTTTTGCCATTTATGTTTCTCCCTTTTAGAACTTGCTACCGGTAATACGGAAAAATGCTTCTTCGTAACGTTGCGCTGTCTTCTCTACGATCTCATTAGGTAGTTCAGGGGGTGGGCTATTTCTATCCCATCCACTAGAAACTAGGTAGTCACGTAGAAATTGCTTGTCATAGGAAGGTTGAACCCCGCCTGGCTTCCAGGTTGAAGCCTCCCAAAACCTAGAAGAATCAGGGGTTAGCGCCTCATCGCCAAGAAGAATTTGGCCCTTTTCATTGCGACCGAATTCAAACTTAGTATCCGCCACGATGATTCCGCGACTAGCGGCAAACTCTGCTGCCGTTTCATATAACTTAATTGTTAGATCACGAAGTTCGGCAGCAGCATTTGCCCCAACAATTGATACAGCACCGTCAAAATCAATGTTTATGTCGTGATCGCCTATTTCAGCTTTAGTCGCTGGAGTGAAAATGCTATTTGGTAGTTGTGTTCCATCAAGTAGTCTATCTGGCAGAGTATTTCCACACACAGATTTAGTGTTCTGATACTCACTCCATCCACTACCGGTTAAGTATCCACGAGCAACACACTCAATCTCAAACATGTTTAGTGGCTGCACGATGATCGCTCGATCTTCAACTTCATCAGGAACTTCTGTTGAGATTATGTGGTTGCCAATAATGTCTTCTAATAGTTCAAACCAAAACAGTGATAGTTGGGTAAGGACTGCGCCTTTCCCAGGAATTGCAGTTGGCATGACCCAGTCATAAGCTGAAACTCGATCTGATGCAACTAACAAGATTTCTTTTTTATCATTTGTATACAAGTCGCGAACTTTTCCGGTGCGCAGATGTTTCCACCCAGTTATTTCAGGCGCTGGCGGTGGGCCAGCTAGGCCAAAGCCGCTCACCGAATAGAGCCGGGCTTGTACTGCGCTGCGGCAGGGTGCGCGGATGTAATCGCACCAATGCGACTAACAACTCGAGCTACTTGTTGGCGAGCTTCGCCAGTAAATTCGATGGGATCACTAATTAAGGCATCAAGTGCTTGACGATCAAGTGGTAGGCGATCATCGGATGCCAGATCTTCTAGAAGTGTGTTCTTCTTTCCTTCTCGCATTCCAAGGGCAGCCTTAACTGCATGTTCTTTTATAACTTCATGTGCAACTTCACGACCAACGCCGCACTTAACTGCAGCCATAAGAATCTTCGTCGTGGCTAAGAATGGTAAATATCGCTCTAATTCAGCACTAATTACCGCTGGGAAAGCCCCAAACTCATCAAGGACTGTAAGCATTGTTTCGAGCAAACCATCAATGGCATAGAAGGCATCTGGTAGCGCAACTCGTCGAACAACACTGCATGAAACATCTCCTTCATTCCATTGGTCGCCAGAGAGTTCGCTAACCATGGATGCATAGCCACGAAGCACAACTGAAAGACCATTTACTCGCTCACATGAACGGGTATTCATTTTGTGAGGCATCGCGCTACTACCAACTTGTCCAGCTTTAAACCCTTCAGTTACTAGTTCAGCACCTGCCATCAAACGAATTGATGTAGCAAGTGATGAAGGTGATGCAGCAATCTGAACCAAAGTAGTTACGACATCGTAATCAAAAGAACGTGGATAGATTTGTCCAGTTGAATCTAGAACACTATTAAACCCAAGTTCTTTTGCAATTGCTTCTTCTAATTTAAAGTGGGCGTCCGTTGATCCAAGAAGGTCAATTGAATCTTGCGCTGTCCCAACTGGACCCTTAATGCCACGCATTGGGTAGCGATCTTGCAATGCTGTTAGGCGCTCGTAGGCAAACAACAACTCTTCTGCAGCAGAGGCAAAACGCTTTCCTAAAGTTGTTACCTGAGCTGGAACATTATGTGAACGCCCAGCGATTGGTTGATCCGCATACTGAGTTGCACGTTCTGCAAGTCGAGCAAGAAGTGTTACAACCTTGTCATGAACTATCTCTAAACCGTTTCTAATCTGAAGCGCTTCAATATTTTCAGTCAGATCTCGGCTCGTCATACCCGCATGAATTGCTTCGTGGCCAGCGAGAACATTGAACTCTTCAATGCGCGCTTTAACATCGTGGCGTGTCTGCTTTTCACGGGCATCAATTGATGCAAGATCCACCCGTGTAATTACATTTTCGTAATCTGTAATTACATCCTTAGAAATAGCGTGGCCTAAAGTGGATTGAGCGCGCATAACCGCGATCCACAGCTTGCGCTCGGCAATGATTTTGGCCTCTGGCGAGAAGATTTCGCGCATAGCTGCTGATGCATATCGGCTAGCAAGCAGGCTCATTGGTGAATTATCGGTCATTTAATTGCCCTTCTCTGCCACCGACGCATTAAGCGCGATGTCGGAACGGTAGAAAGAGCCAGCAAGGCAGATTTGGCTAATCGCACGGTAGGCACGATTACGGGCTTCGGTTAGATCTTCTCCAGTGCCGGTGATTGTGAGAACCCGACCACCTGATGCGACAACACCTTGTTCTGTGGCAGATGTACCGGCGTGATAAATCTGAACCTCATCGATTGCAGAAAATCCTGTAATTACTCCGCCACTCTTAGGAGCAGATGGATAACCTTCAGCAGCCAATACAACTGTGACCGCAGCATCTTCTCTCCACTCCAAATTTGTTCCAGACAAATCACCTGTTGCCGCCTTATAGAGCAACATTGCAAGTGGAGTTTTTAGCAGTGGAATCAAGACTTGAGTTTCAGGATCTCCAAATCGTGCATTGAATTCAATGACTTTAGTTCCATGATCAGTGAGTGCAAGACCTGCATAGAGCAAACCAACAAATGGAGTGCCACGTGCTGCCATTTCAGCAATCATTGGTGCCAGAACTTGCTTGTATGTATCTTCAATAATGTCTGATGGTGCCCACGGCAGGGGTGAGTATGCGCCCATCCCGCCAGTGTTTGGTCCTACATCCCCATCATATGCACGCTTAAAGTCTTGAGCAGGTTGCATGGGGACAATTGTTGTTCCATCGCTAATCCCAAATAGAGAAACTTCTGGACCATCTAAATACTCTTCAATTACTACTTGCCTACAAACTAGTGCGTGATTTAAAGCTTCTTGGCGATCATTAGTGACAACAACACCTTTGCCAGCAGCCAAGCTATCATTTTTAACAACATATGGCGCACCAAATGCATCTAATGCTATTTCTATCTCTTCTTTAGTTGTGCAAGTAAAACTGTGTGCTGTTGGTACTCCAGCGTCGCGCATTACCTCTTTAGCAAAACTCTTAGACCCCTCTAGTTGTGCCGCAGCTTTAGATGGGCCAAAAACAGCGATATTAGATGCTCGTAAATCATCTGCAACACCGTTTACCAAGGGTATTTCAGGACCAACAACAACTAAGTCAATCTCTAAACGTTGTGCGAGTTCTACAATCGCAGCATTATCTGTAACTACAAGTGGATGACATTGCGCAAACTGGGCAATCCCAGGGTTGCCTGGTGCAGCATGAAGTTCAGTACATGCTGGATCTGCTTGCAGTCCTACTCCTAGCGCGTGTTCGCGTCCGCCGCTTCCGACTAGGAGGATTTTCATTCTTAGATGAAATCCTTTACGACAATTGTTTGATCTCGACCAGGGCCTACGCCGATAGCACTCATTGGTGCACCAGAAATCTTTTCTAGGAATGCAACATAATCTTGTGCATTCTTTGGAAGATCAGAAAGCTTTCTAGCTCCTGAGATATCTTCCTTCCATCCGTCCAGGTATTCGTAAATTGGTTTTGCGTGATGAAAATCTGTTTGCGATGCTGGAAGTTCTTCCACACGTTTTCCGTCAATTTCATAGGCAACGCATACTGGAATCTTCTCCCAGCCAGTTAATACATCCAGCTTTGTTAAGAAGAAGTCAGTTAAGCCATTAACGCGAACTGCATAACGAGCAATTGGTGCATCAAACCAGCCACAACGACGAGCGCGTCCAGTGGTAACGCCGATTTCCCCACCAATGCGTCGTAATGCTTCTCCGTCTTCATCAAATAACTCTGTTGGGAATGGCCCACTACCAACCCGCGTTGTATAGGCCTTTAAAATACCAATTACACGATCAATTTTTGTTGGCCCAATACCTGACCCAGTGCAAGCCCCACCCGCAGTTGGATTACTTGAGGTTACGAACGGATATGTTCCGTGATCCACATCAAGCAAAGTGCCCTGAGAGCCTTCCAAAAGTACTTTCTTTCCAGCCTTTAGCGCCTCATCCAAAATCAAAACGGTATCGGCAACATATGGACGCAAAATATCCGCGTACTTTAAATACTCTTCAAGAACTTCATCTACTTCGATGTTCTTACGATTAAAGACTTTAATCAGAATTTGATTCTTATCGCGCAATGCACCTTCAAGCTTTTGACGAAGAATTGAAGGATCGAAAAGGTCTTGCACGCGAATTCCAATTCGATTGATCTTGTCAGCATAGGCTGGTCCAATTCCGCGTCCTGTTGTACCAATCTTTGATTTGCCGAGGAAGCGCTCTGACACCTTGTCGATTGTGCGGTGATAGGGAGTGATTAAGTGAGCATTAGTTGAAATCAAAAGCTTGCTTGTATTGATGCCCCGCTCATTTAAACCACGAATCTCTTCAAGTAGAACACTTGGGTCAATTACGACGCCATTGCCAATCACAGGAATTACATTTG
>NZ_JBIKSG010000044.1:0-6120 GCF_044348745.1 Candidatus Planktophila sp.
CCTTCCCTCTAGTAAATTGACTGTTTACAGGTTCGAGTTTGCGCACTACCCTGTCGCTTTATGACCCGTTTACCTAAAAAACGGGGAATTACCCAGGTTGAAGAGGATAAATCCCTCATCCTCCGCTCCAAGGTGGGTCAGTCTTGAATCCATGGACCCCGGTGATTAAATAGACGTATGGGGCACAAATGCATCTGGTGCGGTTCCAATATGGAACCTAACGCCTTGTTTTGCGGTGAGTGCGGTTCACGTGAGGATGTTGCCGACGGACTGGAGTGCGGGACAAATCCAGAAAAAAACGAGTTAGTTTGTAATGGGTGTCGAATCCAACTTTCTTCACCCGAGAAAATTTACCATCTCAGTGAAAGATCTGGTTGCCTGGTTTATAGCCTCGAGTATTGCAAGAACTGTTATGAAGCAAGATTGATTGAACAAGCAAAATGGAAACAAATTTACAAAGAGGAAGAAAAGGCTGCAAGGGCACAGTGCAAAGAGTGCAGAAAACCTTTCCCGGGGATCTTTAGAAAAAAGAGATTCGCACTTGAACGTTCGTCTTGGGATCTAACTAGAGATTACTATTGCGAGGATTGTTTCTTAGCTTTACCAAAAAAAGAGAAACTAGATGATCCCAATGAACGTAATTCCTTCGATCCTTGGGGCTAATCCACTTCTAGCTAGATCTCAACCCCAATAAACTTGGTCTGTAAGAACTCGTGAATTCCGTCGAAGCCACCTTCGCGGCCTAAACCAGATTGCTTAACGCCACCAAATGGTGCAGCTGGATCTGAAATAACACCTTTATTGATGGCAACCATTCCTGATTCCATTGCCTCTGCTGTGCGAAGTGCACGTGTGAGGTTTGATGAAAAGACGTAACTAATCAGACCAAATTCAGTGTCGTTGGCTAACTCGATTCCTTCTTCATCTGTATCAAAAATAACGATCGGTGCGACCGGGCCAAAGATCTCATGAAGCAGAATCGGATTGTCTTTTTCAACGATCAAAACTGTTGCTGGGTAGAAGGCGCCATCGCCTTCTGGCTTAACTCCACCCACTTCAACCTTTGCGCCAGCGGCGATTGATTGATCAACAAGCTCTGCAATCTTGTTGCGTTCCTTCATTGAGACAGAGGCACCAAGTGTTGTAGTTGCATCTGTTCCACGGCCCACAACATAACTACTCATGGACTTTGTCATTTCTGCAATAAATGCTTGTGCAATTCCACGTTGAACATAAATGCGGTTTGCAGATGTGCACGCAGCCCCACCGTTGCGCATCTTTGCTAGTGAGAGCTGCGGAATAGTTACGGCTAAGTCTGCATCATCATGAATAACAACTTGTGCGTTTCCACCAAGTTCCATCGAACAGCGAATAACTCGGTCTGCAGCTTCTTTGAGAAGAACACGACCAACTTCTGTTGAACCTGTAAAAGAAAGATTCTTAACTCGTGGATCATGCAACATCTTTGAAATTGCAGGTCCTGTTTTTTCTGGCAAGACTAAATTCAGAACGCCCTTTGGTAATCCCGCACGTTCCATCAGATCAACGATGTACATAGCGGTCAGTGGAGTTTCCCCAGCCGGCTTTAAAATCATTGTGCAGCCAGCGGCAACTGCTGGGCCGATCTTGCGGGTTGCCATTCCTGCGGGAAAATTCCACGGCGTAATAAGAATAGAAAGACCGATAGGTTCATGAGTTACAAGGATGCGCTTGTCCCCTGATGGTGACTTACGGAAATCACCTGGTGTGCGAACCGCCTCTTCTGCAAACCAACGGAAAAACTCAGCCGCATATGCCGCTTCACCGCGAGCATCTGGCATTGCTTTTCCGTTTTCACGAGAAATCATTGTCGCGATCGCTTCATTTTCGGCTGTCATTAATTCAAAGGCCTTGCGCAATATCTCTGCCCGATATCTAGGAGCTGTCTTTGCCCACGCTTTTGCTGCGGCGTCAGCAGCTGCGATTGCTGCCTCACAGTGCGCATCTCCGGCAAGGGCCACCTCAGCGATAACTGACCCATCGCTTGGATCGTAAACAGGAATCTTTCCAATTCCATCGACCCATTGGCCATCGATATATAGCTGTGTATGCATGGGTGAAGCATACGCTTCAGGCGTAAAACAGTGAAGATTGCGGGGGCTGAGGTAGAGTGACGCTCATTAAGTTGCATTAATTGCAATTGAAAGAGGAGAGATCAGTGGCTAAGTCTTGGACTGATAACGCTCCTACCCCAGTTGTTAAACAAGAGCACTCTCACTTAAAAGATCCTCTCAGTTACAAGATTAAGTGCCGCTTGCTTGGAATCCCGCTGAATCGACACACCTTGGAATCACAAAGATTAAGCAAACGAAATGCTTTTGGAGTTCTTTCCTCCGATTGCATCTCTTCTTCTGCTTATGGTGGAGAGCAAATTTTAGTGGCTTTGATTCCAGCTTTTGGTCTTGCCGCTTTCACCATCTTTCCACCAATGATCGGCATTATTTTGCTGATGTTGGTACTAATTACTCTCTTGTACAGAGATGTAATTAGTACATACACTCGCTCTGGTAGCGCATATCTGGTGTCACGAGAAAATTTTGGTCGAGTCGTCTCTCAAATTGCTGCGGTGGAATTAATGTTTGGCTATGTAATCACTGTAGCCATTCAATCTGCTGCTGGGGTTGCGGCATTACTTTCAACCTTCCCTGAATTAACCTCGCTAAAAGTTGAGCTCACAATTTTAATTGTTGTAATTTTGACTTACGTAAATCTTAGAGGTGTTAAGGATGCGGGTATCTTTTTTGTAATTCCATCATATTTATTTATGGGAACCATGTTTATAGTATTTATCTTTGGTATTTATAGGTACTTCAACAATTCTTTACCTGTATACAGCGACAAAACAGAAGGTTTGATACCGATCGGACAGGCTCAAGGGTTACTGTCGGTTGCCGCCATGCTTTTATTGCTAAAGGCATTTGCCAATGGAAGTGCCTCGCTAACTGGAATAGAAGCTATTTCAGATAGCGTTCCTCTTTTTAAATCGCCCGAGCACGTAAATGCCAAAAAGGTTCTCATTTTGATGAGCATGACTCTTGGCGCTTTAATTCTTGGTATTGCATGGCTTGCCAAGGAAACTCAAGCCATCCCATATGCCGATGGAACACCAACAGTAATTTCATTGGTTGCAAAAGCGGCACTGGGAGATAGCCTCATCGGGGATGTCCTCTTTGTTTTGACGCAATTAGGAACAATGTTGATCTTATTCGCCGGGGCAAATACTTGTTTTAGCGCTTTCCCAAACATGGTCAATATGGTTGCAAATGATGGATTCTTGCCTAGACGTTTAACTCAGCGTGGTCACAAATTAGTGTTTTCAAACGGAGTATTTTTCATTGCTGGGGTTGCCTCAATCTTGGTAATTGCAACGAACGCAAGCATAACTATTTTGGCAGCAATTTATGCTCTCGCTGTATTTGTTGGATTCGCTTTAACTGGTGCCGGAATGACAAAAAAGAGTTTTGGTTCAAAGGCTCCAAATCGAATGAGAAAAGTAATACTCCATGCAACTGCAACAGGGATTGCAGTATTCACGGTGATCGTTCTTTCCCTCGTTAAATTCTCAGAAGGAACTTGGGTTGTAGTTGTGGGAACACCACTTGTAGTTCTACTCATGCTCAAGTTCAACAATCAGTACACACGGGAACAAGAAGCTCTTGCAGTAAAGCAACATCAAGAGCGTGCTACTTCGATTGCTCGACATGATGTAACAGTCTTAGTTGATAACGTTGATATTGCAACAGTGGGTGCAATTCGATATGCGCGAAGCTTGAAGCCTCGCAACTTGTCAGCCGTCCACTTTGTTATTGACGATCGTCGTGCTGAAGCAATTCAAAAAGCATGGGCAGCATCAGATGCACTAGATGATGTGACACTTGAATTAATTGATTGTCCAGACCGTCGTCTTGCTAACTCTGCGCTGGATTATGCAATCCGAATGACTGAAAAGCCAGATGTTGAATTAACTCTGCTACTTCCACGTCGCGCCTACTCTGGCTTCTTGGGAAGATTGCTGCACGATCAAACAGCTGAAGAAATCGCAGCGCCGATTTCACAATTGCCACGAGTTGTTGCAACGATTGTTCCATTTGACGTGGACCGAATCGCTTCTAGAAAATCATCATTTACTGCACCTAAACTGGCGGTTCCAGAAGTTGCACCCAAGCCAGTTCAAAAGGTTCTGCCAGTAAATATTGAACCAGTAAGTCACTACGCAGAGAATGTGACTCCGATCGGCAAGATTGAATGGCGCAAACGCGCGCAAGTTCAGGGTCGAGTGACTTCGATTAAGACAGCTCCTCGCGGATCCGCCCCAACCCTTGAGGTTGAGATCTGGGATGAAACAGGTGGTGTTTCATTGCAATTCTTAGGTCGACGTGAGATCGCGGGACTGGAGATTGGTTCTCAGTTGCGCGCCGAGGGCATGGTTGGTGAAGAAGAAGGATCTATGGTGATTCTTAATCCCTCTTACGAACTTCTTGTATAAAGGACTTAATTAGTTCTCCACATTCTTCAGCCAAAACACCTGCACGGACTTCAGTTCTAAAGGTACTTCTAGGATCGCGCAGTAAATCCCACGCTGAACCAACTGCGCCAGCTTTTTCATCCCATGCACCAAATACAACTGTCTGTAAACGAGATTGGGCAATTGCACCTGCGCACATAACGCAAGGTTCTAGAGTCACAACAAGTGTGTGATCTGTTAAGTGCCAATCCCCCAGCTTTTCTGCTGCATTACGTATTGCAACTATTTCAGCATGAGCAGTTGGATCATTGTGTAATTCACGCTGATTGTGTCCCGTTGCAATCAATACACCTGCCTTATTAAATATTGCAGCACCAACTGGAATATCTTGGCTTGCTAATGCGGTGCGCGCTGCGTCAAGTGCAACGTGCATCATTTCAATATCGTTCACAGATCCAATAACTCCGTGAATTGATCTCCAAATCCTAGACGAGCAGCAATTGCTTCAAGCTGCTCATCTGGAAACAACTCTTCGTCATCGCACAACGCAGTAATTTCCATACCACTCATACCAAGGTCTGCAAGAATTTCTATATGACCTACAGGTCCGGACTCTTCATCATCTTCCGGAATCGGAAGATCTGCAATCTCCATTAACTCTTCTGCAACTGGATAATCCAGGGCAGCAGTTGCATCACTTAAGAACAATGAAATATGTGAACCTAATACGCGGATTAAAATGAAAAATTCTTCATCGATTGCAATCAATGCAATTGAGCCACCGTTAGTTTGTTGTGATTTCAAGCGAGTGATTATCTGGGCGATGTCATAAGGGTCTGGAAGTGTGCCCAGTGTCCAGCGACCATCCTCGTGCCAAGCCGCTACAGCAAAATCCATCTCGCTTGTGAGGTCGGTTACTACATCGTCGATTGCGTCAAAGGATTCAATCTCTTCAACGAGGCCATCTTCGAAATCAGACATGTGCCCATACTTTCACTCATTGGAAAGGAATGAAACCCCTGTAAGGTAATACCCATGAAAGTACATGTTGCCAACCACCCACTTATCAATCACAAATTGACGGTTTTGCGCGACGAACGGACCGATTCACCAACCTTCCGCCGCTTAGTCGAAGAGCTAGTAACTCTTTTGGCTTACGAGGCAACTAGAGATGTCCGTACGCACCAAGTGGAAGTGACAACCCCTGTCACTAAAACTAAAGGTCAGAAACTGGCAGATCCTCGACCAGTAGTAGTCCCGATTTTACGTGCAGGGTTGGGAATGCTTGAAGGAATGAGCAAGTTAATCCCAACTGCCGAAGTTGGATTTCTTGGCATGGTTCGAGATGAAAAGACTTTAGAAGCAACTACATACGCAAACCGATTACCTGATGATCTATCTGGCCGACAGGTTTTTGTCTTAGATCCAATGCTTGCAACAGGCGGCACCTTAATTATGGCTTTCCACTATTTGATTGACCTAGGAGCAACAGATATCACTGCAGTATGCATCTTGTCTGCTCCTGAAGGAATAGCTGCTGTAGAAAAAGAGTTTGCAAATAGTCGAGTGCCAATCACGATCGTTACTGGTGCACTTGATGAAAAGTTAAATGAGCA
>NZ_JBIKSG010000049.1:0-4673 GCF_044348745.1 Candidatus Planktophila sp.
TGATTGAATTAAAAACTCACGCTTCATATCGTGGGCGGAAACAGCCTTTGTGCCAACAGGTGGTCTGCGAAGGACTAATTCGCGCCCCGGGTATTTCAGTAAATAAGTCAGATTGGATGCCCCGCTTCGAAACTGCAGCACCTCAGGCAGTTCATCAATGTGAATGTATTGTTGAAGCCAAGCATGCATGGCTTCAACATCAAAGCGATCCTCTTGTCGGACCGCAGTTACATCACTCATGACAAATAAGGCTTGATTTCTAGGCGAGCGATATCTCTGATGTGGACCTCATCAGGACCATCAACTATGCGTAAGGTGCGAATTCCTGCATACATGGAGGCAAGCGGCGTATCTTGGCAAACTCCAGCCCCGCCATAGCTTTGTATTGCATGATCAATTATTCGCTCTGCCATCTGGGGGACTGCCACTTTAATTGCAGCGATCTCTTTGCGAGCACCCTTTGCACCAACGGTGTCGATCATCCACGCAGCCTTTAAGACAAGCAAGCGTGCTTGCTCAATATCAATACGAGCTTGGGCAATCCAGTCTTGAATAACACCTTGTTGCACTAACGCTTTTCCAAATGTTTCGCGCCCAATAGATCGCTTAATCATGAGTGATAGTGCACGCTCTGCCATGCCAATTGCTCTCATGCAGTGATGAATGCGTCCTGGTCCAAGTCGGGCTTGGGCCAAGGCAAAGCCTTCACCTTCTGGTCCTAAAAGATTTGCGATAGGCACTCGCACATTGGTAAATGAAACCTCTGCATGACCATGTTGGTCCACATATCCAAACACAGTTAAATTGCGCTCCACCTTCACTCCAGGTGTGTTCATAGGAACAAGCACCATTGATTGTTGATTATGTGCTTCTGCATCTGGATTGGTCTTACCCATCACAATTAAAATCTCACACCGCTCATCCATCGCACCGGTTGTCCACCACTTAGTGCCATTGATGACATAGTCACCACCATCTTTAACAATAGATGTTCTGATGTTTCTAGCATCACTAGATGCCACATCAGGCTCAGTCATCGCAAAGGCTGATCTGATGCGACCATCTAACAACAGCTCAAGCCACATTTTCTTCTGCTCATCAGTTGCAAACATGTCCAGTAACTCCATGTTGCCAGTATCAGGTGCTGCGCAGTTAATGGCCTCTGGTGCAATCTCAGGTGACCAACCAGTTATCTCAGCCAAGGTTGCATACTCTGTAACAGTTAAGCCATGATGAGGATCGTGGCTATGAGGTAAAAAGAGATTCCATAGCCCTTGCGCTCTTGCCTTCACCTTTAACTCTTCAATAACTGGCGGCAATCCATGAGGCTTACCAGCTGCTCGTAACTCTTCCCGCTGATGCTCATAAACAGATTCGGCCGGAAAGACCTCTGCCTCCATAAAGGCGTGGAGTTTGGCGGCATATTCGCTGGTTTTTGCGCTCAATGTGAAGTCCATGCCTTAACCTTACGCATAGTTATCCAATTTGAGGAGAGAGAGAGTATGAGTGTTCTAGACCGCTTTCGTTTAGATGGAAAGGTCGCAGTGGTCACAGGGGCCTCTTCAGGTCTTGGAGTTGCTTTTGCTAAGGCGCTAGCCGAAGCAGGGGCAGATGTCGTCTTAGGAGCACGCCGCGTTGAGCGCCTGGCAGATACCGGCGCATTAGTAACCGCAGCTGGCAGAAAGTTTGCATCCCTACAAACAGATGTCACACAGCCAGAACAGTGCGATGCACTTATCGCACATGCCATTAAAGAGTTTGGTCGCGTAGACATCTTGGTTAACAACGCAGGTGTTGGCACTGCTGTCCCTGCCACACATGAAACCCCAGAACAATTTAGATCAGTCCTTGATGTCAATCTTTTTGGTGCATATTGGATGTCACAAGCATTTGCAAAGGCCAACAAAAATGGGGGAGCGATAGTAAATATCTCCAGCATCCTTGGCATCAAACCTCAAGGATTACCACAAGCTGCTTATGCATCTAGTAAAGCTGGACTTATTGGATTAACCAGAGATTTAGCTGCGCAGTGGACTGGACGTAAGAATATTAGAGTCAATGCGCTCGCACCAGGATTTTTTCCTTCTGAGATGAGTGATGAACTACCAGCAGATATGGTCAACATGATCAAAATGTTTGCACCCGCTGGACGCCTTGGAGATCCAGAAGAGTTAGCAGCAACGCTTATTTGGTTAGTCAGTGATGCATCTAGTTATGTCACTGGGATTACCGTGCCAGTTGATGGTGGATTGGTTATGCCTTAAAGATTTAGAAATACAAAAGCCCCGCGGAAGTAATTCTGCGGGGCTTTTGCTATGTAACTCATTTTCATGAGCACACTGACTATGTATGCAAACTATAACTCCTTTATCCACAAGTAAGTAGCTATTTCGCCAACAGAACCCAGAACCCCATAACTTCACTTCCGCGTGCCGCTGTAGCTCATTGGATAGAGCGGCACACTGACTATGTTGCAGGTAGCGGGTTCAAATCCCGCCAGTGGCACGCACATCAAGTGGCCCCGCAGTTCGTCGCGCGGGGCTACTTTTTTGTCAGTCACTCTGCGTAAACTAAATACATGGCCATTCGCTTTCGACGATCTATGAAACTACTGCCAGGTGTTCGCCTGAGCGTTAATAAGGACTCTGTGGGAATGTCCTTTGGTGTTCCTGGTGCTCGCTACACAATTAATTCAAAAGGTCGACGCACCGTTTCCACTGGAATCCCAGGAACAGGTCTCTATAACGTGGAAACACTCAGCGGTGGCAGGGGAAAGAGCCGGGGGAGTACCACACAGGCAACATCAAGCTCGGAAGAAAAAGTTGTTCCATACAACCCGCCAACAAGCATGCAACCTGGACTCTTTGCCAGGAAAGCAGAACGCGACTTTTATGCATACCTGCGAGACATCTTTAAGTGGGATGAGGCTGACACACCAGATCAAGCAATAGAAAAAGCAAAAGCGCTTGAGGCAGTACATCCCAGCCTGAAATGGAGCCTTGATCTGCTCAAGTTTCTCTACTGCGTTAAGGGCAGCTCAGTAGATGATGCGACTGGTTATCAGTGGGGTAAGGAGTTATGGAGCAATCGCCAAAGCGCCTTTAACGATAAGGTTGTAAGAAAGTACTTCCCGGGCATTACTCCACAGGTTCAAATCACTAATGGCATCTTCACTTCAAGTGTTTATAACGACCAAACACTTGGCCATATCTATGCCGAATTACTCCAACAGATGGGCAAGTTTGAAGAAGCCTTTGCCATCTTGCATGAGATGAAACCTGATCAACTAGTGGCGATCTCAATTGCAGATATTGAAATAGGCAAGAAAGATTATGACGGAGCGATTGAAACAACTGAAGACATTGAAAACGAGGATGATGCAACGGCCATGATGTTGATCCTGCGTGGGGTTGCTTTCCGCGAAAAGGGCTTAAATGACGGGGCACTTGAATGCTTTAAGCGCGCCCTTGCATCTAAGAAGCGTTCTGAGATCTTGCTTCATCGCGCACTCTTTGAACGAGCTGAAACCTATGCACGAATAGGCAAAAAGGCCATGGCAATCAAGGACCTTGAAAAGATCTTGGTTGATGACTCTGACTATCCTGCTGTGCAGGAAAAGCTAGATTCGCTCAACGCCTAGCGCCACAATAAATACCGTCACGAAATCATCGTGACTTCATAAACCCAGAGGTAAAGCTCACTACTGACTAATTAGAGTAGTCCCACCAGGTTTTTTCACCCTTAAAATCATACTGGCAATCAAGGATCTTCATGCAGAAAGCATCAAGAGAGACGGCGCCGTTGTATTGCTCAACCTTGTGGCCCCATGTTGTGACACCGATGACGAAACCCTCATTATCAATCAAGGCACCACCGCTATTTCCATGAGAAAGATTGTTCGTTATATAGACCTCGTACTTGCTTGTGTTAAGTACGTTGCCAAAGGAAACAGAGCCTTCAAAGCCATCAGCACTTCCAAGTGCCATGACCCAATAGCCAGGCCATGGTGGATTATCTGACAACCCCAACACTGGCAACTTCATCTTGGTTGCAATGACAGCTAAATCATTGTCTTTATCCCACTTTACGATCACAGCTTCAACTTGATCTTCATACGGAAGTGCGATCCAAACAGATCCTTCAACACCAATGCAATCTTCAATCACATGGTGATTAGTAATCAAGGTTGTTGGGTATTCCTTAGATTTAGTTGTTTCTAAATCAATCGCCCAAGCAGTTCCTTGTGCTCCTTTAGAAGGTGCTGGATCACACCACACAGTTACCGTGGACTCTTGAGTGCGATCTACTAACTGAGCAATACTGCGGGGAGGCACATAGCCATCACCTGCTGGATCTTCATTGACATATTGGGCTGCTGGACCAAAAGCCAATAGGAAAGCACCTAATGCAAAAGGGGTTGCAATGATGGCTAGGAAGGCGACGAACTTGTTGGGATCTGTTTCTCTCATGGGTGGAAGATTACGCAAGGTGACTGACAAATAAATGCACCCATAAAGGGATGACTAGACAAAGTTTGCCGCTTGGGTGCTAGGCGATGGCAGTAACAAGAGTTATTCTTTTGCCACATGCAGAAAGTAAGGACCGAGATGAAGATTACAGCAGGTGCCACAGAGTCACAGTTCATCATTCATGCAGGCATAAATGAAGCGCAA
>NZ_JBIKSG010000045.1:0-5774 GCF_044348745.1 Candidatus Planktophila sp.
GGATTGTCGCACTGTTCCAAGCCCTTCATGAAAGCGTCAATTACTTGACCGTAACGCTTAACAGAAAAAATGAGCGTTACATTTACACTTATTCCAGCTGCAATGAGCGCTGTAATCGCCGGTAATCCTTCGATCGTTGCTGGAACTTTTATCATCACATTTGGTCGATCCACGATTGACCAGAGTTCTTGGCCAGCGGCGATAGTTCCTGCAGTGTCTCGCGCAAGACGAGGGTCAACTTCAATACTTACTCGACCATCAAAACCTTTGCTGCTGGAAAACACTGGTGCAAATAGATCGCATGCCTGACGAACATCATCTGTTGTTAGTTTCTTTACAACATCATCAACTGCTGCAGCTTTCATCGCGGCAATATCTGCGCTGTATTCAGCTGCCCCGCTAATGGCTCCACTAAAGATGCTGGGATTAGTTGTTACGCCAACGACGCCACTCTTTGCGATTCTGGAGGGAAGTGATTGGGGGTCTGTGCCCGTGATCTTGGCTCGTGATAGATCATCGAGCCAAATAGAGGTTCCGGCACTTGCTACATCATGAACACTCATTAGATCGCCTTCTTTACTTGGGCAACGATATTCTCTACTGAGAAACCAAACTCTTTGAACAAACGCTTTGCATCTGCTGAGGCTCCGTAATGTTCAAGGGAAATGGCAACACCGCTATCACCAATTAACTCGCGCCATCCCTGTGCAATTCCAACTTCTATGCTCACCTTAACAACGCCAGGAGACAGGACTGAGTTTTTATATGCCTGGTCTTGTTCAGCAAACCATTCAAGACAAGGTGCGCTCACAACTCGCACATTGATTCCTTCTGCGGCAAGTGCTGTTTGTGCCTCAATGGCCAGTGATACTTCTGACCCGGTAGCGATCAAAATGGCTCGCGGGTTTTCTGCATCTTTCAAAATGTAAGCACCCTTTGCCGTTCCACTTGCTGGAGCGCAGTCACTTCGATCAAACACCGGCAGATTTTGGCGAGATAAAAGGATTCCTGTGGCTCTGCCTCGCATCAAGATCTTTTTCCATGCTTGTGCGACCTCGTTAGCATCTCCCGGACGGACAACATCTAGGCCAGGAATAGCTCGCAAGGCTGCGAAGTGTTCAATCGGTTGATGGGTGGGGCCATCTTCGCCAACGCCAATCGAATCATGAGTCCACACAAAGATTGAACCAATATTCATGAGGGCAGCCAGGCGTACAGCTGGGCGCATGTAATCGCTAAACACAGCAAATGTTCCACCGAATGATCTTGTCAACCCATGCAGAGTTATTCCATTGAGAATAGATCCCATTGCGTGCTCGCGAATACCAAAGTGAATAATTCGACCATAAGGGTTCGCCCCTTCAATTGCAGAAGAAGATGGAAGAAAAGAACCACCGCCCTTAATGCTTGTGTTGTTGGAGCCAGCTAAGTCAGAGGAACCTCCCCAAAACTCTGGAAGTTTTTTGGCTAGTGCATTAATCACTTCACCTGACGCTGCGCGAGTTGCAACATCTTTGCCTGGTGCAAAGACTGGAATGTCAGAATCCCAACCCGCAGGCAGTGCTTTGCTACGTAATCTTTCAAGGAGTGAAGCTTTTTCAGGATTGCTTGATTTCCAATTTGAAAACTTTAGATCCCAATCTTTTCGCAATTGTGCACCGCGCTCTTTAACTAGACGAGCATGTGCCAAAACTTCTGCAGGCATTGCAAAATGTTCATCGGGATTCAACCCGAGTGCGATCTTTGTTGCCTTGACCTCTTCTTCACCCAGTGCTGAGCCATGAGAGGCTGCGGTCCCTTGTGCTTTTGGCGCTGGCCATGCAATTACAGAACTCATGCGGATAAGAGTTGGTTTCTTACTTTCCTTCTTTGCTGCCACCATCGCGGCATCAAGTGCGACAAGATCTACGTTGCCATCTTTGGCAGCACTAACTTCAATCACATGCCAGCCATAAGCGCGATAACGGGCTGACACATCTTCCGTAAATGCGTTATGTGTATCGCCTTCAATGGAAATTCTATTGTCATCATAAATAAGATTGAGATTTCCAAGTTCTTGAGTTCCGGCAAGTGAGTGAGCCTCTGCGCTAACTCCTTCTTGTAGATCACCATCAGAACAAATAACCCAAATAGAATGATCGAAAATAGAAGTATTAGCTGGTGCTTCGGGATCTAGTAACCCGCGTTCATAACGCGCAGCCATTGCCATGCCGACCGCTGTTGCTACACCTTGACCTAAAGGTCCGGTCGTCATTTCTACGCCTGTAGTGTGACCGTATTCAGGATGGCCTGGCGTTAATGAACCCCATGTTCTAAAGCTTTCAAGGTCTTTCATCTCAAGGCCATAACCACTTAAGAAGAGTTGAATATAAAGAGTCAGCGATGAGTGGCCGCAAGAAAGAATAAATCGATCTCTGCCTAACCATTGTGGATCTGAAGGATCGTGCACCAAGTGTCGTTGGAATAGTGAGTATGCAACAGGTGCTAGAGACATCGCTGTTCCTGGGTGACCATTGCCAACCTTTTGTACCGCATCAGCTGCAAGGGCGCGTGCGTAGGCTACGGCTTTATCATCGAGTTCAGTCCAACCTGTTAGTGCACTCATTCTTTATCCATTCTGTGTGATTACCGACAGTCGGATCCGCCACGCTGCGATCCATACCAATGTCGCTCCCAGTAAATGAGCGGCAACTAAAATTTCAGGAATTCCAGTGAAGTATTGAATGTAACCAATAGCACCTTGAGCTAGTGCGATCACTGTAAACATCTTGATTGCTTTCTTGGTCCTGACACTCGTTCCTATTGCAACATAAAATGCGAGCGTAAGACCCAAAAGAAATATGACTGCATCGGCGTGCATCCAAGCAACTGTTCGAATGTCAAAGCCAAATCGTTTTGCTTGCGCATCGCCAGCATGTGGTCCAGATCCAGTAACAATAGTTCCAAGCACGATTACTGAAAATGAAATTGCAGTGTGGGCCAGAGCTAACTTGTTTGTTAAAGGGGATGCTTTTACAAAAATGGCAGGTTCGTATCTTCGGGAATACAACGAGGCAGCACCCGCAATGAGGATAATTGAGAGCAATAAATGTCCAGCTACAGGAATTGGATTCAAGTCAGTCAGAACGGTAATTCCGCCAAGAATTCCTTGCCCGAAAATGCCAAGAAATTGACCCATAGCTAATCCGCGCAAATCTTTTCGATTGCTTCTAATGACTGCAATAACAACCGCGACAGATGCAATAACTAAAACAAAAGTTAGCAATCGATTTCCAAATTCGATCCAAACATTGAGTTGAGGCTCTGCTTGATGAGCAACGGGGGTGTAGGAACCCTCTGTGCATTCAGGCCAAGTGGGGCAACCCAATCCAGAACCAGTCAGGCGGACTGCACCGCCAGTGACAACTAGGGCTGATTGAAGGAAAAGAAGCAATCCTGTGGCTGGTGCCAAAAATCGAGAGGCTAGATTTTCGGCTTTGGGCATGGCCTAAGCCTATGACCCTTAAGCCACGCTGGGCCCTCGAGTGGCTCTCTGTGTCGAATTACGACACAATAACGTTGTGAAAATGACCGGAGCCAATCCTGCTGGGGAAGATGCTCGTACCCGCGACCTTGTGGCCCGGTCAATTCTAGAAAATGGGCCATCCACCGCGGCGGTTTTGGGGGAGCGTCTTGGCCTTACCGCGGCAGGAATTAGGCGTCACCTAGATCTTTTGGTGGCAGATGGCGTTGTCGAGGCACGTGAACCACGCTCTTCTTCCATCCGTGGACGCGGTCGACCTTCAAAAGTTTTCGTGATGTCAGATGAAGGCCGTGAAAAGTTCGAACATTCCTATGATGACTTAGCAGTTGCGGCATTGAAGTTCATGTCAGCTCAATCTGGCGCTCATCTTGTAGATGGTTTCGCGCAGTCTCGCGCCGATGATATTGAACGACAGGCGCAAAAGTTTATTTCAAAGCGTGCAGGCAAAGTTGATGCACTTGCAGAGTTTCTGACTGATCAAGGTTATGCAGCAAGTGTTCATGACAAGCCAATGGGTCAGGAGCTTTGCCAACACCATTGCCCAATTGCCCACGTTGCATCTGAATTTCCACAACTGTGTGAGGCAGAAACAGAAGCACTTTCAAAACTATTGGGAACACACGTTCAACGCCTTGCAACGATCGCACATGGCGATGGCGTGTGCACAACTTTTATACCAAAGACACAAACAACAACAACCCGAAAGGTACGTGCATGACAACAGCACATCCAGAACTCGACGGACTCGGCAACTACGAATACGGTTGGTCAGATAAGAGCACGGCTGGCGATAACGCTAAGCGCGGGCTCAGTGAAGAGGTCGTCCGCGACATCTCATCAAAGAAATCTGAACCACAGTGGATGCTCGATTTGCGTCTCAAGGGTTTAGACCTATTCGGTAAGAAGCCAATGCCTAATTGGGGATCAGATCTTTCAGGAATCTTCTTTGACACCATTAAGTACTTTGTTCGTTCAACAGAAAAGCAAGCAACCACATGGGATGACTTGCCTGATGACATTAAGAACACATACGACCGCCTCGGAATTCCTGAGGCTGAAAAGCAACGCCTTGTGTCAGGTGTTGCCGCACAGTATGAATCTGAAGTTGTCTATCACTCAATCCGTGAGGATCTAGAAGCCCAAGGCGTAATTTTCTTGGATACAGACAGTGCGCTAAAGCAGCACCCAGAGTTATTCAAAGAGTATTTCGGGACTGTTATCCCAGTGGGAGATAACAAGTTTGCAGCACTTAATACTGCGGTGTGGTCTGGTGGCTCATTTATCTATGTGCCAAAGGGTGTCCATGTTGATATTCCATTGCAGGCTTACTTCCGTATTAATACAGAAAACATGGGTCAGTTCGAGCGCACATTAATCATCGCTGATGAAGATTCATACATTCACTACGTAGAAGGTTGCACAGCACCAATCTACAAGTCAGATTCTTTGCACTCTGCAGTTGTTGAAATCATTGTGAAGAAAGGTGCGCGCGTTCGTTACACCACGATTCAGAACTGGTCCAACAATGTGTATAACTTGGTAACCAAGCGCGCAACATGTGCTGAAGGTGCAACCATGGAGTGGGTCGATGGAAACATCGGTTCAAAGGTAACCATGAAGTACCCAGCGATTTTCTTGATGGGTCCACACGCAAAGGGTGAGACTTTGTCACTTGCATTTGCCGGCGAAGGACAACACCAAGATTCTGGTGCAAAGATGGTTCATGCTGCTCCATACACATCATCTTCTGTTATTTCTAAATCTGTTGCACGTAACGGTGGTCGCACCTCATACCGTGGGCTTGTTCAGGTTCAAGAAGGTGCACACCACTCTGCGAGTACAGTGAAGTGCGATGCACTTTTGGTAGATACGATTTCTCGTTCAGACACATATCCTTATGTTGATATTCGTGAAGATGATGTCTCTATGGGTCACGAAGCTACAGTTTCAAAGATCAGTGATGATCAATTGTTCTATCTGATGTCACGTGGTTTGAATGAAGATGAAGCGATGGCCATGATTGTTCGTGGATTTATTGAACCTATTGCGCGCGAACTTCCTATGGAATACGCACTTGAGCTCAATCGCCTCATCGAACTTCAGATGGAAGGCGCTGTGGGCTAATGACTGTTTTAGCAACTAATTACTTAACGCCTACAGGGCGCGAGGAAGCGTGGCGATTCACACCGCTTAAGCGTCTTCGTGGTCTGCATGATGGCAGCTCGGTGCAGTCTGATCGATCAACATTGAT
>NZ_JBIKSG010000046.1:0-5620 GCF_044348745.1 Candidatus Planktophila sp.
GCCAGAGCGGCATAGCCGGCAATCACGCCCATAGTTCCAAATGCGTACGCCTGAAGAAGCATTCCTCGGAGGGTATTTCCCATGAAGAGTGTCTGTCGCAAATCTGCGAGTTGTGCAATTTTTGCCGTATCAGTGCTGCCACCGCGTACTAGGCCCATGTAAGCGCCAGAAACCTCAGAGTATGTTGCTGGCTTACCCATAACAGCAGTTGCTGAGGCATTCATATGCTCAAGAATGTATAGATCTGAATAGTCGCGTGCCATTTCTCCGGTCACAACCTTTTGGTCAGCCCATTTAGCTAGTGCATCCTTCGTTGCAGCTGGCAAAGATTCTTCCGCTGGGAAACTTATATTTTGCATTTCTAGCTGAGAAGCCACATTGTCTTCTGCAAAAGATGCACCCCAGTTGAGCAAACCAGCAAACAAAAGAAGTAGCGCTGCAAATCCTAAACTCACATTTGAGATTATTTTGTCAAGTGTTCTACGTTTCATAATATTCCCTCTCCAAATTAAGTATCGAATAGAAAATCAATACGAGGGTATTTCTACTCTGCAAAAGCCTGGAGAAAGCCTGAAAGTGCGAGGGTCACCACTCGATAACAAGCGTGGAGAGGTCGCCCTCAGAAGGCGTGATCTATACAACGATAGTTAATCGATGTGACGGTTACACATTGCTTTTCCATCTGGGCCAATTTCAAGATGGGAGCAAGCAACATTTAACTTATCAAAAGCTTTATCCCCGTAATGTGCACGATAGGCAAGCGCTAGCAAGACACGAAGATTGGTTTCACTGTCTGATTTAATGCCAAAAACTTGCGCGCTACGACTTACCGTATTTTCGACTACTTTTTCACTATGTGAAGTTTGCAGTGCTATAGAGGCGTTTGATTTACCCTCACAGACCAATTCCAGTACTAATTGCTCAAATGGTGTTAATTCCCGAATTGCTATTGTTATGTCTCTAACCATTGGATCTTCCGCCTCTCCGCGTGTCACCATTGTGCTCTTTTTATTTTCCTCAGTCACCCCATAAGATGCTCAAATGAGCGAAATTTTGGCCACACAAGACGCAGGAGTGCTAACCCTCAGTTTCAATCGTCCTGAAAAGATGAATGCCCTGACACGAGCTATGTATGCAGAGCTATCAAAGGGTCTAAATGATGCAGCTGGGGATTTTGGAGTCCGTGCAGTTGTGTTAACCGCAGAAGGTGATCACTTCACCGCCGGCAACGACATCATGGACTTTATGAATAACCCACCAACTTCTGATGATTCAGAGGTAGCAAAGTTTTTAGCCTCACTACTTAACTTCCCAAAGCCATTGCTTGCCGCGGTGAAGGGTAATGCTGTTGGTGTGGGCACAACGATGTTGCTTCATTGCGATGTTGTCATTGCAGGCACTACTGCCAATTTCTCAATGCCATTTGCATCTCTTGGTCTTGTGCCTGAAGCAGGATCTAGTTTCTTGTTTCCTCAGTTAGTTGGGTATCAAAGAGCGGCACTAATCTTTATGACTGGTGAGAGCTTTGATGCAGATGCAGCTGTTGAGATGGGATTGGCATCGGCTAAAGATGCAGATCCGTTGGCTCATGCGCAAAAGATTGCTCAACACATTGCCGAACAACCGCCCCAGGCGATCATTAATACCAAGGCACTTTTGAAGGCTAAAAATCATGACGCGATCGCTGCGATCATGAAGGCTGAGTTTGAGATTTTCGCAATGGCGTTGCAATCAGAAGAAGCTATGGAAGCATTCATGAAGTTCATGTCTAAGAAGGGTAAGTAAATGTCACTAGCAGGAAAGCGAATCTTTATCACTGGAGGATCTCGAGGAATTGGTCTTGCGATTGCTTTGCGTGCCGCGCGAGATGGGGCATCAATTGCGATCGCTGCAAAAACCTCTGATCCAAATCCAAAGCTACCAGGCACTATTCACACTGCTGCAGCAGAGATTGAAGCCGCCGGTGGAAAAGCCCTTGCTATTCAATGCGATTTACGGGATGAATTGCAGATCGAAGCTGCTGTTAATCAAGCTGCAGAAGCATTTGGTGGCATAGACATTCTCATCAACAATGCCAGCGCAATTAACTTAACTAGAACTGATCAAACACCTGCCAAGCGCTTTGACCTTATGTTTGATGTTAACGTGCGTGGAACTTTCCTCACTTCACAGGCTGCACTACCTCACCTACGCAAGTCAGCTGCTGAAGGACGAAACCCGCACATTTTGAACCTCTCGCCACCACTTTCTATGAAGCCAGTCTGGTTTAAAAACCATGTTGCTTACACAATGGCTAAGTACGGCATGAGTATGTGTGTTCTCGGTATGGCTGAAGAATTCAAGCGTGATGGCATTGGAGTTAATGCTCTATGGCCACGCACAGTTATTGATACAGCAGCTCTTCAAATGATTCCTGGGATCGATGCTTTAGCAGGTCGCACACCTGAGATTTTGGCAGATGCGGCATACATCATCTTTAATCGAGATGCAAAGGAATGCACAGGTAATTTCTTTGTCGATGATCTATTGCTGGCAAGTGAAGGAATTACAGACTTAGAGAAGTATTCAGTTACACCTGGAACTAAGGATTTCCTTCTCGATTTCTTTTTAGACTAAACTACTAAAATGCGTAGATTACTTGTAGCTTTATTTCTTGCTGGATTAACGGTTTTTACTATGCCGCTTTCTTCTGCACACGTTGACATTGTCTCTTCTTTCCCGGAGCGTTATGCCAATGTGAATCCAATTCCAACGACTGTGTGGATTGAGTTCAGCGGTGATTTACAGAATCTAGAAGGCGAGATCGTCAACACCCTCGAAGTTACTGATTCAACGGGATTAGTTGTCAGTTACGAGGATGCCATCATTGAGGCAGGCAGGATTACAACTAAGGTTTCAGGACAAAGCGCCGCTGGAGTTTTCATCGTTAAGTATCGAGTTGTTGGCCAAGATGGGCATGTGATTGAAGGCGATTACACATTTAACGCCTCACCTGACTATTCCGAAGCGGTGCCGGTAACCACTTCAGCTCCGCAAGATAATTCAAGTTTTCCGGTTGGTGGAGTTTTACTTGCATTCTTTCTTGCCACTTTATTCGGTGGCATCTTTATGAAAGCTAAAAGTCGGAAGAAATAGTCATGTCAGCATTTGATCTTGAAATTAACGGCACGAATACCATTCAGGAGTCTGAACGTAAAGGTTCTGCCAGTTCACTTTTTTGGCCATGGGCTGGCGCTAACGTTTCTCTCCTTGCACTTTCCTATGGCTCTTTCTTCTTAGGTTTCGGAATTTCATTTAGGCAGGCCACTTGGGCAGCGATTATCGGAACAATCTGCTCCTTCTTTTTAGTGGGCATAAGTTCACTTGCAGGTAAGCGCTCTAATGCGCCAACTATGGTTTTAGCACGTGCATCCTTTGGCGTGAAAGGAAGCATCCTTCCTGGGTTTCTTTCATATTGCATTTTCGTAGGTTGGGAAACGGTTCTGGTTTCTCTTGCAACATTGGCAACAGGAACCGTCTTTTCTCGGATCGGGGGAGTTGATCAGAACATTGCTTTGATCCTTGGATTTGTTATTGCTGTCTCTCTGACAGTTTTTGGAGGAGTCCTTGGTTTTGGCGTAATTATGAGATTGCAAAAGTTTTTGACATTAGTAACAGTAGCCATGACTGTTGTTTATATCGGCTTAACAGTTGACAGTGTTAACTGGAGCGCGGTTACAGCGATAAAAGATGGCTCAACTCAAGGTTTCATTGGAGCGCTCATTTTTGGAATCACTGGTATTGGCTTGGGCTGGGTTAATTGCGCGGCAGATTACTCTCGCTATCTACCAAGAACTGTTTCAAGTAAAGCGGTAGTGGGTTGGACGGTCTTCGGCGCTTCGGTTGTTCCTATAATTCTTGTGATCTATGGAGCGGCTCTATCAGCTAGTAGCAAAGATTTAAGTGATGCGATTGCAATGGATCCCATTGGCGCTTTGACATCACTGCTACCAACATGGTTTCTCATCCCATTCGCGCTAATTGCGATATTGGGACTAGTAGGTGGAGCCATTCTTGATCTCTATTCATCAGGATTAGCTCTGGTTTCGATAGGTGTTCCAATCAAACGCCATCAAGCCGCGATTATTGATGCGCTCATAATGCTTGCTGGGTGTATTTACATCGTGTGGGTTGCTGACAACTTCTTCTACCCATTCCAAGGTTTCTTGATCACGCTAGGTGTTCCAGTTGCGGTCTGGTCTGCAATTTTTGTTGCAGATGTCATTATGCGAAAAAAGGCGTATATCGAAAAAGACTTGTATGACGCCCAAGGAATGTATGGATCAATCAACAAGGGATCCATTGCATTAATGGCAATTGGAACAGTGGTTGGTTGGGGATTTGTAACCAATACCTTTGCATCATGGTTATCGTGGCAGGGCTACTTCCTAGGTTTGATTGGGGGCAAAGAAGGTCCATGGGCCTTTGCAAATGTGGGCGTGATACTTGCTCTTGTTATTGGTTTTGTTGGTCATATTCTGCTCTCATTCCATAAAATCCAAGCGCAGGAGAAAGCACTCAGTTAAAGTAAGACCATGACATCGCGCATCTCGCCCCTCCGAGATTTCCTAGGACGCGAGTCCACGAGCGGATTGCTAGTTCTTGTGGCCGCTGCGTTGGGATTGATTACAGCTAACTCACCTTTGTCAGACGAATATTTCTCGTTTTTAGATCTTGACCTCTCGGTCGGATCAGGATGGTCTTTGATAGACCTATCGGTTCTAAAACTCATTAATTACTTGCTGATGAGCATTTTCTTTTTCGTCGTTGGTCTAGAAATCAAACGCGAGTTAACTTCCGGGCATCTTGCATCATTTAAAAAGGCGATGCTGCCCTTCTTAGCGGCAATTGGCGGGATGGCACTTCCGGCCCTGATCTATTTGGCAATCGCTGGAGGAGTAGCGCCGGCTGGTTGGGGAGTTCCTGTTGCAACGGATATCGCCTTAGCGGTTGGGCTGTTAACGATGCTTGGCCCAAGTGTTGCAGCAGCTCTTCGTTCATTTTTACTTGCACTAGCTGTCATTGATGACATTGGCGCAATTTTGGTTATTGCATTTGTGTACTCAACTGGGATCAGGTTTTCTTGGCTAGCAGCTGCGCTTTTAAGCATCCTTTTAGTCACAGCACTGAAAAAGACCGGCGTTAGTTCTGTCGCAGTTTGTTCAATCTTTGCCTTTACCTTGTGGTTTTGCCTATACAAGACCGGTGTTCACCCAACTTTGGCAGGAGTCATTCTCGGATTGATGACTCCTAATATTGCCCATAAAGGTAAGAAACTCGAAGATATTGAGGATGGTTCGGTATCGGTTATTGATTGGCTAGAGCATAAGTTCCATCCCATCAGTACATTTTTTGTCGTTCCAGTTTTTGCTTTTGCAAACACCGGTGTAGTCATTACAAGCGAATCAATAGAGGCGGCGTCACAATCACTGATCGCGTGGGGAATTTTCTTTGGTCTTGTACTCGGAAAGCCACTTGGCGTGCTCTCTGCAGCACTTCTAGCAAAGCGCTTAAAGGTTGCCGAGCTTCCAGATGGAGTAGACAAGTCTTCATTGCTCGCAACTGGAAGTGCGGCTGGAAT
>NZ_JBIKSG010000047.1:0-5546 GCF_044348745.1 Candidatus Planktophila sp.
TCAGTTTTACTCGATCCATCCTGTGTTGTTATCGGCGGCGGTGTAATTGATGCCGGAGAAATTTTGTTAAAGCCAACCCGCGAATCATTAGAGCGCACAATGCCATTTGCTGGCAAACACCCATACCCAACTTTGATTGCAGCCGAATTGGGCAATGAAGCTGGTCTTGTTGGCGTTGCAGATTTAGCTAGAGTCTAATTTTCAAAGGGGTATTTCAACCCAATTTGTGATCGAACTGTGTCGAGTGTTTTCATAATGTCGACAGTGTCTTTCCAGTTCAACACTTCACTTTGTTGTTTACCTGAGAGCACAAGCTGCTTAAATACTTCTGCTTGTTCCCTTATTCCATGTCCAATATAGGTATTTGGGAAGTGTTTTACTGTGCCATCAAATAATGTCACCTTCATATTTGATGGAGCGTAAAAAACGCGATCGATCTCTAACCATCCATTCATGCCAGCAACCACCGCGCGACATGGCGTTTGTTCAAGCATTGTGGTGTTTAAGACCGCTTGTGCTCCATCTGCGTAATCAAAGATCATCGAAGTTTGAGCATCGACACCCTTTTCAGTCAGCACAGCAGTTGAAGTCATCTTTGTGGGATTTCCAAGAACCATGTGCGCAAATGAAACAGGGTAAATTCCAAGATCTAACAACGCACCTCCTGCAAGTGAGGGCTCTATCAGGCGGGGGATGTTCTGATCAGCTAAGCGCTGTCCATGATCTGCTTGAATTGTAAGAATTTTGCCCAAGGTTCCGCTAGCGATGATTTCGCGCACCTGTCCATAATGTGGCAGGAAACGTGACCACATCGCTTCCATCAGTGCGACATGATTTTCTTTCGCTGCATCAACCATTTCCTGGGCTTGCTGGGCATTAACTGCAAAAGGTTTTTCGCACAACACTGGCTTTCCTGCTTTGAGCGCTGCAATCACATTCTCTTTATGTGCAGGGTGGGGAGTTGCAACATAAACCGCATCGATTGAAGTGTCAGCTACTAGTTCTGCATATGATCCATATGCAACTGCGCCAAAACGATTTGAAAATTCCTGCGCATTGCCAAGTGTTCGTGAACCAACAGCGCCGACTCTATGTCCTTTGAGGTTCTGTATGTCTGTTGCAAATGCTTGTGCTATTCCACCGGTGCCTATGATTCCCCAACGAAAATCACTCACAGCGCTGCTCCATCATCTTCGCGATAATCGCGATTTAACCAACGATTTATTGCATGCTTTGCTGAGGCAATAAAGCCACGTGATGTTTGTCGCGGGGGATTAGGTTGCACAAATTTATCTTCATCGATTCGATCCAGATCATCTAAGAATGTCGTGGGGGCTGATTCATCCAAGGAGAGCCCAGATACGATGGATTCGAACTCAGAGCGGATTAACTCCTCCTCGTCGAAATCCTCAGGCTCCTTTTTCTCAATACTCACCCTCAGATAGTGTCATAGCCGTCAATAACCAGTAAATTGTCCCCGTGCTCAACAACCTGCCATATGGAACCTTGCGCGCCTTTCTGACCCCATTTTTGATGTTGGCATTTCGACCAAAAGTGCGAGGACTTCGAAATGTGCCAGGAAAAGGCCCGGTGATCATTGCCTCCAATCACCTCTCATTTAGTGATTCCATTTTTATGCCGCTGGTTGTTCCACGCAAAGTCACATTCTTGGCAAAAAGTGAGTACTTCACCTCACCTGGCCCAAAAGGATTTATTAAAAAGTTAACATTTATTGCCTTAGGGCAAGTACCGGTTGACCGTTCTGGTGGACGCCGCAGCGAAGCAGCACTTATCACTGGCTTAAAGGTTTTAGCTGATGGGGATTGCATCGGCATCTACCCTGAAGGAACACGCTCTCCTGATGGACGTTTGTACAAAGGAAGAACGGGTATTGCACGCTTGGCCATTGAATCAGGTGCACCTGTAATTCCAGTTGCTATGTCTAATACTGACAAGATTCAACCAACGGGAAAAGTTATTCCAAATGTTAAGCGCGTGGGGATGAACTTTGGAACTCCGATGTACTTCGATGGAGATTCAACAGATTTACAACACTTACGAGATGTCACAGATCAAATCATGAACGCCATTCATGCCTTGTCTGACCAGGAGTACATAGATATCTATGCCCCTAAAAAAGCAAAACTCGGTCAGATACAAGAAGAGGATTAATCCAAAGCGTTTCTGGCGGTTAAGTAGTTACATGTTTGACACTCAGAACCTGGCTCAGGTAGCTCACCCTCCAGCACATCAATAAACTCACCAATGACCTTTATAAAATTAGCCTGATCTCGCTCGACAGGGACATACTTTTGGAATACTCCGAAACCATAATCCTCAGCCGAAGTTCCTGTTGCTGTGGCTAGCTTCCATACTAATAACCCAATTGATGCAACAGTTTGAGATTTACCGGCTGCAGGGTTTTCTAAGGAATAGGCATATGCCTCAAGCTGAGGTGAATAAAACTGACCACTATCGCGTTGGCTATCAGATACTTTGCAATCAATTAATCCAATAGTGCCATCCTCATTTGTTGAAACAAGATCGTACTTACCCAAAATGCGCCAACGTGTTTCCGTGCCATTGATTACCAAAGGCTTGCTCTTGACCCATTCTCCCCATTTGGTGACCTTGCCAGGGCGAAGTGTTGGATCAATTGTTGGCATGTCTGCACCTTGAAAATGCTCTTCTTGCAAAGCTGACATCGTCCCTACAAGTGGGAACTGACCTTGCATCGACACCTTGAACCAATACTTAATCCACAAACATCTTTTGCAGGTGGAAAGGCCAAAGGTTAAATCAGAGGGAGAGATGTTTTCGCGGGCTGGTTTGGCAGGTTTAATCATGGAAGTAATTGTGTACTTAGCCACTGACAATTGCAGCGACCAAAACAGATATTCCAAGAATGATCATGATCGCACCGCCGGTTGATCGAAGTATTTCTAAGCGTTTGGAATCTGTGGCAAGCCATTGGCGGGCCGTTCCAGCCAATAGCCCCCAGGTTCCATCTGAAAAGAATGCAAGGATCGAAAAGATGGCACCAAGCAAAATCAACTGCCCTGTGACCTGACCACGTTCTCGATCTATGAACTGAGGCAAGACAGCTGCATAGAAAACAAGTCCTTTTGGGTTCAGCGCTCCAACCCAAAAACCATCTCTAATGGAGCGCCGCACACTAGGTGCGACATCGCCTTGATTTTTCATGTCGGCGGCATGAGCTCTACGTTGTCGTATGGCATCTACTCCCAGATAGATCAGATAGAGACCACCACCCCATTGAATAGCGATGTAGGCAATCTCAGATCGCTGCAGGATTGGCCCAAGACCAAAAGCCACAAAGGTGGAGAGAAAAAAGGCACCTGTCACATTTCCAGCAACGGTGAGCACGGCGGTCTTACGCCCCCAGGCAATGGCGCGGGCAATAACAAAGAGCACGCTGGGCCCAGGGGCCAAAATGATGACCATGGCCGCCACGACGTACTCGGCTAACCGTGTGGGAATGATCATGTGGGCAGTTTAACGGCGAGTCTGGGTTGCGCTAGGGCGCTATATCCCAATAGATTACCGCTCGATATATCGAATGGATACATTCCACGGAGTAGTAGGAGGGGAGGGTTGAGATGCGCTCGCGTTCAGAGTCACTCGAATTCGCCCTTCTAGGCCTGCTTTCCCAAGCCCCATTGCATGGCTATGAACTTCGAAAGCGTATCGGCACCATCTTTGGGCCATTTCGCGCTTTGTCATTTTCCGTTCTCTATCCGCAGCTTCGCCGCATGGTGGAAGCAGGCGTTATTGAGGAGACTGTTGTTGAAGCAACCTCTCGCAGATCCCGCATTGTGTATGCGATTACCGACAAGGGCGCTCGCAGATTTGAATCATTAACTGAATCAGTAACACCTGAGACTTGGGAGGACGAAGGCTTCGAAATTCGTTTCGCATTCTTTTCTCCAACCTCAGCAAATAACAGAGTAAGAATTCTTGAGGGACGCCATCGTCGCCTCAAGGAGAAAGCCGAAATCCTTCGTGGTGAACTCGAGAAGTCACCTGTTGGTATCGACAAATATCTGGAGGAGTGGCGACGTCACTCACTAGAGACAGCTGATCGAGAGATTGCTTGGCTGGAAGACATGATCAAAACCGAGAGGAAATAGAGTGAATATCACAACCGGTAAAGGCGACATCCGTGTTGCAATTGTTGGCGTTGGAAACTGCGCTAACTCATTAGTTCAGGGTGTTGAGTACTACAAAAATGCTGCCCTTGATCAAGAAATTCCAGGTCTGATGCACGCTGTTGTTGGGGGATACCACATCTCTAGCATCAAGTTTGTTGCAGCCTTCGATGTGGATGCAAAGAAGGTCGGACTCGATCTTGCAGATGCAATCTGGGCAAGTGAAAACAACACAATTAAATTTAGTGATGTCCCAAAGACTGGCGTGCCAGTACTTCGCGGTGTTACAAATGATGGTCTCGGTAAGTACTACCGCGAGACAATCAAAGAGTCAGATGCACCTGCTGTAGATGTTGTTCAGGTACTAAAGGATGAAGCGATCGATGTTTTGATCTGCTACCTACCTGTAGGTTCTGAAACAGCAGCTAAGTACTACGCACAGTGTGCAATTGATGCCGGCGTCGCATTTGTCAACGCCCTACCAGTATTTATCGCATCTGACCCAGTATGGGAAAAGAAGTTTGCTGATGCAGGAATTCCAATCGTTGGAGATGACATTAAGAGCCAAGTTGGTGCGACTATCACTCACCGCATCATGGCTAAGTTGTTCCAAGATCGTGGAGTTCACCTTGATCGCACCTACCAGCTCAATGTTGGCGGAAACATGGACTTCAAGAACATGCTCGAGCGTGATCGTCTTGAATCAAAGAAAATCTCAAAGACAAACTCTGTAACATCACAGCTAAACCATGATCTTGGTGAGAAGAATGTTCACATCGGACCTTCTGATTACATCCCATGGCTAGATGATCGCAAGTGGGCCTACGTTCGCCTCGAAGGTCGTGCTTTTGGTGATGTTCCTCTTAACCTTGAATACAAGTTGGAAGTTTGGGATTCACCTAACTCTGCTGGTGTGATCATCGATGCGCTTCGCTGCGCAAAGATTGGTCTTGATCGCAAGATTGGTGGAGCATTGCTTTCACCATCTAGCTACTTCATGAAGACACCACCAACTCAGTACACAGATGAAGCAGCGCATCAAAAGACCGAGGATTTCATCTCAGGAAAGATTGAACGCTAAGCCAGAAAAAAGATTGCAAAGGAGAGCGCCCCTGGGATAAACCCAGGGGCGCTTTTTTAACCCATCACGGAGAGTTGAGGGCTAAATCAGAATCTCTTCACCGGTATGACGGCGGTGAAAAATTGCCGCAATACCTAAAATGAGAAACAGAAGTGCGCCAACTAAAGAAGCCAGAGCGGCATAGCCGGCAATCACGCCCATAGTTCCAAATGCGTACGCCTGAAGAAGCATTCCTCGGAGGGTATTTCCCATGAAGAGTGTCTGTCGCAAATCTGCGAGTTGTGCAATTTTTGCCG
>NZ_JBIKSG010000018.1:0-18097 GCF_044348745.1 Candidatus Planktophila sp.
TCCCGGCTGTGGCTACCAGCAATTGCCACTTATGCCTCAATCCCTTATCTATTTCTTGGCTGGCAAGAAAAGAACTTTGCGTAAGGAGCGTATAAATGTCAAAGAAGAACAAGATTTATTGGTTTGATGGCGTTACGGAAAAGGGCGTCAAAGATTTGTTAAATAATGAAAACTCTAAATTCAGATGGCTACGACCTCAGCGGAATAGACGCGTCTTAGTAATCCTCATGGTACTTGGCATGGTTCTTACTTCTTTGGGTAGCTACTGGCCTACTCTTAAGACAAACTTAAATTTAAGCACCGATGTCAGCTTAATCGTTTTTTCAGTCACGGCCATTTTTGTAATCTTTGCCGTAGTTCTCGGCTATTCATTCTTGCGAATAGCTGTTAGATCAATTGCAGATGCTCCGGATGAGTTGTTAGATGAGCGACAGATTGCGATTCGAAATACTTCATTCAGATATGCTTATCGTGGGTTTGAAACAATCGCACTAGTAGTCATACTTCTTATGATTATTGGGCCTGAAGTAAAGATGTTTCAGCCAGAAGGTAATGATGGAAGTTACTTAATGATTTCTATGTTGTTCTTAGGCAGCTCGCTACCATCGATGGTTATGGCTTGGCGTGAGCGAGATATCTAAATGCTAAATATTGAGAGCCTTGGGTTACTTGGAGTATTCATTGCTGGCGCTATTCCTTGGATGGAAGCTATTGCAGTAGTACCAGCAGGAATTCTTGTCGGCCTTAACCCAATAGCAACTTTAATCGCTGCAGTTGTAGGAAATTCGATAACAATTGTTCTTTTTGCTTACTTTGCTTCAAATATTAGAGAACGATTGATCAACAAGAGAGCGAAGCAGGGAAAATCCGCCGAACTACCTAAGCTTGAAAAAGCACTCAAGGCCTTTGATAAGTATGGAGTTTATGGATTGGCGGCCCTTGGCCCAATACTGATTGGAACTCAATTTGCAGCAGCAGCTGCAGTAACAGCTGGGGTAAGGCCGCTTCGTGTATCTTTGTTGATTATTGCGAGTTTAACTTTGTGGGCTATAGCTATTGCAGTTGCAATGGTGGCCTTTGATGTAACGATTTAGGGGATAACAAAATGAAGCAAAGAGATACAGCTCCGGATGTTTTAAGAGGATTCGCCCTCCTTGGAATTCTCGTCGTCAACATCCAATTCATGGGGTTGAACAGTGATCAAGGTGCCCGCGGTGAGTGGGTTCAAGGGTTTGCTAATGGTTCTGCCACCTTTATTATCTCGGCAATTTTTGCTGGCAAGTTTTATCTTCTCTTCTCATTTCTTTTTGGCTACAGCTCAAATTACATAGTCAGGGGAGAAGCGGCCAATAGAGCTAGATGGGTAAAGCGCTGCATTGCCCTGATTCTGCTTGGAATCCTTCACTTCACATTCTTGTGGCATGGAGACATCATTTTCATGTATGGATTATTTGGGTTGCTGCTCACTCCATTCTTTTTTCGTGCAGATAGAACGCTCAAGCTTTGGGGTAGATGGATTTTTGGTGTGTCAGCATTTCTCTTCTCACTTGTTGTTTTCTTTGCTTTTGTTGCAGAACGTGTCCTCAATGAGGATCTGCAAGTGACAACGGAATCAAATCTTGACGTGATTTTGCGAGACGGAACCTTCGTAGAGGCGATTCCAGCAAGGTTAGAGTTGTGGAGTTACAGCATTTTGACTGGAGTGTTTCTCCAGGGCGGCTTGGCTTTTGCAGCCTTCTTACTCGGGCTTCGAATGGCTAGATCACAGTTCCTTTCCTCTCCAATAGATTCAACAAAGAATTCGAAATTGATCAAAAATGGTTTGATATTTGGTGCCCCTATTCAGTTAATTGCGGCCTTTGTTATGGTCCGAAATGAGCAGATGTCTAAACCTTCTGAAGCACTTTATTTAATCGCCCTTGCTGCTTCATTTCTTGCAGCTCCATTAATGTCAATGCTCTATGTCGGTCTCATTCGAAAGTTTGTTCAAGAGAAGCCTCATTTGGTCACATGGATGAAGCCAGCAGGAGCCATGTCATTAACCGTCTATATTTCACAATCGGTGATTGCATCAGTGATCTTTAGTTCATGGGGACTGGGACTATTCCAAGAGGTCCAAACATGGCAGGTATTGCTGCTTGCCTTTGGAATTTGGCTAGCACTTGTTTACTTCTCAACAATTTGGCTGAGAAAATACAAACAAGGACCACTTGAACAACTTGTAAGTACCCTCACAAGAAATAGGAAGGTTGCATAAATGGCATGGCTAGCAGTCATCACGGCAGGTTTTCTTGAAGTTGGTTTTGCGAGCATGCTAAAACTCTCAAACAACTTTACAAAGATTTGGCCAAGTATTGGATTCTTGGTTTTTGCAACGGGCAGCTTTTCACTTTTAGCCTGGTCCCTAAAAGTTCTACCTATCGGGACTGCATACGCTGTCTGGACGGGAATTGGGGCAGCGGGAACAGCTATTTTGGGAATGCTGATCTTTAAAGATCCAGTTTCTGTCTCTCGAATAACAGCAATCGCCTTCATCATTACCGGTGTTGTACTGCTTAACTTCTCAAGCGCCAGTCACTGAAAAAGTAGAGAAATCTAAACCAAAGCTTTTGCTCACATCAGGCAGATGTAAGAGGCAAACAGTGTTTTAGAGATTATCGCAAACTGACATATCGAACATGTCTGTGCCTGCAGCTGCAGCTTCATCCATTACGCGCTGTAGGCAATCGGCATATTCTTCCAAGTTTGCATCTTCGTTATTGCTAGAAGAGCAGCCCGCCACAGTCATTGCTAAAGAGATGGACAATAGAAGCATCATTAATTTTTTCATGCTAGTTCCCCGGGCTTACTGTTGACATATTAAAGTCCTTAATTACTAGTGGCGGAATTGCCATATTAGACATGTCGCCAGCCCACTCACGTGGCTGTGTCCATTCAGTTGCACCAGCATGCACGATCCGAGATAGCGCAGATACAGGTGAATCATTCCAGCGGAAGTTGTTAGTTGCTCCTACTACTTCTCCACCTTTCACGTGATAAACGCCGTCACGAGTTAAGCCGGTTAGAAGTAATGAGTTGGGATCAACCATGCGGATGTACCAGAAAGTGGTGAGTAGCAGTCCGTTATCAACTTTCTTGACCATATCTTCAAGAGATCCACTCGCACCATCAACGCTCATTACTAAGTTTTCCCCTAGCGGCGTGAAATCAAGGCTTGTCATCTTTGCAGATGCACGAGTTTGAATCAGCGATTGCAAGACGCCGTCTTTGAGCCAATCAACACGCTTAATAGGTTGACCGTTATCAAAGACAGATGAAAACGGTGAGCTAACAGCAGTTGCTACAAAGTTAGATGCAGGCAATTGCTTGAAATCTGGATCACTAAAGAATTGGAGAGAAACATTAGATAGCTTCTCACCTATTCGAGTTCCACCACCCTTTTTAGAAAATACTGATTGACCCTCATGGGCATCTCTGGCAGTTGATACCCACATCATGTAGGTGAATAGATCTGCAACTGATCCTGACGGCAAGATGGTGTCGTAACGTCCAGCTGGAAGATCTACCTTGGTGCCTTGCCACTGTAGACGTTGGCGTATTTGTCCATCGATATCTGCAACAGAAACATCGGTAAAGTCACGCGTTTCAACACCAGCCCAGGTAGAGCGAGAGCGATCATGGGACTTTCCAGTCATTTCTACGCGACCAACTGGAGAATCTTTGCGCAATCGCAATCCACCCTTTGAGCCAACCCATGTTGTCTCATTGGTGTGCTCGGAGTAGCCAAAGAGTTCAATTTTGTCTGCAACAGAGCGGGAGAACATATCGCCAAGTGCTGGTGCAAATGTTGAAAACACTTCTGGACCAGTTGGAACGTGCTCTCCTGACCAATTACCTATTGAAACATTGGTCGCAAGAGGAGAGTAGTCATCAGCTGGACCTGCAGCTTTGGCAGCAGCAATGGCTTCTGAAAGTAGCGCTGGAATGTCCGACAATGAAACATCTGTGCGTGTTACTCCACCTGATGCCATGCCACCATCTACAGCAACAAATGCGATTACCGTAACGCTGCGCTCTTGAATAACACCATTAGTAGTTAGCGTGCTTCCGGCCCAACGTAGGTTTGCTTGCGTCTTATCTTTTACAACAACAATGCAATCATCACATGTTGCAACAGATGTAATCTTTTCAATCAGATCTTGAGCAGAAATCATTTTCCAGCCTCCGCAACAGTATTGAGAATATTTACTTTGTCGAAGATTGCCGCTGGGCAACCATGGCTAACCGCTGCAATCTGACCTGGTTGTGCTTTACCGCAGTTAAACGCTCCACCTAGAACATATGTTGAAGGTCCGCCAACAACCTTCATCGAGCCCCAGAAATCAGTTGTAGTTGCTTGATAGGCAACATCTTTGAGCTGACCAACAATTTTTCCATTCTTAACACGGTGGAACTGTTGACCGGTAAATTGAAAGTTATAACGCTGCATGTCAATTGACCACGACTTGTCACCCTTAATGATGATTCCATCTTCCATTGAAGCAACCATTTCATCGTAGGTTGGACCTGTTGGATTTGGTTGCAAAGAAACATTTGGCATACGTTGAATTGGCACATGTGCAGGAGAGTCGGCAAAGGCACAACCATTGCTTCGATCACGGTTAACTCGGGCTGCGATGCGGCGATCTAATTGATAACCAACGAGAAGACCATCTTTAATGATGTCCCAGCGCTGGGCTGCAACACCTTCATCATCAAAGCCCACGGTGCTAAGACCGTGAGAAGTACTGCGATCTCCCGTCACATTCATCAATTTTGAGCCGTATTGAAGAGTATTTAACTTGTCTGGCGTAGCAAAGGAAGTTCCAGCGTAGTTAGCTTCGTAACCAATTGCGCGATCCAATTCAGTGGCATGGCCAATTGATTCGTGGATGGTGAGCCAAAGATTAGAGGGGTGAACCAAAACGTCATAGCGACCAGGTTCAACTGATGGTGCTGCAACTTTCTCAGCAAGCAATGTTGGAAGTTCAGCAATTTCTGCGTCCCAATTCCAATGATTGTTACCCATCCATTCCCAGCCAAAGCCGGCAGGTTGTGCCAAGGTGCGCATAGATTCAAAACCGTGAGCACCAATTGAGATAGCTTCAATCTGAGTTTGAATTCGAACACGCTGCTGTGTGGTGCTGGTGCCATATGAATCGGCGTAATGCTTTTGTTCCTTAACAAACATAGTTTGCGCTGATGTGTGATTAACGCCGGCACTCTTGAGTAATCGATTACTCAGATCTGCCAAGCGATCCTTCTTATCGGAATCAGAGACTGTGAATGGGTCAATTTCATAATCTGACACCCAGGTCTGATTTGCATAGACAGGTTCGGATACCAGTGAAACTAATTCTGTTGAAAGTGGCTTTGAAGTTTTTGCCATAGCAACGGCGGTCATTGCAAGTTTTTTCGCAACATCGACAGAGATTTCCGGGGAAGAAGCAAAACCCCAAGCACCGTTAACGATGACTCGCACACCAACTCCGGCGATTGATTCATCACTTTGAGTCTCTGGTCGAGCATCTCGTAAAGACAACAAACCAGTGCGTGTGCGCTCTATTCGCACATCAACATGGGAAGCGCCAGCATCTTTAGCTGTGCTTATTGCGGCATCACTAATGGCTGTTAGTGGAAGGGCTAGAAAATCTGCATCTACGGTTTTATTCACCCCAGAACCCTAATTCAAATCCTGCCGCAGGGAAAGTGTCTACAGGCCCTTCCATTTGCCAATTCATTTATGCTTATCCAATGAAGTTCGTTATTTCTGTCATTGATGACCTCCAGAGCCCTGGCACCGCTGCTGAGATGGTTGAAATAGATAAGTTCAATGACTCTCTACGAGCAAATGGTCAGTGGATCTTTGCTTGGGGATTGCGACCACCAGAGACTGCCACAGTGATTGATAATCGCAATGATGCCAATATGAGCACTGGCAAACCTTTATTTGATGCACAAGAGAATTTCAGTGGGCTCTGGATAATTGAGGCTGAAAGTGCAGATGTTGCTGAAAGGTTGGCGTACTTAGCATCAAAGGCATGCAATAGAAAAGTTGAACTACGCCCAATGCATTAGGCGTGGATAAAGATCGCGCTAAAGAGTTAGCAACCCTCAAGAGGAAAATCGGCAAAATTGACCCGGCTTTTCTGCCAGCATTGAAGAATCTAGAACCCTGTGCATTTGGATTAACTAAGCCCAAGCTTTCTCAGTATCAATCATTGGTTCGAGCGGTGATTGCTCAACAAGTCAGTACCGCTGCCGCCAAAACAATTACTGGAAGACTGGTAATCAAGTGCGAAGGATCAATAACACCTGAGCGAGTCGGCGCGCTCTCAGCTAAGCAATTGCAATCTGTTGGATTAACAGGTGCAAAGGTGCGCACACTTAGCGAGCTGACAGCGGCGGCCTTATCGGGGGAGATTAACTTTAGAAGATTTGCGAATATGTCAGATGAAGAGATTATTCAAGAACTATTGCCATTGTTTGGCATTGGGCGTTGGACTGTAGAGATGTTTTTAATCTTTCACCTCGGGAGATTGGATGTGTGGCCGGTTGATGACCTAGCGGTACGAAGAGGCTGGGATAACTTGCACGGCAATTCTGAACCTATTAAACCGAAAGAACTACAAAGATTAGGTGAACAATTTGTTGGAATGCGAAGTGTGGTTGCTTGGTATTGCTGGAGAGCATCCTAATTATTGAGCTTGAATAGCATCGTGAACGTATTGGGCTAAGCCTTTAACTCTTCCATCGTAATACTCTTTAAATCGTGGGTCCTCAACGTACATAACAGCCAAATTCTTTTGCATCTCTACCGAACAGTCATAAAACCACTTAGTAATCGCCTCGCGGTGCGAAATGACGGCTTCCTTAGTTTTGTTTGAATCAACAGGTAATGAGTTGCCAAAGGCATAGACAAACAACTCTGTCGCAGCCTCTTGATCTACTTTGGCTGCCTCGAAGTCCTCTTTTGAGTACTTGGCACTTTTTGATTGGGATTGCCGATAAGCGTCGGTATCGCCCCAACGTTCTTGAACTTCTTTATCGTGTGCGTTCATTTCTCCGAATTCTACAATGGCTCTTGAGTCATTCCTAGGATTTGCTATCTATCAGCCATTGTTTACGTTCACGTTCAGGCAGTTTTTCGATCGCATACCTGAGCATTGTGCGTGGCATTGCATGCGCATGCTCCCTTAAGAACCCTCGCAACAACATCACATCGCGTTTCCCTGCTTCGCGAAGCATCCAGCCCACAGCCTTATGAATGAGGTCTTGTTCATCCTTCAGAAGTACTTTTGCAATGATGACTGTTGGCTCTAAATCTCCCGCGCGGATTAGCGCAAAAGTTAAAATCATTGAAACACGTCGTTGCCATAGAGATTTGGATTTAGATAGCTTTTTTAACAAGGGCATAGGATCTTTAACTTCTGTTAAATAGACACCCATCCAAGGGGCAGACACATCAACAATGTCCCAATTGTTTACTCGCTCTGCTAAAACTTGCTTCATATAGAAGTCAAATATCTTCTTACGCTCCTGCGACGTTTTTGCCTTAGCAAATTGATGGTTAAGAATTATCGCTGCACATAAGCGCGCTTCATGAAATGGTGACTTGAAAAGTTTTTCCACTTCCTTCAAATCTAAGTTCTGATGCTTCTTCGCAACCGATCGTGTTTGCGGGACTGTGCCACCAAGGAATAAGTCACCCTCTCCGTATTCACCAGCGCCGGTCTTATAGAAGCGTGCAAGGTCGCTGATCCTGCCTTTCTTGGTAAAGGCCCTTAAGTCAGCTAAAGCAATACTGGCGGTCACAGGTTAAATATATAGAATCAATTTCACCGTTCATATGGAGTAGTTGGTTGTCTTGACTAGTTACTATTAGGGCTTATCTGATGGTGGCGAGGGAGGCTGTGCGTGTTTGAAGCGTTAATTCTCGGCCTTGTTCAAGGCCTCACTGAATTCTTGCCAATCTCATCAAGTGCCCATATTCGAATCGTTGGTGAGTTCCTAGATGGCGCAAAAGACCCCGGCGCTCGCTTTACAGCTATTACTCAAATCGGGACAGAACTAGCGGTGCTTATCTTCTTCCGTAAAGACATCGCCGCAATTGTTCGTGCTTGGTTCCATGAAGCCATCATGCGGAAAGAGATTTCAACTGAAGATAAACCACGCGCTCGCATGGGTTGGCTCATTATTTTCGGAACTATTCCTATTGTGATTCTCGGATATTTTGGCAGCGACTTTATTGAAAAAGATCTTCGCTCACTCTGGCTTATCGCATCTGTGATGATCATTTTTGGAGTGATACTTGGGATTGCAGACAAGTATGGAAAGAGTGAGCGATCTCTGGATCAACTCAGCAATAAGCACGGTCTCCTCTACGGCGCAGCGCAAGCACTTGCATTAGTGCCTGGGGTTTCTCGCTCTGGTGCCACAATTGCGATGGGTCGATTCTTGGGATACTCCCGAGAAGCAGCACTTCGGTATTCCTTTTTGTTAGCCCTACCTGCTGTCTTTGGAAGCGGGTTTTACCAATTAAAGAAGGCATTCTCATCCAATGCCGAACCTAATGTTTTTTCAATTCCAGAAACACTTGCAGCTACTGCAGTGGCATTTGTAATTGGCTACATTGTTATCGCTTGGCTTCTAAAGTTTGTGGCTACTAGGAGCTTTATGCCATTTATTATCTACCGCATAGTTCTGGGTTCTTTGCTACTCGTTCTTTTGGCAACAGGTGTCATTTCGGCATGAGCAAGGCGCTAGTAGATAAACACCTTAAGAAATTTGAGGTTGGGCAACGCTCAATTTTGCAAAACCTTCGTGAAATGATCTCAGATGAGCTGCCAACGGCGACAGAGGTAATTAAGTATGGAATTCCCACATTTTTAATTCATGACGTAGCGATTATTGGACTAGATGGCTTCAAAAACCATAACAGTCTTTTTCCATATAGCGGGTCAACAAACTTACTCTTAAAAACTGAATTGGCGAATTATGTGCAAACAAAGGGATCTATTCACTTTGCTGTGGACAAGAGATTTCCAAAGCCACTATTAAGAAAAATACTTAAGGCCCGCATATCTCAAATCAATGGAAGCTATCCAAAGAAAACGGGGGAGTTCTTAGAGTTTTATGGCAATGGAGTTCTAAAGGCCTCAGGAAAGATGAAGAATGATTCCCTGCACGGTGATTGGAAATGGTTCAGGAAAGATGGAGTGATTTTGCACTCTGGTTCCTTTAAAGTTGGCAAGCAAGTGGGTGTTTGGATCACCTATGATCAAAAAGGCAAGCCATACAAGAAGACCAATTTCGGCTCTTAGTTTTGATTGGCAGGATCTGACTAATACTTCTACCATTTGTCGGTGTTCGAATTCCATAAATTTCCGCTAACAAAGCCACTTGCAGATAAGTTTAGAGAAAATGTCTCTGGTTCAAAAGATGGACGACCTGAATGGGTTAACACAATTGCTGTTGGGTCTGGACCTGGATTGTTTGGTCCTGGCAGTGCTGTGTGGCAAGTCCATGGTTGTATCGCAACGTTAGTTGGGGGAGTCCGCGCGCTCTTGTTACAAGCAGCCCATCCAGCGCCGTTATCAGGAGTTGCAGAACACTCAAGATATGAATCAGATCCGTTAGGCCGGTTAGCTGGGACAACACGTTGGCTTACCGTTACAACATTTGCTTCTGCAGAAGTTATTGACCGAGAAGCTGCCCGTGTTAACGCTATGCACGATCATGTTAAGGGTGAGTTTAAAAACAAAAATGGAGATGAGCAGAGTTATAGAGCCAAAGATCCAAGGTTCTTGTTGTGGGTACATTGCGCTTTTACAGATTCATTCTTAAAGGCACACCTGGCACTTGGTTATCCCATAGATCAAGGAGCGGATGCATATGTTGCCCAATGGAGCAAGAGCGCAATTCCACTTGGATTGACCAATGCGCCTAAGTCAGTTGAAGAGCTAGAGGCAACACTTGATGACTTCCGCAAGAATGACTTGGCAACCGGAGCTAGAACCTCTGAAGTCGTTCGCTTTATCTTAAATCCACCATTTGACGGCGCAGGTAGGTTCTTTTACAAAGTAATAGTAAATGCTGCGATTGCAACACTTGATCAACGCGAACTAAAACTTCTTGGACTAGAAAAGCGATCAAAGGTTTGGCTAAAGATTTCACGAATTAGCTTGGGTATATTTCTAGCGATTCTAGGCCCGGAACCACCTGCCATGCAGGTCGCACGAGAGCGTATTGCTAAGTCACATTAATCAGCAAGGGCTAACACTTATTGAGTCTATTCAATTACAGCTCGGTGAATGCAGATGGCATGATTTGCCCATGACAAACAATTTCAAAGTTGAGATTATTCATTCAAATGAGTGGCAGCGCCTGCGCGCAATCAGACTCAAGTCACTCACTGTTAATCCAGAGGCTTTTGGAGGTACATATGAAATTGAAAGCGCAGAGACTGAATCTGAATGGCGCAAAAAATTTGAAAAGCTTGACTTTCTAATTGCCTCTATTGATGGTCGTGACGCTGCCCTCATGTCTGTAGAGGAACTAGATGGCGATTTTGGTGCGACTTGTTGGATTGGTGGCTGCTGGAGTGATCCTGAGTTTCGAGGTGTCGGACTTCTTCGCGAGATGTTTAATTTTCTAGATGCTCAAGACAGGGATTGGAAGATTCAGGGACTTGGCGTTTGGATAGATAATTACAGCGCGATTGCAGCCTATGAAAAATTAGGTTTTGTGAAAATGGGCGAGGACACACCAAGTACCCGCCAACCAGGCAAGTTTTACCAACGAATGATTCGGAGAAGCAAAAACTAGATGTTTTCTAGTTTGTATCCAAGTCCGCGGATAGTTTGAATAAGTACCGGATTTGCTGGATCTGCTTCAATCTTGGCACGAAGACGCTTGATGTGAACATCTAATGTCTTTGTGTCTCCGTAGTAATCCCCGCCCCACACGCGATCAATCAATTGAGAGCGAGTTAGTACGCGACCTGAGTTACGCATTAAAAACTCAAGAAGCTCAAACTCTTTGAGAGGAAGTGAGACAGGCGTCCCATTTACCGACACTTGGTGCTTACCGATGTTGAGCTTTACTGGTCCAACTTCCATTAAATCTTGATCTTGAATTGAACCGTCATCTGTGAGTCCACGACGCAATACCGCTTTAATGCGTGCGATTAATTCGCGAGATGAGTATGGCTTTGTTACATAATCATCAGCGCCAAGTTCGAGCCCGACCACCTTGTCGATTTCGGCATCTTTTGCAGTCAACATAATAATTGGTACCTGAGAAGTAGTGCGAATTGTTCGGCACACCTCAACGCCAGAGACCACAGGAATCATGAGATCAAGCAAGATTAAATCCGCACCTTCTTTGGCAAAGAGATCAAGTGCCTTGCGACCATCCTCGGCCACCAAAGTTTCAAATCCCTCTTTGCCAAGTAGAAAAGCCAGTGCTTCCGAAAATGATGCTTCATCTTCTACGATGAGAATCTTGGACATTAGTTGGCCTCCGCTTGTTTGTTATAAATAGGCAAAAGTAAAGTGAATGTGCTTCCGATATTTTCTGCGCTCCAGACCTTCACATCCCCGCCATGCTTTGATGCAACGTGCTTAACAATTGAGAGGCCCAAGCCTGTGCCGCCTGTCTGGCGAGAACGTGCTGGATCTACTCTGTAAAAACGTTCAAAGATCCGTAATAAATCAGCCTCAGGAATACCTATGCCCTGATCTGTAACAGATATTTCAACAATGCCATCGACTAGTTTGCTTGTCACTGCAACCTTAGTATTTTCTGGGGAGTAGTTGATGGCGTTATCAATAAGATTTTGGGTGGCCATGGTTAATTGATCACGGTCACCCCAAACAGTTAGATTTTTCTCTTCCTGGAAAGTAACTGTGATGTGTCTATTTTCGGCATTGATCTGGCTTTGATCAATCGCCTCCTTCACTAAGTACCCAACTTCAACTTCTTCGGCAACTTGCAGCGGATCAGAATCTTGAATGCGAGAGAGGTTAATAATTTCTTGCACCAAATCGGTTAAACGCCTTGATTCTGATTGCATTCGGGTTGCAAACATGGTGACCGCTTCTGGTTCATCCTTTGCACCTAAAACCGCTTCACTCAATAGAGAAAGTGCACCGATAGGTGTTTTTAATTCATGGGAAATATTTGCAACAAAGTCGCGACGAACTTCGTGAACTCGTTGAGCTTCACTTTCATCTGAGATCAGGACAATAACTAGATCACCTTCGGTTAAGGGAAAAATATTGACCGTTAACTCATGAATACCTTCACCGATTGGTCCTCGTGGAATATCTATGCGCCCGGTGTGTTTTGTGTTTGTGCGGCGTACTACTCTTATTGTGGCCAAGAGTTCTGGGCTATCGATACGTCCATCTTTTAAAATTCCCAGGCGTTCGATTCCATTGGAGGCAAAAATTGGCTGCTCGCCAGGGGCCAATACCAAAGCATCACCATCGAGATTATCAAGGGTCTTTATAAGCATTTCAGGCAATAGGCGAGGGTCTGCAGCCTGATCCATAACCCTGCGCTTTAACCTCATATAGAAACTCTATCGCGGCAAAACCCCAGTTTACCGCCCGTTAACCCAATGGTTTGCGTATGTTAATCATTGAGCCTTAGGTTGCACCCATGGCCCTTATTAGATCAGCGTTTCAGGACGAGCTTGATGGTGTTTCTCAGTCTTTGGTCGACCTTACAAACATGGTTTCAGAATCAATAGTTAAGGCCTCCAAGTCGCTCCTCTCTGCTGACCTGAAGTTGGCCGAAGAAGTAATTGCAACCGATGTAAAAATCGATGATTACCAACATGAACTAGATGCACGCATCATCGACATCATTGCCCGTCAGCAACCGGTGGCATCTGATCTTCGTGCACTTATCACCGCACTTCGCATGAGCGCTGATTTAGAGCGCATGGGCGATCTTGCCCACCACATTGCAAAGGTTGCGCGCCTGCGTCACCCAGCAAATGCAATCCCAGCAAATCTGGTTTTAGCTTTTACTGAGATGGGACATGTTGCAGAAAAACTAGCCATGAAGGTCGCAACAGTTATTACTACGCGCGATACCGATATGGCATTGCAGGTTGAAAAAGATGATGACGAGATGGATGAGCTACACAAAAAAGTTATTATCGGAATCACTAACAACGGTGGCGGGATAACAATTGAGTCAGCAATCGATCTAACCTTGCTAGGCCGCTACTACGAGCGCTTTGCAGACCACGCTGTTGCAGTCGCACGTCGTGTGTACTTCTTAGTAAAGGGCGAGTTCCCAGCTTAAAAGCTTTAGGCTCCTTCCTTATAAATCGATTCCACGGCTACACTAAAGAATCGAGGGAAAGAGGAAATCATGCAGATCAACTTTGATAAAAAGTCTGGATTGCTGCTTGGAATCATCGCTGGTTTACTGGTAATTATCATTGTTTTACTGGTAGATAAAGTAGAAGATGATGAGCATATGATCGAATCTAATTCTTACCAGATCATCCAAGGAGGATAGCAATGAACATTGAAGAACTCGCCGCTGCATACGAGGCAGCAACAAGAGAGTTTTTGCAGATTGCAACATCTGTGCCTGCGGAAAAGCTTGATGTAAACGATGGTGAAAATTGGAGTTCGCGCCAAGTTATTCACCACTGCGCAGATAGTGAGACACAGTCATATGCACGTCTTCGCCGCTTAGTGGCAGAACCAAATCCGGTTATCCAGGGGTATGACGAAAACTTGTGGGCAACAGATGCAACCCTTGGCTACACCGAACTTCCGATCGAAAATTCGATTGCGGTGTTCACGGCTGTTCGCGCAGCATCACTGGACATCATTAAGCGGTTAAAACTTGAGCAATTAGAGCTTGTGGGCACTCACACTGAGGCAGGGGAGTATTCACTCAAGCGTTGGCTTGAGACCTATACCCGTCATGCCAACAATCACGCAGAGCAAATCAAGCAAAACTTGGCTTAGAAATAACCTCCACATCTCACCCCAACAGGGGTGAGGCTGCCTTGATTAAGCAGGGGTTACCCATCACCCTTTGAGCATGAAGCGTGGCGTAATCCAAGGGGTGAATTTAGCCCGCACAGTAGCCCCGGTCGTCCCGGCCAATTTTCTCTCTCGTAAGCACCTTTTTCCTCTATTTGAGACAAACTTGCCAGGGGCCACGATTGTCGCCGCCCCAACTGGATACGGAAAAACGATGCTTGTGGCTGAATGGGCGAAAGTCCAAGCCAGACCAACTATTTGGTGTTCTGTGGATCCAAGTGATTCACCTCAAATGTTTTTTGCCCACATCGTGCAGGCGGTTCGAAATGTCCTGCCTAAGTTTGCTGCAGATTTTGAAAGCGAAAGATTTCTTTCAGCAGATAGCTACATACGTTATATGGTCCATGAAGCAAGTGAAGTAAGAGAAGACTTTAACTTTGTAATTGATAACGGACCATCTGATGCCCAAGAAGTGGCGCCATTTGCACAAGCTCTAGTAGATAACTTGCCAAATAATGTTCACGTTGTAATCGTAAGGCGAGTCACTCCAGCCACTTCACTGGGTCGATATGCAAGCGTTGGAAACCTAAGTTTGATAACAAGTCAGGACTTGAAGTTTTCAGAGAATGAAATCACGATGATTTGTGAACTCAATGGATTAGACACCAAAGACTGGAAGGTTTCACAACACTTAATCAAGTGCAATGGCTGGCCTGCTGCAATTCAAATGATGGCAAAGAATATCTCGCATGGCGCAACTGAGAGTGATTTCAAAATAGGTGAAACTTCAAATCCATTAAAGATTTTAGCTCTAGAGTCCTTTGCTTCCTTAAATGAAGAGAATCAGCATAGTTTATTGAAACTGGGGATTGTAGAAGAGTTTGATCTCGAAGCTGCAGCGATAATTTTAGGCGAAGATTTCTCCGAAAGTTATATTAACAAGTTGGCAACTGATGGAATGTTTGTTTCTGTGTCTTCTGGATTTCAGCGAAACTACAAAATCAATCCAATTATGTTTACAGTGCTCCAAGAGATCCGAAATAGCCAAAAGAATCATGAGCTTGCCACCCATGAAAAACTAGCTCAGTACTTCATTTCAAAAGGTGCACCCGCGCAAGCGCTAGAACACATCTTTAAATCTGGAAATACAGATCAGATCACAGAAGTTTTGAAGGTATCGATCCGAAGCATGGCTGCAATCGGACGCGGCGATCAGATTATTCGCTGGGCTCACTTTGGCGCAGATGACAGCCCGACCGGTGAATTGATTAAGAAAACTATTGAAGTCGTGGGCCATTTAGTGAACTTGGATTTTGAAAAAGCAGAAGCGATGGCGGCAGAGTTAAATTATGTGGCAGAACAAGATGCGCAGGCAGAATTTCTCTCTCAACTGGCAGCCATGATTTTGTCCCATGTGCACTTTGCTCGAGGAGATTTTGAACGTGCACGGGTGCTCATCGCCAATGCGCTGGCTCAAGATTATGGAATAGCAGGAATTGAAAATGTCGACAAGATCGCACTTCTGCGCTTGCAAGCCGATATCGCCTATATCTATGACGATGCAGAATTGGTTGCTTCTTCACTGCTTCGTGCCAAGGAGTTGCAAGATGGTAACAACCAAGTAATTACCGCCTATCACGTCGGGTGCATGACATCCATGTCCTTATGGTGTGAAGGAAGATTCTTTGAGGCTGCAGAATTTGCATCGATCGCAATTGCTCAAGCAGACAACAATGGATTCTCTGGAATTACTGCACCACATGATGCATTGTTAGTTTTATCCCGATGCCAGTTAGAGCTTTCTCAATTAGAACGGGCTATCGAGACTTCAAATTCCATTGAACAAAAAGCAGAAGCTTCACGAATCTGGCCTTGGTTCTTCATGGCCAGCGGTACTCGCTCTCGCATTCAGATAACCCAAGGTTTGATAACTCATGTGGTCGATGCAATTGCTACCCAACGCGAAAAACACAGACAACTGCAGACTCCAAATCAAATGGGTTGGATCATCGATGTCACAGATGTCTTCTTGCGCTTTGTTTTAAATGATTGGAAACGCGCTGAAGAGTTACTGCAACGGATGCCAAAGATTGAAATGGTCCGACAAATCGATTTGAATTTGAAGTTTGAGGCAGATCCAAAGCGCATACACGCTTTAGTGGCACAGATGCCAGAAACAACCCCACGGGAGAAGGTCAATAAGATCTTGTATCAAGCCACCATCAATATTGATCAAGAAAATGTGGCACTCGGCTATTTACGTACCGCCCTTGATCTAGGGGCAGAGGTTGGTTTCCATGAGTATTTTGTTCGTCAAAATCGGCTCTATCCAATAATGGTGAAAGCTGCTGCAGCCAAGCCAACTATCTTCATAGAAAGCGTGGTGCATGAAATGTCAGAGCGGATTAAGAATTCAAATTCAGACACCGGTGCTCTTGATGAGAAGTTGACTAACCGAGAACTTGAGATCTTGAAACATCTGACTACGGGTAATCCAATTAGCGCAATTGCTAAGCAACTACATATTTCACAAAACACAATGAAGACTCATTTGCGAAATGTGTATCGAAAGCTTGATGTGGATGGGCGCTATACAGCGGTAGAGAAAGCCAGAAAGCTTCTTCTTATTTGAGCCTTTCCTATAAGGTTACCGGCATGGGTCCAGCCTTTAATCGCATGTGGGCATCTAGCATCGTTTCAAATCTTTCAGATGGAATTTTGATAGCAGCAGCCCCGCTTCTTGCGATTACCTTGACTGATAGCACCGTCTTGATTTCTGCCATTGGTGCAATGGTGATGTTGCCTTGGTTGTTGTTTGCGATCCCCATTGGTGTTTTAGTCGATCGAGTAGATCGTCGTTTTATTCTGGCAGGAGCCAATGCCACTAGAAGTGCAGTAGTTGGCGTGCTAGCGCTCTTGATTTCAATTGACCAAGTAACCATCTATTGGTTACTGGCAGCCTCATTTATTGTTGGTGTGTGTGAAGTTGCAGCTGACACAACGGCTCAATCGCTAATCCCTCAGATTCTGGAAGAAAAAAACTTCGAAAAAGGTAACTCACGCCTTCAAATATCAGAGACTGTTATTCAAGGATTTGTTGGTGCTCCTCTAAGTGGCTTCATCTATGCCATCGCTATCGCTCTTCCTTTCTTTATCAATAGTCTTGGCTTGGCAGTTGCCGCATTACTAGCACTTTCAATCCCAATCAAGTATTTGCAGGATGTTCGCCACGATGATGTTGCAAAAGAAAAGAAAAAGTTTGTTGCAGATATGAAATTTGGTATCAAGTACCTTTTCAATGAAAAAGTCCTACGCAGACTTGTCGTGACTACAGCATCCATTGGTGTGTGTTACTCCATGGGTAATGCAACCATGGTTTTGTTCATCACTAAAGAGCTTGAACTTCCAAAGCAACTCTTTGGTGTCATCCTGGCCATCCAAAGCATCGGTGCCATTGCTGGCGCATTTATGGCTCCGCGACTATCTGAGAAATTTGGGCGCAGCAATGCCATGACCTTTGGAATTGTTTCAAGTTCGGTTGTCCTTTTGCTCCTAGGATTTTCACCAAACATTTATGTCTTCGTAGCCCTTGCAACCTTTGGTGGCTTTGCAATTTCTCAATGGAATATTTTGCTCATGGCTACCTATCAAACCGTGATCCCAAATGAGTTGTATGGGCGTATCCATGGAACACGCAGAACTTTGGTCTGGGGAATGATGCCGATTGGATCTTTACTCGGCGGCGTTCTTGCTCACTACAGCCTGCGTCTGCCTATGTATGTGGGAGGAGTGATTGCCTCCACCCTTGCTTTCCTATCTATTGGGTTCCTGCTCAATATTGCCCAAACTGCCAAACCATCAAGTGAGGCTGTTGAAGCTGCTTAGTGGGGGTAGAAATCACCCCATTTGCACCATTTCTTTACGGTAACGTTATAAACCACGCGCTCATGCAGACTGTTCACCTCTTGCTCATTTGCCGTTCATTAAGGCAGACTTCACCCACCAAAAGCGCCTATGGGGCAGGTCGACTCTCCACAGAC
>NZ_JBIKSG010000007.1:0-53892 GCF_044348745.1 Candidatus Planktophila sp.
CGAAAGATTTGTAAATACACCAACAAGCTATGACACCTTAAGATATGGAAAACTTTATAAGGACGGTAATCTTCCAGCGTTTATGCTCACAGCCGATAAGTTTTTAGCCGAATACAACGTCGAAACTAACGCACCAGAAGATTACACATTAAACATTTCTCTTCTGCGAGATGGATCTTCTGTCATTGAAAAGAAAGTTATCAAAGTGAACAGTCCTCTCACTATCGGGAGTACACGAGTTTACTTACAAGCAAATGGTTATTCACCAGTTGTCACAGTTAGAGATTCAAAGGGTGATGTTGCATTTCAAGGACCTGTGCCGTTTTTGCCACAAGATTCAAATTTGCGATCAATCGGTGCGATTAAAGTTCCAGATGCCAATCCGCAAGTTGGATTTGTCGGCTCCTTTGTTCCAACCTATACGCGAGCACCAGATGGAGGTGGTGCGCTTAGCGCATTCCCTAAAGCTTTAGATCCGCGACTACTTTTAGCTGCTTGGGTTGGTGATTTAGGGCTGGACTCAGGCATTCCACAATCGGTATATAGAATCGATACTTCTTCGATGCAACAAATTGGGCTTAAGACTCTCAAACCAGGGGAAACCTTTATTTATCCGCAAGGATCAATCACTTTTGAAGGTTACATTCAGTGGGTAAACCTAAACTTTGTTGCAGATCCTGGAAAGAATCTTGCGTTATTGGGCGGTATTGTTGCCATCCTTGGGTTACTCGCATCGCTGTTTACGCGCAGACGACGTATTTGGATTCGAGTTGGATCAGAAGTTGAAGTTGCTGGATTGGCAAAGAATGCCGCTCCGGGATTAGATCTTGAATTAGAACAATTTGTTCAGACGCTAAAGGGGGAGAAGTAGATGTCACGCTCGTGGGCTTTCGTGTCAAACTATCTTGTTTACTCAGCAATGGCTGTCTATACATTGTCATTTATTGCACATGCAATTGAAACCGCCTGGGCGGTAAAGGTTCCAAACAGCACAACTAAAACTATGGACTACACGCGAACTGAAAAAGTTGCACGCATTGCAACCGCGATGATGATTTTAGGATTTGTCCTTTTGTTTGCAGGCGTTATTGCTCGAGGGGTTTCAGCTGGGCGTGTGCCATGGGGAAACATGTATGAATTCTCGATTACGGGAGCTCTCGCATTTACTGGTGCATATTTAGGAGCTTTGCGGAAATATGATTTACGTTGGCTAGGTTTACTTATTTCGATTTCAGTCTTGCTAACTCTTGGAACAGCTGTAACTGTTTTATATGTTCCGAGTGCTCCACTTGTCCCAGCCTTAAAATCTCCTTGGCTAGTTATCCATGTTTCAGCTGCAATCATTTCTGGTGGCGTCTTCTTGTTATCTAATGTAATTGCAACTGCCTATTTGTACTTGGACAAAATGGAGTCAAAAGGTGAGCGAACTGGATGGGCAAAACGACTCCCATCGCTAGAAGTGTTAGATCAACTGTCTTACCGATTAGTTGCCTTTGTATTTCCTTTATGGACCTTCGCAGTTATTGCAGGAGCGATATGGGCCGAAAGTGCTTGGGGTCGCTATTGGGGTTGGGATCCAAAAGAGACATGGGCATTTATCACTTGGGTTGCATATGCAGCATATTTACATGCACGCGTAACTGTTGGATGGCGTGGACGTAGAGCAGCCTGGCTATGTTTATTTGCAGGTTCTACATTCTTGTTTAACTATGTGTATGTAAACGTCTGGGGTACTGGAAAACATACCTATTCAGGTCTTTAAAGTTTTCCTAAGAAATCTGGATCGTCATCAGGCGGCAAAATTCGACGCTTAGGAGCTTTGCGCCCCTTTGGCTTATTTCTTCCGGCGATTAAGTATGCAATTGGACCGATTGCAAGTGCCTGAGGTCCAAGAATAATTATGAGTAGAAGCCATCCCCATTTAGGAAGTGTTTTGATTTGGGATTCATCTGCTCGGGCGCAGTCAATCAACGCATAAATCGTTAGACCAAAGACCAAGATGAGCGGAAGGACTCGTGACATGAATTTATTGTATCGCTATCCCGAGGGCAAAGAGTATTGCGAATACAAGTTGTAACTTGCCGGTTCTGCCTAATGTAGGAATCAAGTCCTTACCCGAAATACCACTGAGAACCGACTTAGATATTGAGTAACTCATCGGCACCGCCAACAAAGTCAACAACGCAGTTGGAATTAAGGTAGCAATTGCTGCCAGATGAGCAATCACCAAGAAAGATACATATACGCGTCGTGCAGTTACATCACCCAGCCTGACTGCGAGTGTTCGCTTTCCAGCCAGTTCATCTTGGGCGCGATCCCGAATATTGTTTACAGCCAGAATTGCACATGCAAGCGCGCCCATCGGAATTGCCACTATAAAACTAAGCAGTGTTATTTCTTCCGTTTGGACGTAATACGTACCGATTGTTGCTACTAAACCGAAGAAGGTAAACACAGAAACTTCGCCGAAACCGTTATAGCCATAGGGATTCTTCCCGCCGGTGTAACCCCATGCTGCAGCGATTGCCAATACCCCAACAAGAATCAGTATGGGAGAGGTGAGTAGGGATAACCAAAGCCCCGCAATACTTGCAATGAAGAATGAAAGAAAGGCTGCATTCTTGACAGCTTTTGCCGATGCTAAGCCACTTGCCACAAGCCGAATCGGACCTATTCGGCTTTCATCTGTTCCTTTAACTCCATCGCTGTAATCGTTTGCGAAGTTGACGCCGATCTGAAGCCATACGCCGACCTTGAGCGCTAAAAGAGCGCGAAACCAATTGAAATCAGATCCTGCTAGCGCCGAGGCGATGACAACTGGTGCAATTGCTGCGGGCAGAGTTCGAGGGCGTGCACCCTGTATCCATTTATTCATGCCCGAGACCTTTCGTCAAACTCTTTCGATCAACTTTTCCAATACCTAGCAAGGGTAACGAATTCATGTGGTGAATGCCTTTTGGTTTTGCGAAAGATCCAAGCTCATTTTCTAAGTACTCGACTATTTGAGCATCACTAATTATTCCAACCACCGCGATCTGAAGAGATTGTCCCCATTGCGGGTCTTCAACTGCAAAAGCTGCGAACTGAATATCTGGAAAAGCAATACCCAGAGAATTTTCTACCGCACTTAGTGAGAGATTTTCCCCACCAGAAATAATCACATCATCTGATCGACCAAGTACAGCTAATTGATTATTGTCGTATTCACCTAAATCGCTAGTTTCATACCAACCATCATTGAGTGAGATCGACGATGCAAGAACAGGGCCCTTAATACAAATTTTTCCACCACGTATCTCAATCTCAACACCTTGAAGAACTTTTCCGTCATAAACACATCCACCACAAGTTTCAGTCATTCCATAAGTTGTGACTATCTTGATTCCAGCTAACTCAGCTTGATTGCGCATTGATTGTGTTAATGCAGCGCCGCCAACTAAAACGGTATCGGCAGATTGCAAATGCTTTAGCAACCGTTGATCCCCGTTTAGTGCACGAAACAATTGAGTTGGCACAATTGCTGTGTAGTTTGCTTTTGGATAATCGCCATCGAAATCACGTAGATCAATTGGGGTTGTCCCGAGTTCCATTGAGCGCACGATTACGTTTACGGCAGCGATGTGAGTAAGTGGAAGTAAAAGTGACCAGGTTTGCCCAGGTCTTGCGCCAATGAAATTATTGGATGCTCTGGCTGATGTAATCAACGCTGTTGCAGATAACAAGATTTCTTTAGAGGTCCCCGAAGTCCCCGAAGTCCCGATCGCTACAGCGGCATAGCTTGGAGCGTATTCTGATGAAATCTCCCCGAAACCAAGGGTGGGGCCATCGCCCACGAGCGCTGCTGTGATTTCACCCGCTAATTGGGAGATTTCGCATACAGGGCTGACCCGCAGAATTTTTCGTTGTGACGAGGTATCCATTGCCACCGTAGGCTATCGCTAGCAACGACAATGGAGGAAATGTGAGCAAGCCGATCAAGCGCGAATTTGGTAGCCGTGAGATTCCACAATGGGTGACAGCACCCGGTGGAGAAGATTTTGTGGATATCAAATATCAGATGGGCGATGGCATCGCCAAGATTACGATTAATCGTCCGCAGGTTCGCAATGCATTTCGCCCTCAGACAATTATTGAATTGATAGAAGCTTTTGATTTAGCGCGTGACAACGAAGAAGTTGGTGTGATCATCTTTACTGGTGAAGGCACAGAGGCCTTCTGTTCTGGTGGAGACATCAGCGTTCGAGGTGATGATGGTTATTTGGGTGAGGATAAGTTGGCGAAAAAAGGAATCGGTCGCCTCAATGTTCTAGATCTTCAGGTACAGATTCGTCGCACACCAAAGCCAATTGTTGCGATGGTTGCTGGTTGGGCAATTGGTGGTGGACATGTGTTACATGTTGTCTGTGATTTAACTATTGCAGCAGATAATGCCAAGTTTGGCCAGACCGGACCAATGGTTGGTTCTTTTGATGGTGGATACGGCTCAGGATTACTGGCTGCGCATGTTGGTCAAAAGAAGGCGCGCGAGATTTGGTTTATGACACGTGAATATGATGCACAAGAGGCATTAAACATGGGTCTTGTAAATACCGTTGTACCAATTGCTGAATTAGAAGCAGAAACTGTTTCGTGGTGCCGTGAAATGCTTCGCAACTCTCCAATGGCGTTGCGTTTATTAAAAGCAAGTTTGAATGCGGCAACTGATGGACTTGCAGGTGTGCAACAACTTGCAGGTGATGCAACCTTGTTGTTCTACATGACGGAAGAAGGCCAAGAAGGTCGCGATGCTTATAAAGAGAAGCGCGCACCTGATTTTGGAAAGTTTCCAAAGCGCCCATAATCCATGGATCAATTGCTTCTAGAGAGTTTGCGTGTAGTTGCGCTGCCAATGAAAACAAGTTTTCGTGGCATAACTGTTCGTGAAGTTGCTTTGATAAAGGGTGAGTATGGCTGGGGTGAATTCTCGCCGTTTCTTGAGTATGACGACGCTGAATCTGCCCCTTGGTTAGCTTCTGCCATTGAAGCTGCAAGCCAGCCAAAACCGAAGCTATATCGCACTGAAGTTGCTGTGAACGGAACAATCCCCGCGACCAACGATAAGAAGGTTATGGATGAACTTGTAGATTCCTATTCGGGTGTAAAAACCTTCAAAGTTAAAGTTGGCAACAACCTCAGCGAGGATATTGTCCGACTGGCAAGAATTCGATCACTTGGTCGCAAAGTTAACATTCGTATCGACGTCAATGGTCTTTGGAGTGTCGAGCAAGCGCTCACTAATCTCTATGCATTCTACGAAAATGTTGGGCCTTTTGAATACGTAGAACAACCTTGTGCAACTCTGGATGAATTACGTGAACTCAAGAGCAAGATTCGTATTCCACTAAAAGTCGCTGTCGATGAAGTAATCCGAAAGTCGGTTGATCCGTTTGCACTGGACTTGAAAGGTGCGGCAGATGTTGTGATGCTCAAGGTTCAACCACTTGGTGGAATTAGACGCGCTCATGCGATTGCTGAACATCACAAATTACCTGTCGTAGTTTCAAGTGCTTTAGAAAGTGCGGTTGGAATTAGTTATGGACTTACTTTGGCCGCTTCATTTGAGGAGTTGAACTTCGACTGCGGACTTGGCACAGGATCTCTTCTCGCAAAAAATGTTGGGCAATTGCCTATTGTTGATGGAAAGATAGCAATTAGTGATGTGATTCCCAACTTGGATGGCTTGGATGTAGGTGCGGATCGCTACGAATGGTGGAAGAATCGCATCATGAGAACTGCGGAGCTACTGAAGTGAATAACTCCACATCGTTGGCACGCGTAATTGTTCGTCAAATCATTGAAGCAGGAATAAAAGATGTAGTGATCTCTCCTGGATCACGCAATGCACCTTTGTCTTTGGCATTTTTCGAGGCTTCTCAAGAGGGATTGATAAAGCTTCATGTGCGCATTGATGAGCGAACAGCCGCCTTTTTTGCATTAGGAATAATTAAGTCAACTGGCCGACCAGTACCAATTGTCTGTACAAGCGGAACAGCAGTTGCTAATTACCATCCTGCAGTACTTGAAGCCAGTCACACAAACGCACCACTTATGGTTTTAACTGCCGATCGCCCTGCGATGCTGCGCAAAACCGGCGCAAATCAAACGACAGAGCAAGCCCGAATCTTTGGCAAATCTGTTCGATACTTTGCAGATATTGATGGCCCTGTTTACCCGATGGAGTTGCCGCTAGATAGCTTGCGCACTGGACCAATACATCTAAATCTGCAGTTTGATGAACCGTTGTTGCCAGATGATTCTTCTGATTGGCTTTCGCAGATTAATAGCGCACCAAAAGAATTTGTAGCTCGAACAAAGCCTGGGACACTTCGCTTAGTTGGTGCACGAGGAGTTGTTGTAATTGGACATGATCGTGGTGGTTTAACAGTTGACGAGATCACGCGCTTTACAAGTGTTTTAGGTTGGCCTGTAATCGCCGAGGATCCACTTTCTTTTCCCGATGCGGTCGCACATGCTTCTATTTTCTTAGCTTCACCTGAAACACGAAGCACACTTATTCCGCAATCAGTCCTAGTTATTGGACGGACAACCTTGTCTCGGTCAATCAATGCTTTCATCAAATCAAGCCCGATCACGTATGTAGTTGATCAAAGACTTGCAACAGTTGATTCTGATCGCCAAGCGGACCGTAAGTTTACAGAATTACCTAATCTTCAAGGTGTTATCCAATCTGATGAATGGATTGCAAAGTGGAATAAAGTCTCTGAGCGGGCGCAGAAATTGATCGCATCATTAGATGGTTGGAATGAAGCGGTCATTGCACGAACAATTGCTGCGAGTATTCCTAATGGAACGGCATTGTTTGTTTCTTCATCACGACCAATTCGAGACCTTGAAGGATTTGCCCAACCTAGAAGCGGCGTTCACACATATGCAAATCGCGGATTAGCTGGGATTGATGGAAACATTTCAACAGCACTTGGTGTCGCTTATGGTCACAAAGCCACTATTGCAGTGCTGGGCGATCTTTCTTTCTTGCACGATTTAACTGGGTTAATAAACAAGGAAGAGATCAATTGCCGAATTATTGTTGTGAATAATGATGGTGGCGGGATCTTCTCAACACTTCCACAGCGAGGTGTAAATGGCTTTGAAACAGTATTTGGAACGCCTCATGGATTAAACCCCGCTGCTATTGCTCAAGCGATGGGCATAGAAGCCAAGCAAATTAAATCCCTGAAAGAATTAGAAACAGAAGTCAAAGCTCCAGTTTCTGGCATTAGTGTTGTTGTCTGCGATGTACCTGATCGTGAATCAAACGCGGATAATTTAAAAGAGATTATTGAAGCACTAACCTCTATTTAAGAGCACTACGCATTGGTGAAAACTTTGCGTAGGTTTCAGCTAATTCAATTTCAGGATCTGAGCCATCAACGATTCCACATCCTGCAAAGATCCGAATAGTGTCGCCATTTATTTGCCCACATCTCAAGGCAATTCCTAGTTCACCATCACCAGCGGCATCAATCCAACCAACTGGTCCTGCATAACGACCACGAGACAGTCCCTCAATTTCCGAAATCAATGCAGATGCAATTGGGCGAGGTGTTCCACATACAGCAGCAGTTGGATGCAATTGTTCAAGAATTGTGAAGGCATCTGTGTGCGCGAGTGTTTCAACTAGCGCCCCAGTCACATCAGTTGCAAGATGCATAACATTTGCTAGGTGTAAAACAAATGGAGATTCAGGAACATTTGTAGATGAGCAAAATGGTTCAATTGCATCTGCGACAGATCTGACCGCATACTCATGTTCTGCTAGATCCTTTGAAGATCGTGCAAGAGATGCAGCAAGTGCTAAATCTTTTTCGTCATCTCCAGTTTTGCTAATGGTTCCTGCCAATACCCGTGAAGTGATCATTCCACGTGTTAAGCGAAGCAAGAGTTCTGGAGTAGCTCCCACTAATCCTGAAATCGAATATTTCCATGTAGATGGATACTCCATGGCTAGCTTTTCGAGAATTGGGCGCGGGTCAATGTTTTTGCTTGATTTAACAGTTATATCTCGGGCCAAAACAACCTTGTCCAAGGACCCCGATTGAATACGTGAAACTGCCGTGCTCACGCGATTTTTCCAATCAACATCAGACTGTGGATTCTCATCCCAGGTCATTTCTGCATTAGAGACATGATCGGGGGTGGTTTTTAGAATTGGCTGAGGATCTGAGCCAATCCATGTAATCCAAGATTTTTCCCCTCTTGACCCAACAACAACTTGTGGGATCACAAGGACTGAAACATCATCAGGTGAGAATGAAAAAGAAGTAAACACAATGGGGCCAGTTCCACTGCCATGAACTGTATTTGTGATCGCAAGCTTTTCTAACTGCTTTTGCCACCAATGTCGCGCATCTGCAAATCTATGTGGACCGCTCACTGTTGTTGTTGCGTAAGTTCCCCAACCAACTAAACCGTCACCGCTTCGAACCCAAGCGAGTGGATTTGAATCTGGAAGCAATTCAAGTAATGGCAGATGCTCGCCTAAGCGAGTCGTTGTGATGGGAATGAGTTGTGACATTGTTAAGAATTTTTGCGGTTAACGACTCGCCAAACAACTGGCAACGATGTTCCGGCAATTGCAATCTTTAACATTTCACCAAAAATAAATGGAGTTAGTCCAGCATTAAATGTCCAACTCCAGCTTTCCCCTGTGTATTGCTGCAACCAAACTAGACCAAATGTAAAAGTGGTAACTGTTCCAATTAACATTGATGGAAGTGCGGTTAAGAATTTCTGGTCTAAGCGAAAGCGCGCAAGTTGGCCCAATATAAATGTGGCAATTAACATTCCAACTAAGTAACCACCAGTTGGTCCCGCAATTCGATCCAAGCCATGTCCGCTATTTGCAAAAACTGGTGCACCTGCTATTCCCACCAAGATGTAAAGGGCAAAAGTTGTGACTCCCAAAGTTGATCCATATGCAGTGCCAAGGATCAGGACACCTAATGTTTGGCCGGTCACTGGAACAGGTGAGCCTGGAACAGGAAGAGCAATTTGTGCCAAAGCCGCTAAGCCAAGAACTCCACTGACAACAAGTACAGCGTTTGTCAGAGCTGTTGATCGGGGGATCAGTGTGGATCGCAGCGAGGTAGCAGATAGCGACATGAGAGCCTTTCGATGAACTTAAGTTGTGGATGAGCCTACTTCAAGGGAGAATACGCTTATGTCCCGCGCCAATTTGAACAAAGACCCCGATGAGGTCGCGGCAATGTTTGATGGAGTCGCCAAGCGGTATGACCTCGTCAATGACCTTTTGAGCCTAGGTCGCACCAAAGCCTGGCGCAAGGCGGCGACCAGGATTATCGACCCAAAGCCAGGAATGGTGATTTTAGATCTGGCCGCCGGTCCTGGCTCCTCCTCTGAGCCCCTATTTAAGGCTGGAGCGAGCGTCTTTGCTACGGATTTCAGCGAAGGGATGCTGGCTCAGGGCAGAAAAGCTCGCCCTTACCTCAATTTCTCAAGAGCAGATGCTCTCAACCTGCCCTTTGAGGCCGATACCTTTGATGTTGTCACCATTTCATACGGGCTAAGGAACACCGCTGATTTTGATAAGGCACTTGTTGAAGCGCGCCGCGTTGCCAAGCCAGGCGGGCGAATGGTGGTTGTTGAGTTCAGCCACCCAACCTGGCGCCCGTTTCGCACCATTTATACCGAATACCTAATGCGCCTATTGCCAGCCATCGCCAAAAAGACCGCCTCAAATCCAGATGCTTATGTCTATTTGGCTGAATCCATTCGCGCATGGCCAGATCAAGCTGGCTTAGCAGCCCGGATGGAAAAAGCTGGATGGGCAGAGGTCACATGGAAGAACCTAACTTTTGGGGTTGTTGCAGTTCACAGCGGGATTAAGGGCTAGCGGTCACTGGCATAGGCCAATCGACCTTAGGATTTCGACCGTGATGTCCACAGGAAACCCTTACGTTCCAATTTTGGTGATAGGCGCCATAGGTTTTGGCTTCGCCCTCTTCTCAATAGTTGCTGGCGCGCTCGCAGGACCAGCTCGATATAACCGAGCAAAGCTAGATGCCTATGAATGTGGAATTGAACCATCACCGCAAGCAGCTGAGGGTGGACGCTTTCCGGTCAAATACTTCTTAACAGCGATGCTTTTTATTATTTTTGATATTGAAATCGTTTTCCTATACCCGTGGGCAGTTGCTTTTGATGCAATGGGTTTGTTTGGTCTAGTCGAAATGGCAATTTTTATCGCAACCGTTTTTGTTGCTTATATCTATGTGTGGCGCCGCGGCGGATTGGAATGGGACTAAAAAATGGGTCTTGAAGAGAAAATCCCTAGCGGGTTCCTTTTAACTTCTGTTGAAAAACTTGCGGGTTATATGCGCAAAAACTCTTTGTGGCCAGCAACATTTGGTCTTGCATGTTGTGCAATTGAAATGATGGCGGTTGGTTCTGCAGCAAAGTATGACATCGCGCGTTTTGGTAGTGAAGTTTTCCGCGCATCTCCACGTCAGGCAGATTTAATGATTGTTGCTGGTCGTGTTTCTAACAAGATGGCACCGGTACTTCGTCAGATTTACGATCAAATGTCTGCTCCAAAATGGGTAATCGCAATGGGTGCATGCGCATCATCTGGCGGAATGTTTAATAACTACGCAATTGTGCAAGGCGTTGATCACGTCGTGCCAGTTGATATTTATCTTCCAGGCTGTCCACCACGCCCTGAAATGTTGCTTGACGCAATCATTAAATTGCAAGAACAAATTGGCGATACCAAGCTTGGCGCAAACCGCGCTCAGATCATTAAGGAAGTCGAACTTGCTGCAATGAACGCAAAGCCAACTCACGAGATGAAGGGCTTACTTGCGTAATGACTGAAGGAATGTTTGGAGCAAAAGGCACCGGAGACACTTCTGGTTATGGTGGGCTGGTCCAAAAAACAAGTACTGCAGGCTCTTCAGAGCGCCCATACGGAAGTTACTTTGATGATGTTGCCGACGACCTAGAACGTGCCTATCCAGATTTTTCTGATGCCATCGAACGAGTAGTTGTGGACCGCGGCGAGTTAACTCTTCACATTAAGCGAGAAAAACTAGTTGAAGTTGCATTGATTTTGCGAGATACATTGAAGTTTGAAATGTGCATGGGTGTGAATGGCGTGCATTATCCAGAACACGTTGGCCGCGAATTGCATGCTGTGTATCCATTGCTATCTATGACAAAGAATCAGCGAATTCGCTTAGAGGTTTCAGTTGCAGATGGCGATGCGCATATTCCATCTTTGGTAGAGGTATGGGCCGGAAACAACTGGCATGAGCGTGAGACATTTGACATGTTCGGAATCATTTTCGATGGCCATCCTGGTCTAACTCGAATCTTGATGCCAGATGACTGGGAAGGTCATCCACAACGTAAAGATTATGCACTTGGTGGAATTGCAATTGAATACAAAGGTGCGACGACGCCGCCTCCTAGTGAGAGAAGGAGTTACAAGTGACAACTTTTGATCCATATGCTCCTTCCCGTGATACAACCGAAGGAAAAGTTTTCTCTGTAACTGGCGGTGACTGGGACTCCCTAGTTCAAGATATTGGTGCAACTAAAGAAGAACGTGTTGTTGTGAACATGGGTCCACAACACCCATCAACTCATGGAGTGCTTCGTTTAGTTCTAGAGCTCGAAGGTGAAACAGTTACGGAAGCTCGTTGTGGAATTGGTTATCTTCATACAGGAATTGAAAAAAACATGGAGTACCGCAACTGGACTCAGGGAACAACATTTGTGACTCGAATGGATTACCTGGGGCCATTGCACAATGAAACCGCTTATTGTCTTGCGATCGAAAAGCTTTTGGGGATTACAAATGATGTCCCAGAGCGCGCATCTGTAATTCGAGTAATGATGATGGAACTCAACCGTATTTCTTCACATATGGTGGCACTTGGCACAGGAGCACTTGAATTAGGTGCGATAAGCCCTATGTTCTTTGCTTTCCGTGAACGCGAAACAGTGCTTGAAATCTTTGAAATGATCACAGGACTTCGTATGAATATGGCCTACATCCGTCCAGGCGGAGTTCAACAAGATCTTCCAGAGGGTGCTCTTACAAAGATTCGTGATGGCGTGAAGCAAATGCGCAAGAACTTCAAAGAGAATGCAACATTGCTTATTGGAAACTCAATTTGGATGAAGCGCACACAAGGAATTGGATATCTTGATCTTGCAGGTTGCACAACTTTAGGAATCACTGGTCCAGTTCTTCGTTCAACAGGAATGCCATGGGATCTCCGTAAAGTCCAGCCATATTGTGGATATGAAAACTATAACTTTGATGTTGTAACTGCAGATACTTGTGATGTTTATGGTCGCTTCTTGATTCGCATGAATGAATTAGAGCAATCACTTCGCATCATTGAACAGTGTGTTGATAAGTTAGAAAAACTAAAGGGTGCACCAGTAATGGTTGCAGATAAGAAAATTGCATGGCCTGCACAACTTGCAATGGGTGGCGATGGACTTGGTAACTCACTTGATCACATTCGCGAGATTATGGGTACTTCAATGGAGTCTTTGATTCATCACTTCAAACTTGTAACCGAAGGTTTCCATGTTCCTGCAGGCCAGGCATATGTTGCAATTGAATCTCCTAGAGGAGAACTTGGTGCTTCAGTTGTGTCAGATGGCGGAACTCGTCCATACAGAGTCCATTTCCGTGAACCATCATTTAATAATTTGCAAGCAACAGCTGCGATGAGTGAAGGTGGCATGGTTGCCGACATCATCGGTGCAGTTGCTTCAATCGATCCCGTAATGGGAGGAGTTGATCGCTAATGGCATTTTCAGAAGAAGACTTCCAAATTATGGATTCAATTATCAAGCGTTATCCACGCTCTCGTTCTGCGATCATGCCCTTGTTGCACTATGTGCAATCAAAAGCTGGCTACGTAACCAATGAAGGCATTGAAGTAATCGCAAAAGTGCTTCAACTAGAAGCGGCTGAAGTTACTGCTGTATCTACCTTTTATACCCAATACAAGCCAACTCCAGTGGGCGAATACCACGTTGGTGTGTGCACAAATACTTTGTGTGCTGTTATGGGTGGAGATGCAATCTTTGATTCACTCAAAGATCACCTTGGCATTGGAAATGATGAAGTCACGGCCGATGGCAAAGTTTCACTAGAGCACATCGAATGTAATGCTGCCTGTGATTACGCACCTGTTGTGATGGCTAACTGGGAGTTCTACGACAATCAAACTGTTGAGTCTGCAAAAGAGTTAGTTGATTCAATGCGTGCTGGAAACCCAAAGCCACCGACAAGAGGTCCAAACAAATTGGTTACGTGGAAAGAAGCATCGGCTGTGCTTGCAGGAATAAATGATGGACTTGCACATCAAGGTGTGCAAGCTGGTGAACCAACTTTGCTTGGTTTGAAACTTTCGAAGGAGGGTAAGTAATGTCAAAACTTGCTCCCGTACTTTCTGCTCATTGGGATGAAAAAGATTCATTTACGCTCGAAGGTTATAAGCGTCATGGTGGTTACACCGCATCTGCAAAAGCACTTGCAATGGATCCAGATGCAGTCATACAACTTGTAAAGGATTCAGGACTTCGTGGTCGTGGTGGCGCAGGCTTCCCAACCGGAATGAAGTGGGGCTTTATTCCTCAGGGCGATAACAAGGATCACTACTTAGTTGTTAATGCAGATGAATCAGAACCAGGAACATGCAAAGACATGCCATTACTTATGGCAAACCCACACGTTCTTGTCGAAGGTTGCATCATCGCTTGCCATGCAATTCGCGCAAAGCATGCCTTCATTTATATTCGTGGCGAAGTAACACATGTCGTGCGTCGAGTTAATCAAGCAATTGCAGATGCTTACGCAGCAGGAATCCTGGGTAACGGAATTGATGTAGTGCTACATATCGGTGCAGGTGCCTACATTTGCGGTGAAGAAACCGCTCTTCTTGATTCATTAGAAGGCTTCCGCGGGCAACCACGCTTGCGTCCACCATTCCCTGCTATTGCAGGCCTTTATGCGCGTCCAACAGTTGTAAATAACGTTGAATCTATTGCTTCTGTTCCAGCAATTGTTGCTAACGGTTCTGAGTGGTATCAATCAATGGGGACGGAAAAGAGCAAGGGAACAACCTTGTACTCATTGTCAGGTCACGTTGTTAATCCAGGTCAGTTTGAGGCACCCCTTGGAATTACTCTCCGCGAAATCCTAGATTTAGCAGGCGGAGTTCGCCCGGGTCATAAGTTGAAGTTTTGGACACCGGGCGGATCATCAACACCATTGTTTACAGATGCACACCTTGATGTTCCTTTGGATTACGAAGGCGTTGCAGCTGCTGGGTCAATGCTTGGAACTAAAGCACTTCAAATTTTTGATGAAACTACTTGCGTAGTTCGCGCTGTTTTGCGTTGGACAGAGTTCTACAAACACGAATCATGTGGAAAGTGCACACCTTGCCGTGAAGGTACTTGGTGGTTGGTGCAGATTCTTCGGGATCTCGAAGCGGGAAAGGGAACTGAAGCAGACCTTGCGAAGTTGCTAGATCTTTGCGACAACATCATGGGCCGTTCATTCTGTGCTCTTGGTGATGGAGCAACAAGCCCAATTACTTCTTCGATTAAATATTTCCGCGATGAGTACATCGCACACCTTACCCAAGGTGGATGCCCATTTGATCCTGTCGCATCAACACTCTTTGCAGGGGCTGGTGCATAAATGACAACCGAAGTCGTAGACATGATCACCGTCGTAATTGACGGCTTTGAAGTAACTGTTCCAAAAGGAACTCTCGTTATACGTGCAGCAGAACAATTAGGAATTCAGATTCCACGTTTTTGCGATCACCCTTTACTTGATCCGGTTGGTGCGTGCCGTCAGTGTTTAGTTGATATTGAAATTAATGGTCGTGCATTTCCAAAGCCTCAAGCTTCATGCACAATTCCTGTTGAAACAGGGATGATTGTTAAGACGCAATTAACTTCAACTGTTGCAGAGAAGGCGCAACGAGGAGTAATGGAGCTTTTGCTTGTAAACCACCCACTTGATTGCCCAGTGTGTGACAAGGGCGGTGAGTGCCCATTGCAGAACCAGGCAATGAGCACAGGGCAAGGATCTTCTCGTTTTGAGGGTGTAAAGCGCGTGTTTGAGAAGCCAATCAATATTTCATCACAAGTTCTGCTTGATCGTGAACGGTGTGTTTTGTGTGCTCGATGTACTCGTTTTTCTGAGCAAATTGCAAGTGATCCATTTATTACCTTGAATGAACGTGGAGCATTGCAGCAAGTTGGAATCTATGAGAACAAACCTTTTGAATCCTATTTCTCAGGTAACACAGTTCAAATTTGTCCTGTAGGAGCCTTAACTGGTGCGGCATATCGATTCCGTGCCCGCCCATTTGATTTGGTATCAACACCATCTGCTTGTGAGCACTGTGCATCAGGTTGCGATATGCGAACTGACGTGCGCCGTGGGAAGACATTACGTCGCCTTGCTGGTGATGATGCATCAGTTAATGAAGAGTGGAATTGCGATAAGGGTCGCTGGGCATTTAAGTATGTAACAGCAGTTGATCGTCTTAAGACTCCAATGGTGCGCAATGCATCTGGAGTTCTTGAAGAGGCATCATGGCCTGAAGCACTTGCTGTCGCAGCTACGGGACTAAAGGGTGCAAAGTCAGCTGTTCTAGTTGGCGGTCGTGCAACATATGAAGATGCATATGGTTACAGCAAGTTTGCACGTGTAGCACTTTCTACAAATGATATTGATTTCCGCTCACGCATTTCATCTGATGAAGAGCGTGAGTTCTTGGCTGCACGAGTTGTTGGTTCTTCAACAACCTACAGAGATATTGATAAGGCTGATCAAGTTCTTCTTGTTGGTTTTGAGCCAGAAGAAGAGTCACCAATTGTTTTCTTGAGAATAAATAAGCAATTCCGTAAACGCGCCTTAAAGGTTGTTTCAATTGGGTCCAAGGAATCTATTGGCGTTGAGAAGCTCAAGGCAGAGTTTGTGAAAGTAGCACCTGGCCAAGAAGCAGCAGCAATTGCTGCCCAATCCCTCACAAGTAAATCTGTGATTCTTGTTGGAGAGCGAGCAGCAGAAAGTAATGGTGCCCTCAGCGCAGTTGCAACACTTGCTGATGTAACCGGGGCCAAGATTGCATGGATTCCACGTCGCGCTGGTGAGCGCGGTGCTTTAGAAGCAGGGGCGATTGGCAATCTTTTGCCAGGCGGACGCCCAGTTACAGATGCAGTGGCCCGCGTAGATATTGCAGCGCTATGGAATACCGATTCCTTACCAACAGAAATTGGTCGAAACACCTCACAAATCATTGATGCTGTTCACGCAGGAAAAATTGGAGCGCTAGTTGTTGGTGGCGTCGATCCATTAGATGGTGACAACAGCCAGGCAACATTGGCAGCTCTTGATAAGGCATTTGTTGTTTCACTCGAAATAGCACCTAGCGCAGTTACCGAGCGCGCAGATGTAGTTCTTCCAGTTGCTGCAGTGACTGAAAAATCGGGATCTTTCCTCAACTGGGAAGGCCGCCCTCGCGCATTTGATGCAGCTGTGAGTGATTCATTAAATCGAAGTGATCTCCGAATCCTTTCAATGATTGCTGAAGAAATGGGAAGTTCTCTAAATTTGGGAACGGTCACTGCAGCTATCAAGGAGATCGCATCAATTGGAAAGTGGGAGGGTGCGCGAGTTTCACTCAATAAAGTAAATGCCTCATCACAACCTACTCTCAATGCAGGGCAAGCCCTCATCACTTCATGGCGCCGCTTATTAGATCTTGGTACTTTGCAACAAGGCGAGGAAAATCTTGCAGGAACTGCGCGACGCACAGTTGCAGTTATTTCTCCTAAGCGAGCACAAGTGTTGGGTGTAGTTGATGGAGACCAACTTAAAATTTCAACAGAATTAGGTTCAGTAACACTTTCTGCACTTGTTGAAAATATTCATGATGATGCTGTGTGGGCACCTCGTAATTCACGTGGTTCTCAATTGTTAGTAAACCTAGGCGTTGCACATGGCGCGGTAGTTACGGTGGTGAAGGCATGACAACTGCAGAACTCATTGGAGCAGATCCAGGTTGGTTGATTGTTGTAAAGGCATTAATCGTTTTTGTGATCTGCGTATTGCTAACGCTTATGTCTGTGTGGGGAGAGCGCCGGCTGGTTGGCCGCATGCAGCAACGCCCGGGTCCAAACCGTGTCGGTCCGTTTGGTTTAATCCAAGCATTGGCAGATGGAGTTAAGTTAGCGCTAAAGGAAGACATTATTCCTTCAGCAGCTGACAAGGTTGTTTTCGTTTTGGCACCAGTTATCAGCGCCACGACCTGCTTTATGGCTTTTGCTGTAATCCCAATTACTGGTGAAGTAACAATGTTTGGTCGCCAAACTGCCATGCAGTTAACTGACATTCCGGTTGGTGTTTTATACATTCTTGCAATCGCATCAGTTGGAGTTTATGGAATAGTTCTTGCTGGCTGGTCTTCAGGATCAACTTATCCTTTACTGGGCGGCCTTCGTTCAAGTGCTCAGGTAATTTCATATGAGATCGCGATGGGACTTTCACTAGTTGCTGTGTTTATTTACTCCGGTTCAATGTCAACATCTGACATCGTGGCCGCACAATCGACATGGTGGTATGCAGTGGTCTTGTTCCCATCATTTGCCATTTATGTGATTTCAATGGTTGGTGAGACCAACCGTGCACCATTTGATCTTGCTGAAGCTGAAGGTGAACTAGTCGGCGGATTCCACACAGAGTATTCATCACTTAAGTTCGCACTCTTTTTCTTAGCTGAATACGTAAATATCATTGCAGTATCTGCACTGGCAACAACATTGTTCCTTGGTGGATATAAAGCTCCTCCAGGACTTGGGTTCACAGAAGCCTGGCTTGGTGGATGGTTTACCGCCATTTGGTTCTTCTTAAAGGTGCTTACCTTCTTCTTTGTTTTCGTATGGTTGCGAGGCACTCTTCCACGTTTGCGTTATGACCAGTTCATGCAGTTTGGCTGGAAAGTTTTGATCCCAGTTTCAATTCTTTGGATCTTGGTTGTTGCAACACTTCGTGTGCTGTCACTACAGAATGCACCTAGATTAATTATCGTTGCATTTGCAAGCAGCGTGGTCTTTATCATCATGGCCGCAAATATGGGATTTGAAACCGCTAAAAAGAAAAAAGAGCAATCGATCGCTGATGGCGACAATAAAAGCGCACCAAAGTTTGCAGTTCCTTCCTTGCCTATAGAAGTTTCAACTATCAATGTTTCACAGAAGACAGGGGGCAAGCGTGAGTGAAAACCTCGAACCGTTAAAGCCAAAAGATCTTGGTATTAACGACGTTGAATTTTATGAAGTGGAGCAAACCCCTCCTGTTGGCTTCTTTGGAAGCTTGAAGGGGTTCTGGGTCACTTTTTCGACTATTTTTAAGAAGCCTTTGACTGTTGAATACCCTGAAGTGAAAGCTCCAACTGAGGAGAGATTCCACGGGCGTCATCAACTCAATCGCCACCCAGATGGTTTAGAAAAGTGCATTGGTTGCGAACTATGTGCTTGGGCATGTCCTGCTGATGCGATTTATGTTGAGGGTGAAACCAATACTGAAGAAAATCGTATGTCACCCGGTGAGCGATATGGCAAGGTCTATCAGATCAATTACCTTCGCTGCGTATTTTGTGGGCTCTGTATCGAAGCCTGCCCAACTCGTGCTTTAACTATGACAAATGAGTATGAACTTGCAGATGACTCCCGTGCGAAGTTAATTTTTGAAAAGCAAGATTTATTGGCACCACTTCGTCAAGGAATGTTGATGCCACCTCATCCAATGTATCCAGAAATGACTGACACTAACTATTACAACGGTGATGTAAAACAATCACATCCATCTCAGGAGGGCAAGTAAGTGTTGCAATTAGCCCTCGAGGTCGGACAGACCGCTAAACCAGAAGCTGTTATGTTCTGGATTCTTGGCCCGCTTGCAGTTGTCGCTGCACTTGGAATGTTGCTTGTGAAAAAGGCTGTTCACTCAGCAATCTTGATGGCTTTTGTCATGATTGTTCTAGCCATTTTCTACATCGCACAAGATGCAGCTTTCTTGGGAATTGTTCAGATTGTTGTTTACACCGGCGCTGTCATGATGCTTTTCTTGTTTATTTTGATGTTGGTAGGTGTTGATTCCTCGGACTCATTAACTGAAACTATTCGTGGACTTCGCCCAATTGCAATTACAGCAGCAGTTGGTTTTGGTGGCTTGATGATTTCACTTCTGGGCCATGCAACTCTTGGCAGAGGCGCAGTCGGTTTATCACAAGCCAATGCTGATGGAAATGTTGAAGGTTTAGCCCAGCTTTTGTTTAGTACCTATGTGTGGCCTTTTGAAGTTGTTTCTTCGCTACTCATTACCGCGGCTCTTGGAGCAATGGTTTTGGCACATCAGCAGCGCACATCAACGCGTCCAACTCAACGACAACTCTCAATCAATCGCTTCCGCGGGGATTCCTTAGGAACAGCAGCAGGTTTGCCTGGTCCAGGTGTTTACGCGCGCCATAACGCGGTTGATGTTCCAGCCCTTCTTCCAGATGGAACGCCTGCGGCAGAGTCTGTAAATGCAACCCTTTCTGCGCGTGGAGACATGTTGGACTACAAGAAATTTGATCTTAGTGAAGTCAATACAAAGGTTGAGGAGGAGAAGTAATGGACGCTTCCAATTACCTCTATATCTCAGCACTTCTTTTCACAATAGGAGCAGTTGGCGTTGTAGTTCGCCGCAATGCAATAGTTGTTTTCATGTGCATTGAATTGATGCTTAATGCTGCAAACCTTTCATTTGTAACATTTTCTCGCATCAATGGCGATCTAGACGGTCAGGTTATGGCCTTCTTTACGATGGTCGTGGCTGCCTGCGAAGTCGTTGTTGGCTTAGCAATCATCGTGACAATTTACCGTTCACGTCGTTCAGCATCTGTGGATGATGCTAGTTTGTTGAAGCGATAAAGATGACAACATCTACGAGCCTCGTCTATTTGATTGCTCTGCCCTTGGCGGGAGCAGCACTTCTACTCTTAGGTGGGCGTCGCACTGACAAGTGGGGTCATCTTCTAGCCACCGCACTTTCGGCATCATCATTTGGTGTTGGTCTATACCAACTGATCCAGATGCTTGGCCGCTCAGAAGAGGCGCGTCCTGTTTCCCAGAAACTTTTTAACTGGATCAATGTTGGAACATTCAATGTGGATGCAGGGCTTTTGTTGGACCAGCTTTCAATCTGTTTCGTTCTACTGATTACGGGTGTCGGAACACTTATCCATGTCTATTCAATTTCCTATATGTCACACGATCATGATCGTCGCAGATTCTTTGCCTATTTAAATCTTTTTATTGCAGCTATGTTGCTATTGGTTTTAGGCGATAGCTATCTCAGCCTTTATGTTGGCTGGGAAGGTGTGGGCCTTGCCTCATATTTGTTAATCGGTTTCTGGAATCAAAAGCCTGCTTATGCGACAGCGTCAAAGAAGGCTTTTGTCATGAACCGTGTGGGCGACATGGGATTGTCTTTTGCGATCATGATCGCTTTTGCAACTATGGGCACAGTGTCTTTTGCAGGCGTGGAAGAGCAAGTAGGAAACACTTCAGAGGCAGCGTTAACAGGCATGGGAATAATGCTGTTAGTTGCAGCAGCTGGAAAGTCTGCTCAATTCCCATTGCAGGCATGGTTGGGCGATGCGATGGCGGGTCCAACACCTGTGTCAGCGCTCATCCACGCAGCAACAATGGTTACCGCCGGTGTTTACTTAATTACTCGTTCTAACTTCGTCTTTGATGCCGCACCGACAGCACAATTATTGGTTGTTATTGTTGGTGCAATTACTTTGATGTTTGGTGCAATCATCGGAACTGCAAAAGATGACATTAAAAAAGCACTTGCTGCTTCAACTATGTCTCAAATCGGTTACATGATTCTTGCAGCTGGCTTAGGCCCAATTGGTTATGCATTTGCAATCATGCACCTACTAACACACGGATTCTTTAAGGCAGGAATGTTCCTTGGTGCAGGTTCTGTGATGCACGGAATGAATGATGAAGTGAATATGCGCAAATACGGCGCGCTTCGTAAGTTCATGCCAATTACATTTGCCACCTTTGGTCTTGGCTACCTAGCAATTCTTGGCGTTCCACCTTTTGCTGGTTTCTATTCCAAAGACATGATTATTGAAACAGCATTCGATTCCGGGGGAGTCAAAGGAATAATCTTGGGATGCGTAACTCTGCTTGGCGCAGGTATTACCGCCTTCTATATGACGCGCGTGATGATTCTTACCTTCACTGGAACCAAGCGCTGGGATGAGAACACCGATCCTCATGAATCTCCATGGTTGATGTGGTTACCAATGGCTATTCTTGCAATTGGTTCTGTTTCATCAGGATTCTTGCTTTCTCGCGGTGATGCATTAGAGAACTGGTTGCATCCGCTCTTTGCTCACAGCGAGGAGTACAAGAAGCATTTACTGGAACCAATTGTTGTTTCAGGACTTGCTTTAACGATGGTTGCAATTGGTGTTGCAATTGCCTTCTATAAGTACTCTCGCGGTGAAGTAGCAAATACTGCGCCAGAAAACGTCTCAGTGTTCACCAGAGTTGCTCGTCAAGATTTGATGCAGGATCGCTTTAACGAAGCTGCATTTATGCGTCCAGGACAAGCATTGACTGCAACGTTGGTTGCTACCGATGAGCTTGTCGTTGATGGAACGGTGCGCGGGGTTGGAAGCATTGCAATGGGTTCTGGCTCGGCTCTTCGAGGCCTACAAAATGGCTTTGTTCGTAGCTATGCAGCGTTGATATTAGTTGGTGCAGTTGCAGTGGTCGCGGCGATTTGGGTGGTGGTTCAGTAATGAAGTGGTTAACGCTATTAATGCTCCTGCCACTCGCGGGAGCGGCAATCATTTCGGCACTTCCTAAGGCAAAGGAAAAGGCAGCAAAGCAAGCAGCTTTTGCGACATCTCTCATTGTCATGGCAGCAACATTTGCTATGGCCTCTGGTTTCGAGCGCAATAATGTTGATTTGCAGTTCGTTGAGAAATACTCATGGATCCCAAGTTTTGGAATTGAATACGCGCTAGGTGTCGATGCAATCGCACTAGTACTTATTTTGATGTCAACAATTCTTGTTCCTGTTGTGGTACTGGCTGGGTGGAATGAAGCACATGGTGGCCGCTGGAGCGTTAAGACTTTCTATATTCTCATTCTTGTTCTAGAAACGATGATGATCGGTGTTTTTGCCGCAAGTGATGTTTTCTTGTTCTATGTAATCTTTGAAGCAATGTTGATTCCGGTGTATTTCCTCATTGGAGGATACGGAACTGGTGAGCGCGCAGCTGCCGCTGTTAAGTTCTTGATCTATAGCCTTGTCGGTGGATTATTAATGCTTGCCTCGATTATTGCCCTGTATGTAATGTCAGGTGCACAAGGTGGACATACATTTGATGTCAATAAGCTTTCAGAATTACAGATGTCGTCAACAACTCAAAACCTGTTGTTCTTAGGTTTCTTCATTGCATTTGCCATCAAGGCTCCTGTGTGGCCATTCCACACATGGTTGCCAGATGCTGCCAAATCTGCAACACCAGGAACATCAGTTCTACTTCTTGGCGTTCTGGACAAGGTTGGCACTTACGGAATGATCCGTTTCTGCTTAACACTGTTTCCGGAGGCAAGTAAGACTTTTACTCCGATCATCTTGGTTCTTGCTGTTATCTCAATTATTTACGGTGCATTCCTTGCCATTGGTGCCAAAGACATCAAGAGACTGATCGCCTACACATCAATTTCACACTTTGGTTTCATCACCATGGGGATCTTCGCGATGACATCCCAAGCCCAAAGTGGGGCTATCTTGTATATGTTTAATCACGGTTTCTCGACAGCTGCATTGTTCTTGGTTGCAGGATGGATGATTTCACGTCGTGGTTCTTCAACAATTGCTGAATTTGGGGGATTGCAACGAGTCACACCAATTATGGCGTGGACCTTCTTCTTAGCGGGAATGTCTTCACTTGCTCTTCCCGGTCTTTCAAGTTTTGTGAGCGAGTTCTTAGTTCTAGTTGGAACCTTTACCCGCTACCCAGTGCATGCAATCATCGCAACATTCGGAATTGTTTTGGCTGCGCTATACATTTTAATTCCAGTGCAAAAAGCATTGCACGGGCCTACGACTCCAGGCAATGAGAACCTCAAGGATCTCAACCTTCGCGAGAAGCTAGCAATTGCTCCCGTGATTGCAATCATTGTGGTGTTGGGTTTCTATCCTGCTCCACTTCTGAAGGCAATAAACCCAGCTGCAATCCATGTGATTTCACAAATGGGATTCACCGATCCTGCACCAACTAATGGGGGCAAGTAATGACTTTTACAGCACCAGTTCTTACCTACTCACTTCTATCACCGATGCTCTTCTTGCTTGTCGGAGCGCTCATTGGTGTCTTAGTTGAGGCATTCGTATCTAAGGCTGCCCGCCCAGCGGTGCAGTTAACGGTCACGCTTGGATCTTTGCTTCTAGCGTTAATGCAGTTGTGGCAAATTCGCGATCAACAGTCGCTTACAGCGGCAATGGGTTCAGTAGTTTTCGATGGCCCAGCAGTACTACTTCAAGCTTCAATTTTGATTATTGCCATGATCTCAGTCTTTCTTATTGCTGATGGTGAGCACTTTGCCGCGCTACCTTCTGCATTGCCAGGATCTGAAGAAGAACGTCAGGCGGTTCAGTCAGGTAATCAGATTACTGAGGTTTATCCGCTGACTCTGTTCGCAGTTGCCGGAATGATGTTATTTACCGTTGCTAATGACTTGATCACACTTTTTGTGGCATTGGAGATGCTCTCATTGCCTCTGTATTTGATGGCTGGACTTTCACGCCGCCGCCGCTTAGCTTCACAGGAAGCAGCCCTTAAATACTTCTTACTAGGAGCTTTTTCATCTGCATTCTTCTTATTTGGCGCTGCTTATTTGTATGGATACTCAGCCTCAATTAGCTTCAGTGGCATACGCGAAGCAATCGTGGCTAGCGGTGGAAATGATGTCCTGCTCTTAATTGGTATGGCATTTCTATCAATTGGCTTGCTCTTTAAAGTTGGCGCAGTCCCATTCCATGCCTGGTCACCAGATGTCTATCAAGGTGCGCCTACACCTGTAACCGCCTTCATGGCGGCAGCAACAAAGGTTGCGGCATTTGGAGCAATGCTTCGTATCTATTACACAGTCTTTGCTAACGCACAATGGTCTTGGACACCGGTCTTGTCAGGAATTGCTATCGTGACAATGCTTCTTGGCTCACTCGTAGCAATTGCCCAACGCGATGTGAAGCGCATGTTGGCTTACTCTTCAATCGCCCATGCTGGATTCTTGTTATCAGGTGTTATTGCACTTAACAAGGCAGGCCTTGATGCAACAATCTTCTATTTGTTTGCATATGGCATTGCAACTGTTGGCGCATTTGCCGTTGTGACTCTTGTTCGTGATTCATCTGGTGAAGTGACAGATCTAAATCGTTGGAGAGGTTTGGGTAAGCGTTCACCATTTGCAGCAACAACCTTTACCCTGTTTCTTTTGGCATTTGCTGGCATTCCACTTACAAGTGGATTCATTGGGAAGTTCTCAATTTTCTCCGCCGCCTATGAAAGTGGCGCTAAGGGCGTTGTAATTGCAGGTGTGCTTTCAAGTGCAATTGCAGCGTTTTTCTATATTCGTGTCATCGTCTTAATGTTTTTAACGGATGCAACTGAAGACGGAACTAGCGTTGAGATTCCATCAATCTTGACTAGAGCATCAATTGTTATTGCAGCAGTTATTACAGTGGCACTTGGTGTTTATCCAGCACCATTACTAAACTTCATAACTGATCTCGCTATCTTCATACGCTAATGTCAACATTCGGCATTCCAAGCGTTGCCCCAGCATTAGAGGCGCAGTTAATTAGCCAGATGGCTGATGTTGAAGCCTTGCTCCGGAGCCATACCCGAAGTGAATACCCATTTGTGGATGAGACAGCCCATCATCTTGTGGCAGCTGGCGGTAAGCGTTTACGCCCGTTATTGACCCTTTTAACCGCCCAATACGGTGACCCCACCCGGGATGGAATCATCGCCGCAGCTGTCGCCTGCGAAATTACTCACCTTGCAACCCTCTATCACGATGACGTTATGGATGAAGCGCCACTTCGTCGCGGAGTTGAAAGTGCCAACATTCGCTGGGGGAACACCATTGCAATCCTTACAGGTGATTTCTTATTCGCTAAATCTTCAGATCTATTGGCAGATCTTGGCCCAGCGGCAGTTCGACTACAAGCTCGAACTTTTGAACGTTTAGTTATTGGTCAGATCATGGAAACCCAAGGTCCAAACCCAGGTCAAGATCCACTTGAACATTACTTAAAGGTTGTTGCCGACAAAACAGGTTCGCTGATTTCTGCTTCAGCGCGCTATGGTGGAATGGTTTCAGGTGCCACTGCAGACATCACTGATACCGTCACGGTATTTGGTGAAAAGATTGGTGTTGCATTCCAATTAGCAGATGACATTATTGACATCGCTAGTGAGTCAAATCAATCAGGTAAAACGCCAGGCACAGATCTTCGCGAAGGCGTTCCAACTCTTGTTACTTTAAATGTGATGAAGTCAAGTGATCCAGCAGATTCCGATTTAAAGAGATTGCTAGCAGCACCTATTGAGGATGAACCAACTGTTCAGCAAGTCTTGATTGCCTTGCGCACTCACAAAGCACTTGATGAATCGCGCGAGCAGCTCAATCAAATTGCAAAGCAAGCACGTGGTGCGCTTGGTCCACTACCAATCAATGATGCAACTGGTGCTTTAATGTCGCTATGCGACGCTGTTATCGACCGCTCTGCTTGATTTAACAAGATCAAGTGCCAGAGTTGTCAGTGCAATCCAGATAATCAAGAACCCAGCCCAACGAGCTGTTGGCATATCTTCATGTCGAACCCAAACACCCACAGAGAATTGCAAAGTTGGAGTGATGTATTGAAGCAAGCCAATTGTTGTAAAGGGCAATCGGTTAGTCGAGCCATTAAATAGCAGCAATGGAATTGCTGTAACAGCACCTGCGCTCATGAGCAAAATGGTTAATCCCCAAGAATTGCCAAACTGGCCGGTGCCCTGATTACCTATATAAATCAGGTATGCCAGGTAGAAAAATGCAGAAATGAAGGTCTCAATGGCTAAGCCTTCAAGGGCTCCTAGCCCCAACTGCTTCTTGATTAATCCATAGCTGCCCCATGAAACTGCAAGGGTGAGCGCGATCCAAGGCAGTCGCCCATAATCAATAGTGAGAACAAGAACTCCAATAGATGCGATAGACACCGCAACCCATTGCAACGGTCGCATCTTTTCTTTCAATAGTAGTACGCCGAAACCAATAATGATGAGTGGGTTGATGTAGTAACCAAGAGATGCTTCAACTACGTGCCCGTTATTTGTTGCCCAGATATAGACAAGCCAGTTAATTGAAATCAAAACAGACGTTGCAAATAGTTTTGCAGCAACTTTAGGACGCTTCAACGTTGCAAGAGTGGATTTCAGTGCCTTAGTAGCGGCAAGAACAAAGAAACAAAAAACTAAAGTCCACACAGCACGGTGAGAAACAATTTCTAAGGGGTTGGCAGGTTCAAGCAAAGGCCAATACAAAGGGAATGCACCCCATAGCGAGTATGCGCTTACTCCGAATAAGAGGCCGAGCTTGTTTTTACTCAATTATCTAAAGTTCGTGAATTGAACTGCAAAGTCCCAGCCACCATCTTTAATCATGGCCATAGTTTCTTGAAGATCATCACGACTCTTGGAGGTGACACGTAGTTCATCACCTTGGATCTGAGTCTTTACAGATTTTGGACCCTCATCACGGACCATCTTGGCAATCTTCTTTGCATTCTCTGTTGAGATGCCTTCTTTCAATGGAGCGGCAATTTTATAGATCTTTCCTGACAACTGTGGTGCACCTGCGTCAAGGTGCTTTAGAGAAACGCCTCGCTTGATCATCTTGTCCTTAACAACATCTAGCGCTGCCTTAGCGCGCTCTTCTGTGTCTGCTTCAATCAATACTTTGTCGCCTTCTAGTTCAATCTTTGAACCAGTATTTTTAAAGTCAAAGCGGGTCTCAATCTCGCGCACCGCCTGATTTATAGCGTTCTCCAGCTCCATACGGTCGATCTTGGAGGTTACGTCGAAACTGCTATCTGCTGCCATTTTCTGGGCCCTTTCACTGGACTAAAGCGCGGTTTGTGCGCGCACGTGCCTAAGGTATCCTTTCCCTTCGCACTATCCATAATTGCCGCAGTACTTGTTCGACCTTGGCGGGTTGCCCGAGCGGCCAATGGGAGGGGACTGTAAATCCCCCGGCTCTGCCTTCGAAGGTTCAAATCCTTCACCCGCCACCAGTGTTCCGTGTTGCTACATCAACCGGCTAATATTTAAGCCAAACAGTTATCTGTGAATTAGCGCCACAAAGAACACCTTTGATCTTTACAGATTTCCCTTTTCCTTATTTCCACTTGATGATGTAAGTAGCGCCTGAAGGTGTTGCGATTGCCGTACGAGAAAAGGAATGATCGCGATCTCGAAGGTTCTCCCCGTAGTACACATGCGCTACAGCTTTCCCTGAAACGAGCAAGGTTAGAACTTCTCCTTTGCTTGAAACCAAGGTGATCTTAGGTGCCCCCGAAAGAGTCCAATACATACTAGTTCCATGAATGAATGCGGTCTCTTCAAATGGACAACCGGGAGGAGAGTACACAGTCGATAACGCACACTTCTTTAGTGATGCAACCACTGCACTCCGAGCACTATCTGTTATTGGATCACTGTTTATAGCTTTTGTCTTAGTTGGAGTTGGGGAAGCTGAAGGTGTTTTAATAGCTGTCGGCGTTGGGGAAGAAGTTTCAACCTCTGTTGTAATAGGTGTTGGTGTTGCCTCTTTAGCGGAGTTAGATGAAGTTAAATTCTTGTCAAAACTAAAACCACTCTTGATTTGAGGCCAAAAGGTTAAGACAACTATTGCAATAACAACAACAACGACTAGTTGTCCTGCCTTCCGCTTTTCACGAGCGGAGTAAGAGCGTTTGACCTTTGGTGGCTTAGGAGGTTTTGGCGGTTTCGGAGGCTTTGGTGTTTCAACAACTCGTGGCGACTCAGCAGGTTTTGCCTGCTTGGATGGTTCATTGGCGTGCTGGACTTGGCTAACCTCAGGCTCGGTAGGCACTTCTAATGCGATCTCTACTGGCTTCACCGGGATGATAATTTGAGGCTCTTCTATGCTCTCCGCCAACTCGACAGGAATTTCCGGATTCTTTTTTGCTGCATCTTCAAGAGATTTTGCAAGTAAAGCTTGCTCGCGGCGCCTGTCTTTCTCAATTGCTCTCTCTTTCCTTACTTGTTCCAGTTCACCCTTTTTAGTCTTGGCAAAGGAATTTAAACTGGCGCTCTGAACACGAACTTGTTTTTCAAGAAAACTCAGAGCTTTCTTTGATGCATCTTTCATTGCTTCAAGATCAACATCTTCTGTTTCAGCTGAGCCAACACCTAAGGAATTTTGAGAAGCAAATTCAATAGAAGTGAAATCTATCTTGGTTTTTTCTTCATCACTCAACATCCAGGGCAAAGTGGATTTCGCATTGATCTTTCTATCGCTTGTGGAAATCGATTTAGGTTCAAGGGGTTCTTCTTGACCTATAAAGTTCTCTCTCGTTTGCACGATCAATGTCTCTACGGTTTGCACAACGCGCTCATTGAAAACTGTTCTAAGCGAGCGAAGCAGTAGTTCTACAGCTTTGTCTCCAAAGGATTTAGCTTCTGCCATGACTAATCATTCTTAGCTACAAATTTCGAAATTTGAACCAATTCATGAGTATTTCGAGCAATTTGAAGAAGCGAGGAGATTAACTCTATCCAAATTCGAAATGAGATTAAGACTAGAAGATATCCAATCGCAATTAGAGGAATCAAAAAGAAGTAATCCTTCAATGACAGTAAACAGACGAGCACGCCAATTCCTGCTACTAGAGTGGCCCCAACTGTGAAAATCAAGTAGATAAATTTTAGAAACTTTAGCGAAACAAGATGCTCAAGTTTAAAGTCAAAAAGTGATGCTATGAAGTTCTTTTTTAGATTAGGTGAACCTGCCATTTTTTTCTCTCTCTTTAGTGGATGGGTTTAATACTGTTTGGCTAGTTGGAGTATTTAGAATAGCAATCTCATATTCGATATTGAGCATTTTTGCTGGCGACAGACCCACCTAGCGCTCTGAAGGTTTTCTGACTATTCCAATTCATTTCGAACCCCTTTTTACTCGTTTCTCTTCTTTGCTCATAACCGTATTTATCTAAGTCTTTTATGCAGAGAAGTCACATGAATCTAGAATTGGCAGACAGGCCATTTGCCTTCTTTCAGGACGTCATTAGGTCCGACTTGCTGGTTATCAGGCAAAGGGAGTTGGCCCTAAATTTCTTAGCTCCTGGCCCCCAGATCATGCTTACTGGTATTTGAAAGAGCCCAAAGACATCTCAATAACTGCATAAATTAAGGCCCTAGTAACGGTCTATTCATTGTGAAGGCAATTCAAAAAGCATTTCTAACCAAAAGACAGTTAAAGTTAGAGGTATGGCCCGCAAAGATGAAGAAGAATTCACTACGTGGGTTCAAGAGAAAGAACGCGAACTCATCCGCGCTGCTAGGGCTATCTGCTTTGATGTTCAAAATGCTGAAGATGTTCTGCAGGAGACCTTGGCTGACATTTATCCACGTTGGAAGAAACTTAAAGAGCATGAAAATCTGGAAGCTTACGTGATTAGGGTGATGGTAAGTAAGCATGCAGACATTCGACGCAAGTACGCAAGACGAAAAGCCGAGAATGAAGTTTCTTTAGAGCTTGTCGCCACATTATTACAAACAAGTGATAACTCAGAAAATGTATCAGAGCGATTGCTCGTGCAAGCAGCTTTGAAATCACTTACGGCAGCACAACGCGCAGTGCTTCTTTTGATCTATGAGTACGGGTATTCGATAAAGGAAGCGGCATCACAACTTGGAATCCCTGCAGGAACAGCAGCTTCACATTTAGCACGCGGTCGATCTGCTGTTAGTGAATATGTACAATTTTCACCGGCAATAGCAAACTCCCAAAGAAAGTCATTAACCAATGACCTTACTGTGATTGAGTTGGAGGGTAACGATGAGTAAAGACAATCTCGACCCTTTAATAAAGCGGGAGTTTGAAGCCCTCGGCCTCAACATTGTTTCGAATGATCTTCTTGCAGACATGGTGTTTGAAAAAGTTAAGAAACGTCGGCTTCGAAAGTGGCTCATTTCAGGGGTTGTAGCCCTATCTATTTTTGCTCTTGCTGCGTTGTCATACGTAGTTGGCACAAGCAGTCTGTTCGCTTCAGGTCGACCGGTTATTCAATCTAATTCTTATGTGATTCCAGGCGATGTGAATGGTGGCTTAGCATTGCCGCAGTATGCAAACCTTCGGCTTAATGGAACCACTCTCGCAGAACGCACCTACACCTTCACTTTTGCGCTCGAGATGGGTCAGGTAGTTGAAGTATTCACAGATCCTCGTGATGGCAATGGTGGAAAAATTGCTGAGTTAACGGTGTACAAGCGGGATGCAAATGGAGGACGGGAAAAAATTCAAACCTATCCAGTTGCCGCTGGACTCAGTAGCAGTGAGTTTGGCAATATAAATAGTGCAGGTTTATACGACTTTGAGTATATCTTTACAGATTTAAGTTATAAAGGCTCAGTACGCGTTGGAATTCTCTTGGGGTATTTTACAAAACCTTAGTTGCTTTTATTTATTGGAAGAGGCTCTTGCTGCGCGTGACAAAAACAGCGCAAAGACTAAAGCCAAAACAATTCCGGTATTAACTCCCATTTCAATCAAGGCGCGGTTGAAGTACTCCTCTGTCTTTTCTTTTTCCATAGTAAGGGAAGCGCCAACAGTTAGGATGTGTCGAACGGCTGCGATAACTCCAATGATCAAAAAGTTATCTAACTGGAAAATACCATCCGTAAATCGAACAATCACTGTTCGCATGATTTCCAGAATGATTACTACAAAGAGAATGTCGTTAATCCCTTGAATCATGCCTACAGGAAAAAATGGACGAGTTTCAATGAGTCTTTGCAGGGTATAACCGGCGGCCAGAATCGAAACAATAAACAAAATGATTCCGAGAAAGCCATGGAGAATGTCTTCGAGTTTGTCTATGAAGGTCACAGGAATCAGTGACTCGTCATTTTTAAGTAAAGCTTTAACTGACTTGTACTTCATGGGAACCACCCTTATTTGGCAATATATAAGGGTAAGTGGAGAACGAGAGGCTGACAAGAGATCCGGCAACTCTGAATGAGGAGGATTGCCTTGGTTTTTTCTTTAGAGCCCCTCGCCAGATGAAATAGCAAAGTCAGCAGAATCATCCAATTCCCTTGACGAAACAATTAAACCGGTCAAAAATACTGGCATGAGAAGACTTCGGCGCATGTTTATTAGCCTCATGGTTCTATCGCTCTCTTTGAGTTTTTGGGTTAGCCCAACTCAAGCTACTCAGAATGTTTGCCCGGATTTTGTTCTTGTTGGAGCAAGAGGAAGTGGAGAAAAGACCCCACATCAGACTCCATCGAAGAGTGGTGAGTACATCGACTCAAGTGCGCCTTCCCAAATAAGGTCGTACAACTCATGGTTGGGCAAAACCGTTGGCTCCCTGTACACGGAACTTATTACGATGAAAAATACTCCATTTGTTCCATTCAATCCAGAGAACACTAATACGAAAATTTCTGGGAAGCGTTCGATTGCCTGGTTGAGCTACGGGGTCTATAACACTCAAACAATTTATCCCGCCGTTGGAGTTCCCAATTTTCTTAATCGCGAGGAGACACGCGATTACATAGGAGAAGTAGTTATCAGCAATAAAGGATTACTTGAGATCTCCTTACGGGAATACTCAGCTAGATGTCCAAACTCCAAGTTTTTCCTTGCTGGATATTCCCAAGGCGCAGCAATTGTTCGATTATCAGTAAACGAGTTGTCCTCAACTGATGATGCAGATGTTATTCAAAGGATTTTGGGGGTGATTTTGATTGCAGATCCTCTTTTATCGCCGAAGGATAAGCGCCTCCCAGTAGGAAGTGATAGCAGATGGACTGATACCAAATCGACTTGTGGGGCCGTGCGGCTCATAGCTTCCTTCTCATTAGAATGTGCTTTTTCTCAAAAAAGCCTGGCCGGAAATCTATTTATAAAATCTATACAAAAGTTTCTTCCGCTAGTGGAATGTGTAACTTACTCAGGTTGTGAAAACTCTCTTGCCGTGGACGTCTCATTAGCGAAAGAAGCTAAATTAGATTCCACCTCAGACATCTCGAAGAAGACAGGCATTAGCCACATTGTATCTGTGTGTTATGTGGGTGATGCTGTCTGCTCGCTCTTAGGTGAGCGAAGTAAACTTGCGTGGGCAGGAATCTTGATCAAGGATCCAGGGAAAATTCACTCAGAAGAGTATAAGAAGCCAACCACATCTAGCGCTATTGCGCGGTGGATAGAAAAGCGAGTTCCGCCAAAAACAACGAAATAACCGTCATAAATGGCAGAAGGCTGGTAATTAAGGATTGTCTTGGAAAGGAATGGGCTTCATAGCGTTAAATCCTTCGACTGGAACATTGCTAACTATTGCTGCAAGCCCAGAATCTGGCGATCCTTACATCTTCATCACCGGTAATTCAAACTCAAAAAAGGGAAATCGGAGGGTTTTGTTGATTTTTGGAACGTGGCCAATGCTTCCGGCAAGTATTGGTCGTCTTATGATCTTTCATATGAGAATAAAAATTTTACATGCGATTCGTGGGAGAAGCCTAAAAGTTGATGGGGTTCCCATACTGGGCAAGTAGTGCGCTGAGATTGACTTCATTGCGATCCTGATTTCCATTTTTCCAGAGACCAACATCCTGTGTACTGTCGATGAAATTTAAGTGATCTAAACCAGAAAGCCTACGGACCAAAGTTCCTTTTCTTCGAGCTTGGAAGTACCACCACAAATCATCTGTGTTATGTGAGAGTTCCGTATATAAAGCCGCGTTAGAAGCATCATCATGCATTGCTTTTGGTGGGAATAAAGTGCCTGCACCAGAAGTCGGCATTAAATCTTTAGATGGCCCCTCACCGAGGTCATAGTGTTTGTGCCACTGACTAAAGGGGAGAACATCTTTTGAATCACTAACTGCCAGCTGATGTACTCGTGCGGCAATAATTGCATCTGGGTATAGATAATGGTTAATCATCAGGTGAAGGAACAAGTCATTTTCAAAATACAAATCATCATCAATGGTGATTATCGGAAAGAGACCTTGCGTTTTAAGTGCAGGAATCAATTTCTTTCCTGATCCTAAATCTTGGCAAGGTGAGATTTTGATGTAACCAGATTCTTGTAATTCTTTAATTGAATCAGGCAGCGCAGCCATGTCTCGTTCAGCGATAAACACATTGATGGATTGTGGCTGCAAAATTTGTGATTTAAGTGCTGTAAGAGATAGTGCCAACGCATGAAAGCGTGCAGGATGGCTGGTCACTGAAACTTCAAATTTCCAATCTAATTCTTTCCTTTGAATCTGCATCAGATATAGAAGTTGGCTATTTCGTTTTGCTAACGCCTCCTGAGCGTTCAACATCTTTTCTATGTTCTTAAAACCTTTAGCGTTCGTACTCTCCAACTTTGAAAGCTTGGTTCCTATTTGGCGTGATCCGCGCACTAGGTAAGCAAGTAGCAGTACAGATAGTGCTCCAAGTGCGAGGGATAGGGCGAACATGATTGAAAGCGTACTTGATTCAGGCCTGAGTACATGCAATTTACTTGCAACTAGACACTTTTCTGCATCATTACTAGCCTTTGCCGGTATCTATTTCGCCTAAACCAAAAAGGAGCTACCGTGAAGAATCGTTTTGGAATTTTCGCAGCAGTTGTAATTGCCGCTGCACTAACACTTACAGGATGTTCATCATCTGAGAGCACAGCTTGTCCAAAAGTAGATGTTCCAACAATTACTGAGGGCAAACTAACAATCGCAACTGGTGAGCCTGCGTACTACCCATGGATCATTGATGATGCACCAGAGACCGGAAATGGTTTTGAAGGCGCAGTTGCATACGCAGTTGCTAAGCAACTTGGTTTTGAAGCAACATGTGTGGTTTGGGTGCGCACAACATTTGATTCAGCGGTAACACCTGGAGAAAAGAACTTTGACTTCAACTTGCAGCAATTCTCAATTACAGAAGAGCGTAAGGCAGCTGTCGATTTCTCATCTCCTTACTACACAGCTCCACAAGCAATCGTTTCATTCAAGGGAAGCAAGATTGAAGGAATCACTTCACTTGCTGAACTCAAAGGTGCAAAGCTTGGCGCTGCTGTTGGAACAACGTCTCTAGATGCAATTCAAAACCAGATTGGAATAGCGCCACAGGTATTTAACGACAACGCTGCTGGAGTTTCAGCTCTCAAGAACAAGCAGATTGATGGTCTAGTTGTTGATCTACCAACAGCTTTCTACCTATCAGGAGTTGAAGTTCCAAACGGTCTAATCGTTGGTCAGCTTCCTTCAACGGGTTCTGGAGATCAGTTCGGTCTCTTGCTTACAAAGGGAAGCAAGCTGACTCCATTTGTGACTGACGCAGTTGATGCGATCACAGCAGATGGCACATTGGCGGCTATTACAGAAAAGTGGCTAGCAACAGATGCTGGCGCTCCTGTCCTGAAGCCTTAATAGAAACTAAGAAGTAAACACGGTAGTTTGGCGACCATGTCAGAGAATCAAGACTCTGCGTGGTCGCCAAGCTCACGTGAGAAAGAACGCCGGAAGTCTCGGCGTGCAATAAGCCGTAAGCAAGCAAGCATTGCTGCGGCTTCTTCCATTTTCGTATTGGGCACTTTTGCCGTAATTCTTGTTACATCTCCAGGCTGGGAAACAGTAAAAACAACATTCTTTGATATTGAATATGGGAAAGAAGTTTTTCCCACAGTCATTAAAGGTCTCTGGATCAATCTGCAACTTACTTTTATTGGTGGAGCTGCAATCGGAGTTATTGCACTTGGTTTAGCGCTACTAAGAACTACAAAGTCCCCTGCGCTAACTCCATTTAGATTTCTGGCAACCGCCTACGTTGATATCTTCCGTGGTGCTCCGCTGATCTTGATTATTTTGTTAGTTGGATTTGGAGTTCCAGCACTTGGATTAAGAGGCGTCTCAAGCAATGTGATTTTCTTAGGCACTGTTGCAGTTGTGCTTACTTATTCTGCCTACGTAGCAGAGGTAATCCGCAGTGGAATTTTATCAATTCACCCAAGCCAACGGGCTGCAGCAAGATCGTTGGGATTAACTTCTGGTCAAACAATGCGTTTTGTTGTTTTACCTCAAGCCATTCGCCGCGTAGTGCCTCCACTATTAAATGATTTTGTCTCACTGCTTAAAGACACAGGTTTGGTATCAATCCTTGGCGTCACTGATGCGGTGCGCGCCGCTCAAATAAATGCAAGTCGAACTTTCAATTACACACCATATGTAGTTGCAGCAATATTGTTTTTGCTGATTACGATACCTATGACCCGATACACCGATAGAGCCATCAGACAGCGCACCAGTGCACAGAATTCTGAAGGGGCTATCTAATGAGCAATGTCTTAGAACTGGTAGATATACGTAAATCCTTTGGTTCTGAACTTGTATTAAAGGACCTTTCTCTCAAGGTGCCAGAGCACACTGCAACAGTTTTAATTGGTGCATCTGGTTCAGGTAAATCTACCTTGCTTCGTTGCATTAATCTGCTGGAATCTATTGATGACGGACAAATCTTCTTAGACGGGAAGGAGATTTCAGACCCTCTGATTAATGTCGATGAAGTTCGGCGCCGGCTCGGCATGGTCTTTCAGTCATTTAATTTATTCCCTCACAAAACTGTTTTGGAAAACATCACTCTTTCACCAGTTAAAGTCCACGGTAAGAGCAAAGATGAAGCCAATACCCATGCGATGTATTTGTTGAAGCGGTTTGATTTAGCCGATAAGGCTGATCAATACCCAGATCGACTCAGTGGCGGTCAACAGCAACGGGTTGCCATCATTCGCTCATTGGCTGTTAGCCCTCGATTACTGCTTCTGGATGAAGTGACTTCAGCCCTGGATCCTGTTCTGGTGAATGAAGTTCTTTCTGCTGTTCGTGATTTGAAGAGTGATGGAATGACGATGGTCCTGGCAACACACGAGATGGGCTTTGCTACCCAAGTTGCTGACGAAGTGTGTTTCTTGGAGTCAGGAAACATCGTTGAGCGTGGCACAGCTGAACAAGTGCTTCACAATCCGCAGAACCCAAAGACCCAAGAGTTCCTAAAGAGAGTGCACCAAGCCGGCCGTCTGTGATCTTGACTGATACCCCTAGGGGTATGCTATTATTTCCTTAGTTGCTATCTAAGGAGATTGAGAATGTGTTCACGCGTTACTTGTACAGTTTGTAAGAAAGCCACCTGGTCTGGTTGTGGTGAGCATATTGAGTCAGCTCTTGCAGGAGTTCCAGAAGCAGATCGTTGTAAGTGCTAATTATGGCGGCCAAAAATGTTGCGCACGTACTTTCCGATCAAGAACAACTCGAGGCAATTACCAAGCGCGTAAAGCGCGCCCAGGGTCAACTAGGGGCAGTGGCACGCATGCTTGAAGAAGGTCGCAACTGCGAGGAAATTGTCATCCAGATGTCAGCAGCCTCTAAAGCGATCAATACAGCTGCATTTACTCTTATCTCGGCAAGCCTTAAAGAATGTTTGGTAAAAGACAAGAGTAATTCAGAAGCCGTTACGGCACAGTTGCAAAAATTGTTTTTAAGTCTTGCCTAGGAGCCCAATGAAAAAAGTTATAGCAGTGATGACTTCCTTACTACTTGCTGGATGTTCAACCACGACTGGAGCCACAAACATGAATGTTTCAGAGTTTTCAAAAAAGATTACAGAATCAGGTGTAGTTATTTTAGATGTGCGAACTCCAGGCGAGTTTGCTGAAGGTTACATAGAAGGTGCTCAGAATATTGATTTCCAAAGCGGAAACTTTGAAAATGAGATTGCAGCATTAGATAAGAATGTTACCTACGCCGTATATTGCAGAAGTGGAAATCGATCTGGCCAAGCAGCAAAGATTATGCATGATGCTGGATTTCATGAAGTCTATAACCTCGATGGTGGTGTCATTGATTGGGCTAATGAAGGAATGTTGTTGGTCACAAACTAATGCGCGTAGTGGTGATTGGTGGAGTTGCAGGCGGTATGTCTGCGGCAACTCGACTTCGGCGCTTAGACGCTGAAGCAGAGATTATTGTGATTGAAAAAAGTGGCCATGTTTCTTATGCAAACTGTGGGTTGCCGTATTACGTGGGTGGAGTAATTGAAGAAGAGAAAGATTTATTGCTTCAGACACCTGCCAGCCTTCATGCGCGTTTTCGACTTGATGTTCGCGTTAGGACAGAAGTCCTTGCTATCAATCCAAGCAAGAAAACGGTAGCGATTAGGAATTTAGATACTTCTGAAAACTCAGAACTTGACTACGACAAGCTGATCCTTAGTCCAGGCGCAGCTCCGGTTGTTCCACCAATCCCAGGTATTGAACGTGGAATGACTCTTCGCACCGTTGAAGATGTTGAGAAAATTGCCGCAAGTGTTGGCAAGAAGCCGGCCAATGCACTTGTAATTGGGGGAGGATTCATCGGCGTTGAAATTGCCGAAAACTTAGTCCACCGTGGAATACAAACAGCATTAGTTGAAGCAACCGACCAGGTTCTTATGCCATTAGATCCAGAGCTTGCAACCTTGGTTGCCAATGAGATGCGTGCACATAATGTGGATCTTCGACTTGGCTCTAGCGTTGTGAATATCTCCGAGGACACAGTCGCGCTAGCAAACGGTGATGTAATCTCAGCAGAGATAGTTATCTTGGCAATTGGTGTCCGCCCAGAAATCGGATTAGCAAAAGCTGCAGGACTTGAAATTGGAAGTCGTAATGGAATAAAAGTTGACGACTTTAATCGTACGAGTAACCAGGACATTTACGCAGTTGGCGATGCTGCCGAAAAAACTGATGCTCTCGACGGCAATGCAACGCTAGTTCCATTGGCAAATTTGGCGAACCGGCATGGGCGAGTGGTAGCCGATCACATTTGCGGCTTAACAGTTCGGCCCGTGAAAACTATTGGAACAGCAATTGTTAAAGTCTTTGATTTAATGATTGTAACAACGGGTTGGAATGAAAAGCGCCTAAAGGCAGCTGGACGTGCGCACCAAGCAATACATATTCACCCAAATTCCCATGCCGGCTATTACCCTGATGCCAAGCAAATGACTTTGAAGTTGATCTTTGATCCAAAAAGTGGAGAGATCCTAGGAGCGCAAGGTATCGGTGTTGAAGGGGTAGATAAACGAATCGATGTAATTGCAACAGCTATTCGCGGCGGCATCACTGCTCCAGAGTTAGCTGATCTAGAACTTGCCTATGCTCCACCATTTGGTTCTGCTAAGGACCCAGTTAACATGCTTGGTTATGTTGCTGAAAATGTCATCTCTGGTTTGTCAAAGGTAGCTCAGTGGGATCAGATTGAGGAGTATCGAGCTCAAGGGTACGAACTTCTTGATGTTCGTTCTGCAGTTGAATGTGGTCGCGGGATGATTCCAGGAGCGATCAATATTCCTGTGGATGAAATTCGTGAACGCCAAACAGAACTTAAGAATAAAAACATTCTCGTGAATTGCCAAGTTGGACTACGAGGACACACCGGCTCAATGCTCCTGAAGGAACTTGGTTTTAATGCCGTAAATCTTGATGGTGGCTATCAGACATGGATCAACTCGCCAGCGGCGACCAAATAGAAAGCAGGGAAGAATATGTGTAGCAGAACTAATTGTCGTAAATGTGGAAAGCCAAGTTGGTCTGGTTGTGGTCAACATATTGAAATCGCGCTCAAAGGCGTTGCCAAGAAAGATCGTTGTCAAGGACATGCCAATGATCCAAAAGAACCAGGTTTTCTCAGTAGAATTTTTGGTAAGAATAAAAGTTAAATATTGAGAAGAGGGAAACTTGATGCAAAAACTGAAAGTTGCAATCATCGGCGGCGGACAGTTCTCGTCCTCATTTATTCATCTCTTCCAAGCACATCCCATGGTTCAAGAGGTTGGCCTTGTTGAGCCCAATGACGAGCGCAGAACCTCTGTTTCCTCTCAATTTCAAATACAACAAAGCTTTTCTTCTCTTGAAAAACTATGGGATAGCGAATTTAACGCTGTTGCAATTTTTACGCCACGGTGGACACATGCTCAGATCGCTATAGAAGCTTTGAAAAATGGACGCCATGTTTATACCGCTGTGCCCATGGGAATTACTCAAGATGAAGTAACACAACTTGTAGAGGTTGCATCCAAAACCAAACTGACATATTTCATGGCCGAGACAAGTTATTACTATCCAGCAGTTGTTTTTTCACGTAATAAGTTTGCTACTGGGCAAATGGGAAGTTTTGTATATGGAGAAGGTGAATACCTTCACGATATGTCTCATGGCTTCACAGATGCGTATGCAGCAAATGGTGGAGATGAATGGAAAACAACTGCAAGCTTTCCGCCGATGCTGTACTCAACTCATTCAGTAAGCACTATTTTGTCTGTGACCGGCGCACATGCGACCTCAGTGACTTGCATTGGTCTACAAGATATGGCCTCAGATGGAATTTTTGATTCGAAAGTGAGCAAGTGGGGTAACGATCAAAGCAATCAAATTGCTTTGTTTAAAACAAGTGATGGTGGCGTTATGCGAATCGCTGAATTACGTCGCGTTGGTACGGCTCCTTTAGAGTCAACTGTGAGAATGAGTATTTTCGGGACAGAAGGATCATTTGAACAACAAGTTGGGTATGCATCATGGGCAACGAAGAACAGCTTTGACATCATTACAGATGAAGTTGGAACTTTTTCAGATGTCGAAAATCCATACTCACTTCGCAGCGATTACATTCCACCAAATAAATGGGATGGTGGATTTGCAAAGGTGCATGATCGTTCACAGCTACCAAAGGAGTTCTTAGGTTTATCAAATGGCCATGGCGGCTCCCACCAATTCATGGTCGATGACTTTGTAATGGATGCGGTCGGGGAAAGAAAAGCCCCTATGGGTGTGGGCGATGCGGCACGCTTTACTATGCCCGGAATCCTTGCCCACCAATCGGCCCAAATGAGCGGGGAATGGCTAGAAATCCCTCGTATATAGGTAAAAGATTGCATTTCGTAACCATTTTGTTATCCCTTCTTCCTATCAAATACTCAGGAGTAAGCGTAGATTGCGAGCGTCCAAGGGCTTTGACCCCTCAAATCCCAATGACCTTCGAAGGCTCAATTTAAGAGAAAAGGACAATGATGTCAGAACAAAATAATGGCATTTCCCGCCGTTCAGTACTTAAGGGTGCTGCAGTTGGCGGTCTGGGACTAGCAGCAGGTGGATCACTTCTTGCTGGTTGCGGAAGCAAAGATGTCGGCCCAATGAAATGGGGCGGCCGTGGACTAGAAGAATCTTCAGTTCAATGGCACGAAGCAGTTAAGGCTGCTTACGAGACAGCAACTGGTAACACAGTAACTCTGAACATGAATGATTCAAACGCATTCCAGGACAGCTTGTCACAGTATCTTCAGGGAACACCTGATGATGGCTTTGACTGGATGGCTGGATACCGCATGCAGTTCTACGCAGACCAAGGTTTGCTAGAAGATGTATCAAGCGTTTGGGATTCAATCGGAGATCAGTTTGCTGAGTCATACAAGATCGCATCAACAGGATCAGATGGAAAGCAATACTTCCTTCCAACTTCTTGGTACCCATGGGGTCTTCACTACCGTAAGTCAACAATGACTGAACTCGGATTAGATCCTGAGAACATCGCCAACTGGGATGATTTCATGAAGATGCTTGAAGCTACAAAGAAGAAGGGCCTAATCGGCTACGCACTTGGTGACAAGGGTGGCTGGGAAGCAATGGGAACCTTCGACATTCTCAATGCACGTATCAACGGATACCAATTCCACGTTGACCTACTTGCAGGTAAAGAAAAGTGGACAGATGCGAAGGTTGCAGAAGTCTTCAAGTACTTCGAGATGATGATTCCTTACATGAACAAGAACGTTCTTGATATTTCATGGGAAGGCATGCGCGATCTTCTACTACAGAAGAAGTGCGGTGCAATGATGATGGGTTCATGGTTCTCAGGTGACTTCAAGACACTGTCACAGGCTGACTATGACGATCTATGGATCGTTCCATTCCCAGAAATCAATCCAGAGTTTGGCCGCGACACAATTGATGCGCCAATCGATGGACTTTGCGTTGCAGCAAATGGTGAGAACCCAGAAGGCGGTAAGGCACTTGTTGAGTGGCTTGCTTCTAAGGAAGGCATGCAAGCACGCCTTGATTCTGGCAATACATTCACATCTGCAAACAATGGCCAGGACACATCAAGCTACGACCCATTCCAGAACCAGCAGCTTGCTGTTATGAATGAGGCAAAGTACATCACTCAGTTCCTTGATCGTGACACTCGTCAAGATTTCGCGAACCCAGTTGTTGCACCTGCAATCCAGAACTTCCTACGCGCTCCAAAGGACATCACAAAGATCCTTGAAGGCGTTCAGGCACAATGGGATGCATTGCCAGCTCTTTAATTCATAGTAGTACTGTGAATTTTAAGATAGGCTAACAATTATGACATCGACGGCGACGGACTCAACAGTTCGTCGCCGTCGAGCATTTTCCCCAAAAGATCGTTTAACACTTACTGCTTTTGTTGGTATTCCAACTGCTTTTCACATTCTATTAGTGTGGGTTCCAGCTATTGGAACAATCGGATTGTCATTTACCTTTTGGTCCGGCATTCACATTTCAGATATCAAATGGGCTGGACTTCAAAACTACAACAATATTTTGACTGGAACTCCTGTTTTTTGGGATGCAATCTGGCACAACGTAATTTGGCTTCTCTGGTTTGGTTTGATTGCAACACCATTGGGAATTTTGCTTGCGTATCAGATTGATCGTCAGATTAGAGGACACAGGTTTTACGAATCTGCATTCTTTGTGCCTGTAGTTCTTTCTCTTGCCGTTACTGGAATCATCTGGAATTTCATGTTGCAGCCAGGTGGTTTTGTTCAAGGAATATTGGGACGAGACATCGGTAATCCGATTTCCATTTATGGCAACTATGACATTAATACCTATGTAATTCTGGGCATCGCGTCGTGGCGCCACATTGGCTACATCATGCTCTTGTATTTATCTGGCCTTAAATCTGTTGATGCTTCACTTAAAGAGGCGTCAGCTATCGACGGGGCTACCGAATGGCAAACCTTCCGTAAGGTCATTTTGCCTACGATGAAGCCTGTAAACATCATCATTATTGTTATTACAGTTATTGATTCCCTACGTGCTTTCGACATTGTTTACATGATTTATGGGTCGAGTACGGGGTGGCCAATTTTAGGAATCTTGGTATTCCAGAACATCTCAGGTGGTGGAATGTCTATGAAGGGTGCTGCCTATGCAGTAATCCTCTTTGCTCTGTGTATTGGCCCGATGATTTCTTACTTGAAGCAGAGCTTTGCTGAGGATGTTAAGTGATGTCATCAATAGTTGCTGAAAAGAAGTATAAGAATTCTCAAAAGACCAAAGATCGAATCATCTCAATCTTTATTGGCTTCTTCGCTCTGGCCTGGTTGTTTCCAATTGCTTGGACTATTTGGAGTTCACTTCGCCCATATAACGATGTAATTGCAAATGGTGTTTTCTCGGTTCCAAAGACTCTTAATTTTGATAATTACTACAACGCAATACGTTTGATGAAGTTGCCGATGTACTTAACCAACTCGTTCCTCATCACAATTCCTGCAGTTGTGCTGACCTTAGGTTTTGGTTCTTTGATTGCATTCGTGGTTTCACGCTATTCATTTAAATTTAATGTTGCTCTGCTTCTTTTCTTCACAGCAGGAAATTTGCTTCCACAGCAGCTTGTATTCATTCCGCTATTCAAGATGTACCTAGCAATTGGTGATTTCTTTGGAAATCGCGCTCTTCTGTATGACAGCATTTTAGGTGTTGTACTCATTCACGTTGCATTCCAACTGGGCTTTGCTACCTTCGTTCTTTCTTCGTATTTGAAGACAATTCCAAAAGAAATTAGTGAATCCGCCATGGTCGATGGCGCCTCTGTCTGGGTTCACTACTCAAAGATAATTTTGCCTTTATTGCGACCACCTTTGGCCTCACTTGCAGTGCTTATGACAACGTGGATTTATAACGATTTCTTCTGGGCGCTAGTTCTAATGAAGTCAGATTCCAAGCGTCCGATCACATCTGCTTTAGCCCGCTTGCAAGGCGAGTTTGTAACTGATTTCAACCTACTTGCGGCAGGTGCGATTGTGGCTGCCCTTCCCACCCTTCTAATTTTTATAGTTTTACGTAAACAGTTTGTTTCAGGCTTAACTCTCGGCTCAACTAAGGGCTAGTTAGAAAACTAGGGGTAAATATGAAGGCAATACAGATCACCGAATTCGGTGGTCCCGATGTTATGCAACTCGTTGAATTAGAAACACCAACGCCAGGTGCCGGACAAGAGTTGATAAATGTTTCGGCTATTGGAATCAATTATGCAGACACACATCAAACAGAAAACTCATATCTTTCTGCGCAGAAACTTCCATTGATTCCAGGCATTGAAGTAGTTGGAACAACCGCTTCTGGAATTCGCGTACTTGCTCCAGTTGATGGTGGGGGATATGCCCAACAAGCGTTGACATTTGCCGCCACCATGATTCCAGTACCAGATGGCGTGACGGATGAACAAGCTCTTTGTATGTTGGTGCAGGGTTCAACTGCGTGGCATATTCTAAAAACTGTTGGTCATCTGCAAGCTGGTGAAACAGTTGTAGTTCATGCAGCAGCGGGAGGCGTCGGAACTATTGCTATTCAATTAGCAAAAATGTGGGGAGCAAAGGTAATCGCAGTTGCATCTTCTGAAGGTAAGCGAGCATTAGCAACTTCCTTGGGTGCTGATGCTGTTGTAGATGCAACTACTGAAAACTTAGGCGATGCAATTAAGGCTGCTAACGGAGGCAAGCGAGTTAACTTGATCCTCGAAATGGTCGGCGGGAAAACTTTTGATGAAAGCCTAGAAATTCTTGCACCCTTTGGTCGTTTGGTTACATATGGAATGGCATCACGTGTTGCACCATCAATGATTCAGCCGGCAACACTTATGGGTGGCAGTAAGACAATTACCGGATTCTGGTTATCCCATTGCTTTGGCAAAAAAGAGTTAATGAATGATGTAATCGAAGAACTCTTTGCCTTAGTTGTTCAAGGAAAGTTGAAGCCGGTAATCGGTGCCACCTATCCAATGAGCCAAGCGGCAAGTGCTCACAAGGCAATGTTGAGCCGAGAAACAACTGGCAAAATCACGCTAAATCCGAAGGAGTAATTGACTCTTTTTTGCCATTCCTATTAATACAGGTAGGCTTCGCTTTCGACCAACGCCCCCCTAGCTCAGTTGGTAGAGCGTTTCCATGGTAAGGAAAAGGTCACCGGTCCGATTCCGGTGGGGGGCTCGAATGAGTTCTTCACCAAATGAAGATCTTGTTCAAGCACAACCCTTGGCGGGGTAGCTCAGCTTGGTAGAGCAAGCGGCTCATAATCGCTGTGTCGTGGGTTCAAATCCCGCCTCCGCTACTAGTTCAACAAGCGTGAATTTCGCGCTACGAGATGGCTCAGGTAACCTAAGCCCCTCGCAATCGACAGAAGGAGTAAGACCATGGCAAGCAAGAGTGCGGACGTACGTCCAAAGATCACCATGGCATGCGTGGATTGCAAAGAGCGTAACTACATTACAAAGAAGAACCGCCGCAACGATCCAGACCGTATGGAACTCAAGAAGTTCTGTCCACGTTGCAAGTCTTCAACTCTTCACCGCGAAACTCGCTAATGATCAATCCCGATTCGGTCGGGCGCACCTTTGAAGGTGCAGGATCTGTAACTGTTACTCAATCTGAAATAGATGCATTTTGTGCTGTCATTTCAGAAACCAATACAACTGTTGCTCCACCTACATTTTCAATTCGAATTTCCTTGTCCCAATATGAATCAATTCTGACCCAACCTGAAATTGGTGTTGATTGGACTCGCTTAGTCCACGGTGATCAAAAGTTTGAGATCTTTCGCCCCATAGTTGCTGGCGATGTGTTTAAGTGTTCAGCGACAATCGAAACACTTCGAGTGGCTGCAGGAAATGAAATTGTTTCTGTGCGCTCTGATTTACATAATGGCACCGAACTAGTCGTTTCTTCCTGGTCAACTTTGGTGGTGCGGGCATGATTGAAGTTGGGACTGTTTTAGAAGAGCACATCTATTATCTTGATCGCGCAATGCTTAAAGCCTATGCCGATGCAAGTGGGGATCAGAACCCAATTCATCAGAATGAAGAGTTCGCACTTTCTGTTGGACTTCCCAATGTCATTGCACATGGCATGCTCACAATGGCTTTAGTGGGAAAGTATGTAACTGATTGGGCTGGCGGGGCAGCTGCAGTTAAAGAGTATTCAGCCCGCTTTGTTAAGCCAGTGATTGTGCCGGCAGATCAAAAGGTTGATTTAACAGTCTCAGCAACAGTTTCAGAGATTGATGGGGATCGCATTTCAATAACTCTAAGCGCTACATCTGCGGGTATAAAGGTTCTAGGTATGGCTAAAGCGGTAGTGATTAAGTGAGCATTCCAGATTCAGTTACTGCCTTGGCACAGGCTCGCATGGATGCACGTGCTGCAAAAGATTTTGCATTAGCCGATAAGTATCGTGATGAATTACTGCAGGCAGGATTTGAAGTCGTAGATGTTGCAGGCGGATATGAGTTAAAACCAAAGAAGCCATACATAACTCTTGCCTACCCACGAGATATCCGCACCATAGACCTAGAAAAAGATGTCACTGTTGGATTAATCGTTGATGGCTTTACTGAAGATGCCTTAGAAACGGTAAAGGGTATTAAGGCAAATAGCGATTGTGATGTTGTAATAATTTCTATCGGTGATGCTGGTTCATTGTTCGAGCAAATGGATAAGCGCACCTATCTAATTTCAGTCAATCCAGGGGCAGCATGGGGAGATTGCGCAAATGTATTTCTAGAAAAAGTTCAGAGTAAGTATGTAATCATCATGGATCCGTCAACGCGCTTTACAGGAGACGCAGTTACTCCGGCTGTCCAAGAACTTGAAAAAGGGGAGTACGTGGCTGTTGGTTGGCGTGGGGGATTAGTTAATACTGAGGATCAATGGCGAAGTGTTGACGACAAGGGCCCTGGCGAAGTTGATGTTCTATTTTCGTATTTCATGGCATTTAATCGCTTAGCGATGATTGAGGTGGGGGGATTTAATCCACGTGCTTTGTATTATCGAAACGCAGACATTGAATACTCACTAAAGATTCGCCAAGCAGGTGGCAAGTTGCTTCAAATGGAGTTGCCTCTCACGCAAGAGCGTCATCATGGGTATCACGATGCAGATCCTGAATACCGTGAAGTTCAGTCAAAGAAGAATTACGATCGCATCCTCGATAAGTATCGAGGTAAAAGCGCAATTTTGTCCCCGCGCAGGTAGCCTTTCCACATGACCGAGTTATCCAAATACACCAGCTTGCGCGTGGGTGGCCCGGCTACGAAAATCGTTCAGGTTTCTACAGAGGCACAAATAATCGCTGCCATTGAAGAGGCAGGTGATACGCCAATTTTGATCATGGGCGGTGGCACCAATGTTCTGATTGCAGATAAGGGCTTTGAAGGAACCGTTATTCGAATCTCCAACAATTCTGTGCAATCTGAAGTTGATGCATGCAGTGGTGCCACGTTAACAATTGGTGCTGGTGAAGACTGGGATTCTTTTGTTCAAACCACAATTAATAGTGGATTCGCAGGACTTGAAACATTAAGTGGGATTCCTGGGACAGTTGGTGCTGCGCCAATCCAAAACATCGGTGCATATGGCCACGAAGTTTCTGAATTTATAACTCGTGTCCGTACTTATGATCGTCAACTAAAAGAGATCTACACATTCACAAACAGTCAATGTGAGTTCACTTATCGAAATTCATATTTCAAAGCGCACCCTGGACGGTATGTGGTGCTTGAAGTTCAATTCCAACTTCGCATTGGTGAGTTCAGTGATCCAATTACTTACCTTGAGCTGTCAAAGAAATTAGGAATTGAGCCAGGAGATAAGGCTTCAGTTATTGCTACGCGAGCTGCTGTCCTTGAACTTCGTGCAAGTAAAGGAATGTTGTTATCACCAGACGACCGAGATTCATGGTCTGCGGGTTCATTTTTTACTAATCCAATTATTTCTCAGCAAGCAGCAGATGCACTGCCGGATGCTGCTCCTAAGTGGCCTCTTAACGATGGTCGTGTAAAGATTTCTGCTGCATGGCTAATAGAAAATGCAGGGATGCATAAGGGCGATGAAGTTGGGGGCGCAAGAATTTCTACAAAGCATGTTCTTGCATTGACTAACTCAGGTCATGCAACCGCTGCAGATATTGCTGAGCTTGCAAGACGTGCGCGCGATCAAGTAAGAGAGGTCTTTGGAATAACCCTTGAAGCAGAGGTAAATCTGATTGGAATCGAGATTTAACCTTCTGTAATTAGCTTCTTAATGCGACCAATACCTTCAACAATATCTTCATCACTGGTTGCGTATGAAAAACGTAAGTACCCAGAAGGACCAAAAGCTTCACCTGGAACTGCGGCAACTTCAACCTCTTCAAGCAGCAGGGTTGCTAACTCTGCTGATGTTGTTGGGGTTTTACCCCGAATAGTTGTTCCAAGGACGCCCTTGACGGATGGGTACACATAAAAGGCACCGGTAGGTGTTGGACATTCAAATCCTGGAATTTCGTTTAGTAAATCAACAATAAGTTTGCGTCGTCGGTTGAACGCTTCACCCATTGTGTGAACAGCATCCAGGTTTCCAGTCAGCGCTGCGATTGCTGCACGTTGTGAAACATTTGAAACATTTGACGATAAGTGAGACTGTAGATTTGTTGCAGCCTTAATCACATCTTTGGGTCCGATCATCCAACCCACACGCCAACCTGTCATTGCGTAAGTCTTTGCAACTCCGTTAATAATGATGCATGTGTCTGCGATCGCAGGAACTAAAACTGGAAGAGATGGTGCGGTCGCACCGTCGTATAACAAGTGCTCATAAATTTCATCACTAATGATCCAGATGTTGTTCTTCACGGCCCATTCACCAATTGCTTCGACTTGTTCTGGTGAATAAACAGAACCAGTTGGATTAGAAGGGGAACAGAAAAGTAACGCCTTTGTCTTTGGTGTGCGAGCAGCTTCAAGTTGTTCAACTGACACCAAGTAGTTTTGAGTTTCATCAGCAAAGATTTCAACTGAAACTCCACCAGCTAATTTGATGCACTCTGGGTATGTGGTCCAAAATGGAGATGGAAGTAGCACTTCATCGCCGGGATCAATAATTGTTGCAAATGCTTGATAAACAGATTGCTTTCCACCATTTGTGACCAAAACTTGGTCAGCGGTAATCTCATAATTACTATCACGCTTTGTCTTGGCAACAATCGCATCTCGTAGATCAGGTAAACCTGGCGTTGGTGAGTAGCGATGATTTGCCACAACCTTTGTTGCCGCAGCTGCTGCTTCAACGATGTAATCAGGAGTTGGGAAATCCGGTTCACCGGCTCCAAAACCAATTACTGGACGACCAGCGGCTTTCAGTGCCTTTGCTTTTGCATCAACGGCCAAGGTGGCTGATTCTGCGATGGCCGCGATTCGGGCCGAGATACGTGGAGTCATGGGCGTAAGTCTGCCGTATTTCAAGCGCGAGTTAGACCTGAACCCCACCTTGCCTCTACACTTCGACGCTCACGAGGGTTTGCTTTTCCCTATGGTTTTGCCATGCTCTCGCGAAGGGCAGTAGCTCAATTGGCTAGAGTTGCCGTCTCCAAAGCGGCCGGTTGGGGGTTCGAGTCCCTCCTGCCCTGCAAGAAGTTTGTGCACTACAAGATGTATCCGTGAAGTATCGAAAGGAATGACGATGACAGAGTCAGTTGAACAAGTAGCCGAGAAGCTCGGTCTATTTGCGCGCGTTGGACTTTTCTATCGCCAAGTTGTTTCTGAACTTCGCAAGGTTGTTTGGCCTACGCGCAATCAACTAACGACATACACAGCTGTCGTACTTGTATTCGTAATTTTCATCATTGCTGTTGTATCCCTCATCGACCTTGCTCTTGGAAGACTTGTCTTCTGGGTATTTGGATAAAGGAAAACAATGACTGAAGAACAGAACCTAGACGCCCCAAAGCTAGATGCTTTTGAGGCTGCGCTCGCTGCGAATGCAACAGAAATTTCTAATCCTGTTGTTGAAGAGGAAATTGTTGAAGCACCAGTAGCTTCAACTGAGCCAGAGCTTGCGCTCGCATCAGATGAAGATGGCGACATTGAATCAGATGAGAATGATCCAAATGCAGAGTTCCGTCGCACACTGCGCACAGCACTTGGTGACTGGTATGTGGTTCACTCATATGCAGGATATGAAAAGAAGGTTAAAGGCAATCTTCACAACCGTATTGCTTCATTAAATATGGAGGATTACATCTTCCAGATTGAAGTTCCTGAAGAAGAGGTAAAAGAACTTAAGAATGGCCAGTTCAAGATGGTTAAGCGCAACATCTACCCAGGCTATGTTCTTGTTCGCATGGATCTTACAGATGAATCATGGTCAGCAGTCCGTAACACTCCTGGTGTTACCGGTTTCGTTGGCAACGCTCACCACCCATCTCCATTGAGTATGGATGAAGTTGAAAAGATTCTTGCACCGCGTCCGCAGAAGAAGTCAGAGAAGGATCAAATCCGTCTCATCGATTTCGAGGTAGGCGAGTCAGTAACAGTTATGGATGGCCCTTTTGCAACGCTGCCAGCGTCGATCTCAGAGATCATGCCAGAGCAAGCAAAGCTCAAGGTTCTTGTTTCAATCTTCGGACGCGAAACACCTGTAGAGCTTTCATTCGGTCAAGTACAAAAGATTTAATTAGAAAACCAAGAAAAAGAGGAAAAAGAAATGGCACCAAAGAAGAAGGTAAGCGGCTTCATTAAGTTGCAGATTCAGGCTGGAGCAGCAACACCTGCGCCACCAGTTGGTCCTGCGCTAGGTCAGCATGGTGTCAACATCATGGAGTTCGTGAAGGCATATAACGATGCAACAGCATCACAAAAGGGCCAGATCATTCCTGTTGAGATCACTGTCTATGAAGATCGCTCATTCACATTCATCACTAAGACACCTCCTGCATCACGTTTGATCTTGAAGGCTGCTGGCGTTGAAAAGGGTTCAGCTGTTCCACACAAGACAAAGGTTGCAAACATCACCATGGCTCAGGTCAAGGAGATTGCAACTCAGAAGATGTCAGATCTGAATGCAAATGACATTGATGCAGCAGCAAAGATCATTGCGGGCACAGCTCGTTCAATGGGAATCACAGTAAACGGATAACTAACTTTCTCATCGCCAAATTGGCGATGAGATGTGGGAGAACCTCGCTGGTTCGCTAACCACAGCCTTGGAAAGAATGAGGAAGAAATGAAGCGCTCAAAGAAATACTTAGCGGCAGCTGAAAAGGTGAAGAAAGATCACCTATACACACCGCTACAAGCAGTAACACTTGTTAAGGAAACTTCAACAGTTAAGTACGACGCATCTGTAGAAGTTGCACTTGTACTTGGTGTGGATCCTAAGAAAGCTGATCAAGCAATCCGTTCAACAGTTAACCTTCCTCACGGAACTGGTAAGACTGCTCGCGTTTTGGTTTTCGCGAACGGTGCAAATGCTGATGCAGCTCGCGCAGCAGGCGCTGACATCGTCGGTGGAGATGAACTCATTGAAGAAGTTTCAAAGGGCCGTCTTGATTACGACGCAGTAGTTTCAACACCAGATCTCATGGGTAAGGTCGGTCGCCTCGGAAAGGTTCTTGGACCTCGTGGCTTGATGCCAAACCCAAAGACAGGAACAGTTACAACAGATGTTGCCAAGGCTGTTGAAGATATCAAGGGTGGAAAGATTGAATTCCGCGTTGATAAGAACTCAAACCTTCACTTCCTAATCGGTAAGGCATCATTTACCGCAGAACAACTTGCAGATAACTATGCCGCTGCGATGGAAGAAGTACTTCGTGCCAAGCCAAACTCTTCAAAGGGTCGCTATGTGCAAAAGGCTGTAGTTTCAACGACGATGGGACCTGGAATCGCAATTGATCCAAACCTAGTTCGCGAACCAGCAGCTAACTAAGCATTAAATGGAGAAGGGCCTCGGCGTTACGCCGGGGCCCTTTTTAATTTCTCCCTCAAACTCACCAACCCCAATTAGAGTTATCCCATGGCATCAATCGTTGAAACCGCACCGCTTGTATTAAATGTTGGTGTTGTGTTGACCGCTGCAGCAACCATGGGTTTTGCTGCGAGAAAATTGGGTCTGCCATCAGTAATCGGATATTTAGTTACAGGACTTTTAGTATCTCCTTTTACCCCAGGCTTTGTTGCAGATAACAATCAACTCGCATTACTTGCAGACATTGGTGTTGTTTTACTTCTCTTTGAAGTAGGAATCGAATTAGACCTGCGAAAGATTACTCGTGAGCAGAAAGGACTTCTTTGGGGAGTCCCTGCTCAAATGGGATTTGGATTATTAGTCGGTACTCCTATTTTTCTTTGGCTAGGGATACCAATCTTTGGCGCACTTTTGATGTCCTTATCGATTGCAATGTCTTCGAGCGTTGTAATTGTAAACATCACGCGTAGTCCAAGACGTGCCACAGATACATCAACAGAAGAAGCTTTATTGGGTTGGTCTCTGATGCAAGATGTTGTTGGCGTTGCAATGGCAGCGGTCATCTTGGCACTCTTTGGAGCAGGTGAATCGTCATTGCTAACTGCAATTGGTGGATTGCTTGGATTTGGAATAATTGCAATTGGTGCATCTCGAATACTGCCGCGAGTCTTACGAGCTGTTCGTTGGGAAAAGGATTTGTTCTTAATCTATTCAGTCTCCTTCGGTCTTGTTCTAGCAGCCCTTGGAACCGTGGTCTTTGGAATTCCAATGGCACTTGCTGGCTTTGTTGCAGGGCTAGCGATTAACCAAAGCCGCGATACTGAAGAGGTGCGTAAAGTAATCCTGCCTTTTAGAGATCTATTTGCAGTCTTGTTCTTTGTTGTCATAGGTACTTTGATCGCACCACAAGAGCTTGCAGCAGCGTGGCCCTTTGCACTCTTAGTTCTAGCATTGATGATTTTGCTAAAAACACTTCCCACTTTGGCGCTGGCTAAAATCGCAAAGATGAATGTGCGCCCAACCCAGTTAGGAGTCGGCGTCAGCCAAATAGGAGAGTTCTCATTCGTACTTGGCTCGCTGGCCTTTGCAGAAGATGTGATCACCCGTTCACAATTTACTGGGCTACTGGTCGCGGTTGTCTTATCGATTACCGCCTCAACAATCCTCATTCGTAGACCTATAAAACACGCTTAATTTGACCCCGAAGGCCACCCACCTTTAGCCTTACGCCATAACCAAAGACCGCAGGTCTAGATCAACCGCGAGGTAGATCTAAATAAATGAGGAAATCTCAGCCCGCGTAGGTGATCATGGTAAATCCGTGGCGCTTACGCGTTACGGATTTTTTTATTTCCTGCGGCCGCCAATGAAACAGGAAAGGTGAACCGAATGGCTCGCCCAGATAAGACAACAGCAGTTGCTGAACTTGCGGAGAACTTCCGCACAGCTAATGCAACAGTGCTAACTGAATATCGTGGTCTTTCTGTTACATCAATGAAGGAACTTCGCCGTGCTCTTGGAACAACAACCAAGTACGCAGTAGTGAAGAACACTCTTACAAAGATTGCAGCAAAGGATGCTGGAGTAGAGATCGCAGATGATCTTCTTACCGGTCCATCGGCTGTTGCATTCATTAACGGTGATCCAATTGATGCAGCAAAGAGCCTCCGTGATTTTGCAAAGGAGAATCCATTTCTTGTTATCAAGGGTGGTTTCTATGAAGGCAAGGCTGTAACACCTGCAGAGATCATGCAGCTCGCTAACCTCGAGTCTCGTGAAGTTCTGTTGGCAAAGCTTGCTGGTGCAATGAAGGGATCGCTTGCTAAGGCAGCGCGAGTATTTGACGCACTTCGCATCAAGCTTGAATCAGAACAAGGCGCACCTGCGCCAGTTGCAGAGGCAGCACCAGCTGCTGAAGCAGTAGTCGAGGCTCCTGCAGAAGCAGCAGTTGAGACACCAACAGATGTAGCAGAAGCTCCTGTAGCTGAAGCAACAGAAGTAACTACAGAAGCAACTCCAGAAACAGAAGAGAAGGAATAACGAATATGGCAAAGCTCAGCACAGAAGATCTATTGGGTCAGTTCAAAGAAATGACATTGGTCGAGCTCTCAGAGTTCGTTAAGTCATTCGAAACTGAATTCGATGTAACAGCAGCAGCTCCAGTAGCAGTTGCAGCAGCAGGCGGCGCAGCAGCAGGCGGCGCAGCAGATTCAGCACAAGATGAGTTCACAGTTATCTTGGAAAACGCAGGATCACAGAAGATTGCAGTGATCAAGGAAGTTCGCGGACTAAATTCAAGCCTCGGCTTGAAGGAAGCGAAGGACCTAGTAGATGCATG
>NZ_JBIKSG010000019.1:0-18087 GCF_044348745.1 Candidatus Planktophila sp.
AGGTGCCAATAACTGGAGAAATAGTCACGCGAGCTGGCACTGTAATTCCAAAGATTCCAGTTCTGACACGGCACTCAATTGGATCTTGGTAGAGATATATCTGGGTTCCAGGGCACTGAACAGTTAATCTCACGCCAGATTCTTTTTTAATTTTATTACTCACTGTGTTTTCAATAAATGAGGCATTCCCTGGGGTGAATAGAAAGATCTGTATGGCCGTTGAAAGTGCGATAAATCCAAACCAGGTCGATGTGGCTTTTTTATTGCCGTCGGATCCAAAGATTTTCAGCATATTTGGGGTGTAAATAAAGTTCTTTAGGTTTCGAATAAAGAACCTGAATGTCTTATTGCCGTCATACTTAAAGGCAACCCATAAAAAGCCCATAACTGCAGATCCAAGGACAGAAACTAGTGCTGAAGTAACTATCGAGCTTGGTAGAGGTAGGAATAGTTCAAGAACAATTCCCAAGAGCGGTGCAGCCATGACGATTGATGTGAGTGAGTATTTTCCTGAGGTTCTTGAAGATGCCTGTTCAAAGGGATCGGATGATCCTGCATCGCTGCACTTATGAAGGAACTCTGCTTTCTCAAAGCACAGTGGGCAGTACTCAGCCACTATTACTTTTTCTCACTTGCTTGTTTAGGTTGCACAAAAGGATGATTGTCAGGCTCTCCATATTTGTTTGCTTCAGGTGAACCTTCCTTAGTTGCCCAGCGCATTAAAACCAGAAATCCAACAGCTGGAACGAAGATCAAAAGCCAAGACCATCCAGACTTATCAACATCGTGCATTCTGCGGGTCCATGCTGAGATTAGGGGCATCACAATGGACAAGGTGAGTATGAAATAGATAAAACTTAAAATCGCATACCAAGATCCCTCAGAAGTTTCAGATAAAAGCAAAGGCCATGCGAACAAGAATGCAGCAGCGAAACACCACCAGTATTCAGATCGCGAGGCGCGACCCTTAAATACAAAGTACTTTCTGTAACACTTTCCTACAGCTTCAAAGAAAGTCACCCTAGATACCTCCGCACAGTTGATCAAAAGCCCTTTGTCCAACAGCATCTAGGTAGATGCCTAGACCTTCAATACCTGGATATCGGAGGACGTACTTGGCTTGAAATGCCTTAACAATCTCTTCACGAGAATAGTCTCCAGATTTTGCAATCGCCTCTTTCTTTGCCGTACAGAAGGCGTTGCCAATGTTAAAGAGTTCGTTATCAGAGATGTTTAGGAGCCTGGATTTTGGATACTCGGCACGGAATTCCACTTCGTACTCAGTAATCGCCTTTAAGTAATTAGCCTTTGCAGTGTCACTTGGTGCATCTGGGTTGTTGATATACGGGCCCGGTATAGCTGGAACTGGAATTCCTCGAGCGATGTAATCAATTGACTTTAGAGCATCAAATGAGACATTGAATTGTGGATGAGTAAATTTCCAAATTGAATTAACTCCTAGATATCCCGCGTATCCCATGAGAGCGAGTAGCCCGGCTAAAACTAAGGACATGATTGAAACCTTTGTAACTGGAAGTCGAACTTTTACCTCAATAGCATTAGAGCTCTTTCCACGCTTTTGTGGTTTGGATGGCTTAGGGGCCTTTGGCGCTTTTGGTTTCTTGTTTTTAGTCACTAGTCATCCTCCTCTCTTCGATTTCAACCTGTTCTTCACCAGATGTTGGGGTGGACGCACCATCAGCAAAGATTGCAAAAGCAGAAGGATCTGACCAAGGGCTTACATCAACTCTGACTACAACATCCATCGGCATCACATCCTGTGATTTTGACTTCTCTATCTTTACCTTGGACTCACGCTCTGCAAAGTAATGCGGCACAACAGCAACCGAGCTGATTAGGTTAGCGTTATTGAGTTCTGATCTCTTATCCAAGATATTGAAATCGCCAAATGGTGCGGTTTCCTCACCCAAAATCTCAGTAAGGAATCTAATCCAGTCTTCACTGGCATCTTCGTCGAGCAACCAACTCGACTGGAACGCGATTTTATTGAAACCATCATCACGCATTGAAAGTACTTGAGGGCGTTCATCTGAATCCCAATTGGCAAGTACTTCCTTATGTAAATCCTTTATAGCTCTCACTAAACGAGCCTTACTTACTCGATGATGGATACTTGAATTACTGAATGCTTCTGATAGCAACCGTTGTGCACTCGATGCACTAACAACCGAATCTGTATCCAAACTCTTCAAAGAAAGAGAATTAGAATCCAACATCCTGCTGTCAGCATGGATGCGCGCGATTTCATTAAGTCCATTTGTTCTCCAGCCTGGAGACATCAGAACGTTCAAAGCGCGACGCCTCAATCGATTCATCTTAAATTCATCAGTATCAACTGCGCGGGCCAAAGTCACACAAGCAGGTAAGGCTGCTGGATCAAAATTAGTTGTTACCTGTGCTCTTGCGCTTACATCTGATTGCAGCTGTACGCGATATGCCTTTGCCAGAACACCAAGAATTGGCTCTACAAGTGGTTGCTGCTGTGCCAAACGAGTGTGCTGCTTGACAGAATGCTTGATTTTATCGTGTTGCTCTGAATGCTTGGCTTTAAAATGGATCAACTTCTTTTGAATTCTTGCCACATTCTTGGAATATTTCCAAAGATTTGAGATCCAAAAACCTGCAGCTATTCCAGAAATCATGATCAAGGTCTTTGACAACCCTAAGTTAAAGAAAGGAAGAAACTTCATTATCCATTCAAAACGGTTATAAGTTAGCCCTACAACCGAAGTGATGTACAAAGTAACGAGTGGAATCAACCAAGCACGTCGCGCAAATTCGCGATAAACCTTGATAGCTCCAGGGTTTACGAACTCTATGTTGTTCTCTACAAATGAAGTTGCCTCTTGTTCGGCCTTTTTGGCCTTTACTACCTCTTCATTTACACGATCAACAAGTTTCCAAGCGACAGATTTGCCTTGTTCATTTTTCCATACAGTTAAGTCAGCAAGGGCTGCGTTGAGCAGAACGTCTTCATCGATTTTATCTTTGAATCTGCGTGATGCTCTCTCGAGATATCGCTCATAAGCACTCAATCGACTCTGTGCCAATTCGTGGTCTATCTGACGTGCAGTTAATCTGCGCTTAGAAACTTTCACAATATGATCCGACAAATCACAAGGCTCATATCTTTCCTTTACAAATTCAAGTTCCTCGCGCCAGTCTGGGACCTTTAGCTGAGGAAGGATTCTTCCATCTAGTACTGATAGATCTTCAAGAAACTCTTCTTTTTCAATTTCTAGCTGAGCATTCAGAGCAGCTGCTTCGGCAGCCTCAAGTTCTTGACGAAGTTGCTCTTCGGCAGCCTCCGCCACACTTCTAGCTTTAGCCTCCTGATCCTCTGCTTCAGTTGCCTCTTCCTCCTCAGTAGCGACATCAGCATCAACTTCAGATTCCTCTGATACCTGCGGATCTTGGACTGCACTTTCAGTTGCTGACTCAGATTGCTCCTGAGTTGCATCGTGTGATTCATCAGTCACAACTTCATCCGTGGTCGATGATTCGACTTCTGCTTCTTCGCCCACTTCTTCTAATACATCATCTGACTCAGCCGACGTATCAGTCTCGATCTCATAATCCTCTATCTCAAGATCTGCAACCACATTTTCTTGAGCAGCTAGCTCTTCACTCTTTCCGAATAACTTTTTCCAGAAACTCATTTATTTGAACCGCCTTTCCGGCGGAAAATGCGTTTCCAAAAACCAACTTTCTTCGCGGAGCCATCTTCATTGAGGAATTCAGTGAGTTCAGATCCATGTGTTGGTTTTGATTTCTTGCCTGAGACTCCACCCTCAGACTTACGCTTTGCCGTATCTGTTACTGCGCGCGGAAGCTTATGGGTGTGGTTATTTTTAATCTTCTTCGCATCCTGCTCATCAGAAGTTAACTCCTTTTGAATCAGGTCAAGATCTTCGTTTACGATGCCAAGTTCAATTCTTGCTTCATTGACTAGTTTTTGTGTTTCGGATAACTGGCTTCTGGCATCAACTATCCCTGGGGCTAATTCATCAATTCTCTTAAAGATATTGGTACTGGTCTGATAGGCAGCTTCTGCATCGAGCCATCCAACTGTTTTTAAATCAACTTCAGTACCCGATTTGAACTTTTCACCGGTCCATAAGGCATCAGGATCTGGAAGTACCTGATCAACTGTTGCAAAGACTAATCTCTTCCCATCCTTCATGTCTGTCATAACTTCTGGATGATTACTAGTCGGTGCGTCGATGGCAGAAGAAATAGATTCACGCATGTGCTTCCATAAATCTGGAGTTGGCATTGGAAGTCTTGGCTTCAAAGAGGCAATCAACACATCAATAGGGGGAAGTTTTACTTGAGGTGCCAAGCGTTCTGGAACACCCTTATACAAAATCTGCTCATCTGCTTCATCATCCATCGCAATATCAATTCGATACTCAGCAGAAGCGCCGATCCATCTCGGCAATCCAGCAAGACCTGATCCCATATCACCAATTCGTTCTAAGAATCGAACGTACCAACGTGCCTTCGCAGTAGTAAATGGTGATTCTTGAAAGGGCTCATATAGAAAATTATCGCCTTCAGGAGATGGTCCACTCATGATGTATTCGACTAATTCATTCATGAAACGTTCTTGTCGTTCCGCTGCAATGGTGGCAACGTTTTGACCTTCAACTGCACTGATCTCGAAGTTTGTGTCTGAATAGTTCAACTTCTGTAATGCCCAGTGCGCCACATCGGCCGACAAGGCATCACTCGTTACCCCTCGAACAAAAACACGTTGCAAGCGAGCAAGATTCAACTGTGCTTTTTCGCTATTAATTTCAGCAGAGCTAATTGGTAACCCTGCCCACAAACCTGCAGTGGTAGCAATATGCGCCAATGCGAAACCAGTGAATCGCTCCCCCACTTTCACGAATGAATCTGTTGACAGCGGGGTGGATCTGTCTTCTGCTGCTGCAATCAAATTTGCATCCCAAAAATCACTCAGCACACCTTCGAGTAGGCCGCGTTCGTTTGTAGGTGCAATCACTAAATTGAACTTGCTAAATAGTGCGCCAGTGAGCTCAGTTCTAGATTTATCTCGCGGTTCCGGCACTGCTCGTTGGATGAATTGAGCTGCCGTCTCAGCGCCAATAGAAGTTTTTTGCATCAGTGCAGGGTCCTGCTCAGTTCTTACTGCAATAAAGCGAATCGTTTTAAACGGCTGGGAACCAAGAGTCCAAAACACATCAACTTCTTCTTTAACTGAGTTTTGCTCGGAATCCCGTCCCAACAAATATGCAGTTAGCTTGGGTGGGATCTGAAGCTCTATCTCTCTCAGTGGATCAAACTCTGGTATCTCTTCCGCAAGCATCCAAAGGGCTGGGGTTAGCAACCAGGAACGTGACCAATCTTGAGCTAAGTCAAGAATTTCACGTCCCTGATCACCACTCGGCAGCACAATGATCGATACTGCTTCGCTCTCCCATATTTTTTTAGCCATATAGATTATTCATCACTCGTGACCGAGGAAGTAATGTGCAGATCTTGAACATAGTTCAAGAGATCATCAAGTGCTTGATCGATGTCCTCTTTAAGCTCCCAGGTTTCCGGCAACTTGTGCCATGCCGCTGTTGAGTACTCTTGCCATATTCCGTTGTATTCAGACCTTAGTTGCTCAAGCGTTTCTATCAACGCGGAACCTCTATCGGGGTGTGAAGAAATGTTGGCTTGAAGCAACTTCAGAAGATTGAGATTAGCGCCAGGTAAAGAGCCATCTGTGACCCAATCCTTTAGGAAAGTAGATTGGCCAGGCATGCCAGTTGGGAGCATGTCGCCTTTTCCATTTCCATCCCACTTATCGCGATTCTTCATGGAAGTTGTTACCTCGCGTCCAAGGTATTTCAACAACTTGTAACCATTTATAAATTCAGGATTTCCTGATTTTCCAAACTCTGCAAGGGCTATACCAGCAGATACCAATAGTTGCGGAAGCACCCATGACGAACGCTTATTGTCTTCAAGATGCGTGTTCAACAAAGGACTAGGGAATGTGCTCCACCCCGGATTTTGTAACGTTGGATTCCAAATCTGCACAGTACGACCTGCAGGAACGATCTCCACCTTACGCATTCCAAATAGCGTCGCAACAAACCAACCCGTGATCATCGATCTGCGCATTTCAGTCTCGAAAGGAATCGATTCGATCAATGGACGAGTGCGTCGGCCTTTCCAGAATTGAATCCATGTCTTTGGATCATTTTTTGATTGAGCAACTTGTTGCAGAATTGGTTCCGTTAAGGAAGCGAACGCCCATGCAGGAAGTGAAGCCTGGGTCGTTGATGCTGCAAACATACTTGAATCATTGCTTCCGGCATCAAACCAGTCTTGCTCAAAACTTGGATTAGCTGGATTGAATCCACTCTGCTGCAGAACTCCCGTGCATGCTTGCCCAACGTTCGAGCTAGGGGCAAATGGAATTTTATTCGTCCTGATCATATTGCCATCAACTTTTTCACCATCAGCGGCCGCGAGTATGTGCGACATTGAATTTGGGTTAAGGAGTACCAATGGTTGGGCTAGTGCCAACATAGCTTGATATTCCTTCACAAATTTACTCTCACGTTGGTCTCTGATTTGGGGGCCTTCGCCTGCAGCACCAACAAAAGTGCGAATCGACATATTCGTGAACTTGCCGAAGGTGCTGTCTTCATGCTTCAACCAGCGGCGGTTTCGCTCCGATAGCTCTGCAATATCTGTGTGGAAATTCCACTCAGACTTACTTACAGCAGCACCCATTGTCCCTTGTGCGTCCCTGACGCTAGTAATCCATGGACTAGCAACAGTAATCAGTGTTTGCGGGTTAGCGTCGCCAGGCATTGGGTTCATTTTCTTGCCTAGAAGAGCTGAACTCACAGACTGTTGGAAGGCAGGTGCGCCCTGTGAATCTTTGCTTGCATAAAAATCATATGTCGATTCATATTCCGCTGAATCGATAAGAATTCTTTCAATAGTTCTCGCTTTGTATCGATTAGGGACTACGCCTGATGACCAATCAGGATAATTCATATATGGATTTTTGGAGCCGTTGGGCAGTAAGTCAGCTTTTTGAGCCTTGTGAAGGGTAAATCGGGAATCTGCCAGTTGCTCCTTTAGTGGAGTGATGAAGAAACTCAACATATCCTGAACAAGGGATGCCGCTAGAGCATTTACATGTGAATTTATCTGGAATTCAAGCACGCGAGTTAATGACTGACTTAACTTTTCGAAGAATGGCCCATTTTGAGTACTCACTCCGGTGAGACCATCGGCGATTTCACTTACTCGCTTATTGAAAGCCTGTTGATCAAAACCGCTGATTGCGTTTGAAAACTCATTGTGATCCCGAAGCAATTCCGGCATTGCATGATCACGAAGTTCCACTTCTAATCGCTCTGTTAGATTGGTAAGAACTGCGTATCCATTCAACATTAACTCATTGGCGATGAGATCTTTCAACTTGTCTTGAATGCTTGGTACCCACTTTTGAGCTTTACTGCTCATTTCATTTTTGACACTAGTCAAGAATTCGCTTGATTCAGTCTCCCACTCCGACCATATTGCTCTGGAAAATGTAGCAAGAGGCTTTGCCGTAGCAGATACATTCTTTTTGATGATGCCATTTACATATTGCTTTACTCGCTCTTGTGCTTGCTCGGGTAGTAATGCGTCAACAATCTGATTCTGAGATCCTCTTTCATCTAAACCTGAGTCTAGAAGGAAGTTTGGCCAGATTTCATCAGCTTTCTCTTGGATTAATTCTCTGACAGATATTCCACCCTTTAAAAGTGCAGGAGTTAGTTCTGGCCAGAGTAATTTCTCAACTTGGCGCTTGGTAAGTGCGTCGGCAACATAATCAACAATTCGATCTGCTCCCAATGTCATTCTGCCGAATCCAATTCCAGCTGCCGCTAAAGTTGGATTCTCCGCATCTTCGGGAGAGAGCCCAGAAATATCAAGGGCTGACTCATTTTGAATAATGTTTACAAAAGCTACCTTTACTAGCCACTCTGAAATTTCATCATTGGAAAATGCGCCAGCAAGCATTTCACCGATTGTGAGAAATACTTCATCCATTCCAGCGCCGTCAACACCGTTACGAATATCAGTGCCGGCACTGTTTCGTGCGCCAATAAGAATATTTCCTTTACAGCCATACTCACTTTTGCCTGAATTATTGCCACCAACTAGTCCAAGTTTTGAGTACAGGAGTTCACTTCGCTCAGAAAGTGCAATCCACTTGCTTCCTATCAGTTCATTCATTGCGCCAAGTGAGTTCTTTGAAACGTTGGCACCCAGTGCGCCTAAACTGTTAAAGACTTCGGCTGTGTAGAGGAAAGAAATGGCTTCTTGTGCCCAGTCATCTGGAGTTGCGCGCTTAAGCAGTTCGGCTACATCCATAAACATACCTGCACCTGAACCGCCGGCAATGGAAGAAATAATGAAAGCTTGCGGCTTAGTATCAGGAGTATTGGCACCCAAAGCTTTAGCAACACTTGCCAACTCTGCAAGTGCAGTAGGTGATTTCATCTTTGCGATTGCCCCCTGAATCGCTTGTAGAGTTTTTGCTGAATTGGCAACAGCGACTTGGCGACCAATGGCCCGTGTCTGTCCCGCGCCGGCACTGATCGTCACAGAAGAGGTCGCAATTCCCCACCCCGTTAGCATTTCGTGTTGATCAGAATTGGTACCTTTGCTAGTAATGCTCGCTAGCACTCTTGCAAATCCTTCTCCACTTGGTACTACAACGTGAACTTCATCTGCGGGCAACATTGGTGCTGGAAAGCTAACTCCATCAACAGTTGTATCGATTTGTAAAAATTGCCATGCAGCAGGAAGGCCGCCTTCATAACGAACAGACTCAAGCTTACGATTGAGTGCCTGCTTCATTGATCGAATAGTTTTTCCGCCCGATCCACCTAAGCCGATTATGAGTAGTGGAGTTAGCATGGCATTCCCTCTTTCTTAGTTGTTGTTACCATAGTTTTTTTCCAGAATCTGAATCTGGAGTATCGGTTTCATCTGAAAACAGGCTCTTCTTATCACTTTTGATTTCATCTTCAAAAAGGCTGCGTGGCTTATCAGATTGAACTGTCTGATCCTGCGCCTCATCTTCGTTCTTCTTTACCTTTGGCCCTTTTTTATCATTTTTCTTAGCGGTTTGCTCTAGCGCGGCTTTCTTGAGTTCGGCAAGTCTTAAAATTTCTGCGTCCAACGCCGCTTGACGGAGCTCAGAAATGTGAACACCTAAATTTGCACCTTCCACAGTGTTTTTCAGTTTCGAGTTAACATCATTCAAAGACTTTCTCCGATTTTCATAACGAGGCACTAGATATAGAGCCGTCGCGAATATCTCCCCGCTAGCAATCACAAGCTCTTCACCTTGTGTTTTTGTAGCTGAAGAAGAAAAGAGCTCTGATTTTGAAGCTGGTTCAAAGGATTCAACTTCTTGAGCCATGCGGGGAGCAATGTTTTCTGCGGATGGGAAGAAGAGCAATGCTTCCCCGGTAAGTGATCTACTAAAGAAAGCACGCTCTTGGAGAAATCCTGATCCACCGAATGTGGTCATGACGTGATTGTCCTTAATAGATACATGAGTTACAGGTTCAACAAATGGATTCCACTTCGGAGGAATCACTTCAATGTGAACATTCCCAATGGAGATTTCACGTGCGCCATTCTCAATGACTTCAAACTTAAGGCCCTCATGGGACGGTTCTAAGGAAGTAGCAAGCGTGCTCTCAACTTTACTTGCTCTTGATGCAACCTTTCCATTTTGCGAAATAGTTACAGGCTCTTCCAGATAAGCAAATTCATTGTCTGCAACCAGAAGGACCGCACGTCTACGAGCTGACGACAATAGATATAGAAATGGCAGACCTACAGTAACTAGGTAAGCCAGAAGCATTAGACCTATAAGGACTAGCCAATTCTTGTCATTATCCACATTAAACTTGAATTCTAACTGCCTAACGATTTCTTGCCCGTTTGCTGACACTTTGTACTTCATCACGCCTTGAATCTCACTTCTGCCACCAAGGTCAGTCGTGACCGACAAAACAAGTTTGTCACCAGGGTTCAGAGTTTGGCTTTCATCATTCCATGGAATCGTTAAACCATTTTCTTTTTGTATAACAAATTTGAAGTGCCCATCTCCACGTTCAGCGATGTCGTCGGCAAGAATGGAGTATCCCAAAAGCGTGACTGTTCCGCCTTGCCCCCCAGAGGTTGGCGCTTTAACAATCAAATTTGTTACTGACTTTGAATTCTTGTTTGGCAAAGTCATAAGAACACAAGGATCGTTTTCGCACGCCAAACTGGGGAAAAATCCACTTGGAATCACATTTATCTTTGCAGTAGCTGGGATTCGGTATTTACGTGAAGGATCTTTTTCAGAGACTAATACGGCTTCGAAAGACACGCTCTTATCTGTTGTGCTTGGTATGACGGTGAGGTTTGCTGAGCTCTGCCCGTTCACGCAGGATTCTTTTGGCGAGCTTGCGACTTTCGCACATATCGAAACTGACTTATATCCATTCAAGGAAAATGGAGAGCCGTCTGGGTTCACTAAGCTTGCTAGGAAACTAGCCTCTTTGCCCTCTTCGGCTTCAGGTGAAAATTGAGAAATCACGAGATTTGGTTTTGTCTTTAAAGCACCACCACTATTGGTATTTAAACCTCCATAAACAAGAAAGTCATCTGAGTTAACAGCCGGAGAAATACTCCATATACCAGCGGCATCTATTGGCTTGTCAGGGAAAATGGTTATCGTGATGATTCCAACATCGGGATCATCCTGAACTTTGCATTGAGAGCCACGATTTGAATCAGAACAAAAAACTGTTCCGTCTGGTTTCTTTATTTCCCAATTAGTCGAAGATTTTCGCGTATAAATCTCAATGTGTGATGTGCTGGGATCAACATTGAAAGTTGAGCCATTACCATTCAGATTAATCAAATTCTTGATGCTTGCAATTAGGCCAACAAATCCCCATGCCAAGTCACCAATTTCATTGGCCTCAATAACTTCGCCACGCGTCCAGCCATCTCTATTTTCACCACAATTTTCACCACGTACAAGTGGACCAAATCGAGCGGCCTTGGCAGCTTCGGTTGGCTCTTGTGGCTTAAGCAACCCTCCAAGAATAAGAATGTTGTTCTCTCTGAACCAATTAATTGAGGCATTACCGCTGGCTGCGCATATTGGTGCCGTTGGATCTGTTGGCGCTCCATCTGTAATCCAAAACATAATTGAGCAACTGCTTGTGCCGGCTAGTTTTGCTTGACCAATTCTCTTTTTGAATTGATCTTGGGCAGAGATTAAACCATTAGTCCACTGTGTTCCCGGGCTATCGTCATACACAGCTCTTTCTACAAACTCTGTTAAATCACCGTCGGAGGTGTCATCGGTCCAATCAACCCAACGATCCTTTAATTTTCCGAGCTCAACCGGGTCAGAGTTATCACCAAAATTACGAAGACTGATATTGAAAGATCTACCTGACTCTTCAGCCAAAGAACGCAAAATCTTTAGCGAACTCTTCAAAATCTTCCCACGCTTACGCTCTGGGTCGGAACCCTTATCAAATTGACGGGCTGCAGCCTCATCTGGCTTCGCATCTCTCAATGACCTTGACGAGTCCATAAGCACCAGCACATCTAAGGAAGAGCCTTCTTCCTTCAAGCATGTTTGCAAGTAACTCACATCAATCGCTGCTTGTGCCGGTGCAATACCAAAGATAGTTGTCAAGGCGACTAGTGAGCCTGCAGTTACTGTGGCGAGAAATCTCTTCGTCTTTTTCATGCCGCAAACCGTTCAGCTATTGGAAGGAAAAAGACCCAAATAGATAGGCCTGCAGAAATCAAACCTGCGAATACAACTTTTCGGAACTTGCTTTGCATTTGCTCGCCTGCATAGCTGTCGTAAGGTTCTTCTTGATTGAACGCGAGAGCGCTTGTATGCCTAGTCAAAATAATCTGCAAAATAATTATAGGAAAAAGAGCAGTGAGTAAATAACCGGCAGATCCAGTTAAAAACTGCTGCGAGTTGGAGGCAGTTTCAGAAGAAAAGATTCCGTATGCGCCGATAAATGTGCCAGATAAGACAGAAAGAAAACCAATAACGAAAAGAATCTTTGGCGGATGCTTAAGAGGGGCACCGCTTCCGTAGAAGCCATCATCAGAGGAGAAATCGGTGGCGCTCACGCTCAGTACCCCCTTTTCTGCCCCTAAGAATTACCTGGGAAAGTTAGCAGCCCAGGCTCAATCAAACAAGGTGTTCGATGGTCACAAAAGCCTATTGAGATGGTCGGGCTATAGGAATGAATGGGTTACAAACAATCGGTAAACAGTGTTAGCCACCCCTTTGATCATTAAGGAGCTGTTGTCCCCTAATGCGCCGGGATTGACCAGTCACTCATGGACGATCGGACAGGGCGGGTCATTCACTTACGTGAAGTGGATGTAATAGCCTCGCCCAAACTCACCCTTAGTGAAAGTGGCTAGTGAATCATTGACATGAAACGCATCGTATTTCTGATTGCCTGTGTGCTTGGGGCAAACCTTTTGCTGCCCAGTGCTCATGCCGAAAGTATTTTAAAGATTACGGACGGTGACACGATCCGAATTAATACTGGGCAAGATGTAAGACTGTTACAGATCGATACTCCAGAGCCGATGTCATCAGAGTGTTTTGCAAGTGAGGCCACCGCCATCCTGGCCAAGTTGATCTTTGGAAAAGAGATTCGCCTGGAATCTGAACCTGTTTCTGGAAACATGGATAGATATAAGAGACTCTTGCGATATGTCTTTGTTGGTAAGACAAATGTGAATTTGAGAATGGTTGAACTAGGTGCGGCAGCTCCATATTTTTATAATGGAGAAAAAGGAAAATACTCAACTCAGTTACTCAAGGCAGCAGAAAAAGCTAAGGCCAACAAAGTTGGGTTGTGGGGTAAGTGTCCAGGAACTCGATTGGATACTTCGCGAGGTGTAGCTACTGGCTCATCAGGGAAAGCTGCACCAAGTCCGAGTCCATCTCCAGCAACATCGGGCCAATGCGACCCTAATTACGATCCTTGCATTCCAAACTCTGTCTATGACTTAGATTGCCCTGACATTTATGACATGGGGCTATCTAGAATTCGCGTCATTGGAAAAGATGTCCATAGACTCGATCGAGATAAAGATGGAATTGCTTGCGAGGCTAAGCCTTAACAATCTGCCGTGCGTTATCCCCTAGTAGGTAGGTACTGAGTAGGTAGTACAGGCAAGAAAGACCACAACAGCAATAATTGCGGCGGTGAGAGCACCGGCAGATATGCGTTGCTGCTTAACCTTGGCTGCAATTGCAAGGCCAAGGCTAGTGAAGCTCATGATTGCTAGCAGGCCAATTTCGGATTCGAGAATGTAGTCATAGGTGCCATCACTGACTAATGCAAGGTCGTATATTCCAATCATCGCTGAAATTATTCCAAGAATGAGGGCAGCAAGAGAAAGGCCCATTGAAGTGTTTTGCACGGGCACTGGCGCTGGCTGAGAAACTGGAGGGTAGTTTGGAGGTGGCATTTTTTTCACAATGTCACGGCCACAATGCTTACAAGCAATCGCCTCTGCCTTTATGTCTTCTGCGCAAAAAGGACATTTCTTTATATCTGATTGGCTCTCCAATTGAGTACTCCCCTTTTTTTCATTGTGATTCTAGGGCGATCGGTATTGTCCCTACTTTCAATTTTCTAACACCCAAAGATGTATGTCAATGGTGGCATGGGCATTGAGTGAGTCTCTTTTTGACTAGTCTTTATACTTAGATACTCTTTCCAATAACTTTGAATAGGAATTAATGAATAGCGGTTTTGTGCGCAGAGTAGTTGCAACAAGAGTAGGTCGAGTTGTTCTTGTTGCTCTTGCATGGCTGCTCACCCGAGCGGCCTCTACTCGCACAAGTGGATTTGAAGATGGTCCAGTCCTTTGCCCCTGGCGATTGTTAACGGGCTATCCCTGTCCTGGCTGCGGAGGAATACGTGCCATGGGTGCAATTAGTACTGGGCAATTTGAACAAGCCTGGTTACTCAATCCCGTAGCTTTTCTTGTTTGTAGTGTGGCTCTTGTGTGGGCTTTTAGAATCACCCCATTAATTAAGTTTGCTCAGAAAGCATCAATAAAGTTTCGATCACAAGCATTTGCAATCCAAGTAATAACAATGGCTCTCCTCTATGCCTTTGTCTGGATAGCAGCAATTGCTAGATTCAACTCTGGTATCTTGTAGTAACTAATTTAGAGAGGTGTTCACGTGACTACTGGAAGTAATAAGCAGCAATGGTTAGTCCAAATCCCTGGTCAACCTGATTCACCCGTAGATACCTTTACCTTGTCAGCTTGGGCTAAAACAAAGGTGATTCAACCAAATACACAAGTCACTGATGTGGAAACCAATCGCACTTTTGCAGCTTCACAGATCCCTGGTGTGTTTTCCGATAAGGAATACATCATTGCGCTTTTGTTCTCAATCTTCCTTGGCTATCTAGGTATTGACCGCTTTTATATGGGCCAAGTTGGAATGGGCATCGGAAAGCTTCTCACCGGTGGTGGATGTGGAGTTTGGTGGTTAATTGACGTCATTCTGATTGCCACACGTAGTTCAAACGATTCTGCAGGACGTCCCCTTAAATAAAAAAATCTCGCCCAGCTCCTAATTAATCGCTGCTTGGCGAGATTCTTTACTAATTAAACCTTTACCTACAATTGAGCTCCGTTAAATCTCCAGTAATGCTGCCCTCAATGTATGTTTCAAAGGACAACCTTCCGGCTTGATACGGGCCTAGATAATTCAAGGTGTCATTTGAATATGAGACAACGATTCCGTTTTTCTCAATATTCATTTCTCCATAGAGCCCGTCATAGCAGCCGTTTTTCGAAACAACTTCTAAAGTCCAATATCTGCAGTCATAGCAATCATTGCCTGCACCATTGATCCATTTATATGCAACGGATTTATCCTCAGTCCACGCGTAGTAGCCATCAGGTACCCACGTGACGTCATTTCTAATTCGTTCCGCTTCAAGTTCTTCTTGATAAGCCTTCAAGGCTAACTCTGCCCTGATCGCTTCTTTTTCTGCCTTGACGTTGTTGGAGTGGATTGTGTAGCCACCCACTCCAACAACGATCAAAGTAAGAACAACAGACAGAGCAATAATGAGAGACCTTTTGCTGACGGTCTGCCCACTATTGGACTCGGGTATTAAATTGGACAAATTATTCCTTGATTACGAAGTTCGTATCTAGGCCAGAATCTGGGTGATAGCTCCAAGTGACATTGATGCCATCAAAATCAAACTCTTGCTGTCCATCATTAGATGATGTCTTCAACATTTGAGCCCATACAGTTACTGGTGCTTCAAGTGCTTCTAGGAGACACTGAACATCTCTGTAATCTCCACCGGTGTAGTCCTCTTCGCCCATGCCATCAAATACCAATGATTGTCCATCTTCGGCAAATGTGATTCCGCTAGCAACTTCTAGACCACATGATGCAACAGCGTTCGTTAGTCTCGCATCACTTCTGCCACCAACGACAAAAAATACAAGTCCTAGAACAACTACGAGTGCTGCTACGCCAGCTCCAACTTTCATGAGAAGGTCTTTTGGAACTCCGGCTGCTGCAGCTGGCTGTGAAGGCGTAGCGCCCTCGCCGTTAACATCTTCTGCAAAATTTTCTTCTGTGTTCTCGATCAATTTAATCAGTACCTTTCATCTCATAGTTGGCCGTGACCCATAAAATCACGACTAGCTCTACTGTTGGTATTTCTTGCTTAATTCTAAACCCACGCTAAGGAAGATTCAGAATTTAAAGGGTGAAATTGGAGATTTAGTTGCTTTCCTCTTCTTCGGGTGAGCACAAAGTATTCAATGTCATGAGCAATTTAAGGTCATCAAAGTTCAAATTTGAGCCTGAAGCCCATAGCAAGGCTGCCCGATAAGGCTCTGAATACTTTGGATCCTTGGCAGCAAGATCCTTCAGGATGTCTGCGGCTTCTTGGTAATACTGGGTATACAAAGGATCCTTTGACTTTATGCCTTCAGAACCTTTGTCTGCGAGAGCGCAGGCTTTTGAAACTTTGCTGGACTCTGAACCACATCCGGTTAGAACAATTGGCAATGCAACGGCCAGTATGAGTGCACTTGCTTTCAACTTTAGATTCATTTTCTTCTCCTCGTTACCCAGTGATGGAGTTTTCCGTAACTCCTGAAGGGTACTAAAGCGAGGTAATTTATTGGGGTAGGCAAAGTTAATTGATGATGAAATGACCAGTCAGGCTGGGGCAAAGTAGTGCCAGTGCCCTGGCAACGGATTGTTTTGCTGTAGACCTCACCTGCAACAGTGCGCGAATTGTGACCACCAATTTTCTTTACATGTCTAGAAAATCCTAGACAATTCTTTCTATTCAAATCGATGTGAGGGCATGGAGAGAGCGATGCGAAAAGTAAAGGCTTACGGAGAGATCCTAGAGATCCCAGATCATAGAATTTTCTGGCTATCAAAGATTGTGTATAGCTCACCCTTTGAAATAACAATTGCCTTTGTCATCCTGCTCAATGCAATTTCACTTGGCTTGCTAACTATGCCTGGAATCACTGGCAATGCCCAGACAACTTTGGAAACACTTGATCGGTATGCACTGTATGTATACACAGCTGAACTCATACTCAGAATGATCTCTTATGGCACTAAGCCTTGGGAGTTCTTCCGCAGAAGTTGGAACATCTTCGACTTCCTGATCGTCGCACTCTCCCCTATCTTTTCTGGCCAGGTTGTTGTCTTGCGATTACTACGCCTACTTCGACTCATTCGCATCTTTAGATTTCTTCCAGAGGTGCGAGTTCTGACTGTTTCAATCATCAGATCCATTCCACCCTTGTTAAGCATGGGAGTTCTCATTTTCCTTGCTTTGTATATCTATGGCATGGCTGGTGTATATATGTTCGGGGAAAAACTACCTATTCACTGGGGTGATATATCCATCGCAATGACAACCTTGTTCATTTTGTTGACCCTTGAGAACTTCCCTGTCTATCTTGAAGAAGCAGTTCTGGTCAGCCCTCTTGCTCTTCCTTTCTATCTCTCATACATCTTCATCATCGTATTTACAGTTCTCAATGTTCTGATTGGAATTGTGCTAAACGCCATGGATGAAGCAAGAAGTGAAAATCGAGAGCGAATGAACAAAATGAAGCAGTTGGATGAGATTGTCCATGAAGTTGATGAAATGACTGCCGATGGCAACGTCACTCAAGAAGAGATTGAGCACTTGAGAGAAAAACTGCGGATGTTAGAGCGGCTAGCGGCAGATAAGCCGCAGCAATAACCTCTAGCCTTTTAGTTGGGCCATCTTTTCTATAACCTGCTGAGCAGATGGGTTAGTCATCGCAGCTCCGTCACTAAAGACCAGCGTGGGTACTGTGCGATTGCCGCCATTTACCTTCTCAACTATCTCAGCCGTCCCTGGCACCTCTTCAATGTTGATCTCTTCAAAACTCACACCTAGCTCTGCTAGCTGAGATTTTAAGCGCTTGCAGTAACCGCACCAGGTTGTTGAGTACATAACAAAGGACATTGGGTTCACTTTTCCAGACTTTATGAAACCAAAGTTGATGCAAATATCTGCCAAGCAAGTGCTGATTTAGCAACAAGAGAAAGTGTTATATATGTCTTTTCTCCACGTAGGTAATCAGACCACTTTCCTACCTTCTTATATTGCAGATACTGAACAAGTGCGAAAATATTGAATAAGACAAACAGTGATATGACGATCCCCAGCACAAATGCTGGCGCTGTGGTGTCTGCGATTCCACCGATTGAGAAGACATAGAAGATAAGCCCAACCCAGGGAACAATGCCTGCGATGCAACCAAAGATAAATGGGAGCCAGCCACCATTTCCTGGGGTTTCATACTTCTCTTGTAACCAGCCAAAGAGAATCATGGATGCATTAACCCCAAAGATTGCGATGATTGCCGCGATATCTGTGACACCAACGATTTGTGCGATCAAAACGATCATCACAGAAGAGC
>NZ_JBIKSG010000020.1:0-18077 GCF_044348745.1 Candidatus Planktophila sp.
TTGGGTCGAAAGGAATCACCGCATTCATGGTTGAAAAGTCAGACCCAGGTGTCTCTTTTGGAGCACCAGAAAAGAAAATGGGAATGCGCGGGTCACCTACACGTGAAGTTTATTTCGACAATGTGCAACTTTCTGATGATCGCCGCATTAGTGAAGTTGGGCAAGGTTTTGCTTTAGCCATGAACACACTTGATCACACACGCATTACAATCGCAGCGCAAGCTATCGGCTTAGCCCAAGGTGCTTTTGATGTTGCGACAAAGTATGCGCATGAACGTCATCAATTCGGAAAACCGATCTTTGATTTCCAGGCAGTCCAATTCATGCTGGCGGATATGGCTATGAATATAGAAGCAGCGCGTCTGCTTACCTACTCTGCCGCAGTAAAGAGTGAAAATAATGAAAAGGATCTTCGTTTCTTTTCCGCTGCAAGCAAGTGTTTTGCTAGCGATATCGCGATGAAAGTGACTGAAGATGCAATTCAAGTTCTTGGTGGATACGGATATGTCACAGACTATCCAGTAGAGCGAATGATGCGTGATACAAAGTTAACTCAGATTTACGAGGGAACAAATCAGATTCAGCGCATTGTTATGGCGCGTAATTTACCTAACGGTTAAAGCGCACAACAACCGAAGGAGAAGCTGCAGCATCCAAGGGGATGTCATGGTCTTCTCGCGGAAGTGCTTCAGTAATTAATTCATTTGGATAAATCAATCCAATTTTCCAGGCCGATAGTTGGCCAAGAGCGCGATCATAATAGCCGCCACCTTGTCCTAACCGATAACCAAATTGGTCTATTCGTAGCGCCGGAACGATCACTGCCTTAATAACTGAAAGATCTTGAAGAGCTTCACCTATGGGTTCTGAGATTTTCTTCTTTGAGGTCAACTGACTGCGATCGCCATTCCATGTAACCCATTCCAACTGATTGCCATTAATCCTTGGCAGTACCAAGGTTTTTCCATCCCGCAGAAATGCGTCATTGATCTCAGCGGTACTTGGCTCCAGATCGTAGGAAAGATAGGAGGCGATCGTTGAAGCTGAGAGTATTTCTGGTGACTTTAGGATGACATTGAAGTTACAAGGGATAAATTCTTGGGAGCGCTCATGACGGGCCTGATCGCGCAATGCAATCTTCTGATCTGTCATTTAAATCTCCCGTTAAATCCCAAGGAATAAACTCTTCAACAAGTAGGGTTTGATTATGTCAGAACACACACGAGTCGATGAGTTTCTAACCTCCTTACTCGCCATCTGCAAACCACTGGAACCTTTTGAGATGCCTTTGCTGGATGCCCATGGGGCAACCCTTGCTGAAGACATTTACGCAGGGGAGCGTTTGGTTCTTCGCGCCGGTACTCGTATTCGATCAACTCAAATTGGATTAGCAGCATCTATTGGGCTTGATCATCTTCCAACTCGTCCCCATCCACGTGTCGTAGTACTTTCAGCTGGACCAGATCTAGTTGAACCTGGCCAGCCTCTGAATAATTCAAGTGATGAGTACGAAACTAATTCTTGGTTGCTCACTACTGCAGTTCGCGAAGTGGGCGCTGTTGCTTATCGAGTTCACTCAATCCCAGATGATGAAGAGCAGCTACAAAAAGTCATTGAGGATCAGTTAGTACGCGCGGATTTAATTATTATCAGTGGAGAGCGCAGAGATGACTCATTTGATTTAATCACTCGCACTTTGGCAGGTGTTGGGGATATAACAACTGTTGACCTGGCTATTGAAGCTAGCGGTCGTCATAATTTTGGAACAATCGGTCCAGATAGCACCCCAGTCGTGACTCTTCCGGGTGACCCAATCTCTGCTTATGTTTCCTTTGAACTATTTGTTCGACCAATGATTCGCACAATGTTGGGCGCTGCAACAATTCACCGCCCTTCTGTAAAGGCGATACTTGAAAAACCGGTCGAATCTACCCTTGGTATGCGCTCCTACATTCGCGCGATCTTGGCCGATGATGGAAAATCTGTGACACCACTGGCAGATCAGGATGAACAATCAACCTTGTCTGATGCAAATGCATTTATTGCGATTTCTGAAAACGATACCTCCCTAAAAACTGGAGATCAGGTCACAGTCGTAGTTCTTGAGCGCCGATATATCTAGTCGCATGAGCACTGGTTGGCCTACACATCTAGGAAATGAAGAGATTTTCTTAAGGCCGCTGCGTTTTCGAGATCGCAGAGCATGGAATCAGGTAAGAGTAGAAAACCGAGAGTGGCTCTCCCCTTGGGAGGCCACGATTCCTGCCATTAGTGAAGAGAGATACAAAGAACTGCCTTCATATTATGAAATGGTGCGAATTCTCAATCATGAAGCCCGCCATGGCCGTTCCTTTTCATTTGCAATCTGGCATGGCAAGAACTTAATTGGGCAAATTTCCCTAGGCGGAGTTATCTATGGCGCGATGCGCGGCGGACATATTGGATATTGGATCGATCGTAATTTTGCCAATCGAGGCTATACAACCGCTGCCGTTCAAATGCTTACCCTGTACGCCTTTGAAGTACTAAAGCTGCATCGAGTTGAGATAAACCTGCGACCAGAAAATGCCTCAAGTCGACGGGTAGCTGAAAAAGCTGGTTTTGTTTTTGAAGGAGATCGTCCGAGATACCTCCACATCGATGGTCAATGGCGGGATCACATCTGTTTCGTTAAGGAAAATTCTGAGATTAAGTAGCACTTAAATCCCAGAAAAGCATCACCCCTTCCTTTAGATTTGGCCATCATGACTTCCGGACTTATCTATATTGCGATCATTGGTATGTGGGTCGCTTATTTTGCACCCCGCTGGATTCATGACCGCAATGAGTTTTCTGGAAAATCAGTTGAGCGCTTTAAAAGCGCATTGCGAATAGTTGCAAATCAATCTCCTGAGACATCAACTACTGGTGGATCCATCCACATTGATCTCGACCGTGAAGCGAAGTTTCGTCAGGATCTTTTGCGTCGCAGGATTATTTTTACATTGATTTCTTTTTCACTCATCACGACAGTTATAGGTGGAATTATGAATACGATGCCATTCATTTATGCAGCAGTGCCTTTATCGGCAATGCTTATTTATATTGCAAATGTTCGCCGACATGTAATTGCTGATCAATTGCACAGGCGTCGAATTACACAGATGCATCGACGTAGCTCTGGTGTTTCAGCTTCTAACTTGACCGAAGTTGTTCAACCAAAATCCACAACCGAACATTGGATACCGTTGTCAGAGCGTGAGTTAAAGGGCGTTGTCATATTACCTAAAGGTTCTGCAGCAATTCGAAATGCATGGGAACCGACTGAAGTACCAGTTCCAACTTATCTCAATGCGCCAAAGGCGGTTAGCGCCAAACGTGTAATTGATTTGACTAACCCAGCCCAATGGAGCGAAGAGCAAGAGCGTCTTGAGCGTGAAGCACTTGCGGCAATCTCACCATCTCGGGATGAAATCTTTGATCAGCAGTTAGCCGATGAAGCGGTCGAGCGGCTAAATCAATCTCGCGCAGCTAACGAGTAATTAGATCCAGGAGTCAAACCACATACGAAGCTTCCAATCTTCGTATGTAATCACTTGCCCCGTAAATAATGGGAAGAAAAACACAAAACAAATCACTATCAGGGCAAATATTCCTCCCACAATTGATTGAGAAACAACTGGCTTCAAGTGGCTATCTAGCAATAATTTAGCGCAATACACAATCGCCAAAACTAAAAATGGTGTAATTATGATTGCATAGAAAGAGAAAACAGTGCGTTGTTGCATTGCAAACCAAGGTAAGTAACCGGCTGCCAAACCAAGAACTACAAGGTTTGCCCCCGCATCAACACGGTGATTGATCAATGATCTAATCCAATATCCAACAACAACTGCAATTGCAATTGTTCCAACCCACCACAAAATCGGAGTACCTAAAGCGAGAACTTCCTGAGCGCAATTGTCCGAAGAACATCCTTTTGGCGCATCATAAAAAAATGAAGTCGGTCTACCCATGATTAACCAGCTCCATGGGTTTGCTTGATATGGATGAGTGCTGGTTAACCCAGTATGAAATGTCAACATTTCTGAGTGGTAGTGAATCCAAGAAGCAACTGGATTGCTAGACCATTGACGGCTCCAGCCACGATCTGAAATAAACCACCCAGTCCATGTGAGTGCATATACAAAAACTGGCAACAATCCATATTGTGCAAACTTTGCTGCAATTGGCTTTATAGATTTCTTAACATCGTATTCAATCAATATTCTATAGACAGCAATCAAACCAATTATTGCCACAAAGTAGATCGCACTCCATTTACATCCAATAGCTAATCCAAATGCAATACCTGCCCAAATGTGCCGGTTGCGATGCCACAGAAGAATACCTACAAGCGTGAAAAATGTTAAGAATAAATCTAAAAGTGCAGATCGAGAATGCACAAGCAACATTCCATCTAATGCCATTAATGAGGCACCTAGGGCGGTTAGTAGAGGTGAATAGAAAATGACATGCACCAAACGAGCAAAAACAAGAATCAGAAGTGTTCCAAAAACCGCAGATGCAAAGCGCCAGCCAAACTCATTGTCACCAAACAACTTGATGCCACTAGCTATCAACCATTTGCCGACAGGTGGGTGAACTATGAATTCCGGGTCTGAACCATTAACTTCCACGCCATATGCGAGCAAGTCACGTGCTCCATCTACGTAATAGACCTCATCAAAGACAAGCCCTTTAGGCGACCCGAGATTAAAGATCCGGAGCACAAAAGATGCGATAGCAATCAAGAGCGGAGCGATGGCAGCCATAGGACAAGAGTATGGGCGATTGTTGCCAATTACTGAGAGGATTAGGCCATGACGCTTATTTTGGCAGCTACCCCTTTGGGAAATCCAGGGGATGCCAGCCCTAGATTGAAAAGGGCGATTGAAAGCGCATCGATTATTGCAGCCGAGGATTCTCGCCGTTTTCATCGCTTGTGCACCGATATTGAGGTCACCTTCACCGCTCGAGTCCTGTCCTTTTTTGAAGGAAATGAAATCGAGCGCACGCGCGAGTTGATATCCGAACTCAAGAGCGGTGCGACTGTGCTGGTTGTTTCAGATGCAGGAATGCCAACAATTAGTGATCCTGGTTTCCGACTGATGCGAGATGCTATTACAGAAGGAATAGAAGTTTCAGTTATCCCTGGAGCAAGTGCGGTCACCATGTCAGTTGCATTGTCAGGACTTCCCACAGATCGCTTTTCCTTTGAAGGTTTTCCTCCACGAACTGCAGGTGCACGATTAGCAACATTTGAAAAACTTCGATTTGAAGAGCGCACTATGGTTTTCTTTGAGGCACCTCATCGCTTAGCTGAATCACTCATTGATGCAGTAAATGTCTTTGGAGCCGATCGACTTGGTGCGATTTGTCGAGAAATGACAAAACGGTATGAAGAAACTATTCGTGGCACCCTTGATGAACTTTCCACATGGGCATCTAGTAATGAAGTTCTTGGTGAGATCACTCTTGTGATTGCAGGTGCGGCTATGGATTCAGCAGCCTTGACGGCGGCTGACATGGTGGGTCGAGTTCGAGAGTTTGAGTCAGCCGGAATGGATCGAAAATCTGCCATTGCAACCGTTGCCGAAGAGTTTGGCATCGCAAAACGGCTTGTTTATGCCGCAGTCGTTGATGCCAATAAGATGAGCCAGTGACTAAGTCTTTCTATCTAACGACGCCGATTTATTACGTCAACGACGCCCCTCATATTGGGCATGCCTACACAACCGTTGCAGGAGATGTTTTGACGCGCTGGCATCGTCAAAAAGGTGAATCAGTCTGGTTCTTAACAGGCACAGATGAACACGGTCAGAAAGTAATGCGTACTGCAGAAAGCAACAAGGTCGCACCGCAAGCTTGGGTAGACAAGTTAGTTCAAGAAGCGTGGAAGCCAAATTGGGAACACTTAAATATTGCGAATGATGATTTCATTCGCACCACCGAAAAGCGGCACACAGAACGAGTTCAAAAGTTTTTACAATCACTTAAAGACTCTGGACATATCTATGCTGGTAAGTATGAAGGCCCTTATTGTGTTGGCTGCGAAGAGTTCAAACTTCCAGGAGATTTGATCGACATAGATAGCGCCAAGTGCTGCCCAATCCATAGCAAGCCAATTGAATTAGTTAACGAAAATAATTGGTTCTTCAAACTCTCTGCTTTCGTTGAGCCTTTACTTGCACACTACAAAAATAATCCTGATGCTTGCCAACCAGAGAGTGCACGCAACGAGGTTGTCTCATTCCTTGAAGGTGGAGTTTCAGATCTTTCAATTTCACGATCAACTTTTGATTGGGGTATTCCTGTTCCTTGGGATACTGATCAAGTTGTCTATGTTTGGTTTGATGCTCTTCTTAACTATGCAACAGCTGTTGGTTTAACTGATTCCCCAGATTCTGAAGGTGGCAAGAAATTTGCACAAATCTGGCCTGCAGATGTGCATTTGGTCGGAAAAGATATTTTGCGCTTCCACGCAGTTATTTGGCCAGCCATGTTGATGGCAGCGGGTCTAGATGTCCCCAAGAAAGTCTTTGCTCATGGCTGGCTCTTAGTCGGTGGCGAAAAGATGAGTAAGAGCAAGTTGACGGGAATTGCACCAAAGGACATCACTGATCACTTTGGCATCGATGCATTCCGCTATTACTTCTTGCGTGCTATTCCCTTTGGCACAGATGGTTCTTTCTCTTGGGAAGATATGAGCGCCCGCTACACATCTGAGCTCGCAAATGACTTTGGAAACCTTGCCTCACGCAGCGCAGCGATGGTTGAAAAGTACTGCGCAGGGGTATTGCCGGCTGTTAGTCACGATGCAGGATTAGAAGCAGCTTTAACTGAAACGGTAAAGAAGGCTGACGCTGCTATGTGTGCTCTAGATTTCCAAGGTGGAATTCTTGCCATCATGGATTTCTGCAAGCAAGTTAATGGCTACGTAACCATTAAAGAGCCATGGATTCTTGCGAAAGATCCGGCAAACCAAGCTCAGCTGGAAGAAATTTTGTATAACACTGCTGAATCTCTACGTGCTCTTGCGGTGCTATTGCATCCAGTCATGCCTCAGACATGTGAAATTTTGTGGCAAAGCCTTGGCGCACAAGATGCTTTGGGTGATCTGGGAGCGCAAAAGATTTCAGAGGTTGCCACCTGGGGACAGTTGCCTGCAGGTGCAACTGTTACTAAAACTCCAGTTTTATTCCCACGTTTAGAAACTCCTGCCTAAGTAACAATGGCTGATCGCCACAATCGCGATATGGATAGACCTCGCGCACCGTTACCAGAACCCCTACCAGTTCCAACTGTTGATGCACATGCCCATATGGAGATCGTTACCGATGCGGCATTTGATTCACAAGAGGTAGCAGATGTAATTGCAGAAGCGAAGTCAGTAAATGTGGATCGCATTGTTCAAGTTGGTTATTCAGCAGAACAATCTAAGTGGTGTGTTGGTGCAGCAGAAAAGTGGAACACATCCGTTCTGGCCGCGGTTGCATTACACCCCAACGAAGCACCTGTTGTTACTGACTTAGAAGCTGACCTCAAGATTATTGAAGAACTTGCCCAACACCCACGCGTTCGAGCTATTGGTGAAACTGGTCTTGATTACTTCCGCACCCCACCTGAATTACGTAAGCGCCAACAAGATTCTTTTAAGTGGCATATTGAATTAGCCAAAAAAGCTAATAAAGCGCTAGTTATTCATGATCGTGATTCACATGATGATGTCTTGTCGGTACTGCTAGAAGTTGGTGCACCTGAAAAGACTGTCTTTCACTGCTTTTCAGGCGATGTGGCAATGGCCAAAACCTGCATTGAACGTGGCTACATTCTCTCCTTTGCCGGCACATTAACCTTTAAGAATGCTCCAGAATTGCGTGATGCGGTAAAGCTTGTGCCAGTTGATCAACTATTAGTCGAAACAGATTCACCATTCTTAGCCCCGTCTCCTAATCGAGGTGCTGGCAATACTCCTGCACAAATTGCAACCATTGTGCGTGCGATGGCTGCAGAGCGAGAACAAGATTTAGCAGAGCTAGCAACTGCCTTAGGCAATAATGCTGAACGCATCTTCGGTTCGTTTTCATCATGACGTTACTTGGTGCGGCACAAATCCGCGAACTTGCTGCACAGTTAGAGCTGAAGCCATCTAAATCCTTAGGGCAAAACTTTGTCATTGATTCAAATGTTTGCACAAAGATAGTTCGCACCGCTGGTGTAACAAGTGATGACATTGCTCTTGAAATCGGACCTGGTCTTGGATCATTAACCCTTGCATTACTAGATGTTGCGCAATCTGTAATCGCAGTGGAAATAGATCCTCGCCTTGCGCAGCAACTTCCAGTAACTGTCGCAGAGCACTTTGAACACCCAGAAAATCTCACTGTCATAAACAAGGATGCATTAGCGGTTAATGATCTTCCAGTTTCACCTACTGTGTTAGTTGCAAATTTGCCATATAACGTCTCTGTTCCAGTATTGCTGCACCTGCTTGAAAAATTCCCAACACTTCGCACAGGTGTCGTCATGGTTCAAGCTGAAGTTGCAGATCGTTTGGCTGCAAAGCCTGGTGGCAAGGAGTATGGAATTCCAAGTGTTAAAGCTGCATGGTGGGCTGATGTGAAAAATGTCGGAACAGTGTCAAGATCAATCTTTTGGCCAGCCCCAAATGTTGATTCCAAACTAGTGGGATTCACCCGCCGTGAAACAGCTGGTAGTGAAGAATCTCGGGAAAAAGTCTTTACGATTATCGATGCCGCCTTTGCCCAACGCCGAAAGATGCTGCGTTCAGCCCTTTCTAGCCTTTATGGCTCATCATCGGCTGCCGAAGCGATTTTGGTCAAAGCAGGTATAGATCCAACACTTCGTGGCGAAGCATTACAGATTGAATCTTTTTGCAAGATTGCTGCCGTTGCTCCTGACATTTTCTAATTGCAGTTATAGGGTCACTGCATGCCAGTAAAAAGTGTGACCGTTCGCGTGCCGGCAAAGGTCAACCTTCAGTTATCTGTTGGGCCAAAAGAGGCCGATGGCTATCACAACCTAGTATCGGTTTTTCAAGCGATATCAATTTTTGATGATGTGACAATTAAGTTGTCAGAACCTGGCGCTGGATTAACTATTGAAATTTCTGGCGAGCAGACTCATGGTGTTCCAGCCGATGCAAATAATTTGGCAGCAAAAGCCGTCGCTCTTATTTCGAAAGAGTATGACCTAACAGTTGATGCACATATTGAGATCAAGAAATCTATTCCAGTTGCGGGTGGCATGGCAGGCGGTAGTGCAGATGCAGCAGCCACGATTGTTGGTATTGATTATTTGTATTCACTAGGAATGTCTCGTGAAGAGATGGTTGAGATTGCAGCACAACTTGGTAGCGATGTCCCATTTATGCTTAGCGGTGGTACTGCAATTGGGACAGGACATGGTGATCAATTAACAGCTGCGCTATCACGCGGGACTTATCACTGGGTGCTTGCACTTTCTACTCATGGATTATCAACACCGGCTGTTTACGCCGAATGTGATCGCTTACGTGCAGAGCTCGACGTTATTCAACCCCAAACACATGAAGGGTTGATGCAAGCACTTTTGGCAGCTGATGCAACAGAGGTTGGCAAATCACTTGTTAATGATTTACAAGCTGCTGCCTGCTCATTGCGACCAGCCCTACGGTTAGTTTTAGATGTTGGTCAGGAGTATGGCGCTCTAGGTGCGATCGTTTCAGGCTCTGGCCCAACAGTTGCTTTCTTGGTTGCAGATGTTGATGCGGGCCTTGATTTAACGGTGGCGTTAACGGCCAGCGGGGTAGTAGGCAGCGTTGTGCGGGCATATGGCCCTGTGGCTGGAGCGAAAGTAATCTCCTAATCGGGCCGCAGTTGGTCACAAGCACCACCATTTATGAGGGAGAATATGCGTTCCGCCATTGTGTAGTGGCTAGCACATGGGCCTTTGAAGCCCAGGGTCCAGGATCGATACCTGGTGGCGGAGCCACCGATAGACTTCACTTGTGACCGTACAAACCGTGATTGTCCTAGCCGCAGGCGAAGGCACACGCATGAAGTCGGCAACTCCTAAGGTTCTTCACAGCGTTGCAGGACGTTCGCTACTCGGACATGTTATTCACGCAGTTAATCACTTAAATCCAACTGAACTTCGAATCGTTGTCGGTTCAGGCCGTGAAGCGGTCGAAGCACACATCGCACAGATTGCACCGAAGGCAACAACAGTTTTCCAGGAACACCGTGGTGGCACAGGACATGCAGCGCAATTAGCGCTCGCAGGCACAACTCCAAAAGGCACGGTATTAGTTTTAGCTGGAGACACACCTCTACTTTCTGGTGACTCTTTGGCAGCGTTTGTAGCAGCTCATAGCGCCGGAAAGTTTGCCGCATCTGTTTTAACTGCAGAACATCCAGAACCAACTGGATACGGCCGCATTATTCGAGATGATGCTGATGAACTCTTGCGCATTGTTGAAGAAAAAGATGCAACAGATGATGAGAAGTTTATCTTTGAAATCAATAGTGGAGTTTATGCATTTGATGGCGAAAAGCTTGCTGCTTCAATTGGCAAGTTAACAAATGCGAATACCCAAGGTGAATTGTATTTAACTGATGTCATCGGAATTCTAAAGTCTGCAGGAGAATCTATAGCTGCCATCATGATCGATGATTTCACTGAAACTCTGGGTGTCAATGATCGGGTGCAACTGGCAGAGAGCGCAGCGATGCTACGTGATCGGATTAATGATGAGTGGATGCATGCCGGTGTCACTATCATAGATCCAACAACAACTTGGATTGATTCAACTGTTGAACTTTCACCTGATGTGACACTGCATCCTGGCACTGCTCTTCTTGGCTCTACCAAGATTGCATCTGGGGCGGTAATTGGACCTCGCACGACCCTTACGGATTGTGTTGTTAAAGAAGGCGCACAAGTGCTGGAATCAATCGCTTTGCAAACCGTTATTGGCGAAGGTGCCTCAGTAGGCCCATTTACCTATTTGCGTGCTGGGACTCAGCTTGGAGATGCAACTAAGGCAGGTGCTTTTGTTGAAATGAAGAACGCTGTTGTTGGAACAGGTTCAAAAGTTCCGCATCTTTCATATGTTGGCGATGCAACTATTGGTGAAGGAAGCAACATCGGGGCGGCCACTATTTTCGTTAATTACGATGGTGTTGAGAAACATCACACAACAGTGGGTGATCAGGTGCGAATTGGCAGTGACACAATGCTTGTTGCTCCTGTTTCAATCGGTGATGGCGCTTATACAGCGGCTGGATCAGTTATTACAGAAGATGTTCCGGCGGGCGCAATTGGTGTTGGCCGAGCAAAGCAAAGAAATGTATTAGATTGGGTTCTGCGCAAGCGCGCAGGAAGTAAATCCGCACAAGCCGCCGAAGCAAGTACGAAGAAGGGCTAGATATATGAGCGAGATCCGTTTATCTTCTGAAAAAAGATTACGCCTATTTGCAGGCCGCGGATTTCCTGAGCTAGCCGATGAAGTGGCCGCTGAACTTGGTATTCCATTAACTCCAACATCTGCATATGACTTTGCAAATGGTGAAATCTTTGTTCGCTTTGAAGAATCAGTTCGTGGCTGCGATGCGTTTGTTATTCAAAGCCACACAACACCAGTGAACAAGCACATCATGGAGCAGTTGATCATGGTTGATGCTTTGAAGCGCGCATCAGCAAAGCGCATCACAGTGGTCACACCTTTTTATGGTTATGCACGCCAAGATAAGAAGAGCCGTGGACGTGAACCAATCACAGCTCGTTTGATGGCAGATCTTTTTAAGACTGCAGGTGCCGATCGCTTAATGGCAGTCGATTTGCATACTTCACAGATTCAAGGCTTCTTTGATGGACCAGTTGATCATTTGTTCGCTCTACCGATGCTGGCAAACTATGTTGGCAGCAAAGTAGATCGCACACGCTTAACAATTGTTTCTCCTGACTCAGGTCGAGTTCGAGTTGCAGAGCGTTGGTCAGATCTTCTTGGTGGTTGCCCAATCGCATTTATTCACAAGACTCGCGACCCACGTATTCCTAATGAATCAATCACAGGTCGCGTGGTTGGTGATGTCGTCGGGCAAACATGCGTTGTTATCGATGACATGATCGACACAGCCGGCACAATTACCAAGGCAGTAGATGCGCTATTTGATGCAGGTGCTGCTGATGTAATCATCGCTGCAACTCATGCAGTATTTAGTGGCCCAGCAGTTGATCGCTTGAAAAATAGCCGCGCATCAGAAGTTGTCATTACAAATACCTTGCCAATTTCTGAGGATCAAAAGTTTGATAATTTGACCGTGCTTTCAATTGCCCCACTTCTAGGCCGCGCAATACGTGAGGTCTTTGAGGATGGATCGGTTACGAGCCTGTTTGATGGTCATTCCTAAGCCTGAATTTGCTTCAACGCTGGCTGAAAAGATACTGTTCGACCTGTTCCGGCGAGGGTAGCGAATAGCTTTCCGTGATCGACGGGTAAGGGATTTTTCTCCTGCTGGAACTTTGTGTACGCACCGAAGAACCGGGATTAACAAGGAGATAAAAAATGGCAGAAGTAAAGATCGTCGGAACCACTCGTACTGAATTTGGTAAGGGCGCATCACGTCGTGCACGTCGCGATGGTTTAGTTCCTGCTGTTATCTACGGTCACGGAGAAAAGCCTCTACACATCACACTTCCTGCAAAGGAACTTGGCGTTGCTCTGAAGCAGTCAAACGTTCTTTTGGACATCACAATTGATGGCAAGAACGAACTAACACTTCCAAAGGTAATCGTCCGCGATTTCCTAAAGCAGATTCTTGAGCACGTTGACCTAGTTTTGGTTCGTCGTGGCGAGAAGGTTGTCGTTTCAGTCCCTGTTCACACAGTTGGTGAGCATGACCGCGATGGCATTCTTGAGCACGTTAACAACACAATCGATGTTCGTGTTGATGCTTCAGCAATCCCAAGCTTCCTAGAAGTAGACATTCAAGGTCTTGCTGCAGGATCTTCAAAGTACGCAGCAGATGTTGTACTTCCAGCAGGAGTTGAACTCGAGTCTGATCCAAAGACAATCGTTGTTCACCTATCAGAGAAGTCAACTGCAGCTGCGGAAGAAGCAGCACCAGCAGCAGATGCAGCAGCACCTGCAGCAGATGCCGAGAAGAAAGACGCTTAACCCCTAGGCTTTGTTGTTATGACGTGGTTGGTAGTGGGCCTGGGTAATCCAGGAGATCAATACGCTGCCACACGTCATAACATCGGCCAGATGGTGATTGATGAATTAGCTCGTCGCCATTCAATCAAGTTTTCCTCACATAAATCTCGCACAGATATTGCAGCATATAAATTAGATGCTGGCACACATTCAATAATTCTTGCAAAATCAAGGAGCTTTATGAATGAAACAGGCGGACCCATTAAGGCCCTGGCTAATTTCTATTCAGTTGAGCCAGAAAATATTATTGCCTTGCATGATGAGTTAGACATTCCATTTGCTGCAATTAGAACCAAGTTTGCCGGCGGGGACAACGGGCATAATGGCCTTAAATCAATGACCTCATCATTTGACGGTCCAAATTATTATCGGGTTCGCTTAGGTATTGGCCGCCCCATGGGTCAGCAAGATCCAGCAGATTTTGTGCTGAAAGCATTTTCCAAAGTAGAACAAAAAGATTTAGGTGAATTCATCGATCGCGGCGCCGATGTGGTCGAATCATTGATTACAAAAGGTCTAGAAACTACTCAATCAACTTTCAATAGCTAATTCAGCCAGTATTTCTGAGGCCAGCGGCAACACCATTGATCGTTAGTAGCAGTGCACGGCGCAGAACGGGATCGGCAGAATCACCAGCTTCACGTACACGCTTGAGCAAGTTAATTTGCAATAGATGTATGGGCGAAAGATAAGCATCGCGAACTTGCAATGTTCTGGCCAGAATTTCCTGATTTCCCAATAATGTCTTCTTGTTGGTTAGTTTTAAGATCTCTGAAACAGTTAATTCAAACTCCGCTTGGATTTCATCTAAGAAGTGGTGGAGCTCTGTCGGTACAAGTGTTTCAACATAACGCTTAGCAAGTTCTAGGTCTGTTTTTGCAAGTGTCATTTCAACGTTACTGATAAATGTTGTGAAGAAATGCCACTCCGTAAGCATCTGAGCTAAGAGATCAGCATGTCCTGCTTCTCGTGCAGCTTTGAGGCCTGAACCAACTCCGAACCAGCCAGGCACGATCTGACGCGACTGGGTCCAGCCAAATACCCAAGGAATTGCCCGTAATGAGTCAAGACCACCTGCAGCATCTGGGCGACGTGATGGACGTGAACCCAAGAACAAATCGCCAAGTTGCTCGACAGGAGTTGATGAATAGAAATATGCAGGCAGATCTGGTTGATCAATCAGGCAGCGGTATTGCTTAAAGGATTCATCACTAACTAGTTGCATGCAATCACCCCAAGCCTTTAGCTCTGTGGGGGTTTGACGTGGTCCACGATTTAGAACTGTTGCTTCTAATGATGCGGCCAAAGTTAGCTCTACGTTTTCTCGAGCAAGTGAGGGAAGTGCGTACTTATCGCTAATAACTTCGCCTTGTTCTGTCATTTTAATTTGCCCATCAACAGATCCCCACGGCAAGGCGATTAATGCCTCATATGTTGGACCGCCACCGCGACCAACCGAACCACCGCGTCCATGGAACAAGCACAGCTTCACCCCGTGCTTCATTGCAACATCGCGCAAAGAACGTTGTGCTCGGTGGATTTCCCACTGACTCGTTGCAATACCAGCATCTTTGTTGGAATCTGAATACCCCAGCATTACTTCCTGAACATCTCCACGCAAAGAAACAACTGCGCGGTAAGCGGGATTACTCAAAAGTTTTTCAAGAATTTCACCAGCAGAGCGAAGTTCAGCAACTGTTTCTAGCAACGGCGCAAATCCGATAGTTGCCTTCTTCTCTTTAAGTGAAACAAGGCCTGCGTGCTGGGCAATGACAACTGCTGCAATCAAATCATCGGCACCTTTTGTCATAGAAACAATATAAGTTTCTATCGCCTCTGGCCCAAAGCGATCAATCAAATCATTGATAGCTATGAATGTGTCTAATGTTTTCTTGCCTAAGGCATCCAATTGAGATGTGTTAAAAACTGTTCCGTCGGCTAGTACTTTCCGGAGAATTTCGAACTTTTCTTCGTGGGACTTTTCTTGATATCCATCGATTCCAATTATCTGCTTCAAAACATTGTGATGAGCATCTGAATGTTCACGAACATCCATAGTTGCATGTGTTATTCCAAAGGCTGCAACGGTGCGGATGGTGCGCTCAAGTAAGCCTGTGGCAATCAGTTCACCGCGATGTGCCAGCAGTGAGTCGCGCATCAACACCAAATCAGCCAGAAGTTCGGCTGTGTTTGCATAATCCCGGTTTGGCACATGTACTCCAGCTTTTGCATGGCGATCACGAGTAAATGCCAAGCGATGCACAATCGCAGTTGCCTTGAGGCGGTATGGCTCTTCGGCATTCAGGCGTAAGAAGCGAGGTTCAAATTCAGGGATGTTCGCTAAATCCTTCTCAACTGAGGCCGATAGTTCTGGTGTTGCCCCAACGATCTTTGTTGAAACAGAGAGCATTTGGCGTAATTCATTCATCGCAGCGATAGTTACCCGAATAGCATGACCGACTTGTAGGACCATGGCATCGGTTGTGACTTCTGCTGTGATGTTTGGATTGCCATCACGGTCTCCGCCGATCCAGTTACCAAAAGAAAGTGGACGAGCTGTTAATGGCACCTCAACATTGATGCGCTTCATTTCCTTAGTAAAATCATTAAGAACTTCTGGAACAGTTTGTGTGAACAAATCATCCAGGTAATACAAAGCATTGAGTGCTTCATCTAATGGCTCTGGGCGACCTAAACGAAGTTCGTCGGTCTGCCACAATAAATCAATTGTTTCTGCCAAACGATCTTGTTGCGATGGATTCCGTGGATCATCTAATAATTCTGCAATAATTCCCAATTTGTTTAACACTGAGCGTCGTGCTGCCTCAGTTGGGTGCGCGGTAAACACTGGACGGACTGACATTGCACTAACCCATTGTTCAATTTCTTCTTTGCTTAATTCATGTCCAGGAGTTTGGAGTTTTAAGGCAACTTCGATGCGATCAACTGCACGGGCAAGCCAAGAGCCGCCTGTTGCGCGCACATCAGCCAGAACGCGGGCACGGTGAACTTGCTCGGCAACATTTGCTAAATGGAAATAGGTGCTAAATGCACGCACTAATTGGACGGAGTCTTCAACAGATAGATCAGCAAGTATTTCTGCGCCAGTGCCTTCTCGCACTGACTTTCGAACCTCTTCGACCAACGCTAAGAGTTCTGGACCTTCTTGGCGCACGAGTGTTTGACCCAAGAGATCGCCAAGCCGACGCACATCACTACGCAACCCTGCCTCATCTGCAGCAATGGGGTTCTGGCTCATTGGGCAATCCTCTCAGGTAAGAAGGTCTGCTCAAAACAAATTACACTTGGCCCATCAAGCCCCTCCATTTGGACCCCCCTCCAAAAGGAAATGGGGCCTTAAGGCATTGGAGGCACGCATGCGCGGACTAATTCCTGTCCTGCCATCTGCACCTGATGCATCTCACATTGTGGCACCGCAATCGATGTATCCATTTTTACTTGCCGCACGCGCATCTGCCCATCCACTTTTAGTTGTCACTAGCTCTAGTCGAAGCAGCGAAGATCTTGTCAATGAATTGCGCGAACTTTATGACAATGTCTTGGAATTTCCAGCTTGGGAAACACTGCCTCATGAGCGTTTAAGCCCACGAAGTGACACAGTTGCAAAGAGAATTCAAACTCTTTATGCATTACAGAACCAACATTCAAGTAATCCGATTGTTGTCACACCAGTTCGTGGAGCAATCCATCGAATAATCAGCAACCTAGGTTCAACCCCTCTTATGAAGTTAGAGATTGGCCAAGAACAATCACTTGATCTACTTGTAAAACATCTATCATCACTTTGCTATACACGAACTGATTTAGTTGAACGTCGTGGTGAGTTTGCAGTCCGTGGTGGAATTGTTGATCTCTTTCTACCTCTGAGTCATCACCCAATCCGGATCGATTTCTTTGGTGATGAAATAGAAGAGTTAAGTTATTTTGAAGTCGCAGATCAGCGCACATTTGCACCAGTGATTGGCAAAGTGGAGATCTATCCATGCCGAGAAATGTTGTTGACACCTGAGGTTAAGCACCGTGCGATTGAGGTAAAAGATGAGTATCCAGTGGCTGCAGAAATGCTGGAGAAAATAAGCGAAGGGATTGCCTTTGAGGGCATGGAGTCCTTGATTCCATTATTGATAGATGAAACCGAAACATTGCTTTCTCGAATGCCTGCCAACACACAGATTCTTTTTATCGATGAACAACGTATTCGTTCGCGGGCAGCAGATTTGCTGGCAACTAATGAAGAGTTTCTCAACGCCTCTTGGTCAAATGCTGCGCTGGGCGGAATTGCTCCTTTGCATGATGGAGCTGGAACATATATTTCCTGGGATGAGCTCAAAGATGAGATTGTTTCAAGATCGATAACGAGCGCGGAATTTAGTCCCTTTGGAAGCGACCTAGAAGAAGATGTTCTCTTTTTGGAGTATGCCGCTATAGATCCCATGCGCGGGGATATTGAACGCACCGTTGATGTCCTACGAACAGTGCTTGAAGAACACCGCACTGTTGTTTTTGCAACCCATGGGCACGGAATGCTCGAGAGATATGCGGGAATATTTCGAAGCGCTGATCTACCTGTTCACATTGTTGAAAAACTAGTTGCAACCCCAACGAAGGGCACTATCTATTTAACTACTTCAGTTATCACCCACGGCTTTGAAAGTGCTGAAGATCAAATTTTCTTCATGACTGAAAGAGATCTAACTGGCAGTAAAGGATCTGTTAAAGATGGTGAACGTATGCCTTCAAAGCGCAAGCAGGCTATTGATCCGTTAGAGCTCAAAAGTGGTGATTATGTTGTGCATGAACAACACGGTATTGGACG
>NZ_JBIKSG010000021.1:0-17768 GCF_044348745.1 Candidatus Planktophila sp.
ACCGGAACAGCTTCTGTGGGAATACCGAAAGAGGTTCCAAGAGGTGCAACGATGTCCAAAACAACACCTTCACCTTGCGCGCATAACCACTTACTTCCCTGGCCGTGTGGAGCAACTATAAGTTCCATAGTCCCGCCAAAGGTCGAACTGATCGAGACGCGCGAGATTGCGAACGCGCGACGCAACACCATGCTAGATGCGCTACCCCCAACATTAATCGCTACAAAATTTCCTGGCTTGCATACATTGGCTAGATCACCAATGTTTATAATAATTTGTTGATACTGACCGACCTTCTTGTTACTTACAATCGGTGCAAGTAGTTGCTGCGCGCTTCTATTGATCTGCATCATCTATGCCAACCACTCTTGTAAAGACTTGATACTTAATGGGTTATTCTGCAAAAAGGCGATTGCATCGACAGCTGCACTGAATCCGGCTGTAGTCGTTATGCAAGGAATTGAACGCTGAACAGCGGCAGTACGTATTGCCCAACCGTCAGCCCGCGTGCCACGTCCAACAGGTGTATTAATGACAAGATCAATCTCACCGGCATTGATGATGTCAACAATTGTCTTCTCGCCCATAGAACCAGTTCCCTCTGAGTTTTTGCGAACTGTGGTGCACTCTATCCCGTGCTCTTGAAGAAAGATGGCTGTTCCCTGTGTCGCCAATATTCTAAAGCCGAGATCTGAAAAACCTTTCGCAGGTTCTATACCTGCACTCTTATCCTTATCGGCAAGAGAAATGAACACAGAGCCTTCTTTTGGTAATGGTCCGAAGGCAGCTATCTGACTCTTTGCATAACTTTCCCCAAAGGAAGAGGAGATACCCATGACCTCGCCGGTGGAACGCATCTCCGGTCCAAGAACAGCATCAACACCACGTCCATCAGTTCTACGGAATCTATTCCAAGGAAGAACTGCTTCCTTGACGGAAATACCTTTTGCAATTCCATCTCCTGTAAGAGGTAACAATCCCTCTTCTCGCAATTGCTGAATCGTCGTTCCCAGAGAAATTCTCGCGGCAGCTTTAGCTAATGCAACACCTGTCGCCTTACTAACAAATGGCACGGTTCTAGAAGCACGAGGATTTGCCTCTAAAACATAAAGTGAATCATCGGCAATTGCGAACTGGATATTTATGAGGCCCCGAACATCTACACCGCGAGCTATTTTCTCCGTGGCTACTCTAATCTCATTCCTTTGCTCATTTGTGACAGTCATAGATGGCAGAACACAAGCGCTGTCTCCACTATGGATGCCAGCTTCTTCGATGTGCTCCATAACGCCGCCGAGAAAGAGCTCATTGCCATCAAATAGTGCATCAACATCAATCTCAATTGCATTATCCAAAAATCTATCAACTAACACAGGATGATCAGGAGTTAGATCCGTAGCTCTGGTAATGAATCCTCCGAGTGCCTCATCATCATAAACAATCTCCATACCTCGACCTCCCAGAACAAACGAAGGTCTTACCAGAACTGGATAACCTATTTCACGAGCAATCGTTGTCGCTTCAAGCTGTGAAGAGGCCATCCCAAACTTTGGCGCAGATAATCCCTGTTGCTCAAGAACTTTTCCGAATGCACCTCGTTCTTCGGCAAGATTAATCGCCTCTGGGGAAGTTCCTAAGATTGTTACTCCATTGGCCTTGAGCCCTGCAGCCAGGCCAAGTGGAGTTTGACCTCCAAGTTGAGTAATCACGCCAAGTACTGGTCCAGCCTGACTTTCAGCATGCACGACTTCTAAAACATCTTCAAGTGTTAATGGTTCAAAATACAAGCGATTGCTGGTGTCATAATCTGTGGAAACAGTTTCAGGGTTGCAATTGATCATAATTGTCTCAAAACCGGCCTCTCTCAGAGTGAAAGAGGCATGAACGCAAGAATAATCAAACTCGATACCTTGCCCAATTCTGTTAGGTCCACTACCTAAAATGATTACAGCCGGTGTAGTGCGGGGAAGAACTTCAGTTTCTTCTTCGTAACTTGAGTAGTAATACGGCGTAAAAGCTTCAAATTCGGCTGCGCATGTATCAACCGTTTTGTAGACCGGTCGAATACCAAGGTGATGACGTGCCTTACGAACTTCGCTTTCTTCTACTCCACGTAAAACGCCAATCTGGGCGTCAGAGAAACCCTGCGTCTTTGCAGTCCTTAGAATCTCTTTCGAAAGCTCGCCGGGTTGGGAAATTACAGAAGCTTGTTCATTTATGAGCTCAATTTGTCGTAGATACCAAGGGTCTATCTTGGTTGCCTCGTAAACTTGTTCAATACTGACTCCAGCCCACATCGCTTTCTGAACTTGTTGCAGCCTGTACTCGGTCGGGATTTTCATTGACTGCAACAAAGAGGATAACTCAGTAGGGGAAATAGTGGGCCATGAAAAAATCGCTTCTTTGCGTTCTAAGGATCTGAGAGCTTTCATCAATGCTTCGGAAAATGAGCGACCGATAGCCATTGCCTCACCGACACTCTTCATTGTTGTCGTCAGGCGAGGATCTGCATCTGAAAACTTTTCAAAAGCAAATCGAGGAACTTTCACGACAACATAATCCAGAGTGGGTTCAAAAGAGGCAGGAGTAACCCTAGTAATGTCGTTTTGAATCTCATCCAAGGTATAGCCAATAGCCAACTTTGTTGCAATCTTTGCGATTGGGAAACCAGTTGCCTTAGAAGCCAGCGCACTGGACCTGGAAACTCTTGGATTCATTTCAATAACAATGATTCTTCCGTTGACTGGATTCACTGCGAATTGAATATTGCAGCCACCAGTGTCCACACCCACTTCTCGAATGATATCGATCGATAAATCACGCAATTTCTGATACTCGACATCAGTTAAAGTCATCGCCGGCGCTACGGTGATTGAATCTCCCGTGTGCACGCCCATAGGATCTAGATTTTCAATGGTGCAAACGATCACTACATTGTCTTTCCGATCGCGCATCACCTCTAACTCATACTCTTTCCAACCGATAATCGACTCTTCTAATAGAACTTCAGAGGTTGGACTATGTCGAAGTCCTGCACCTGCAATTTGGCGCAGCTCTGCTTCGTTGAATGCAATCCCCGAACCAAGGCCCCCCATAGTAAAAGATGGACGGACAACGACTGGATAGTTGAGTTCAACCACTGCCGCCATGATCTCGTCCATTGTGTGACAAATTCTAGATTTGGCCGACTCTCCTCCAACTTTTTCAACTATCCCGCGGAATAACTCACGATTCTCACCACGTTGAATTGCAGCAACGTCAGCACCAATAAGGCGCACTCCATACTTTTGCAGAGTGCCTTGTTCAAATAAACCTATTGCGGCATTCAATGCAGTTTGACCACCCAATGTCGCTAACACCGCATCCGGCTTTTCATGAGCGATGATGCGTTCGATGATTTCAGGAGTAATCGGTTCGATATAGGTTGCATCAGCAAACTCTGGATCTGTCATGATTGTTGCAGGATTTGAGTTAACTAGAATTACCCGAATTCCCTCTGCTCTTAGCACTCGACATGCTTGCGTTCCAGAATAATCAAACTCGCACGCCTGACCGATGACAATAGGTCCGCTGCCAATGACCAGAACGCTTTTTATCGAGGAATCAAGTGCCATTAGGCATTCACCTTCTTTGCCATGAGTTCGACAAAACGATCGAATAGATACGAGGCATCATGCGGGCCAGCGGCAGCTTCTGGGTGATACTGCACAGAGAATGCAGGCCGATCAAGTAGTTGCAATCCTTCAACAACGCCATCGTTTAGACAAACATGAGTAACTTCTCCTCGACCGTAGACGGTCGAAAACTCAGAATCAGTAGGTGCTTTAACAGCAAAACCATGATTATGGGCAGTGATCTCAACACGTCCAGTGTTCTTATCCATTACGGGTTGGTTGATGCCGCGATGCCCAAATTGCAATTTGTAAGTTTCAAAGCCCAATGCTCTACCGAGAATTTGATGTCCAAAACAAATTCCAAAAAGAGGAATTTCTGCAAGCAACAACTCGCGAACGACCTCAATAACAGCGGTCATTGTTGCTGGATCTCCAGGCCCATTAGAAAGGAAAACACCATCGGGCTTTATGGCCAAGATTTCTTCAACAGATGAATCAAAAGGCATGACATGTACTTCCACGCCACGTTCAGCCAGTGCACGAGGTGTAGCAGCCTTGATGCCAAGATCAAGGGCAGCAATCGTAAACAACTTCTTATCTCTAACAGGAACAACGTAGGTCTTGGGCGTGGAAACATCCCGAACCAGATACGCACCTGTCATGGCCTCAGCCTTACGAACTTCGACAACCATCTCTTCACGTGAAAGCTCTAATCCAGAGAAAATACCAACTCGCATTGCTCCTCTATCACGTAAGTGTCTCGTTATGGCACGGGTATCTACACCTTGAATTCCTACCACTCCTTGATCCAACAGTTCTTCTTCCAAATCCTTTTGTGCACGCCAATTAGAAGTCATCGAAGAAGGATTGCGTACTACAAATCCTGCCACCCAAATTCTGGAGGATTCATTATCGTCATCATTTACTCCGGTATTTCCAATATGTGGAGCTGTCATGATTACAACTTGCTTGTGATACGAAGGGTCAGTCAGAGTTTCCTGATATCCGGTCATGCCGGTTTGAAAAACCGCTTCTCCGAAAGTTTTTCCAGTAGCAGCCCATGAGGAACCTTCGAAAATACGACCATCATCTAGAACCAGATATGCCAGAGCCATTACAAACCACCAACCTGCATGATGTTTCCATCCAATAATGAAGCACCGCCCTTGAAGAAGGTGTGAGTAACTACCCCTGGTAATTCATACCCATGATAAGGAGTATTTGAAGATCTTGAGAGAACTAAGTCTCGATCAACTGTCCATCTTTGTTTTGGATTGACTATAACCAGGTTAGCAATTGCACCAACAGCCAAAGGTTGTCCATGTTCGGCATAGCCTCCGACACGTGCTGGGGCGATCGACATACGATCTGCGACCTGGCTCCAATTCATCAAGCCAGTATCAACCATGGTTTTTTGAACTATAGACAACGCTGTCTCTAATCCCAACATTCCAAATGCGGCTTCTTGCCATTCACACTCTTTCGCCTCCGTTGGGTGCGGTGCATGATCTGTTGCAACGATGTCAATTGTTCCATCGGCCAAAGCTTCACGTAGGGCATGGACATCGGTTTCAGTACGTAGCGGAGGATTCACTTTGAAAACGGGATCATAGGATGTAGCAAGATCATCGGTAAGAAGTAAGTGATGGGGAGTAACTTCAGCGGTAACATCGATTCCACGTGCTTTCGCCCAGCGGATGATTTCAACCCCACCAGCCGTTGTTAAATGGCAAATATGCAATCTTGATTTCACATGATCAGCCAGTAAAACATCGCGCGCGATAATTGATTCTTCTGCAACCGCAGGCCAACCTTTAAGACCTAACCGTGCAGATATTTCTCCTTCATTCATCTGAGAACCCATAGTCATTCTTGGATCCTGCGCATGTTGAGCGATCACTCCCCCAAATTTCTTGATGTACTCAAGAGCTCTTCTCATGACAAGTGGATCTGAAACGCAATGTCCGTCATCGCTAAATATGCGAACTCGAGCAACCGAATCAGCCATAGCGCCCATCTCAGATAAAGCTTCACCTTTGAGACCTTGCGTTACCGCACCGATTGGAAAAACATCAAGCAATCCTGCTTCTTGACCTAGTCTATAAACCTGTTCCACTACACCAGCTGTGTCTGCAACTGGGGAAGTGTTGGCCATAGCCGACACGGCGGTGAATCCCCCTTTTGCACCTGCTCGACTTCCACTCAGAACGGTTTCGGCATCCTCGCGTCCCGGCTCGCGCAAATGTGTGTGGAGATCAACTAGACCAGGCAATACAACACAATCTTGAGCGTCGATGAGTGTCTGCGCTTCATCTATATATGACTCTGCAAGAGATGTGATGACACCATTAGAGATCGCGAGATCAGTCTTTTTGCCATCAGGCAGGGAAACATTCTTAATCAAATAGTCAGCAGTGCTCATTTAATTTCCCCCAACTTCTAGTGCTCCGCCAGCGAGTAGAACATACAAAATTGCCATTCGAACGCTTACTCCATTGGCAACTTGTTCTGTGATGACAGAGCGCGCACTATCAGCAACTTCAGCCGAGATTTCCAAACCACGGTTCATAGGTCCTGGGTGCATAACGATGGCACCAGATTTCATGCATGCCATTCGATCAGCATTCAGGCCAAAGTACCTGGAGTACTCACGAGCATTAGGAAAAAACAAATCTGACATTCGTTCCTGTTGAACACGCAACATCATCACTACATCAACATGGGGAATAACCGAATCTAGATCATAAGAAATGGTCACTGGCCAATTACCAATTCCAACGGGAAGTAAGGTGGGCGGTGCCACTAGAGTCACCTTTGCGCCAAGCATTGAAAGCAACAAGACATTTGATCTCGCAACGCGAGAGTGCAGAATATCCCCAACGATCGCAACATTAATTCCTGAAAGATCACTCCGGCCCATGCCAAGATGTTTGCGTATTGTGAAGGCATCTAAAAGAGCCTGGCTTGGATGTTCGTGAGTACCATCCCCCGCATTAACAACACTTCCAGACATCCATTGAGAGTCAGCTAAACGCTGTGCAGCTCCAGATGCCGAATGGCGAATGACTACCGCATCCGCACCCATCGCTTGAAGAGTCATGGCGGTGTCTTTAAGTGATTCTCCTTTACTAAGGCTTGAGCCCTTCGCAGAGAAATTAATCACGTCAGCCGATAGTCGCTTTGCTGCGGCTTCAAATGAGATACGAGTTCTCGTGCTGTCTTCTGCGAAGAGATTAACTATCGTTCGACCACGCAGCGTTGGAAGCTTTTTCACAGCACCATCGCTCACACGGGATAGTTCAGTTGCTGTGTCCAAAATCGATATAGCCTCTACCTTTGTAAGGTCAGAAATTGAAAGTAGGTGACGCATTATTCGCCTCCCTCTTCAATTGTTACTTCATCTCGACCATCTATTTCACTGAGAAAGACTTTTACAGATTGATTCTTCGATGTGGGTAAGTTTTTCCCAACAAAATCGGCCTTGATAGGGAGCTCTCGATGTCCTCGATCAACTAAGGATGCCAGCTGGACAGTTCGTGGACGTCCTATCTCTCCAAGTGCATCTAGGGCTGCGCGTATTGTTCGGCCAGAGAACAAAACATCGTCCACCAAAATCACATCCTTACCTTCAATTCCACTCGTAGGAATTTTGGTCGGCATGATCGCCCTTGGAGGACGCATCCTCAAGTCATCTCTAAACAAAGTGATATCCAATGTTCCGGTTGGAACTTCGGCACCCTCTATAGTGGCAATGATTGAATTAATGCGGGTGGCTAGGTGCGCCCCACGCGTAGGGATGCCTAGTAAGACAATGTTTGAAGAACCTTGATTCTTCTCAAGGATCTCATGGGAAATTCGAGTCAACGCACGTGTGATCTCTTGTGCGGACAGGGCTACGCTCATGTAAATCTCCTTTCCCACCTCTCTGGATGGGTTGTTAAAGGATGCAGGAGCGATACTAGCATCGACTCCATTCTTCTGTGGATATCCAAAACTCCAGGTGTCGAAGGCCAATAGTGTGCCCAGCATGGAAACTAATCACGCTCAAACCCAGATAGAGTATCTTCAAACCAGGATGCGATTCATACGAGAATCACAACACCTAACCCTCCTGCAGGCTGCACGGCTTTCCAACGGTGAAATATCAGCGATTGCATTGGGATCCTATGAAAGAGGAGATCGCTCCGTTAGCACCCGAAAGCTTATACAGATAGCAAACCTTTATAACGTACCGGTCTCAGAACTCTTTGAACGTACAAAAACTCAGCTAGTTCAACGCTCTGTAAGTATCGACCTACGCAAATTGATCAGTACCACTGACCCGAACGGAAGAAAATTGATGGGATACATACGAAACATCGTTCGGATGAGAGGCGACTGGAACGGAGAGATTATTTCCCTACGTTCACAGGACTTGATCAACCTCGAGATATTCAGTGAGATCGCCCCTGAAATAATTCAGGAAATGTTGATTACTTACGGTTTTCCTAGAACGAAATAGTGTCTTTGATACTTGCGATGCGACCGAGAACTCCATGAATATATTTGGATGACTCATCACTAGATAACTCCCGCGCTAGATCTAGAGCCTCATCAATCGCAACGCTGGTCGGCACATTTGTCGACCAAAGAATTTCATATATCCCAAGGCGCAAAATGTTCCGATCCACTGCCGGCAACCGATCCATATCCCAACCCTGCGCGTAGGTCGTTATCAATTCATCAATCCTTCGACGATTATCAGAGACTCCACCAACAAGTTCGCGGGTGTATTCACGGATCGGACGTGCATCCGGTCCTTCCGCGGGAATGTCTCTAGCGTTTAATGTATCGACAAGGTTGGTGCCCCTGATATCTGTCTCATATAACAAATCCAAGGCTTGCTTGCGTGCCTTACTGCGAGCTGACACTAGTTAGCGCGACCCTGGTAAGACCCGTCACGTGTATCAACAAGAACAACTTCATCTTGCTTAATAAACAACGGAACCTGAATTTCGATTCCTGTTTCAACAGTTGCTGGCTTAGTGCCACCTGAAGATCGATCGCCTTGGATTCCAGGTTCTGTGTAAGTAATCTTCAATGGAACAGATGCTGCTAGTTCGATGTATAAAGGATTACCCTCGTTCACAGCCACAATAGCCTCAGTGTTTTCGAGCATGTAGTTGGCTGCATCTCCAACGGTTGCTGCACTAATTGTCATCTGGTCGTAAGTTTTTGTATCCATAAAAACAAAGTCATCGCCCTCTTTATAAAGGTACTGCATTTCACGCTTCTCAAGAATGGCAACATCAACTTTAACACCTGCGTTGTAGGTGCGATCAACAACTTTTCCGCTCAGTACAGACTTGAGCTTGGTGCGAACAAATGCTGGACCTTTTCCTGGCTTAACATGCTGAAATTCAACTACTGTCCAGAGTTGACCTTCGATGTCTAGTGTCATTCCATTTTTTAGATCATTTGTTGTTGCCACAGCTGTTCCACCCGCTCTTTATCTACTTAGTCCGATACAAAGGTAATTGAAGTGATAAGGATACCCGTTGTGACAGGGTGCTTTGTTACTTTGGTACGAGATTTTGCATAGCAATGATGGCCAAAACATAAGAATTAGGTCCAAATCCGCCAATAGTTCCGTTGGCAACACCCGAGATCACAGAGGTGTGTCTGAACTCTTCACGCGAAAGTGGATTTGAAAGATGCACCTCAATTAGTGGTGACTTCACCAATTCGGCTGCATCGCGTATGGCATAGGAATAATGAGTAAACGCTGCCGGATTAATGATCACAGGAATTTTCTGATCAGCCGCCTCATGCAACCAACCAATGATTGTCGCTTCATCGTCGCTTTGGCGAACATCAGCCTCGAAATCATGCTTCTGCGCTGCGATTTCAATCATTGACTTCAATTCAGCGTAATTCAAGTCGCCATAAATCGATGAATCACGGATATCAAGTCTTGAAAGATTCGGTCCGTTTATCACAAGTAACTTCATGAACTAATTCTCTCATAGGCTTGATCAAGTTCGGAGGAGGTTATGTCTTCAATACGCACTGTTGTGCCGATTCCATCTAGCGCTACGAATCTGATGGTGTTGCCTCGAGCTTTTTTGTCCAAGGCAAGTAATGGTGTCAATTTTTGCCATGATTGGCGGTCATAAGAAATTGGTAGTGCATACCTCAACAAGATTGAGCGGTGCCTTTCAACCTCAGATTCAGTCAACAAATTGCGTATGTGAGCCAACTCTGCTGCAAAAACAAGACCAATCGAAACGGCCTCTCCATGGCGCAACGAATACTTTGCGTGCTTTTCGATCGCGTGACCTAATGTGTGACCGTAATTAAGTGCTTCGCGAGCAAAGTTTTCCTTAAAGTCTAAAGACACAACCTTCGCTTTGACTGAGGCAGCCCTTTGAATCAACTCGGTAACAACTTCTGGGTTCTCGCGAAGTGATGAAACGGTATGAGCTTCTGCAATTGTCAGGATTTGTGGATCAGCTATGAATCCACACTTAATGACCTCTGCCATACCTGCTGAAAAATCTCGATCAGATAAAGTCGTGAGGAAGCCTGAATCGATAATCACTGCCGACGGTGAGTGGAAAGCTCCAATCAAATTCTTGCCATAATCAGAATTAACTCCGGTCTTACCTCCTATTGAGGCATCAACCATTCCCGCTAGAGAAGTTGGAACTGCAATCCAGTCCACACCCCGCAACCATGACGCTGCTGCGAAACCAGCTAGATCAGTGACTGCTCCCCCGCCTATTCCAACTATCAAATCCGTGCGGGTAAACCCAGCAGCGCCTAACCAGTTCCAAAGATTTGTGAGCGTTGAAATGCTCTTTCCATCTTCTCCGTCCGGCACTTCAAAGACATGCAAATCACAATCGAGATTCTGTAAACCAGTCATACTTGGAGAGAAACTCTTTGAAACTATGACCGCCACTCGTGTGCGAACGGAAACCTCAGGTGCTAGCTCACCAACCCAAGATTTCGTAAGAGTGATTTCATAAGAGCGTTCAGCCTGGACCACAATCTTGCTCATTTCAGACTCGATTCAATCACTCGAACAACCTCATCAACGCTCATATCGTCAACTTTAATCGAGACTGACGCTAATTTCTCATAAACGGGCCTTCTCTTATCGCTGAGAGACTGCCATTGCGCTCGAGGATTGCCAAGAAGTAAGGGCCGATCACGATTGAAGCCCACACGAGGTGCCGCTGTTGACAGTGACACATCTAAAAAAACAACCTTTGACTGCGAGGAAATCAAGGCATCTTGTGACCGAGTTGCAATGGGTGCACCGCCACCCAAACTAATCACAGCTTCTTCCTCCTGCAAAACACTTTGCAACACTTCGAATTCAACTTCACGAAACACTTCTTCGCCATCTTCGACAAAGATATCGGTTATCTTCTTTGCACGCTTATTTTCAATCAAATCATCTGTATCAAAAAATGGCATCTGTAAATGCTTTGCAAGAGCAAAACCAACCGTACTCTTGCCGCTTCCGGGCGGACCAATCAGGACGATGCGAGACATACCGACCGCCTACTTGAAGTTCAAATGTTGAATATATGCTTGAAAATTACGACGAGTTTCAGACACTGAATCTCCACCGAATTTCTCAAGGACAACCTCCGCCAAAACTAAGGCGACCATCGCTTCGGCAACAACGCCGGCTGCAGGAACTGCACAGACATCGGAACGTTGGTTTATCGCCTTGGCTGCTTCTCCTGTTGCTACATCGATAGTATCTAGAGCTTTTGGAACCGTTGAAATTGGTTTCATTGCAGCTCGCACTCGCAAGATCTCACCATTAGACATTCCGCCTTCGGTGCCACCGGCACGATCGGTGCGACGTACTATCTTTCCATTTGAATCTTTTTCAATTTCATCATGAGCGACAGAGCCACGACGAGTTGCAGTACGGAAACCATCGCCAATTTCAACGCCCTTAATCGCCTGAATCCCCATGACAGCACCAGCTAATTTAGAATCCAGTCGTCGATCCCAATGAACATGTGAACCTAATCCTGATGGCATGTTGAAAGCGAGCACTTCCACAACTCCACCCAAGGTGTCTCCATCTCGATGAGCGTTTTCAATCTCAGTGATCATCAAAGAACTCGTATCCGGGTCTGCACAACGCACTGGATCTGCATCAATGACACTCATGTCACCGGCTTTTGGTAATGCCGCATCATCTGACACCCTGACTGAGCCAATAGATAAAACGTGGCTAAGAATAGTTATCCCAACGGTCTGTTCAAGAAAATTTCGAGCTACTGCGCCAAGTGCGACGCGAGCCGCAGTTTCACGAGCACTAGCCCGCTCTAAAATGGCTCGTGCATCATCCAAGTCATACTTTTGCATACCAACCAAGTCAGCATGACCTGGTCGAGGACGAGTCAACGGTGCGTTTCGGGCAAGATCTTTAATCTCTTCAACTGGCACAGGATCTGCCGACATAACTTTTTCCCATTTAGGCCACTCTGAATTTCCTACTTGAATTGCAATAGGACCACCTTGAGTTAAACCAAGACGCACACCTCCAAGGATGGTTACCTTGTCAGCTTCAAAATTCTGACGGGCACCACGACCAACACCTAAACGACGACGTTGAAGGTGAAAGTCGATATCGGCAGTTGTGATTGAAACAGAAGCGGGAATTCCTTCGACTATCGCACTAAGTGCCTGTCCATGTGATTCACCAGCAGTTAACCAACGCATACGCGTATTCTTGCAGATAAGACTGCTTAGCCGTTGCCAAATAAGTTGCAAACCCGAGAAAAATACTGGGAGCAAACGGGATCCTCAAGGGAATCCGTCCACGAAGCAGGGAAAGTGCCACTATGTGAATGGTTGCTAAGAGAAAAACGGAAGAGATGAGCGAATTAAAGGCATTTGTATGTGTCACCAGGATCAGAGCCAAGATCTTAATATCGCCCATACCAACCCGAATTAACATTAAAAAGAGCAAGAAAGAAATTGGAATAACTAAAGCCTGCCAACTGCCAACACCGTGAATTATCAGATGAGTTAAGGTCGCATAGGCAAGAATCTTGCTATAGATGTTCGGTATTACAAAAGCGTCTATATCAGCAATGCAGATTGGAAGCGAAAACAGAATGAGAGCGAAATCCATGCCTTAAGTTACAAGGAAACAACGCTGCTAAACGTGCCTGTGAATTAGGAAAGTGCCCTCTCGCCTTCGATGCGAAGCGCCTTTGCCATATCGCTTCGTTCGATCGAGACATCGGCAAAAAACTCAACCTGAGAAATAGCCTGATGAATCAATAAATCCAATCCGTCTATTCCATACCCTCCCGAGTTTCGCCAGTGAGAGAGCAATTGAGTTGGCCACGGATTGTAGAGAACTTCGAAAAGCGTCCCCTGCGTTGAAGATATCTGGTCACAAAATACTGAAGCGGTATTCCCCGGGGTGGTGTTCACCACCAGATCAAAATCTTCAAAACTAATCTGTGAAGTCCAAGGAATAAAACTAATCTCTGTCCTTGGTCCCGCTTGACGCATTGCTTCTTCACGACTTGGATTTCGATTGACGACACAGATGCTCGAACTTGCTCCATCACAGGATGCGATCACAGCTCTAGCTGTTGCACCTGCGCCAATTACTAGAAGCTTTCCATCTGCTTTCTTACCATGAGATTGCAATGCGTATGAAAATCCTTCAACATCAGTACTAGTTAACTCCCACTTGCCCTCAACCTTGCGCAATGTATTGCCGCTTTGAATTTGTACGGCAATATCTGTTACGGAGTCCGCAATGCAGAGCGCCTCTTCCTTAAGTGGCATTGTCAATGACAGGCTGTTGAAGTGAGCGCCTTGGCTGTTGAGAAAGTTTTTTAACGCGCCAAACTCGACCTCACGGCTCTCATAGGTGCCCTGAATTCCCAACATCTCATAGGCTTTTCTATGCAAAAGAGGGCTCAGTGAATGTGAAATTGGTGAACCCAGAACTGCAGCGGTAATCACTTAAACGCACCCGCTTTACGGTTCTTCGTATAGAGAGCTTTCCATGTATTGAACTCATCTAACGATTTGGTGAAGCGAGTATCACCGGGCGCAACGGTAATGAAATACAACCAATCTCCCACTGCAGGGTTCATGGTTGCATCCATAGCAGCCACCCCAGGATTACCTATCGGACCAGGTGGAAGTCCGTATTTGCGATATGTGTTGTATGGGGAATTAATCATGGTGGATCTAGTGCTGAGAAAAATCTGACCACGCAATTTCATAATGTAATGAACAGTTGAGTCCATTTGCAGCGGCATGCCGATTTTCAATCGATTGAAAATCACTCGTGCTACCTTCGTAAAATCTTCTTCGCCGCCCTCTGCTTGAACTATCGAGGCGATAGTCAGCAACTGCTGTGGCGTGAAATCCTTATTCCCTTGTAGCAATTTTTGGGCTACTGGTTCAGACTCAAAACGCGAAATCATGGCTTGCACAGCGGTATCAGCTGTAGTTCCTTTAGGAAAACTGTATTGAGCCGGAAAAAGCAATCCCTCGATCTGACGAAAGCCTTGTGGGAGATTGGCATTTGAAAATCCCCGTGCTACATCTTTAGAGCTAAAACCATAAGCCAAGAGCGCGGTTGTTATCTCGCTCTTCCATTCGCCCTCATACACCCGCACCAAATTCGGTATTCGATTGGGGTCTAATAATTGTTCTAGAGCTTGTTGCGCAGATATCTTGAGGGTAATGCGATGGCTTCCAGGTGAGATCTTCTCAGAGCGCTTATCGCCTACTGCAACTCTGAAGAATGCTTGCGAGGATTTAATGACACCATTCTCGAAAAGTATTTTTGCGATTGCAGATCCTGAGGCACCACTTGGGATGTCGATAACCACTTCATTGGCCCCTGAAATAGAAGTGTTATCCGGGAAATCTGGAGCTGCCGCTGGACCAGAGCGCTGAAAGAGAATAAACGCCAACAACAGGAATATCGCTAGTACCCCTGCGCCTATTTTTGTTTTCATTTGCGTCTCTCAATTTCAAGAGCGAAATCCAAAATAGCAACCGCCGATGCCATGTCTATTGAATCTTTGGAATCCTTCGCATTACGCCCAGCATCCCGTAAGTTTCGGGCTGCACTAATCGTGCTCATCCGTTCATCAATCATTTCTATCGGAGTGACAGTAAGAGTTTGAAGCAAATCGACAAAGGCAAAGGCTTTCTCTGAAGCAACTCCATCACTCCCACTCAAAAGTGCCGGACGACCAACATAAATCATGATTGGTTCAATCTCAGCAAAAATTTCAAGTAACTGCTTGGATAAGTTTTTCTCTGACGACTTAAGGGTAGTTAATGGGGATGAAAGAATCGCATCCGCATCACACGCTGCGACGCCAATACGAACATCACCAAAATCAAAAGCGATACGACGTCCGCGTTGCATCATTTATCCAATGAGTGCGTTTGAGATCGCGGTCAGAGCATCGAGCGACTTTGACGCATCCGTACCGCCGCCTTGGGCGAAATCGTCTTTTCCGCCGCCACCACCGCCAAGAACTGTTGAACCAATTTTCACTAGAGCGCCAGCCTTTACTCCGCTAGCTCTAGCCCCTTCGCTTGTGGCAACAACCAGCACTGGCTTGCCATCGTTGGCACTAATCAAGGCAACAACAGATTTCTCGTCACGAGAGCGCAGATCGATTGCAATCTTGCGCAGGTCATCACCTGAGACTCCATCGGCCATTACCGATGAGATGTAAGAAATGCCATTTAACACAGTTGCAGATTTAGCGAGTTCTCCAACTTGCGAAAGTGCCTGTGCGGAGCGAACTGAAGCTAACTCCTTTTCGATCTCTTTCATCTTGTTGAGGAGATCTGAAATTCGCTCAGGTAACTCCTCTGTGCGTGCTCCCTTTATCAACTCAGTTAATGAATTGAGCAAGAGATGCTCCCGCGCTAGGAACTTGTATGCATCAACACCTACAAGTGCTTCAACTCGTCGAACACCTGCTCCAATAGAAGATTCGCTCAGCAATTTGATAACACCCAACTGACCTGAACGCTCAACGTGGGTTCCTCCGCAGAGTTCGCGCGCCCAATCCCCCACACTCACAACTCTTACAACATCGCCGTACTTCTCACCGAAAAGCGCCATAGCTCCCAGTTCTTTGGCTTTTGCTTGGCTCATGCTTTCAGCAGTGACTTCCAAGTTATCAAGCAAAAGTGTATTTACTCGAGATTCAACATCATCTAGAACACTTGCTGGCACAGAGCTGGTCGATGGGAAATCAAAACGAAAACGACCAGGTGAGTTCTCAGAACCAGCTTGGGTCGCTGTCTCTCCAAGAATTTCACGAAAAGCCTTGTGCACCATGTGAGTTGCAGTGTGTGCTCTTGAGATCGCATGACGGCGTTGAATGTCGATTTCAGCCAGGGCTTCACTACCTACCTCGACCGCTCCATTAATTACTCGACCTCTATGCACGGACAAACCTGGCACTGGTGATTGCACATCATCAATTTCAATGACCGCACCATTGCCCAATGTGATACGCCCACCATCGGCTAACTGGCCACCACCCTCAGCATAAAATGGAGTTCTATTAAGAACAATCTCAACATCATCACCCTCTGATGCACTTGCAACACCAACACCATCAACAACAATGCCAGTTAATTTGGATTCCGAACTTTGATGGGAGTAACCAATAAATTCACTCTTCCCACTCTTATCTGCGATGGTCTTATAAACAGAGACATCGGTATGGCCTGATTTCTTCGCTTTCGCATCGGCTTTAGCGCGATCCTTCTGCTCTTTCATAAGGCGTCGGAATCCATCTTCATCAACTTCAAGGCCTTCTTCACGAGCCATTTCAAGTGTTAAATCAAACGGGAATCCATAAGTGTCGTGAAGTTTGAAGACTTCATCACCCGGCAAGACTGTAACGTTGCTCTTTTTCAGGGCAACGGAGGCTAAATCAAATATCTGCGTTCCACTCTTAAGGGTTTGCAGAAAACTTTCCTCTTCTGAAACGCTCACCGATAAAATACGGTTTTTGTCAGAAACTAACTCTGGATATTGTGGCCCCATGGCTGCAATTGCAGCAACGGTCAGCTCTGACATAATCGGATCCATCGAGCCTAGAAGGCGCATATTGCGGATTGTTCTACGCATCATTCGGCGCAAAACATAGCCACGTCCTTCATTTCCAGGTGTGACACCATCGCCAATAAGCATGGCCGATGTGCGCGCATGATCTGCAATTACACGCAACGCAACATCTGACTTCTCAGAGGATCCGTATTTGACACCCGTTAACTCAGATGCGCGATTTAGAATCATTATTGTTGTATCAATTTCATAAATATTTTCGACGCCTTGCAGTAAAGCCGCTGTGCGCTCTAAGCCCAATCCAGTGTCAATACTCTTTGCTGGCAATTCACCAAGAATTGGATAACTATCTTTTCCGTTACCGGCTCCGCGTTCGTTTTGCATGAACACCAGGTTCCAAATTTCAAGGTACCGGTTCTCATCAGCGATGGGACCACCCTCAGCGCCATATGCTTGACCACGATCGTAATAAATCTCAGAACAAGGACCGCATGGACCCGGAACTCCCATGGACCAGAAGTTATCTGCCATGTCACGACGTTGAATACGCTCTTTTGGAACACCGATCTTGTTGTGCCAAATGTCAGCTGCTTCATCATCATCTAAATAAACGGTCACCCATAATTTTTCCTCGGGGAAACCATAACCACCATCTGAAATCGGACGTGTAAGAAGCTCCCAAGCAAGTGCTATTGCACCCTCCTTGAAGTAATCACCAAATGAGAAATTTCCACACATTTGAAAGAAGGATGCATGACGCGTCGTCTTGCCAACTTCATCAATATCTAACGTGCGCACACATTTCTGTACTGATGTTGCGCGTTGATACGGTGGTGTTACTTCACCGAGAAAGTAAGGCTTAAAGGGAACCATTCCCGCATTAACAAGTAAAAGATTTGGGTCATCAGCGATCAATGATGCTGAGGGCACGACTGTATGCGTTAAACCCTGACGATTATCAGATTCAAAGAAGCGCAGCCAGCGCGAACGGATCTCGGCGGATTCCACTAGCTAGGATCACTCCGCCTTCTTCTTCTTTGAGCGGCCTTTACTCATTT
>NZ_JBIKSG010000022.1:0-17463 GCF_044348745.1 Candidatus Planktophila sp.
TTGTCATTGCATCTATTACCTCTTGCACAAATACCTCTAACCCTTCAGTCATGATCGGTGCTGCACTTCTTGCTAAGAAGGCTGTTGAAAAAGGTCTCAAATCAAAGCCATGGGTTAAGACCACTTTAGCTCCAGGTTCAAAAGTGGTCACTGATTACTACCACCGCGCAGACTTAACTCAATACATGGAAGCCCTAGGTTTTAACCTTGTTGGTTACGGGTGCGTTACTTGTATCGGAAACTCAGGGCCACTTCCAATTGATATTAGCAAGGCGATCAACGAATCTGATTTGGCTGTTACTGCAGTCTTGTCAGGTAACAGAAACTTTGAAGGCCGAATTAGCCCAGATGTGAAAATGAACTATCTGGCCTCGCCTCCACTTGTTGTTGCCTATGCAATTGCTGGAACTATGGATCATGATTTTGCAAAAGATTCATTGGGTAAGGATTCAAGCGGAAACGATGTTTACCTGAAAGATATTTGGCCATCTCCGCAAGAGATTCAGAGCGTGATCGACTCTTCGATTTCATCTGAGATGTTTAAGAAAGATTATGCAACAGTCTTTGAAGGCGATCATCGCTGGAAGTCTCTTGCCACACCAACGGGGAAAACTTTTGAGTGGGACGCTAAATCAACCTACGTCCGCAAACCTCCATACTTTGAAGGAATGCCTAAGCAACCAACATCTGTGAGTGATATTTCTGGTGCTCGTGTACTTGCGGTTTTAGGTGACTCTGTAACAACTGACCATATTTCACCTGCAGGTAACATCAAGGCTGATTCACCTGCTGGCAAATACCTTGCTGAGCACGGAATTGAGCGAACTGATTTCAATTCTTATGGTTCACGTCGAGGAAATCACGAAGTGATGATTCGTGGAACCTTTGCAAATATTCGCTTGAAAAATCTTTTGCTTGATGGCGTTGAAGGCGGATTTACTCGTAACTTCTTAGCTGGTGGAGAGCAAACAACGATTTATGATGCATCTGTTGCATACCAAGCCGCTGGAACTCCGCTAGTAATTCTTGCCGGTAAGGAGTACGGATCTGGTTCTTCGCGTGACTGGGCCGCAAAAGGAACAGCCCTCCTTGGTGTTCGCGCAGTAATTGCTGAAAGTTTTGAACGCATTCACCGTTCTAACTTGATTGGTATGGGAGTACTTCCATTGCAGTTTAAGGATGGCGATACCGCTGCATCTCTTGGACTTGATGGAACAGAAACCTTCGCAATTACAGGTATTACTGCTCTTAACAACGGGGGAGTACCTAAGGAGCTAACAGTTACTGCAGGTAACAAGAGCTTTAGTGCAAAGCTTCGGATCGATACGCCAGGAGAAGCAGATTACTATCGCCATGGTGGAATCATGCAGTATGTCCTGCGTTCTTTGTTGGCTGAGTAGTTTCACTACTAACTCCTCATGGAACTGAACAATTTCTCACTAGCAGAGCTTCGCGAGATGAGTCCTGCCCAGCTAAAGTCACTGGCTGCAGAAATTAGAGAGTTCTTAATTGATAAAGTCTCTAAAACGGGTGGACACCTAGGCCCAAATCTTGGCGTAGTGGAACTGAGCATTGCCGTCCATAGAGTCTTTGATTCACCCAAAGATGTTGTTCTTTTTGATACTGGTCATCAATCCTATGTCCATAAAATTCTCACAGGGCGAGCAGAGCAGTTTGATCTGCTCCGCCAGCGCAATGGAATCTCTGGTTATCCCAATCGCCGCGAAAGCGCACATGACGTGATCGAAAATTCACACGCATCAACAGCACTTTCTTGGGCAGACGGAATTTCTCGAGGATTCTCGCTCTCTGGACAGGCCAATCGACATGTTGTTGCGGTAGTTGGCGACGGTGCATTAACAGGAGGCATGTCTTGGGAAGCACTCAACAATCTATCTCCTGAATCAGATCGTAATTTAGTCATTGTCGTGAATGACAATGAAAGATCGTATTCACCGACAATTGGTGGGTTAGCTACCTATTTAACGACCCTTAGAGCCAGCAAAGAGTATGAACGAATCTTGGGTCGCGGAAAGCGCATGCTTCATAACACCCCTGTCGTTGGCAAATACATTTATGGAACTCTGCATGGAATGAAAAAGGGCATTAAAGACATGGTTGCCCCGCAAGGGATGTTTGAGGATCTGGGCTTTAAGTATCTAGGACCTATTGATGGCCATGACATTGCAGCGATGGAAAAGACATTACAGATGGCCAAGGAGTTTGGCTCACCCGTGATTGTTCATGCAATTACAGAAAAAGGTCGAGGCTATACGCCGGCAATTGAAGACATCGCTGAAAAATTTCACGCAGTCGGAATTGTGGATCCATTAACTGGTAAGCCACTCAAAGCATCTGCGCCTTCCTGGACAAATGTCTTCTCAGAAGAGATAACTCAAATTGGCCGAGAGAATTCAAAGGTTGTTGCAATCACCGCAGCCATGCTCGGTCCCACCGGGTTAGATAAGTTCGCACAGAGTTTTCCTGGTAGAACTATCGATGTTGGAATAGCTGAACAGCACGCCGTTACTAGCGCTGCTGGATTGGCATATGCAGGCATGCATCCAGTCATTGCGATTTATTCAACATTTCTAAATCGTGCGTTTGACCAGTTGCTCTTAGATGTTGCGCTACACAATGCTGGAGTAACTTTTGTCTTAGACCGAGCCGGAATAACTGGTGATGATGGCCCTTCTCATCACGGTATTTGGGATCTAGCACTCACCGGAATTGTTCCGCATATGCATGTTGGTGCACCCCGAGATGGTGAGCGCCTCAAGGAGATTTTGCGCGTTTGTGTTTCTATTGAAAATGCTCCTTCAATGGTTCGGTTCCCTAAAGGCGCTGTTCCATCGGAGATTCCCGCATTAGAACGCGTTGCAGGCGTGGACATCTTACATCGCGGCTCAGCTCAACAAGTTTTGTTAATCAGCGTTGGCTCCATGGCTTCAATGGCCCTAGATGTTGCCCGTCTTGCTCATGAACAATCAATTGAAGTAACAGTTGTGGATCCTTTGTGGGTTAAGCCAATTTCACCAGCAGTGATTGCAATGTGCGGGGAGTACTCAACTATTGTGGTGATGGAAGATGGAATCAAGCATGCTGGTATTGCCAGCAGTATTTCAGAAGCGCTTCGAGAAACAGGAAGTCAACGCTTAGTGCACTCCATCGGCATCCCTCTTGAATTCATAGAGCATTCAAAGCGCAATGAAATCCTAGAAGATCTCCACATAACACCAGCAAATATTGTCCGTCAGATTTCAGGTTGGATTTCCTGAACTTAAGGAAGTGAGGCAACGCCCTTTTCATGGAAGCGCTTGCCGGTAACTGATTCGCTAATTCCTTCGCGATCTAGATACGGCAAAATGCCACCAAGATGCATTGGCCAGCCAGCTCCCATGAGCATGCACAGATCAATTTCTGCAGGAGTTGAAACAACGCCTTCATCAAGCATTGCTCGTGCCTCTTCTGCAAGTGCTTTGAGTGCACGTGATCGAACTTGTTCTGGAGTAGATGGAGTGTTTCCCTGTTCAACCAGCGCTAGCGCGGCAGGGTTTGCAGAAACTGTGCCATCCTCATTTTTAGTATAGAAGTAGCGAACACCTTCCTTGACCATGCGTTGCATAGTAGGAGAGATTCGATAACGAGGACCAAGGTTGTTATGCAATGTTTCAGAGACGTGTAATGCAACTCCTGGGCCAACAAGGTCTAATAACTGGAATGGTGACATTGGGAAACCAATCTCCATCATCGCTGAATCTGCAACAGCTGGGGCGGTTCCTTCATCAACAGCATCTGTTACCTCGCCCATGAAGCGTGTTAACAAGCGGTTAACAACAAATCCTGGTGCGTCCTTACAGATGATCATTGTCTTCTTCAATTCTTTGCCTACGGCTATTGCTGTTGCAGTCGTTGCATCATCTGTAGTTGATGTGCGAGCAACTTCTAGTAAAGGCATCACTGCAACTGGATTAAAGAAGTGGAAGCCAACTACACGCTCTGGATTTTTTAACCCTTCAGTCATTCGTTCAACCGACAGGGAAGAGGTGTTAGTTGCCAATACACACTCTGGCGAAACGATAGTTTCTAGCTTCTTGAAAAGCTCTTGCTTCAACGATAGCTCTTCAAAGATTGCTTCAATAATGAAGTCACATCCAGCAAATACTGATTGATCAGCAGATCCTGAAATCAAAAGTGAAAGCCGACCTGCAGCCTCTGGGCTCATGCGCTTCTTCTCAACCAACTTAGCTAATTCGTTTTTGACCCAGGCAACACCCTTATCGGCGCGCTCTTGGTCGATATCTGTCATCACAACAGGGCACTTGAGATTACGAACCATAAGCAGAGCTAACTGAGATGCCATTAACCCGGCACCAACAACGCCAACCTTGCTTACCTTGCGGGCCAATGCTGGCTTGGGAGCACCTTCGACCTTCTTACGCTTCTTTTGAATCAAGTTGAATGCATACAAAGAAGAGCGAAGTGGATCAGACATGGTCAAATCAGAAAGCACTTGATCCTCGGCATCAAAACCTTCACCCAAGGTGTTACTTCGTGCAGCAGCAATCAGTTCAAGGGCTTTCATCGGTGATGCAATCGTTGCGCCGCCATACTTCTTGAGTGCGGCAGCCTTACCTGTGGCAAGTGCTGAGTCCCATGCTGGATCGTTGCTGTAGTCAGCACGCTCGATTGTGGTTGTGCCATTCAGGACACCCACTGCAAATCCAATTGAGCGTTCCAAGAAGTCAGCTGGATCAAACATGGCATCGACTACGCCGAGCTTTAATGCATCTTTAGCCTTCATCATGGTGTTGTTGTTGAGAGCATTAAGCATGATGACTTGAACGGCGCGCTCTGGCCCAATTAACTTAGGCAAGATCGTTGCACCACCCCAACCTGGCACTAAGCCGAGGAAAACTTCTGGCAGAGCAGTAAATGCAGTTGAAGCAACTGTGCGGTAGTGGCAATGCAGACCAACTTCAAGTCCGCCACCTAAAGCTAATCCATTAATGAATGCAAAGGTTGGGATCTTTGATTCACCTAAACGACGAAAGACGTCGTGGCCAAGTTTTCCGATTGCCAATGCCTGGCTGCGATCATTTAAAAACGAAAGTGCAGAAAGGTCAGCACCTGCAGCAAAGATAAATGGCTTACCTGTAATTGCGATAGCAGCTGGGTTGCGACCGATTGCATCTGTTATTGCATCATTTAGTGCATTCACTGATTGAGGACCAAAGGTATTTGGCCGATTGTGATCGTGACCGTTATCCAAAGTTATAAGTGCTAGTGAACCTTTACCGCCAAAGGCAGAAAGATCAATTTCGCGCACAAGTGCATTAGTGACAACCTCTTCAGGTGCTCCTGCTGGCAGTGTGATGTCTGTGCTCATAATTACTTTGCTCCCTTGAAGTGTGGGTTTTCCCAGATGACAGTGCCACCCATTCCGAGTCCAATACACATAGTTGTGATGCCATAGCGAACCTCTGGTTGTGCTTCAAAGGTGCGGGCTAAATTCAGCATTAAACGAACACCTGATGATGCCAATGGATGCCCAACAGCAATGGCGCCACCATAAGGATTCACGCGAGGATCATCATCGGCAATTCCAAAGTGATCAAGAAATGCTATGACCTGCACAGCAAATGCTTCATTGATTTCAAAGGCACCAATATCTTCAATCTTTAACCCTGCTTGCTTGAGCGCCTTAAGTGTTGAAGGAACTGGTCCGTAACCCATGATCTCTGGTTCAACGCCAGCGAATGCAAATGTAACCATCTTGGCCTTAATTGTTAATCCAAGTTCTAGCGCTTTTTCTTCACTAGCAAGAATCGCTGCAGTTGCTCCATCATTTAATCCTGATGAGTTTCCAGGAGTAACTCGACCTGCTGGACGAAATGGAGTCCTAAGTCCTGCAAGACCCTCCATTGTTGTTTGTGGTCGTGGTGCTTCATCTACAGTTGCAACTGTCCAACCAAGCTCTGCACTTCGTGCAGCTGTTGGAATCAAGTCCCGTTGAATCTTTCCCTCTTCATAAGCTTTTGCAGTTTTCACCTGCGAGTTCATCGCATATTTATCTGCACGTTCTTTAGTTAATTGCGGAAAGCGATCATGCAGACGTTCTGCAGTTGCACCCATTGCAAGTGCATCTTGTTCAACAATTCTTTCAGCGAGATAACGTGGATTTGGATCCATACCTTCGCCCATGGGGTGGTTACCCATGTGCTCTACACCGCCGGCAATTGCAATCTCATTTGCACCCATAGCGATCGCACCTGCAATAGTTGTAACTGCAGTTAGCGCACCAGCGCACCAGCGATCAATTGAATAACCCGGAACAGTATTTGGTAATCCTGATAACAAGGCAGCACTTCGACCAATGTTCATACCTTGGTCACCAGTTTGGGTTGCAGCAGCGATTGCGACATCTTCAATAGAAGAAGGATCTACCTTAGGATTGCGTTCTAGTAATCCACGGATTGCGCGAACCATTAGATCATCTGCGCGCGTACCGGCATACATGCCTCCGGCTTTTCCAAATGGAGTGCGAACGGCATCGACAAGAACAACTGTGCGTGACATGGAACTTCCTTTACCTAGGGCTTAGCCCAAAGGTTACTCGCCAGTAAGGGTTTAGGACAGTAGCGAATTAAGAGTTGACAGCTGTCTTCGCGCGTGGCTTGGACAGGTAAGGAACCAGTACTGAGCCTAGATAAAGGACATAGACGCCTAATTGGAGCCATGAGGTGGTGGCATCAAAGCCGATGGTTCCAGATAGGGAAGCACCCAGGATTGAATCCTTAGCGATGAAAGAGGTGACATCCCAGGCAAAAGCATCAGGCCCAGGCAAATATCCAAGCTCTTGGAGCTCGTGGATGCCGTAGGACAAAACACCAGCTGCAACGATGATCAAAGCAACGCCTGAATAAGTAAAGAACTTAGCAAGATTCAATTTAATTGCGCTCTTGTAGATCAAGTATCCGAGAGTTATTGCAACGGCAAAACCTAGAAGTAAGCCAATTGTAGAACTAGTTACATCTGCAACAGTTTGAAAGTTTGTGTAAACAAAGAGGGAAGTTTCAAGACCCTCGCGAATAACAGCGACAAAAGCCACTCCGGCTAAGGCTAGAGGACCTGTTGCTACAGCGTTATCTAACTTGCCTTGTAATTCACTACGTAGAGTTCTGGCAGTTCTCTTCATCCAGAAAACCATCCAAGTAACCAAAGCCACTGCAATAAATGATGTGATGCCTGCAAAAAATTCTTGACCGCGCTCACTGAGTGACACCGAGGTTAAAGTTAGAAATGCACCAAGAGCAATACTCAGGACAACAGCTGCCACTACACCTGTCCACAAAGGTTTTAGATAACCTTGGCGATTTGTCTTGACGATATAGGCGACCAGGATTCCAACAATGAGACAGGCTTCTAGGCCTTCTCGGAGGGCGATAATGAATGTGCTCAACAAGAGCCAAAATCTAAGGGAAAAGGGGTATTTACGCAGTTCTTATGTTGCGTAAATCAGGCCTCTTCAGGCGTGTTCTCAGTCACGTCCCCTGCTGGAGCCTCGGGAACGGGTACCGCTTCTTTTTCAAGCAGGGCTGCGGCAAGGGCAGGGGCCACCAGTGCAATCTGCCACTGGCGAGCTCCGAGTTCAGTTAACGCCTGCTCGACCGTAGGTATTGAAAGAGTTTCAGTCGCGCCAGTTGGTGGCTTCCAGCAAACCCTTCGAACATATTCAGGTGAAATGAGATTTTCTACAGGAATGTGATTGTCTTGAGCAATGATCTCGATGGCTGCGCGTGCGTGTGAAAGTGGCGCAAACTTTTCTGGAAACTTGTCCCGCCATAATTTAATGGGTGGCAATGTGTCGGCGTTAGTTCGCATCGCGGGCCACTGATCTTCAGGCAGCGATACTGCGACAGAAATACTGCTCAGCCACAGTGGCAAGTTCTCTAACCAGCGTGCCCTTAAACCCAGAGGTCGCAATGCTTTTTCAAACTCCTTTTTTGTAACAGCTGGCGCTATTGCAAGTTCAACAATTGCTGAATCGTTGAGCAACTTCCCAGGAGAAATATCTTGCTCTGAAGCGACTTTATCTCGCGCATGCCATAACTCTTTTATCACAGCTAGTTGCTCACGTCGTTTTATTTTGTGCATTCCGGAAGTGCGCCGCCAGGGATCTACCCGTGGGGGAGCCGGAGGTGCATTTAGAATGGCTGCAAACTCTTCTAACGCCCAATTTAATTTCTTCGATGTTTCTAGAAGTTCATACATACGATCTCGAAGTTCTACAAGTAGTTCTACATCTAATGCAGCATAGGTCAACCAATCCTGGGGCAAGGGGCGAGCAGACCAATCAGCTGCACTATGTTCCTTTGCCAAAGTGACTCCCATAAGGCTCTCTAGAAGAGGACCTAAGCCAACGCGTGGCAAACCAGCGATTCTGCCTGCTAATTCAGTATCAAATAGCTTGATTGGGTTAATGCCTAATTCACGCAGACAAGGTAAATCTTGCGTACTTGCGTGCAGAATAACTTCGTCTGTGTTCATCAAAGAATTAAGTTGAGCGAATAATTCATGACCAGGACCAAAAGGAATTGGATCAATGAGGTGCAGCCCGCCACTATTTCTTTTGACCTGGATTAAATATGCACGTGCGCTATACCTAAAACCTGAAGCACGTTCGGCATCAACTGCAAAAGGGCCATGTCCCTGTGACAACTGCGCTAGTGCATCCTTAAATTTGGCTTCAGTATCGATTACAGGGGGAGTACCTTGTGCAGGTTGCAGTAATGGTACGGGTAAGTTTTCTTCGGTCATTGTTAGCTACGTCGGGCAGATGAAATAGCAGAGACACCTTCAGGAATCGGTGGCAATCCCGCAACTTCTGAAATCAAGTTGCACCAACTTTGGATATGTTTCATTAACTCGCGTGGCTCTGAAACGATGGGAGTCCAAGAAGCTCGGATTTCGATTTCAGTATCATCATTGCGTGGGGATAATTTTCCAAAAGAAGCGCTCGAAACTCGAGTCACAGTTCCGCTTGGGGCGTTAAACACACAATCATTTCTTTCTAACGATTCTAAGAACCAGCTCCAACCTACTTCTGGAAGTAGGGGATCTTCTTGCATAACAGGATCTACATCTGCACTTACAAAGGTAACGCAACGAAATTCCCCATCCCAAGTTGCTTGCCCGCCTGGCTCGTGAAGAAGCACAAAGCGACCGTTTGCAACTTCATCTTCTTCATCTGAGAGAAGTCCGTTTGATACATCTGCAGAGAAGGCAAATGAAAAAGTTGCAAGTTTTTGCGGGGCAGGGACTTCTATAAGCGAAACCTCTGACCGCGGAGTAAAGGTGCGAAGATGATTAAGTAATCTTTCAAAAGCATTCGCATCCACTGCTCAAGAATAAAGAATGAATACAGGGTTTTATGGGAGGCGGGGCTGTAACCTTGCGCAATGGCTTCGCTACTAGCGCTACTTTCAAGTGCGATGTGGGGAACGGCAGATTTTTTTGCTGGTCGCCTTAGTAAGAAACATCATCCATTCGCAGTTCTTGGCTTTTCCCAGGTTATTGGTCTTTTTGTTGGAATTTTGGTTCTTCTTATTTCCGGAAACTGGGAAGGCAAAGTCTTCGGTTTCGATGGTTTTCTTATACCTGGCGTTCTTGCTGGTCTCTTTGGCTATATGGGACTTGCATGTTTGTATGAAGGATTATCGACGGGCCGTATGGGAGTTGTCTCACCAGTTAGCTCTTTGAGCACCGTTATTCCATTGGCGTATGCACTTATAACAGGAGATGTCCTTTCCACTATAACTTTAGTTGGAGTAGTCATTGCAGTAGTTGGAGTTTTTTGTGCCAGCGGTCCTGAACTTTCTCAAGGCCTTCCTCTAAAACCGATCCTTCTTGCTTTAGGTGCAGCAGCAGGATTTGGTTTGGCTCTGACCTTTATTGCAATCGGATCTCAAAGCAGCGCGCTCCTTACGATGGTCTCAATGCGTGCGGCAACATTTTTCGTAACCATGACTTTGGTTATAAAATTTGCAACCACGGGCAATTTCAGCAGGAAAGAGATGCCAGTCCTAATTTTTATCGGTGCCGCTGACTTCTTAGCAAATTTACTGTTAGGAATTGCATGTACCAAAGGACTTGTTTCTGTTTCTATGGTGTTTGGATCCCTGTATCCAATTGCAACTGCAGTGTTGGCATTTAAGTTCCTTAACGAACGGCTACTGAAAGTCCAGTACTTCGGGATCGCAATAGCTGTAGCGGGTGTTTCTATAATTTCAGCTTTCTAATTGTGGGCTGAGTAAAAGACGGTCCCATCAATTTCTTGTGAAGTGCAAAGTGAGAATTGGGCAATCAACGATTTCCAATCAATCCGATCATCTCCTCCAACAACTTGCGTGACGCTGAGTTCTAATCGATCGATGATTTTGTTTTCAACGAGATCATTAATCATTGATATTCCGCCCTCAATCAAGATCTTTTCACCAAATTGTGTTCGTGCTTTTTCTACTGCTTGCACGGGTGAACAATTCCACAACAACGCTAGGTGGTTACCTTGCACAGGATTGACGAGGGAACGTGAGATCACCACTAGTGGCACAGGGGTCCGGTTGTATGGTTCATGCCGAGCGGTGTTACCGCCAATAATGATGCAGTCCACTTCGCGGCGGCGTTGAAGAAAAACCTTTCGATCTGCTGGAGAGCTAACACCGGCTGAGCGGCTCTCTTTTGAGGTTGAGCCATCGCTACCGACTACAAGAGTTGCAACAATGCTCACGGCCACAATTATTACTTACGATGGTTTAATTTTCAGATAAATCTGTCAGTGGGGCCCTTTACAGTGTTTCTCATGATCATCGACTGCAATAAATGCACCATGGCCACCATCGCTTGCAACACCTGTGTTGTCGCATTTTTCCTCCAACCCTCACCTGAGATCAGTGAAGGCACCTTGACGGCATTAACTGTCCTGGCTGACAGCGGATTAACTCCACCCCTGCAATTTGACGCTCGAAGCGCTTAATCTGCATGGAATTCACAGCCTTTTTGAGCGTTCTGAGGTTGAGATAGGGGCTTAGCCGCGGCTAGCCTTGCTCCTATGTCCGTACGAGCACGCATTTTTGTGGCCCTAGTGATGGTTGCTGGAGTACTAGCACCCGTCTCAGCCAGTGCTGCTCCCAGTTTGGCCGAGGTCCAAGCCAAGGTGCGACAGTTAGAAGAGGAAGCGACAACTGCTGCAGAAGGTGCCCAGGAGGCCAAGGTCAAGTTAGCAATTTTAACTAAGACTCTAAATGGAGTTAAGGCTAAGGCCGATATTCAGGGACAAGAGGTTGCAGCTCTTCGCAGATCTTTGGGAGCCATCGCAGTTGAGCAGTACAAATCAGGTGGATTTGGCCAAAGCTTTGAACTTCTCTTTTCGAGCGACCCGACTCTCTACCTTTCTTCAGCCGGATCACTTGATGCAATAACTCGGAGAAAATCAACACAGCTTCGTAAATTTGAAGCTGCCCAACAACGGCTCAATGCAACGACCTTATTGGTCAATGACAAGATTGCTCTTGTTGCTGCTGCTCAAAAGAAATTGGCGGCGCAATCTGCTCTTGCAAAAAGAAAATTGGCCGAGGCAGAGAAACTTCTCTCTAAACTTTCAAAGGCTGAGCGGGAACGTTTGGCGAAATTAGCCGAAGATGAAGAGAACGCAGATCAAAAATCCTCATTAGAGGCAGCAAAGAGTGCAAATAGTGTTTCTGGTCGAGCTGGCGTGGCACTTAAATATGCATTGAAACAAATCGGAGACCGATACGTCTTTGGAGCAGCTGGCACCGTCACGTGGGATTGTTCAGGATTAACCATGCGCGCTTTTCAAGCTGCGGGAGTCTCGTTGCCACATTCATCAGCGGCCCAATCTCGCATGGGTAAGAAAGTTGCGCTGAATGCATTAAAGCCTGGAGATCTTTTGTTTTATGGTCGGCCTGTCTCACACGTTGGAATCTATATGGGTGGGGGAAAAATGGTTCATGCACCTCGCTCTGGATCTCGCGTGAAGGTTGCATCTAGTGGTTCCCTTGGTAAAAAACCATTGGTTGGAGCGCGCCGTTTCTAATCCAGTTCTCTTTGTAACAAATGACTTTGGTCCACGCGCTGGCGGAATAGAAACTTTTATTATTGGTTTGATTGAGCGTCGCCCTTTTGGTCAAACAATTGTCTACACATCTTGGCAAGACAATGCAGCATCTTATGATGCTGAGTGGTGCAGCAAATTTGGTGTGGAAGTCATTAGAGATCGCTCAAAAATTCTTTTACCAACCCCAAGAGTTGCCCTAGCACTGCGCAAAATCATTCGCACAAGAGGCATAACAACCGCTGCCTTTGGAGCTGCTGCACCACTTGGTCTTTTATCAGCAAGCATGAAGCGGGCAGGGGTGAAAAGAAGTGTCGCTCTCACTCATGGGCATGAAGTCTGGTGGGCGAAAGTATTTCCCTTTAATTTCTTATTACGTCGGATAGGTTCAACGGTAGATGTTCTAACCTATCTGGGAGAGTTCACTCAGAGTGCGATTTCTAAAGCGCTCACCAATAATGCTCAACGTGCCATGGTGAAAATCGCCCCTGGAATAGATACAGACCATTTTGTTCCAACGGATGCATCGGTCCTTCGGCGATCTTTAGGGTTAGAGAATAAGAAAGTAATTGTCTCTGTTGGTCGATTAGTTCACCGAAAGGGCCAAGATTATTTGATTCAATCGATGCCCTTGATTCTTCATCAGGTTCCAAATGCTCATCTCTTGTTGGTGGGGCAAGGTCCCTATCTTGAACATCTCCAAAAGTTAGTAAAAGAGCACGGTCTAGAGAGCTCAGTGACATTCATAGGGCGAGTTGATTACAAGGAACTTCCACAGTATTTGTGTGTTGGCGATATCTTTGCAATGCCTAGCCGCTCACGATTAATGGGCTTGGAAGTTGAAGGACTAGGAATTGTTTATTTAGAAGCTAGTTCATGTGGCCTACCCGTTCTTGCAGGCAACTCTGGAGGCGCTCCAGATGCTGTCAAGCAAAGTGAAACTGGGTTAGTGGTCAACGGAACAGATGAGAAGCAGATTGCATCGGCTGCCATAGAGCTACTAAACAACAGTGAATCCTCTAAAAAAATGGGTTTAGCTGGTCGTCAATGGATTGTTAATAATTGGCGTTGGGAAACATGGTCTAAGGAATTTGAGGCGCTACTAAACAAGTAAGCCTTGCTCGCGCGCAATACTTAAGGCCTGAACTCGGTTTGAAGCATTCAATTTTCTCAAGATCGAGGAAACATGTGTTTTCACAGTTGAGACCGAGATAAATAGATTCTGGGCAATTGCATCATTACTTAATCCGAGATTTATCGACTGGAGAACATCAATTTCTCTGGCACTAAGTCCTGAATCTATTTCTTGAATGTTGGCACGATTGCTACTAAATGATGCTGGACTTGAAAATGCGAAATCTAATGCTGCTAGCAGATCAGAAAGGGGAGCGCTTTTAACTATAAATGCATTAGCACCAGCGCTCTTTGCTGCCCTTACATACTCAACGCCGTCATTGAAGGTGAGAACGACTATGGCAATGGATGGCGAGACACTCCGTGCCCACGAGACGAGATCAAAACCAGAGCCATCCGGCAAATTAACATCAACGATAATTGCATCTGGATTTGTTTGTGCCGTAAAAGCTTGTGCTTGCTTGATTGAACTTGCCACCGCAACGACCTGATAACCATGGGACTCAATTGCAGCTTGCAGCCCATGTCTAACTACGGAATGGTCATCGACAATCAAAACCTTCATGCTCACCTCACCAAGGGGATCTCAATCCTTATCTTGGTTCCTTCTTGGCTGGAGTCAATATGGATATCCCCATTCAATTCTGTGATTCGTTCCTGTATGCCAATTAAGCCGAAGCTTCCTTCTTTTTTCTGCGCTCCTCCGACCCCGTTATCCGAGATTTCGATAGTGACAGTAGATGCACCTGAATGCTCTGAAATGTTGCGAAGTACTTCCGATACGACTCTTTGTAATTCAAAGTGGAGGTCTTTTTGGGTGTTCTCGGAGAGCAAATCTGGGGCAGATCGTAGTTGGTGTATTTCTTGGCGAACTTTTTCTATCAATTCGGTAATCGTAAAGCGCATGGTGCGTAATGAATCTTTAGATTTCATATCCTGAGTATCGGCAATGAGTGAATCAATGGAATAGCCCAGGCCTGCAAGGTCCTGGGCTATTCCATCATGAAGTTCTTGAGCGAGTGTTACTCGCCTTTGATTCATTTAGTAAATAATGCGTCGATTTCTTGAGCAAACTCCTTTGCCACAACATGGCGCTTCACAGAGAGTTTTGCAGTCAGATGTCCACCTGCAATTGTGAAGTCCACAGGAAGAATTGTGAATTTACGAATTGATTCAGCTTTACTGACAGCCTTGTTCGCTTCATCGACAGCGGTCTGCACAACAGCTATCAAATCTGGATCGTTAATCAATTCGTTAATTGATGCGCCATCCTTCTTGTTGTTAGCAACCCATCCCTTGAGGGCATCTTGATCAATTGTGACAAGAGCTGCAATAAATGGTTGGTTATCACCAACGACTATGCACTGGCTTACCAATGGATGAGCACGCAGGCGGTCTTCAAGAACAGCTGGTGCTACGTTCTTTCCACCAGCGGTAACAATCAGTTCCTTTTTGCGACCAACGATGTAGAGGAAGCCTTCATCATCTAGTTTTCCAAGGTCTCCAGTCTTAAACCAACGGTCTGCATCAAAGACTTCGGCATTAGCATCTTCATTTTGCCAGTATCCCTGCATGACGATTGGTCCGCGAATGAGGACTTCTCCATCTTCAGCAATCTTGATTGATGTTCCTGGAATTGGCTTTCCAACTGAACCAACACGATGAGCCCCGATTAAATTCAGAGTTGCACCCGCAGTTGTCTCAGTTAATCCATATCCCTCTAGCACCGTGACTCCAGCACCGCGATAGAAGTGACCTAGGCGCACACCTAGAGGTGCTCCACCCGAGATCGCAGCTTCTACGCGTCCGCCCATACCGGCACGAATCTTACTATAGACCAATTTGTCGAAGAGTCCGTGCTTGAGCTTAAGGATTGGAGAGACCTTCTTCTTATCAAGTGCTTCAGAGTATGCAATTGCAACTCCAGCAGCCTTGCGGAAGATGTTTCCCTTTCCTGCAGCTTCTGCCTTTGCTTCTGCGCCGTTGTAAATCTTTTCAAAAATACGTGGCACTGCAAGAACGAAAGTTGGTTTAAATGATGCAAGATCCATTGGTAGGCGACCAACTGGATCGCTGCAATGTGCCATGTGTAAACCAGAAGCGATTGCTCCGATTTCAACCATACGACCGAAAACGTGTGCGATTGGAAGAAATAGCAATGTAGATCCACCGGGCTTTAGGAATAGCTCACTAGCTCCTTGAACAACATTTCCACACTCAGCTAGGAAGTTACCGTGTGTTAACTGCACACCCTTTGGCTTTCCAGTTGTTCCAGATGTGTAAATAAGTGTTGCAAGAGATGATGGTACGAGCGCATTTCTGCGACGATCAATTTCATCATCTCCAATGTGCTTACCAGCCTCACGCAAAACAGAGAGAACATCATCAGTCATCGTCCACATGTTTCGGGTGTGTGATGGTTGAACTGTTTTCACAAGTTCAGCAAGAGCAGGAGTTTCTACAATGATTGCAACTGAGTGTGAATCATTAAGGATCCAATCAATTTGCTCGGCAGATGATGTGTCATAGACAGGAACGACAACTGCGCCAGCAAACCATGTTGCAAAATCTAAGATGGTCCATTCATAACGTGTGCGCGCCATGATCGCGACACGATCACCAATCTGCACACCAGATGCAATCAATCCCTTAGCCGTGGCGCGAATTTCTTCTTCTGCTTCGCGCGCGGTAACAGGTTGCCATCCTTCGCCCAATGGGCGGGACATAATGACGCGCTCTGGTTCAAACCAGGCACGTTCAGCGATCAGATTAGTGAGGTTTCCGGCTGTAGCAGCGGGAACTAGCGGAGGGATTGAGATTTCATTCATGGCAGAACGCTAGCGTGAGGCAAGCGCAAAGGTAAAGAGGTAACCTTGCGCCATGGCCGAATTCAGCAAATCCACAATTTCCATAGATGCCCCAATCACCGCTGTTCAAGAGGCGCTCTTTGCCTTGGACAGATACCCAGAGTGGTCCTCCCAGATTAAGTCAGCCGAAGCTCTTGCCCATGATGACCAAGGTCGGATCACCAAGGTGAAGATGAGTATCGACGCCGGCATGATGAAGGATCGCCCAACTCTAGATTACGACTGGAGCGATGCTCCGGGCACTTTGCGTTTTTCACTAGATGAAGCAGACCTGTTAACGGGTATGGACGGAATCTATTCAATCAAGAGCATTGATGCGGACACAACTGAAGTGACATATGAGTTAGAAGTTTCGCTGTCGATGCCAATACCAGCGATGATGCGTCAGAAAGCTGAGAAGTCAACGATCGATGCAGCGTTGGCACAACTCAAAACTCATCTAGAGGGATAATTCTTTGTCATACACGATTGGTATCGATGTTGGCGGCACCAAAGTTCTAGGTGGCGTCGTTGATGCGAATGGAAAAATTCTTGCAACTGCTCGTAAAGATACTCCTCGACAAGGGGGAAGAGCGCTCACTCAAACTATTGCTGACACTGCGCTAGAACTTATGGCAGAGCACTCGATTACTTCAATTGGAGTCTCTGCAGCAGGATTTGTTTCCTCTGATCGCAAAACAATGCTTGCAACACCAAATATCGCTGATTGGAATGGCGTTGATTTGGATTCTGAACTCACTTCCTTGATTGGTCTGCCAGTTGTAATCGAAAATGATGCAAATGCTGCAGCCTGGGGAGAGGCAAAGTTTGGTGCAGGCCGCAATCAAAATCACATGATGATGTTGACTGTTGGTACAGGTATTGGTGGAGGCCTTGTTATAAATGGTGATTTGTATAGAGGTGCTTTTGGAATTGCAGCAGAATTTGGTCATTTACGCGTAGTACCTGAAGGCCATCTCTGTGGGTGTGGTGCCCGTGGATGTTTTGAGCAATATGCATCTGGAAATGCTCTGCTACGTCATGCACGTGAGGCAATAAGTGCAAGCCCGGAAGTAGCGCGCAATCTTTTATCTCGAGGTGACGGAACTATTGCCGGATTAACAGGTCAAGCAATTACAGAAGCTGCTCGAGATGGCGATCCAGTCGCACTCGCTGCTTTCAACACAACAGGCCAGTGGCTTGGTGCAGGAATTGCATCCTTATCAGTTTTACTCGATCCATCCTGTGTTGTTATCGGCGGCGGTGTAATTGATGCCGGAGAAATTTTGTTAAAGCCAACCCGCGAATCATTAGAGCGCACAATGCCATTTGCTGGCAAACACCCATACC
>NZ_JBIKSG010000048.1:0-5201 GCF_044348745.1 Candidatus Planktophila sp.
ACTAGTCGGAACTCCGTACTCGAACTTAGATTCGACTCGCGCCATACTGTCATTCCTTTTGGGGACAGCAAGGTAATCACAATTAAGGGTTACTAGATTTAGCAGATTGTTCTGATCTCGGGCTTACCGTCGTAAGTGGGTGGTGAGGGACTCGAACCCCCGACCCGGTGATTAAGAGTCACCTGCTCTACCAACTGAGCTAACCACCCGAGGCATTCATGCGTGGGAAACGCTTGAATGCAGGGGGAAACCTATCAGGAAGTTACGCCTTGTCGCACATCCCTAACTCCCGCATACTGGGCGTGTGAGTCACATAGAAATCAGGATTGCCCTAGTTCTGAGCCTTTTATTGGCAGGGATGACTCCTGCAAAAGCTGAATCAGTTACCTCTGGTTTAGCCGTTATTGAGGCTCAGGTGACAAAGGGCCGGGCTCCAAAAACTGGATACACACGCGCTCAATTTGGCCCTGATCTCACCAAGTCTGATTTTGATCGCAATCGGTGCGATACCCGAAACGATATTTTGAAGCGAGACTTGACCAAAATTGTGGTGAAAGAAAAAACCAAGTCCTGCGTTGTGATGAGCGGAGTATTGGTTGATCCTTTTTCGGGGGAGACTCTTAATTTTGTTCAAGGCGTAAAAACAAGTAGTGATATTCAGATAGATCACATTGTTGCACTATCTAATGCATGGCAGACAGGTGCCTTTATGCTGACGGCAGATCAACGAAAAGCATTTGCGAACGATCCACTTAATTTATTGGCGGTAAAAGGAAAGTTGAATTCACAAAAAGGTGAAAGTGATGCAGCTACTTGGTTACCACCACTGAAAAGTTATCGCTGTGATTATGTTTCACGACAGATTGCGGTAAAGATGAAATACAAGTTGTGGTTTACCGCACCTGAAAAAGAGGCGATGATTAGAATCTTGAAAACTTGTCCTGAAAAAGCCTTACCAACTAGTTAGTGAGAACCCTTGTAACGCTCATATGATGCGTTGATTTCTAGTTCAGCTTCGACATGTCCAACCCATTCTCCACCTTGCACAGATTTTCCTGGTTCTAGGGTTTTATAGACTTCAAAGAAGTGTTTGATTTCAGAGAGTTCATAGGCAGGCACATCATTTAAATCTTGTAGATACGACTTGCGCACATCACCTGCAGCAACACAGAGCAGTTTGTCATCTCCGCCGGCTTCATCTGTCATGTTTAACATGCCGATTACACGACATGAAACAACGCAGCCTGGAAATGTTGGTTCATCAAGCATGATGAGAGCATCTAATGGATCGCCATCTTGAGAAAGAGTGTTCTTAACAAAGCCATAGTCGTAGGGATAGCGAGTAGAGGTGAAGAGCATGCGATCTAGGCGGACTTCACCAGTAATGTGGTCGATCTCGTACTTATTACGTGATCCAGCTGGGATTTCAACAACAACGTCGAAAATCATTTAGGTCCAGCTCTCTACTTGATGGTGCAAGGGTCAATCGAGATATTTAAAACTTGGGGTGAACGACGGGGCTCGAACCCGCGACATCCCGGACCACAACCGGGTGCTCTACCAGCTGAGCTACGTCCACCATGAAGTGCTAAGTCTACCCGCTGTTATGCGGTGGTTGGCTCCTCGTTTTGTGCGGAGATAAAGACAGCTTGGCGGTAATAAGCCAGCTCTGCGATTGAATCTTGAATATCACCAAGGGCTCTGTGATTGCCTGTCTTTGCTGGGGCAGCGAAGTAGGCCTTTGGAAACCATCTGCGGGTCAATTCCTTAATAGATGAGACGTCAACGGTTCGGTAATGCAGGTAATCATTGAGCAGTGGCATATCCCGTGCGATAAAGGATCTATCAACGCTGACAGAGTTACCCGCCAAAGGAGATTTGCCAGGCTGTGTTGAGGCACTTTCCAGATAAGCAATTACTTTGGCTTCAGCCTCTTGCACGGAGATGCCGTTTGGGATCTCGGTGATTAATCCTGAGGTGGTGTGCATCTGAGTGACGAAATCATTCATCCCGGCTAGCTGTTCTGCGCTCGCCTTGATGACCACATCGACCCCTTCACCGATGACATTTAAATCAGAGTCGGTCACAAGGACGGCAATTTCGACCAGGACATCCTTTTCTAGGGATAGCCCGGTCATTTCGCAGTCGATCCAGATCAGATTCGGTTGTTCATTGGCCATGGAGGCAACCTTAAGGGCAAAGGGGTGATTTCACCTTTTGTTAACCTGCTAGACACCTTTGGTCCACATAAAAAATCCCACGTAAGTACAAGATTCGGGGCATGACATTGCTTGAAAACAAGCCGGCAGATATCCCTGCTCCTCGTGAGATCACGACAAAGCCTCGTCGCTCAGATCAAATTTTCCGTGCTGTTGTCACCATTGGTGGAATGACATCCCTGGTAATTCTGGGTCTGATTGCGCTGTTCTTGTCACTAAAGGGAATTAGTGTTTTGCGTGTTGAGAAACTTTCTTTCTTAACTGAATCTAAATGGGAAGTATTGCAAGATGCCGAGGGCAAAATTGCCGAAAGCACCTTCGGGCTTGGTGCAATGCTTATTGGAACATTCTTAACCGCATTTATTGCGGTAATTGTTGGCGTTCCTATCGCAGTCTTGAGTGCTTTGTATTTGACTTTCTATGCTCGTGGACCAGTGAAGAAGATACTAATTTCTTTAATCGATCTTATGGCTGCATTCCCCTCACTTCTTTTTGGTTTTTGGGGCTTCATAGTTTTGATGAGTAGCGCGGAATATTGGGCAAAGCTTCTCAATAAATATTTGGGCTTTATTCCAATCTTTGATGTTCCAGCTCCAATCTTTGAGCGCTCACCATTTATTGCAGGATTGGTTCTTGCAATTATGATCATTCCAATCGTTACTGCGATTTCTCGAGAAGTATTTGATCAAACACCATTGGATCGAGTGCAGGCTGCTTATGCGTTAGGGGCATCAAAACTTGCAATGATTCGTGCAGTTGTAATTCCTTACGGCCGTGGCGGCGTGGTGGGCGGTGCGATGCTTGGCCTTGGCCGCGCGATGGGTGAAACTGTTGCGGTTTACACAGTGCTTAACGTTGTTTATCAGATTAACTGGCAAACTCTTTTCGGTGCTGGAGGAAACGTTGCTTCACTTATTCTTCTGAAGTTCGGTGAAGCTGGCCCAGAAGAAGTTAATGCACTGATGGCTGCCGGCCTTGTCTTGTTCCTACTAACGCTGATTGTGAATGCTATCTCGGATGTTCTAATCAATAGGTTTGGAAAGAAGGGGCGATGACTCAAACCACAATTCCAAAACCTCAAAAACCTTGGGGCACATCCATCGCTCAACGCATGGCTACCGCTGGCATATTGGCTTTGGCCGGTGTTCTTGCAGCCGGCGCTATTGAGTTCACCGGACTTAGTGGCAAGTTGGGTTTTGCTGCAGCGTACTTTTTCTTCGCAAGCCTTTTGATCTTTCTTCAGCAACTGAGACTTCGAGATTTAGCAGCCGCAAAGGATTCATTACTAAGTAGCTTTGCATTTCTTGCAATGACTTTAACCTTGATTCCAATTGTGAGCATTGTGATGACGGTGGTTCTAAAGGGTTACAAGGGAATTCACTTTGGCATGTTTGTAAATGACATGACAATGGCATCCGTGAATGACCCTGTTCAGTCAGGTGGACTTTTACATGCACTAGTTGGAACCATCATTATGGTGGGAGTTGCCCTGATCTTTAGTTTCCCGATTGGTCTCTTGACCGCACTTTATTTAACTGAGATTCGCGGAAAATTAACTCGACCAATTAAATTTCTTGTTCAAGCAATGAGTGGTGTGCCATCAATCGTTGCCGGATTATTTATTCTTTCGATTTTAGTTATTCCAGTAACCCAAGAGTTAACCGGCCTGATGGGGTCACTGGCATTGAGTATTTTGATGATTCCAACAATTGCGCGCACCGCTGAAGAAATGCTTCGTTTAATTCCAAATGAACTTCGAGAAGCTGGCGTCGCACTGGGAGCTACTCAGTGGCGCACTGTTTCTGGTGTGGTGGTTCCTGCAGCCAAGAGCGGTTTAGTTACCGCTGTGATCCTCGGAATCGCTCGCATTATTGGTGAAACTGCTCCACTTCTTCTCGTTTCTGGTGGAGCAGACGCCCTTAACTTGAATCCGACCACAGGCCCAATGGGCTCGCTACCGTTTTATATTTGGAAGGCATTCCTCACGGGTGGAACAGAAGAGGCCTATGCCAGAGCTTGGGGCGGCATGCTGATCTTGTTAATCCTGATTGTGGTTCTATTCGGACTTGCTCGGTACTTAAGCGGTAGAAAGGCAGTTTGAGATGACACCAACAGAGAATTCAAACAACGACAATATGGAGAAAAAAATGCAGACAACGACGCCATCATCTCTTGCATCTGTTGCAGGCAATCGTGAGCAACGAGTCCCAGGGACCAACCTTCTTGGCACTGGTCTTGAGACACGAGGGGTTCACGCATGGTTTGGTACTAAGCATGTGCTCTCAGATGTTTCGCTGGACTTTGCTGCCGGTACCGTCACTGCATTAATCGGACCTTCAGGATGCGGAAAATCAACATATTTGCGCACACTTAACCGTATGCATGAATTCATTCCAACGGCTGCACTTGCTGGTGAAGTTCTATTGGACGGCAAAGATATTTACGCACCAGGAACTGATGTGACAAAGATTCGCTTGCGCGTTGGAATGGTTTTCCAGAAGCCAAACCCATTCCCATCTATGACCATCGGTGAGAATGTTTTGTCTGGACTCAAACTTGCTCAGTTGAAGAAAAGTAATACAGATGAGTTGCTCGAGTCATGTCTCGTACGTGCAGGGCTATGGAGTGAAGTAAAGGATCGCCTTGGCGAGCACGGAGGAGCGCTGTCTGGTGGACAGCAACAACGTTTGTGTATTGCACGTGCTTTGGCTGTTGAGCCTCAGGTTCTTTTGATGGATGAGCCATGTTCTGCCCTTGATCCCGGATCAACTTTTAGAATTGAACAGACAATTTCAGAACTTGCTAAATCAATGACAATCGTCATCGTGACTCACAATATGCAGCAAGCTGCTCGTGTCGCTGACTACACCGCATTCTTCTTATCTGACGGCGGTCCAGGAATCATGGTTGAGACCGCTCCAACGAGCAAGATCTTCTCCTCGCCAACTGATAAGCGCACAGAGGATTACGTAACAGGACGTT
>NZ_JBIKSG010000023.1:0-16428 GCF_044348745.1 Candidatus Planktophila sp.
ATTGGAAAACTTAAAGATTCAGGAACGACCCTTGTTCCACTGCAGCTCTATTTCAAAGACGGAAGAGCCAAGGTCGAGATCGCAGTTGCTAGGGGTAAAAAAGCTCATGACAAGCGCGAAGCGATTAAGGAACGTGAGGCTGATCGTGAGGTCTCACGGGTTGTCTCACGCGCTTTGAGCGGTAAGGCAAGTCGCGCCGCATCAAAATATGAGGATTAACACCTTCTTACTCTTCTGATTTATACTTTCCACACCGCCGCTTCGATACCTCAATTTTTGAGGCAACGTTGCGACGGCAAAGGAAATTGACAATTAAATAGGGGATAAGAAATACGTTTCTTTTTCTCCAAGTTCTAAGTGTGAAAGCACTTTAAATCTTGGGGGTGAACGGTCTCGACTTTGGATGTTGAGTCAGGGGAAGCGGGCCGAGGAAGCCGGAATGATCTCGTAAACCAATAATCCGTGCAAAAAATAACTGCAGACCTTAAAAAGTCTGAATTCTCACTAGCTGCATAAGCTACTGTGATTCCGTTAGCCCAGGTGCCGCTCTCGACCTGGAATCTAGCGTCGACTAGGGGGCTTTTCACTTCATTGGTGTTGCAGACGATGAAGGAGAACAGTTTTGCAACTGAGTTCGTCGAAGAAATGTGTGTAAAAACTTCGGGACTGAGAAAGCGTTAATCACACTACGCCCGTAGAAGCCCTGTTTTGATACCGAAGGACCCGGGTTCGATTCCCGGCACCTCCACTACAACGATCATGAGTAAGGATTGACTGATGAGCCATCAGTGATTGAACTCAGGTCGGTGCTGACACAAGTACTTAACTTGTGACTGATTAGCTTGGCTATAAGTGCTGACTTATTCGCATAAACTGCGTAGGCTTACCATTATGCGCTTGAGAATCTGTATTGCGGTCTTCCTAATGTTTGGTTTCCTAGCACCAATTTCAGCAGAATCTGCAGGCGGTTGTTCATCATTGAATATTCCAGCACTCGCTGATGACAACCTTACGGTGACAATTTCAACTATGAGCGTCGTTGAGAAAGTAGGGTCCTATCAATTGACGATCATCTATAAATTGCAAAATGCAACAATTGACAAAAAGATTGATGAAGGAACTTTCAAAATTTTTTTCACAGACGGTACCTCTGAACCTCAATACGGATTCTTTGGTAGTTTTTTTCCGGGTGATTCACGAGAGCGTTCATACACTTGGGAATACTTAAAGGGTAAATCTCCGCTTGCTATTTCTTACAACTCCGGCTTCTTTACGACTCAATTAAGTGGCTCGAAACTCAATTGGGCTCCTCCTGGGCAAGATTGTAGTCAGATTTTATCTAAGACTGCCGCAGAAAAGGCAGCAGCAGAGAAGGCAGCAGAAGACAAGGCAGCAGCTGCAATTAAAGCCGCTGAAGATGCAGCCGCAGCAAATAAGGCGAGAGCAGATAGCGCCAACTCGGGCTTGAAATTCTTAGTCGATCAAGTGGTTGCCACAAGGGAAGAAATGAAGTTACGGATTAATGGATTGGTAAAGATGTATCCCGCCGAAAAGATTGCGTTAAACGCCATCTTGCAATCCAATTCGATGCTTGTGACAGTGACACCGGTCAATTACAAAGAGATTGAAAAAATGATGTATGAAGTCACGGATCAAGTCGATGTCATAGAAAATCGGGCCGTAGTTAAAAAAACAACAATTACCTGCATCAAAGGCAAACTAATCAAGAAGGTGACGGCAATAAAACCTAAGTGTCCAAGTGGTTACAAGCTGAAGAAGTAACGCACTTGCTGATTATTAGTGCTGCCCACCTGGGCCATGACCATCACGCCCAGTGGATCTTCCTAACCGCTTTACTTTCTTAGCTCGAATTATCTCTGTGCCATCGGCGCTGTAAACAGGCGGCGACTTCTTGCTTCTAAAGTTAGAGTTTTCAGAAAAGTACTCTAGGTCTAATGCAATATATGCCATGAGTAGTGCATAAACACTTAACAATTGGGCAGCTCTTACACCCGAAAAGAGCAGAGTGATACCAAGAAATAAATCTATTATTACTGCAAAGCCATGGAGAATCCGGCGCAGTACTTTCACTATTGCCCATAGAAGACCGACTTTCGAATTCAAGAAATTCACTAGGACTTTTAGCGCGAGAACTATTGCGAGTGGTCCTGCGAACAACGTAACCATAAATATTATGACTACTAAATAGGCCAGTGACTCCATTTCTAGGCCTCCCACTCATGACGAAGCGCAGCAAACAACACCATGTCTTCGCGGGATCCATCAGCGCAACAGGAGGCATCGCGCAATACTCCTTCTTGAACATATCCAGAGTTTGCGAGAACTTTCAAAGATGGTTTATTGGATTGGACCACTAGAGCTTCTATGCGATGGAAACCAATTGTTTCAAAGCCATATCCTGTTAGAAGTTTTGTGGCAGCTGTTGCAATTCCCTTGCCGCGGGTTTCAGCGGTTAACCAGTAACCGATTTCAGCTTTAGCCTCATCAAGGACCAATGTGTGGAAAGAGAGTGCGCCAGCAAACTTTCCATCGTATTCAAGGACCAACTGAATTTCAGTCTGCATGGTGAAGCCATTAGGGGAGCGTTCACGAACGTAGTGTTCAGCATTTGCCATTTGATAATTGGCAGGGATGCGAGTGAACTTAGGAATCAATGGATCTTGGACACCTTCAAACAAAGGAATGATGTCGCGTTCTTCAGGCTTGCGAAGCGTGATCAACCCATATTGCAGGGTTGGAACTTCAGTGGGCCACCAGATCATTTATCTAGTATCGCAGGTTGATTAACCTTCTTGTAGGTCAGTAGGCGCGCCATGCACGTCTAGTACATCTGCGCCTAACTTAGAGCCCTCTCCACTGCGATTAAGCGGTGTCTTTGGCTTCGCATCATCCTTATAAATCGCAGGAATAGAGCCCAATAATCCTTTTTGGAAATCTTCAAAAGCTTGCAGAACTTCGCGCTTTGTATTCATAACAAACGGACCCATCCACGCGACAGGTTCTTTAATTGGTGCGCCACCAAGAATGAACAGTTCTAGTTCTGGAGAGCGTGCTTCTTGCTGATTAGCAGCGCGCACAACGATCGTGTCGCCCTCATCAAAGACAGTTAATTGACCCATCTGTACTGGTCGTGCTTCATCGCCAACAAATCCATGTCCTGCCATTGTGTATACAAGTGCGTTGTAATCCTTGCGCCATGGCAAACGTAATTCTGCACCAGCTGCAACAGTTGCATGTAACAAAGTAATTGGAGTCTGAGTTGAACCTGGACCAAAGTGTCCATCAACTTCACCAGCAATTACGCGCAACAGTGAACCGCCATCTGCCGATGACAACAAAGCAACATCTTTTGCACGGACATCCTGATATGCAGGAGGAGACCATTTCTTAGCTGCAGGTAAGTTAACCCACAACTGGAAGCCATGGAACAAGCCGCCAGACATAACTAAACTCTCTGGAGGAGTTTCAATATGAAGAATTCCAGCACCGGCAGTCATCCATTGTGTGTCGCCATTTGAAATCGTTCCTCCGCCACCATTGTTATCTTGGTGGTCAAAGATTCCATCAATAATGTAGGTGACAGTTTCAAATCCGCGGTGTGGGTGCCAAGGAGTTCCTTTTGGTTCACCTGGTGCGTATTCAACTTCTCCCATTTGATCCAAGTGAATAAATGGATCAAGTTCTGCCATATCAACGCCAGCAAATGCACGGCGCACAGGGAATCCTTCACCTTCGAAACCTTGTGGGGCGGTTGTAATGCTCTTGACCTTGCGAGCACGCCCACCAGCCACTTCGCTCACGCGAGGCAATACGGTGATATCGCTGACGGTTACTGCAGGCATTTCAACTCCTTAGTTCAGAATCCTAGGGTAATTGAACATTCAACTACTTGCAACTCTTGACTTATAGAGCTTTGAGCGCTGAAACAACCTTTGTTAGAGAAGCCTTTGCATCGCCAAACAAGAGCATTGTCTTCGGGTCATAGAGAAGTTCATTTTCGATTCCAGCAAAACCTGGGCGCATTGAACGCTTCAAGAAAATGATGTTGCTTGCATGATTTACTTCCAAGATTGGCATTCCATAAATTGGGCAACCAGGAGAAGTTTGTGCAGCTGGATTAACAACATCGTTTGCACCAATAACTATTGCAACATCTGTCTGGCCAAAAGTTGGATTAACTTCATCCATTTCTTGTAGTTGATCGTATGGAACATTTGCTTCAGCAAGTAGCACGTTCATATGTCCAGGCATACGGCCCGCAACTGGGTGGATGCCATAGGCAACATCGATTCCCTTTGAAATCATCAAGTCAGCTAATTCACGAACAGTGTGTTGTGCTTGTGCAACTGCAAGTCCAAAACCAGGAACAATAACAACTCGACGAGCGTAGTTGAGCAAGATTGCAACATCATCTGGTGAACCTGAACGAACTGGTCGCTCTTCACCAGCGGCTGCAACATCTTGCGGCTTTGCTGTAAATGCTCCAAATAAGGTTCCAAACAATGAGCGACCCATGGCCTCTGCCATCAAGCGGGTCAAAATAGTTCCTGACGCACCAACAAGGGTTCCGGCAATGATCAACAATGTTGAATCAAGCACATAACCACTTGCCGCAACAGTTAAGCCAGTGAAGGCATTCAGTAGTGAGATGACAATTGGAACATCTGCCCCGCCCACTGGAAGTACAAACAAGATTCCAAATAGCAGTGACAGACCAGCCAAAACCAATAGCGGGGTTGTTCCAAGTGAGTTAACGACCCAACCACCAACGCCAAGGACTGAAGCAAGGGTGGCAGCGATTACAAAGCGGCCTGCAGGGAAAACTACTGGTCTAGTCGTCATTAACTCTTGCAGTTTCATAAAGGTAATGATTGATCCGCTGAAGGAAACACAACCAACGATTACCGTGAAGACGGTAAAGACAACCTCAGCTGTGGTTGCCGTGTCACCAAGATTTAAGTATTCAACAATTGCCACGAGCGCTGCTGCGCCACCACCCACACCATTAAATAGTGCAACAAGTTGTGGCATCTGCGTCATCTGAACCTTGCGTGCTGCAGGAACGCCGATGATAAGTCCGATAGCGATTGCCCCAAGGATCCACCCAAGGTTATTAAGCGGTAGTGAAGAACTCTCATTGGAGTAGAAAAAGACTACGAGCGTTGCTAAGCCTGCGCCAAATGCACCAATTAAGTTGCCTCGACGAGCAGTCTTTGGGTGTGACAAACCCTTAAGGGCAAGAATGAATGCGATACCTGCGGCTAAGCCAATCAGGTCATAAACGGTGCGACTCATTTCTTATTTCCTTTGAACATCTCAAGCATTCGGTCGGTAACAACAAAACCGCCCACCATATTGATAGTTGCCAGAATGATCGCAGCGATAGAAAGTCCTAGTTCAAGATTAGTTTTGCTGTGATCGGCCACGATGATTGCTCCGACCAAAATAACTCCGTGAATCGCATTTGCGCCTGACATGAGGGGAGTGTGCAAAGTTGAAGACACCTTAGAAACTACCTCAAAGCCCACAAAAACAGAGAGAACGAAAATCGAAACTATCGCCATCGGTTCCATTACTGAGCTCCTCTTCGTGATCCAGCATGCGTCACCGCTGCGCCGTTGATGATTTCATCATCAAAATCTAAGTTAAATGCAACCTTTTGGTCATCCTTTGCAGGAACAGTAAAGAGTGACAATAGATTTACGACGTTGCGTGAGTATAAAAATGATGCGTGAAATGGCAGCTGACTCGGAACATCTTTACCGCCCCAGATGCGAACACCACCAGCAGTTTCAACAATCTCACCAGGTTTTGATCCTTCAACATTTCCACCAGTTTCAGCGGCTAAATCAACAATGATTGTGCCTGGTGCCATTGAGTCCACCATCGCTTGAGTCATCAGACGCGGTGCTTGGCGACCTGGAACAGCGGCGGTAGTAATAACAACATGTGACTTTGCAATATAAGGGGTCAATAATTCTCGTTGCTTTGCTGCACGATCTTCTGTCATCTCCCGTGCGTAACCGCCTGCACCTTCAAGTGCTTCAAGTTCTAACTCAATAAATGTTGCACCCATCGAGCGAACCTCGTCAGCAGAAGCTGGACGAACATCGTAAGCAGAGACCACAGCACCTAAACGTCTAGAAGTTGCAATCGCTTGCAAACCAGCAACACCTGCACCGAGTACTAGTACTTGTGCTGGCGTTACTGTGCCAGCAGCTGTCATCAACATTGGGAAGAATCGTGGAGAAAGTTCTGCGCCAACAACTGCTGCACGATATCCAGCACAAAGTGCCTGTGAAGTTAAGGCATCCATTGATTGCGCACGCGAAATACGTGGAACAAGTTCAAGTGAAAAAGCAGTGACTCCTGCTGCTGCGGCAGCCTCAATGGAATCAATTGCAGTAACGGGAGATAAAAATGAAATTGTGATTGCGCCTTTTTTCAAGGTTGCCATTTGTTGAGCGGTTAGAGGCTGCACAGAAAGAACAACATCTGCATCTGAAAGCACATCGCCCTGCTTAACTGTGGCTCCTGCTGTTGTGAAATCAGCATCAGTTGCTTGTGAATGAATACCCGCGCCAGACTCAATTGTTACATCCAGGCCCAAACGGGTGAGTTTGTTGATTACATCAGGAACTAGCGCAACGCGCTTTTCTCCAGCTTTGATTTCCTTCGGAACGGCTACGCGCATATCCCAAATGTTAGTGGGTGAAACCCTTCAAGTCACCTTTTATTAGGTGATAAAGCACTGATTGAATAGTTGTACGGCGGTGGTAAGCCTCTCGCCACACGACAGAACGTGGGCCATCGATTACAGATGCCTCGACTTCTTCACCACGATGAGCAGGTAAACAATGCATGAACACCGAGTCCTTGTTCGTTAACTTCATAAGGTTTTCAGTTACTTTAAATGGTGAGAGTGCTGGCACCTTCTCGGCGCGATCTGATTCTGAATCTCCCATGGACATCCAAACATCTGTGTAGAGAACAGATGCATCTTTAGCTGCATCTTCTGGATCATGTGTCACTTCAACTTTTCCACCATTGTGCGATGCAATATTTTTTGCAACTGCTACAACAACAGGATCTGGCGCCCACGTACCACTCGGTGTTGCTGCAACAACATGAGCACCCATAATCGCACCCATAAGCAACCAAGCATGTGACATATTGTTTCCATCACCAAGATAAACAAATTTGCGACCGGATATGTCTGTTCCAAAGTTTTCGCGGATCGTTAACCAGTCAGCAAGTAATTGCAATGGATGATCTTCATCTGTTAAAGCATTAATTACTGGAATTGATGCATTCGCTCCAAGTTCATCCACATCGGCTTGTGCGAATGTGCGAATGATTAATGCACTGCAATAGCCACTGATTATTTTTGCCGTATCAGCAATAGTTTCGCCACGACCTAACTGCAATTCATCTCCACGAATAAAGATTGGGGTGCCACCAAGGTGGGCAACTGCAGTTTCCGATGACAGACGGGTTCTAGTCGAAGGCTTGGTCATATAAATAGCAACAGTCTTATTTGCTAATGCAGTATTCGAACGCAGGGGATTCTCAGCAAATGAAGCAGCTGTTGACAGAATTAATTCCACATCGGCGCGGCTTAAGTGCTCAGTTCTTAGCAAGTCCTTCATTTGTGAATTCTACCCGTACTTTTGCGGCTCTCAAAGGTATTCTTATCCTCCTCATGGGCCTCTTTAAGAAAATCGGAACAGACGGTGACACCGATCTGCTGACCCGACCATCCGAAGAACTGCTCGAAGATGATGGTGGACATGATCGCTTTTCACATTACGTGAAGAAAGAGAAGATCGTTGAATCGGCGGTCACCGGAAAAGCAGTAAAAGCTCTCTGTGGAAAGAAATGGACCCCATCTCGCGATCCTGAAAAGTATCCAATCTGTCCGACCTGCAAGGAAATTTACGCAGGATTGAAATCAGCACCCGAAGACAAATAACTATGAAGCGCAGGATTGGCTTCGCACTTTCACTTCTTTTTGTAGTAACTACAACGGTGCAGCCATTGCTGGCAGTGGAAAAAGAACCACGAAAGGTTTTGACTGGCTGGATCCCATATTATTCTGTAAAAACTGTTCTGCCATTAGTGCGCAAACTTCCTTCAGCTGCGCCAAGTGTTGCTGGTAAGCCAGCGGTCTGCGATGCATCTCAATATGGTCCAACTGAAAATTTAGCTATTGAGAACTCATATCTTTTCAAGAATAAAGATTTAATGAGAGAGGTCATGCCGTTTTGGTATAGCTTAAAAAGTCCAACGGTGATTCGCGATGATTATGTAAGTGGTAATCCATCTTGGCCTATTGCTGACACTGTCTGTTTAATGCGCAGGGCTGGCCTGCAGGTGATTCCTACTATGACTGATGGAACAGACAAGTTAGTACTTTCAGGGTATTTATCCAATGCCACTACTCGAACCACAATTGTGAAAACTATTGTCGACCTAGTTATGAAAAACAACTTCGACGGAATCGATCTAGATTATGAGGGATTTGCATTTGTTGATGGCAGCGCCTCATGGAGTAAAACAGCACCTAGGTGGGTTGCATTTATAAAAGAATTAAGCGTCGCATTGCGGGCAAACAACAAGTTACTTTCAGTATCAACACCGTATTTATATAACCCTAATGAAGCGCAAAAAGGTTACTTTGTATATGCATGGGCTGATATTGCAAGCAGTATCGATCGTCTAAGAATTATGACTTATGACTATTCTGTAGCTAAGCCTGGGCCAATGGGTCCATTGTCTTGGACAGAAAAAACAGTTAAGTATGCGATAAGTGTTATGCCGGCTTCAAAGGTGTATCTGGGTTTGCCCGGATATGGACGCGATTGGATCACTTCAGTTAAGGGAAAGTGTCCAACATCTGCGCCCCCTGGATTAATTGGTGGTGCAAAAGCTGCAACTTTTAGGATGAATTACGCCGCTGCAAAAGCAGCAATTGATGGAGCAGTGCCGATCTATGACGAGAAATTTGGTGAGGCAACATATAACTACACCCAGAGTTACAACGGCTTGTCTGCCACAGGTGCATCAACAGCATGCACAGTGAATAGAACTGTTTGGTATCAAAATGCGAGGAGCTTTGCTGATCGCATGGCACTTGTTGCAAAGTATCGTTTGGGCGGTGCTGCCATGTGGACTTTGGGAATGGAAGATGCTGAAGCAACAAACCAAATTCGAACCGCAGCTCTTGCAATTGCTCCGGATCCAGTCAGCAACACAATGACTTTTGAAAATGTTGAACAAGGTTCTGTTTTCTATGGAAATACATTTACAGTCAAAGGCCTATTCACCTTGAAAGATAAAACACCTATTGCTGGACTTGCTGTGTCCTTAGAAATCAAGCGTCCAAATGAGACAGCCTGGACCAAAGTCACGGAATTGGTAACTGCAATTGATGGAACCGTTGCAACACCAATGACTCTTGGTGCAAATGCCTCTATTAGATTAACAACTGTTGGAACTTGGGAGCGCGCAGAATCTGTCAGTAAAGAAGAACCGATTACTGTTAAGAGCCTGATCCAAATCGATCGCCCAGTATCGGCCTCCAAGGGAGCGGTCTTTACAGTTAAGGCTCAATTGCTACCTAAATATGTGGGCAAGTCAGCCAATTTACAGAAAAACATAAACGGAAAGTGGCAAAATATTGGTGTTGCCTCTATTTCTGATGCAAACGGTGTGTTCACATTTACTGCTTCAGAGGCAAAGCGAGGAGTCGTCGTGATGCGTGTTCAAGTCGTTGGAGACATTACTTCTGAAGAATTTGCGATTGTGATTCGGTAATTATGGTCAAAATTAAGGACAAAATCGAGGAAGAGTTACAAGCAATATTTAGTAATGATGCTCCTTGGATAACCATTGTGTGGGATGACCCCGTCAATCTCATGACATATGTGACATATGTATTGATGGAATTGTTTGGATATAACAAAGAAAAAGCTCACGAATTAATGATGAAAGTCCACACTGAAGGCAAAGCAGTTGTATCAACTGGTAGCCGAGAAGAGATGGAACATGATGTCGCTCGTTTGCATGAATATGGATTATGGGCGACATTACAACGTGGTGATCAAGCAATATGAAGGAAAATGAGCATGGATTCTTTCGCCACGGTGACAACGCTTATCTGGCTAATTTCTCTGAAGCAGAGCGCGAAGTATTAACTAATCTAGTTGAACAAATCATTGAACTACTAGCAGAACGAGTTGATCACCATAATGATGATCCTTTGGCTGCAATGGTTGGAATTACGATGCATGACACTCCTCCAGACGATGAAGTGTTATTGCGTTTATTACCTAATGCATATGCCGATCAAGTAGATGCCTCAGAATTTCGCAGATACACCGAGTCAACTTTGCGTCAAAAGAAACAAGCCCATGCAATGGCTATGCGTATGCACTTGATGAGTGCGGTCGATGGAATCGTAGAAGTTGATCATGATGGTGCTAACGCATGGCTTGGTGCGATGAATGATGTCCGTCTTGCACTTGGTGTTCGCTTAAAGGTTGAACAAAACTCTCATGAGGATTTGGAATTGTTGGCACCCGATGACCCTATGCGGGGTGTTTATGCTGTTTATAGTTGGCTTGGTTGGCTTCAGGAAAGTTTGATTTCCGCCCTGATGGATGATTCCGAATAGTTGCGCTGGCCCCTAAGTGATTGACTCAAGGTAGGCTAGACCCGTGAGTGATGCCCCTATTGGAATATTTGATTCAGGTGTAGGTGGCCTCACCGTTGCACGTGCAATCTTGGATCAGCTTCCCAATGAATCCACTCTTTATATTGGTGACACTGCGCGAGGTCCATATGGCCCCCGCCCATTAGCTGAAGTTCGCGAATTTGCTCTTGAAACCCTGGATTTCTTAGTTGAGCAAGGTGTTAAGGCAATTGTTATTGCGTGTAATACAGCCTCAGCAGCAATGCTTCGTGATGCACGAGAGCGCTATTCAATTCCTGTTATTGAAGTGATTCAACCAGCAGTGCGTAGGGCAGTAGCTGCCACTCGCACAGGAAATGTTGGAGTAATTGGTACTCGCGCAACAATTGATTCAAAGGCCTATGTTGATGCATTTGCAGCTGCGCCACAATTACACATTACTTCTGTCGCCTGCCCACTGTTTGTTGAATATGTGGAACGTGGGGAAACATCTGGTGCGGAAATTACAAAGGTCGCTCGTGAATACTTAGCACCAGTAATGGACGCCAAAGTTGATACTTTAGTTTTAGGCTGTACTCACTATCCATTGCTAACCGGTGTGATTTCTTATGTGATGGGTGAAGGCGTGACGCTTGTTTCAAGTGCCGAAGAAACAGCAAAAGATCTTTACAAAACTCTGGTTGAGAATGGATCTTTACGTGCACAGTCATCAACCCCAGCAACGCATAAATTCTTAGCAACCGGTGATGCAAAGGCTTTTGAAACCTTAGCTCGACGTTTTCTAGGTCCCGAGGTTACGCAAGTTGAACACCAAACGTTATCGAGAAACTAGGAGATATAGATGGCACGCAATGATGGACGCAGCGTAAATGATCTGCGCGAAATTAAATTTACTCGTGGTTGGCTAGATCATGCCGAAGGTTCAGTATTAGTTGAATTCGGAAAGACTCGCGTTTTGTGTGTTGCATCATTTACACCAGGTGTTCCACGTTGGCTAAAAGACACTGGCAATGGTTGGGTTACATCAGAGTATTCAATGTTGCCGCGCGCCACTCACACACGTTCAGATCGTGAAAGCGTTAAGGGAAAGCTTGGTGGACGAACACAAGAGATTTCACGTTTAGTTGGTCGCTCTTTAAGAGCGGTCGTAAATATGAAAGAACTAGGCGAAAACACAATTGTGATTGACTGCGATGTTTTACAAGCAGATGGTGGAACTCGTACCGCAGCAATTACGGGCGCATATGTTGCACTGGCTGATGCAATCACTTGGGCAAAAGCACAAGGTCACATTAAATCTGAGGCGAAGCCACTTAATGATTCAGTTGCTGCTGTAAGCGTTGGAATCATCGATGGTGTTCCAATGCTAGATCTTTGCTATGAAGAAGATGTTCGTGCAGGCACAGACATGAATGTTGTTGTGGCTGGAGATGGACGCTTTATCGAAGTTCAGGGCACCGCTGAAGGTGAACCCTTTGATCGCGCATTATTGAATCAACTTCTTGATTTGGCTGTTGCTGGTTGTTCAACTCTCAATCAGATGCAGAAAGATGCACTTGCTCTGTAATGTCTCACAAACTTGTTTTAGCAACACGTAATCAAGGAAAGATCACAGAGTTTCGACGCATACTTGATGCGTTAGCACCAGGTGCTATAGAACTCATTGGCGTAGATCAATTTCCAGATTTGGTTGATGTTGAAGAAACGGGATCCACATTCGAGGAAAATTCCTTACTGAAAGCACGGTATACAAGCCAAGCAACTGGCTTGCCGGCCATTGCCGATGACTCAGGGTTATGCGTTGATGTATTAAATGGTGATCCTGGGATATTTTCTGCCAGATGGGCAGGTGAGCACGGCAACGATCGAGCAAATCTTGAGAAAGTTCTAGATCAGCTCAAGGATGTTCCGCACGATAAGCGCACCGCTCACTTTATGTGCGTGGCATCGCTAGTACTTCCCGATGGTCGCCAGCAAGTGGCCGAGGGTCGATTTGATGGGCATATTTTGAACGCCCCCATTGGTGAGAATGGATTTGGCTACGATCCAATTTTCCAGCCCTTGGGGATGTCCATTTCTTCTGCACAAATGAGCGCGGAAGAAAAGGATTTAATGAGCCACCGCGGGAAATCATTACGCTCATTGGCGCCCCATGTCATCCAATTGCTTGCAAGCCTGAGGTAACCTTTACCCATCACAGTGCGTTATTTACGTACTAATAGCAATCCAAGGAGTTCGAAGTGGCCGTTAAGAAGACCGCAAAGAAGGCAGCAAAGAAGTCTCCTGCAAAGAAGACAGCTGCAAAGAAGTCGCCAGCAAAGAAAGCTGTAGCGAAAAAGAAGACAACCAAAAAGGCAGTAGCTAAGAAGGCAGTTGCGAAAAAGACTGCAAAGAAGTCTGCAGTTAAAAAGAGTGCAGCAAAGCCTGCAGTTAAGAAGACAGCCAAGAAGGCGGTCGCTAAGAAAACTGCAAAGAAGGCTCCTGCAAAGCGTGTTGCTAAAAAAGCAACAACAACTCGAGTTTCATCAACACCAGCAGTAACTGCTACACCGGTAAAGCCTGTTGCACCAGTTGCAACTCCTAAGCCAATTGCAACAACAAAGCCAGTTGCAACACCAAAAGCATCAACTTCAAACCGCACAGCATGGATTGTTGTGCTTGGTATTGCTGTTTTAGTTGCAATCGTTTGGACAAATTCTTCAGGCTCAAGTGATGATGATGCAGCACCTGCACCAACAATGTCAGAGAGTGCCGAGCCAAGTGCCTCTGCAGAACCAACTGAAACAGAGACACCTGCACCAGTTGCAGTAGTTGAAGCGCCAACAAAGTTCGTTGGACTAAAGACCGATGATGGATTGAAGCTTCGTTGGGTTGCCCCAACTGCAGTAGAGGGTCTTACTGGATACAACGTTGAGATCCGTGCAGCAGGTGATACAGAGTGGACAGTTATTGCAACTGTTCCAGTAGATCAACTAACTCAGAATGTTACCAAGATGAGTGATTCAGGCGGAACTCAGTTCCGTGTTACATCTGTTTATTCAGATGGACAGACTGCATCAGCAAAGATCTTCGGATTTAAGGGTGAGTTCAAGTAAATCTAAAAAATTAGATTAATAAAAATCCCTCACCTACAGGTGGGGGATTTTTATTTGTACAAAAATTCAAACTTCTAAAGTTGAGAAGTTATAGCTTCCACATATGCACGCACACCTGCAGGTGCTAAGTGAACTCCATCTGAGCCGAAATACTCTGCATGGCCCTCGGAAATTGATGCCCAATCAACCACAAAGGCACCATATATGGATGCATATTGTGCAATTAAAGCGTTGTTGTCATCTCGCCAAGGGCGCGGAACAGCTGTATTTACAACAACAATTCGCGGCTGGTTCTTAATTTCTTCAAAAATAGCAGCAACTTGTTCCTCAGTTAATTTGTTGTTATTTCCTAAGTTTAAAACAATAGGAGAGTTACTCATATTAACTTTGTCATTTGCAATCACTTCTAAAAGTTCAGGTGCTTGTCGTCCGACTCTTGCATTAATCAACCCAATGTTTTGACGAGCGTCTAGCTCAAAGCGAATACCGAGAATCACCGAATCACCTGTCACCCACAATCCAGGTTCAGTGCTGTCGGTGGCCACTGGCTCAAGAGGTGCTTCTAATTGCTCCTTAAGTTCGGCTAACTGCCGATCACCTTCTGCAATTGCATTTGAAGCAACTGATCCAGCTGAACCAAAAATCGCAAGCACTATAAGTAAGACGCCAGCCTTTTGGCGCAATTGCACACGCTTTGTTCGGTACTTCATACCCTTAAACCAATAATCAATAAGGCCTGTACGAACTGGCAGTTCTACCAAACGTAATGAAATGTCTGCCAAGAAAAAGACGATCAGTACGCGCAGTGCTGTTAATGCCCAACTAGATCCCTCGAGATCAAAGTTTGGACGCGTAATTTGAAAAATAACCCAGTGCCAAAGATAGATGGCATATGAACGTTCACCTATCCATATAAATGGTTTGCTACTTAAAATAGGAGCAAAACGCGATGCAGGATGAACTATTGAGGTAATGATTGCGCAGCCGAAAATACCTGCTAGAGGAAAGGCCAACTTGTATAAAGTCGGATCAGTTTCATCAATAAACAAGAAAGCTGCAATGATTCCTAGGAATCCAAATATTCCAATTCCGTCAATAAAGTCTTGCGCCTTACGTGAGACGGTTTCTTCCAAGTTTTGTGGAATCCATCTGACCGCCAATGCTGCTCCTAGAAACAAACCAATACTGTGGGTATCTGTTCCAAAATAAACATGGCTGACCTTTGAGCCGCTTGCGGCATCAATTTGCATGGATACAACTAATAATGCGATTCCTGAAAATGCTGCGATCAAAAGCGCAGCAGCCGGAATTTTGTTCTTTCCAAAATAGCGAAGCACTAACAATAAAATCAGCGGCCAGACCAGATAAAACTGTGCTTCTACCCCTAGCGACCAGGTGTGCTGCAACAGCGGTGGACGGCCAATAGCTTCAAAATAATCTGTTTGTCTAAAAACTAGCCACCAATTCATGCCGCCAAATAGGGCAAATGGTGTGTCACCCAATAATCGACGCATGGTGTCTGGCGCCCACAAACCAACAAAGATAATTGTTGTGATGATCATAAAAACAAGGGGAGGCAGTAAACGACGTATACGTGCCATATAGAAAGCTCGTAAGTCCAAGCCACCACTGCGCTGAATAGAATCTAAAAGCAGTCGAGTGATTACGTACCCGGAGATAACAAAAAAGAGGTCTACGCCTAAAAATCCGCCAGGAATCCACTTAAATCCCAAGTGATAGAGCATCACTGCAATAACTGCGACAGCCCGCAAACCATCTATTGCAGGTATGTAACGAATACCTTTTTCAGTGGCCATGATTACTTATCTCCTACGAAGTAGCGTGGCATCAGTAAAAATATGGCGTGTAGCGCAGTTTTAATTAGCGCTTTGCAGATTTCTTTGCAGCACTCTTCTTGGCAGAAGTTTTCTTTGCTGGAGATTTCTTAGCCGCTCTCTTTGGTGCATCCAGAGCCGGGCGAGTTCGCTGACTTGCAACTTTAAGTGGTCCTGGATTGATTAAGGTGTCATCTGAATTGAGATTTTCAAGTACGCTCTTTTGAAGCTCCTCTAATCGCTGGAATGCTCCATCTAAGCGATTTCGAGATTGTTGAATTGCAGTCTCTGCGGCATCTAGTGATTGCTTTTGAATTCTGTATAAGCGTTCTGCTTCCGAGATAACACCTGAAAGCCACTGGCGGTAACCAGATACTTCAGTTGTTGCTTCGGTGATAATTCGTTCACCTTCTCGGCGAGCAGCCGTTGCAAGAGCAGAAATCTCCCGCTTCTTGCTCTCCATGAGCGCTTCTGCTTCAGATTCAGCAAGAGCTATCTTTTCTTCTGCCTCAGTTTCAGCAGCTTGAATGAATTTGCGACCACGAGTTTCTGCTCCTGAAAGAATTGAGCGGGCTTTAGCATCAGCTGCTTCTAACTCTTCCTTTGTTGCACGCGAAGTTTCAGCAACTAATCGTGAAGCCGCAGCCTGAGCTTTGCTTTCACGAGCTTGAGCAGACTTGATCATGGACATCGCAGTTTCAGTTGCGAGAATTTCAAACTCTTCTTTTGTTAAGCCGGTGATGTCGCGACGAGATTTCAAATCTGCAATCTGCGCTTCAAGTTC
>NZ_JBIKSG010000008.1:0-45520 GCF_044348745.1 Candidatus Planktophila sp.
TCAGATAATGACCTTAAGGCGAAACTTCAAGCTTTGGGAATTATTTAAGCAAGCGGTATACCACCGCAGAAGATACAGCTGAAGAGATTACAACGACCGGAAACGGTGCTTTGTAAACTAGTGCAACGATTGCAACATAGAGACCCACGATTCTCTGATCAATCATGAGTTGTGATTTCTCAGAGAAAGTTTGTACAGCAACTAATGCACTGAGCAATGCAATAGGAATCAATAGATTGATACGTTGAATCTTGGGATGTGAAAGCCAGCGTTCTGGCACAGAGTGACCTGAGTATTTCAGTGCAAAAGCAATGATGCTGGTTCCGATCGTTGCAATCCAGAATGCACTCATCGTTTCAATCCGATCACAATTGCAATAAAGGCTGTTGCAATGATTGGAAGACCGGCTGGCAGTATCGGGGTCATTACGATTGCAAATAGTGCGCAACCGACTGCTAAAGAACGCTCAAAGTTTCCGGTTAAGCGAGGCCACGCCAATCCCAAGAAGGCGGCTGGCACCGCGGAATCAAGACCAAATGCGCGAATGTCGCCCATAGCTTGAGCACCTAAGGCACCTGCTAATGTGAAAAGGTTCCAAAAAACAAATACACCAATGCCTGTGTACCAAAAACCTTTGCGCATGGCTTCATCGCCTTGAGTTTCTTGACCAAGTGCAACAGCTGTTGATTCATCGATTGTTATCTGGGCCGCAACTACTCGGGTTAATCCTTTTACTTTAAGTCGAGGAGCCATGATGACGCCATAGAGTGCGTTTCGAACACCGAGAAGTGAGGCAGTTGCAATTCCACTGATGGCAGAGCCACCTCCTCCCAGGACTCCGACAACTGCAAATTGTGAAGCACCAGAAAAAGTCAGTAGAGACAGTAAGCAGCTCTGTAAAACGCTAAAGCCATTAGCCACCGCTGCAGCGCCAAATGCCACTCCATATGCACCCACTGTCAGAGAAACACTGAGCGAATCTCGCAATGTGGTGGAGGCAACCTTGGACACGCGGACATTGTGCCGTATAAATCCGAGAGCCGATAGGGGCTACTAGATAGGGTGCCACCATGAGTGAAGAAATAATTTACCGCGATGATGTGACAGTTGAATTGGTCAAGGCAAGTGCCAGTGATGCAGATGTTATCTGGGCTGCTCGTGTGTCAACTGCTGGCGAGCAATCAATGGATGAAATTGGCGAGGATCCAGCACGATCTGCGGGCTTGATTAACTACCTTGCGCGCGAACGTCACGGCTCTCCATTCGAGCACACATCTATGACCTTTTTTGTCTCAGCTCCGATCTTTGTGTTTCGTGAGTTCATGCGCCACCGCATCGCTTCATACAATGAAGAGAGTGGTCGTTATCGTGAACTAAAGCCTGTCTTCTATATTCCATCTGCTGAACGCAAACTCATTCAAGTTGGAAAGACCGGTGCATACACATTCGTTGACGGCACTAAAGAGCAATTTGATGTGACTGTTTCAGCCATGAAGGATGCATACGTTGTTGCATATGAGAGTTATCAAAAGATGTTAGAAGCTGGCGTTGCTCGCGAAGTGGCACGTGCAGTACTACCGGTTGCCACATATTCATCTATGTATGTATCAATGAATGCTCGCGCACTAATGAACTTTTTGTCTTTGCGCACGGCCCGCGAGGGATCACATTTCCCAAGCTATCCGCAACGTGAAATTGAGATGGTTGCAGAGAAAATGGAAGCGGAATTTGCAAAATTAATGCCACTTACATACGGAGCCTTCGAAAAGTCTGGACGAATCGCCCCTTAAAGCGGGTAGAGTTCACCGCATGACAATCACACCTCCTTTCGGACGGCTTCTGACCGCAATGGTCACGCCCTTCACCAAAGATGGTGCAATCGATTGGGCGGGAGTGGAAACTCTTGCAGCTCACCTTGTTGCAAATGGCCATGACGGCATCGTGGTCAATGGAACAACAGGAGAAGCCCCAACAACTAAATCCTCAGAAAAAGAAGAGATCATTCGAGTTGTTAGAAGCACTGTGGGCTCTTCGATTAAAGTTTTATCTGGTGCTGGCGATAATGAAACTGAATACTCGATCAATCAAGCCAAGCGCACTGAAAAAGCAGGCGCAGATGGTTTGCTTGTAGTTACTCCCTATTACAACAAGCCGCCACAGACTGGAATTGAAGCTCACTTCCGCGCAGTTGCAGATGCAACTGATCTTCCGATGATGATGTATGACATTCCTGGTCGCACTGGTGTGCCAATTGAACCAGACACAATTGTTCGGTTAGCCGAACACCCACGCATTGTTGCTCTAAAGGATGCAAAGGGAGATGTTGCATCAACCTCATGGGTGATTAAGCGATGTGGAATTCCAGTTTATTCAGGTGATGACATTCTCAATCTGCCACTACTTTCTGTGGGCGCAGTTGGATTTGTATCTGTTTGCGGACATACAGTTGGAAAAGATCTTCGAGAGTTATTAGATTCATGGTTTGCTGGTAATGCAGCACGGGCATTAGAAATCCATCAGAAGCTATTGCCTGTCTATACCGGAACCTTCCGCACACAGGGCGCAATTCTCACAAAAGCTGCTTTGACATTAATGGGCTTACCTGGTGGTCACACTCGTCTTCCTCTAGTTGATGCTACAGACGCTCAGATCGCGCAACTGCGTGAAGATCTGCGTGCTGGTGGCGTTGCAGTTAACTAATGAATCATCCACATCCCAATTTAAGTACTCCGCCTAAACTAGTAGATGGCGGTTTGCGCATTGTCGCACTCGGTGGTCTGACTGAGATTGGTCGCAATATGACCGTCTTTGAGTACAAATCAAAGCTTTTAATCGTGGATTGCGGTGTGCTTTTTCCTGAAGACAATCAACCAGGAATTGATTTAATCCTTCCTGATTTTTCTTATATTCGAGATCGCCTAGATGATGTCATCGGCATCTTTTTGACTCATGGACATGAAGACCATATTGGAGCGGTGCCATATCTGCTGCGCGAACGTGGTGATATTGCGATTTATGGTTCTGCATTAACTCTTGCTCTCATTACAGCAAAGCTTAAGGAGCACCGGATTACTCCGCTTACTCGTGAGGTCAGAGAGGGTGGAATTGAAGATATTGGCCCCTTCACCTTGGAGTTCGTTGCAGTTAACCATTCAATACCTGATGCATTAGCTGTAGTGATCAATACAGGTGCTGGTCGAGTCTTAGCTACTGGTGATTTCAAAATGGATCAACTTCCATTAGATGGTCGCATTACAGATTTAAGAACTTTTGCTCGTCTGGGCGAGCAAGGTGTTGACCTCTTTATGGTTGATTCCACTAATGCTGATGTTCCGGGTTTTACACCTTCTGAACGCGAAATTATGCCTGCTCTTAATAGAGTAGTCGCTTCAACCAAACGTCGCGTCATAGTTGCCTCATTCTCGTCACATGTTCATCGAGTGCAACAAATTATTGACGTTGCCGCTCAACATGGTCGCAAAGTTGTATTCATTGGTAGATCTATGGTTCGCAACATGAAGATCGCGGAAGATATGGGATACCTGAACGTTCCAGCCAATTTAGTTATCGATGCTAAAGATCTGGATCAATATGATGACAATGTTGTTTTAATCTGCACAGGCTCGCAAGGTGAGCCAATGGCTGCCTTGTCACGCATGGCAAATGGTGATCACCAGATACGAGTGGGCGAGGGCGATACCGTTATTTTGGCTTCCTCGCTAATTCCGGGCAATGAAAATTCAGTGTTTCGAATTATTAATGAGTTAACACGCTTTGGTGCAAAGGTAGTTCATAAGGCTAATGCCATGGTGCACGTTTCAGGCCACGCAGCTGCTGGTGAATTGCTGTATTGCTACAACATTGTTAAACCAAAATATGTATTACCTATTCACGGAGAATGGCGACACCTGAAGGCTAATGCCGAGCTTGCGATTCAATCTGGGGTTCCTAGGGAAAATACATTCATTATTGATAATGGTGTGGTGATTGACATGGTGGACCGTGTTGCCGAAGTTGTTGGTGCTATACCTGTCGGTTTTGTCTTTGTAGATGGACAAAGCATTGGTGACATAACTGAAAGCTCATTGAAGGATCGACGGATATTAGGAGAAGAAGGCTTTATCTCCTGCATTGTCGTCATTGATTCTCAAAGTGGAAAAATTGTCGCCGGTCCAGATATTCATGCTCGGGGATTTAATGAAGATGTTGCAATGTTTGATGAGGTAAAGATGCGTATTGAAAAAGCCCTTGCAGCCGCTGTGGTAGATGGAGTTAACGGAACCCATCAGTTGTCTCAAATAGTGCGTAAAACAATCGGTGGTTGGGTTGGGGGAGAGCATCGTCGAAAGCCGATGATTGTCCCTGTCGTTATTGAAGTTTAGAACGCGGCGCGCCTAGCGGGCGCTAAATTGTCCACCCTTTAAGATCGGTAGTGTGGCTAAAAGAAAAAAACCTAAATCTAAGTCAGGTGCTGTAACTCGAGCATTTGGTCGGGGCGTTTCTGCCTCCTGGCGTTTTTTCGCCAAGTCACTTGGTAAGGGCGTTAGATTTGTAGCTCGTGGTGCAAGAGATTTAGATCCAGCACATCAACGAGATGGAATTGCCTTTCTAATTTTGATTGCAGCCCTAATTGCATCTGCTGGCACTTGGTTTCATTCGGACAACCTTCTTGGGCGCGCAGTTTATTCAGTTCTGTATGGAGGATTCGGTCGCATTGGATTTATTGCACCATTAGTACTTCTTTACTTTGCATTTAGATTATTTCGTGTGCCTGAGGATTCCAAAGCAACAGGGCGCATAATTATTGGAACTCTAGCTTTACTTCTCTCATCTACTGGCTTGGCACATCGCTTCAATGGTTCAACTGGAACGGGTGCAACTGATATGCGAGAGGGTGGTGGATGGCTCGGTTACGCAGTGACAAAGCCGTTAGTCGGACTTACGACAGTACTTGCAGAACCAATTCTCTACATTGTCTTCATATTTGGTTTATTGGTAATTACTGCAACTCCCGTCTCTGAAGTGTTCACACGCATCACAGATGCAGGCAAGTGGCTGTGGTCTAAGCGTCCAGAGCGTGCTGAAAAGATAGAAGAAGAATTTGAGATTACAGATACTCCTCCTTTTGATTCTCCGGTTGTAGCGGTGTGGAATGAACCTGAAGAAGAGGAATTGGACGAGGAAAGTTTTGATGAAGAGTTCACAGTTCCAGTGCCAGTTTCTCCGATAATTCACACTGATGTAGAGACAGGTGAGGCAAAACGCCCAGAGCAGTTGTTACTGACTGCAGATGTTGTGTATGAGCTCCCGGCTCCAGATATTTTGCGTGCTGGTCCTGCCGCAAAGGCGAAGAGCAAAGCAAATGATTCTGTTGTAGCCGCACTGACTGAGGTGTTCTTGCAGTTTGAAATTGATGCCCAAGTGACTGGCTTTATGCGGGGCCCAACGGTAACTCGCTATGAAGTAGAACTTGGAAATGCAGTGAAGGTGGAGCGGATCACCGCACTTGCTAAGAATATTTCTTATGCGGTTGCTAGTAGTGATGTTCGAATTCTTTCGCCTATTCCAGGTAAGTCTGCCGTTGGGATTGAAATACCAAATGCTGATCGTGAAATCGTGGCTTTAGGTGATGTTTTGCGCTCAACTGTTGCAGGTCAGGACCTACATCCAATGCTTGTTGCTTTAGGAAAAGATGTGGAAGGTAATTTTGTCTGCGCTAACCTGGCAAAGATGCCCCATCTTCTAGTTGCAGGTGCAACTGGTGCGGGTAAATCTTCAATGATTAATGCGATGATTACATCGATCTTGATGCGCGCCACACCTGATGATGTTCGACTGGTTTTGATTGATCCAAAGCGAGTGGAGCTAACGGCATATGAGGGAATTCCGCACCTGATTACGCCAATTATTACTAACCCGAAAAAAGCTGCAGATGCTTTGACTTGGGTGGTCCGAGAAATGGACCTTCGATATGAAGATCTCTCAACATTTGGATTCAGGCACATTGATGATTTCAATAAGGCGGTACGTGCTGGAAAGGTAGTACCACCTCCTGGTAGCGATCGCACAGTTGAGCCTTATCCCTATCTGCTTGTGATTATTGATGAGCTTGCAGATCTGATGATGGTTGCTGCGAAAGAGGTTGAAGAATCTGTTGTGCGAATAACGCAGCTAGCTCGATCTGCTGGTATTCACTTAGTGCTTGCAACTCAAAGACCATCAGTAGATGTTGTGACAGGTTTGATTAAAGCAAATGTTCCTTCACGTCTCTCCTTTGCTACTAGTTCGTTAGCTGATAGTCGAGTTATTTTGGATACACCTGGTGCCGAAAAGCTAGTTGGTCAAGGTGATGCTTTGTTTATCCCTATGGGCTCAAGCCGCGCAATAAGAATTCAAGGGGCATACGTTTCAGAGCGAGAGATTGAAGCTGTCACTACTCATGTGAAAAAGCAGTTAAAACCGCGATATCGCGATGATGTAACTGCTCCTGTTAATCAGATGAAAATGGTTGACAAAGAAATCGGTGATGATCTAGATGAACTGTGCCAGGCTGTTGAACTAGTTGTGGGGACTCAGTTTGGTTCCACATCTATGTTGCAAAGAAAGCTACGCATTGGTTTTGCAAAGGCCGGACGCCTCATGGATTTGATGGAATCTCGTGGAATCGTTGGACCATCAGAGGGTTCTAAGGCTCGCACCGTTATGGTCAAGCCTGATGAACTCGATTCTGTGCTGGCAACCCTTCGCGATTATTAACACAAGGTAAACAAGGTTAGGGGTGTCCCTCTTTCACCCCTAATTCTCACGCTTGGACCTATTCACCCTCACCTGTTCTGCTTTAGAATTAGCAATCACCCCACAGTCATTTTGAGGATAAGTTCATGTCTCTAGGATCTTTGATTGCTCAAGCACGTAAGAGTGCTGGCCTGAGCATTGAAGATCTCTCTGCACTTACCAGTATTCGTTCGGCATTATTGCGTGAGATTGAGTCAAATAATTTCACAGGTTGCGGTGGAGAAACTTATGCACGCGGGCACATTCGTAATATTGCAATAAAGCTAGAAGTTGATCCACAAGTGTTTATCACCGCATTTGAAGAGGAACACGTTCGCCCCGATCATTCTTTGCAGAATTTGTTGGTTGAGAATAGTGTCATGAGAGAACCACAAGAGACTCGAAAAGTTTCGTGGAAAGTATTGGCAACGATTTCGGTTGCATCTCTGTTTGTAGTTGGGTTAGCGCAAATTATTGTCTCAAATAGTTCGTCTACTGAGATTCCCGATCCAATATCATCGGTTTTGCAAAGTGAAAGTGCAACTCCATCTTCTTCTCCTGATCCAATGATGACAAGTGAAGCCACCCCAACAGAGCAAGCCACAGTGTCTACTGGCACTGGTGTTGAACTTGTCATTTTTGCCTCACGAGGAAAGAGCTGGCTCTTTGTCTCAGATGAAGTAGGTAGAACATTGTTTAGTGGCCAAATGGCACAAGGCACAACTAAAACTTTTACGACTGATGTATCTTTGAATGTAAAAATCGGCAATGCCGGTGGCGTGGATTTAACAGTTAATGGCAAAAAAGTCGATTCAATAGGTGTTGACGGGGAAGTTGTTAGCGTGTCGTACGGAGTAGATTCTTAATAGGCTTAAACAGGGTAAGATCGTGCAAATGAAGCGCACCGTTGCAGTAGTAACTCTTGGATGCGCGCGCAATGAAGTTGATTCTGAAGAACTCGCTGGTCGCTTAGCAGCTGATGGTTGGACTCTTGTTGATGATGTCGAATCAGCTGAAGTTGCACTGGTCAATACATGTGGTTTTATTGAATCAGCCAAAAAAGATTCAGTAGATGCGCTTCTAGAGGCTAATTCGCTCAAAGGTCATGGGGTTACACGCGCAGTTGTTGCTGTTGGTTGCATGGCAGAGCGCTACGGAAATGAACTGGCAGAAGCGTTGCCTGAAGCAGATGCAATTTTGGGATTTGATGATTACAAAGATATTTCTGCTCGTCTGCAGTCAATTGTGGCCGGCGAATCTCACACACCACATGTGCCTCGAGATCGTCGAGCGTTGCTGCCGATCGCGCCAGTTGACCGCGCAGATGCACGAGAGAGCGAAGAGTTTTCTAGAAAACGTTTAGGTAATGCTCCATGGGCGCCACTTAAAATTGCATCTGGCTGTGACCGCAGATGTTCATTTTGTGCAATTCCTTACTTTCGTGGCTCCTTTATTTCTAGACGTCCGACAGAGATTATCAAAGAGGCTCGTTGGCTTGCCGAAAATGGAGTGACTGAGCTATTCCTGGTGAGTGAAAATACAACATCATATGGAAAAGATTTAGGCGATTTACAACTGATGGAAAAAATCTTGCCTGATATAGCAGCATTGCCTGGAGTGGAGAGAGTTCGCCTCTCCTATTTACAACCTGCAGAAATGCGTCCAACACTGATGCAAGCAATGATTGCAACAGATAAGACTGCTCCCTATTTCGATTTGTCTTTCCAACACACCAGTCCAACGGTGCTTCGCAGGATGCGTCGTTTTGGCGATAGTGAAAAGTTCTTACATCTGATAAACCAAGTTCGAGCATTGTCGCCAGAAGCTGGAATTCGTTCAAACTTTATTGTTGGTTTTCCCGGCGAGACTCAAGAAGATTTTGATGATCTTGCTGATTTCATTACCAAAGCAAAGTTAGATGCTGTTGGGGTGTTTGGATATTCAGATGAAGACAACACTGAAGCCTTGGATCTGTCAGATAAGGTAGATGCAGATGTGATTGCCCAGCGCGTTGAAACACTTTCTTCTTTGGCTGATGAGATGGTTTCATTACGAGCACAGGCGCGAATTGGTGAAAATGTGCGCGTTCTAATCGAGGATGCAGAGTTACAAGAGGGCAGAGCAGCTCATCAAGGGCCTGAGGTGGATGGAACAACATCCTTTATCGGCACAAATTTCACGGTTGGTCAGTACGTTGATGCAGTGGTTATTGATTCTATGGGCGCAGATTTGGTGGCTAAGCCGATATGAAATTGCCAGCATTTATAACTCCAAATTTCATCACAATCATGCGGTTGTTATTTGTTCCAGTTGGTGCATACACACTCTTTAAAAACGGTGGGGATGATCCAACCTGGCAATACATTTCATGGTGCGTTTTCTTTCTTCTTGGCATGTCAGATGTATTGGATGGCAAGTTAGCCCGAAGCAGAGGCGCAGTAACCAAACTTGGCGAGTTCTTAGATCCTGTAGCCGATAAATTCATGATCGGAACGGCCATGATTTCCTTGTCCATTTTAGGACGGTTGCCATGGTGGATCACGTGTGTGATTTTGTTCCGCGAAATAGGAATCACTATTTTCCGACTTGCGGTGATAAAGCGGGGAGTGATTCCAGCCAATAAGGGTGGAAAGATCAAAGCGACGATGCAAAATTTTGGAGCAGGGTTCTATGTCCTGCCCTTAAGTGAGAGCTTGTATTGGTTCCGCGATGGATTTATGTATATTGCTGTGATACTCACTATCGTTACCGGTGCGTATTATGTAAAATCAGTCTTCACGCAGAAAGCGTGATTTGAGAAGGGTTACGCAGATGGCGTTATCAAATGAGATCCTTGGCTTTGCAGCCGAGATCGTTGATCATCTGCGTCAACGTGGAGAAACCATCAGTACAGCAGAATCTCTAACTGCTGGATCTGTTAGCTCGGCTCTTGTCACTATTTCGGGTGCATCGGATGTTTTTGTTGGTGGAACCACGGCCTATAGAGATGAAATCAAGATTTCACATTTAAGTGTGGATCCAGAAGTTATTGAACAGCACACTGTGATCAGCGAAGAGGTTGCCGTTGCAATGGCCAAGGGTGCTATTACATCCTTTGGTACCACCTGGGCTATTGGAACAACTGGGGTTGCTGGCCCCAATCCGTTAGATGGCGTTCCTGTTGGGGTTGTGTGGGTAGCAATCGAGGGCCCCATCAGCCACACAATCGAATTAGCGCTATCGGGGGACCGTGAATCGGTCCGAAACGCTGCTACCTCAAGCGCGATAGCCACCTTTGCGCGTATCCTTAGACATCGCGTTTAAAGATCGACAATTGAAGGGAGTATGACAATGGTTCTAGTTCGTGAAGCTATTGGCCAAACCCTTCGTTCTGCGCGCACCGCGCAAGGCCGAACATTGCGCGATGTCGCCCGCGATGCACGAGTCTCTCTTGGATATCTCTCTGAGGTTGAGCGAGGACAGAAAGAAGCATCCTCTGAATTACTAAATGCGATTTGTTCTGCACTCGGTCTTTCACTTTCTGGTGTTTTCAGTGATGTGTCTGCAGAGCTTAAGAGCCGTGAGGGCGTAACTCTCACTGTTGTCGATGCCGCTTAGTAAGTACGCGCCACAAGTAGCAACTCACCGCCGTACACAAAACGCAATTCTTGAGGCTACTAAACAATTAATTTCAACCACTGGTTTAAAGAAAATGTCCATGATTGAAATTGCAGATCTATCTGAAGTTTCTAGAGCAACTTTATACAATCATTATCGTGACAAAGAGAGTGTTATTCGTAGTCTTTGTGAAGCAGAGATGCAACGTTTAGTTCAGATTGCTCAGATGGCACCGGATGCAACATCAGCACTAGAGCAGATTTCAATTGAAATATCTCACGACAAAGCTTTGGCTGCCATGCGAACACAAGATCCAGAATCATTAACTATTGCCCTTGCCACTCAAGAGGATGTGTTGTGGAAAGCATTTGCCATAGCCATGGGTCACTTGTTGGGTAGTGAGAAAGGCGAATTAGCCACACGGTGGTTGATTGGGCAAGCTTTACATCCGATTAATCCTGCACAATCTCGTGCGCAAGCAGAAGCTATAACCGCAATTGCGAATCTCTGACCTGCGCGAACGCATCACCCTTTCTTTCGGTGATGCCTGGGCTCCTTCATTTTCAGCAGATATTGCTTTATCTGAATTAGGCAGTAAAAGCGTCAACGAAGCACTTGCTGCTGGGTTTGAACCGGATGCGATTTGGAAAGCGGTCTGTAAAGCGCATCCAACCGAGACAGAAAAGTACAAGTACTAAAATGCCAGTGAGCTCTCATCGCTATACACAGGACCCAAAAAACCCAGCACTTGTTCTTGTTCATGGTTTGGGCTCGGCGGGAAATATCTGGAACAGTTTGATTCCAGAGTTACTTGAAAACTTTACGGTCTATGCCATAGACCTCCCAGGTCATGGTGAAGCGCCACTTGGGGAGGATGAAGAGCTAGATCCGCGTTCTCTTGCTCAATCGATAGTTGATTACATGGTTTCTCAGATGCATGTTGAAACCATGCATGTTGCCGGAAACTCTCTTGGAGGATGGATCGCGTTAGAAATGGCAGCCGTTGCTCCGGATAATGTGCTGAGCGTTACTGCATTAGCCCCAGCGGGCTTATGGCATGAGCAACCGCCTCGCAAGTTCCCACCAAGTCTTGATGCAAGAATACTGGCGAAGATTTCTCAATACTTCATGAAGACGGCTTATCGCATTCCATTGTTAAAGGCGATTGGATACAAAAAGATCACACACTTGTGGCGTGAGTTAAGTTTTGAATCTTGTCGGGATTCAGTTATTGCAATGGCCAGATCTAAGGGTTATATGCCGATGTGGCATGGTGCAAATGGGCGCAGGTTTGAGTCTGTCGTTCCTGAAAAGGTTAAGCTCTCAGTAGTTTTTGGAGATGAAGATTTAACATTGCCAAAAGAGATTGCTCAAGAAAAAAGTGTTGCACCTGCACATTCGCGGTGGATCGTTGTTGATAACTGTGCACATGTGATTATGTGGAATTATCCGAGATTAACTGTTGAACTGATCAAGAAAACTGCATTGTTCGCTTCCTAGAAATTCTTTAGCAGTACACCTCTAGGACCCAAGGTTCTTTCTTACTCCCTTCCAGTAAGTCGCATTCAAATTTCTGAGAAACAATTGCTTGTAGTTCACGCGGATTTGCAGGCACCTTTCCACTCTTTAGGATGTGATGGGTGACCTCACCACGAGTTTTTTTGGACATGTGCGTAATAACTTTTTTGACGCCTTCGATTTTGGTGAAGACCTTGATCTCAACAGTTATGTCAGCGGGGGATTGCCATACTGTTTGATACGTAGATGAGCGACAATCAATAATTAACTCTGATTCAGTCCCGTCGAGTACCTGTGCAACTAGGGCAGCCATTTTTCTGTTATCTATTTTCTCTTTATACGGCTCGATTGGATCCAGTGGGCGGACCACCCCGTATTTGGCCGAGATGATGGCGATAGATTCCGCGCCCTTCCTGCGTTGGCCTGCGGTGAGCTGCTCCCAACCCAAGGCTGCATAGAGAACTCCTGTGTAGACCTGGATTGCTGGCCCTGGGCGCTCAGATTTCTTCTCAGAGGGCGGCAGGAGGATTAACACCGGCTCAGTATGGTGGGGCGACACGCCTAAATCTGACAGTGGCGCTTGTTATCTTTCGAACAGATGTTCGGATAAACTATTCGAGTACAACCAGAGCGGTTCCAACCTCCGCCTGCAGCTACTTCTCCACACAAGTTGTGGAGCTTCTGCAGACCGTCGTTGGGTCTCCGTACCTTCTGGGCCGCACACCAAACGAACTGCATATTGCAGGACGTTCTATCGAAAGGAATGTACGTGGCTACTGAAAAAAGCAATAAAGCAAACGATGCAGCACAAGACAAAGCCAACGTTGAACGCCATAAGGCGTTAGACACAGCCCTAGCCCAGATCGAACGTCAATTTGGTAAAGGCGCAGTAATGAAGATGTCTGAGCGACAGAACGCAGTGATCGAGGTAATTCCAACTGGTTCCATCGCATTGGACATCGCACTTGGTATTGGTGGACTTCCACGCGGTCGCGTTGTTGAAATTTATGGACCAGAATCTTCAGGTAAGACAACTCTGACATTGCATGCAATCGCTAATGCTCAAAAGGCTGGCGGAATATGTGCCTTCATCGATGCAGAGCATGCATTTGATTCAGAGTATGCAAAGAAGCTCGGCGTTGATATTGATGCGCTTTTGGTTTCACAACCAGATACGGGTGAGCAAGCACTAGAAATCATGGACATGCTTATTCGCTCAGGTGCACTTGACCTTGTTGTAGTTGACTCAGTTGCAGCACTTGTTCCTCGCGCAGAAATCGAAGGCGAGATGGGTGATTCACACATGGGTCTTCAGGCTCGTTTGATGTCACAAGCACTTCGAAAGATCACTGGCGCACTGCACCAATCTAAAACAACTGCAATCTTTATTAACCAGCTGCGTGACAAGATCGGTGTTTTCTTTGGTTCACCAGAGACAACAACAGGTGGAAAGGCACTCAAGTTCTACGCTTCTGTTCGCCTAGATATCCGTCGTATTGAAACGCTTAAGGATGGCCAAGAATCAGTTGGTAACCGTACTCGCGTAAAGGTAGTCAAGAACAAGATGGCTCCACCTTTCAAGCAGGCGGAGTTCGACATTATTTACGGCACAGGAATTTCTCGTGAAGGCTCACTCATTGACATGGGTGTTGAGATCGGTGTTGTTAAGAAGTCAGGCGCTTGGTACACCTACGAGGCAGATCAACTGGGTCAGGGCAAAGAGAATGCACGCGCATTCCTGCTTGATAACCCAGATCTAGCCAATGAGATTGAGAACAAGATCCGCGCACACTTTGTTCCAGTTGAGGTCGATCCAGCACTCGTTGCTGCGATTGATGAGGCTGCTGCAGAGGTGGATTTCTAAGCTCTAATGCTGGAGTACTTAAAGGTTGACCAGGAGGCTGACCCTTACTCAATCGCAAACACCATCGCACTCAATGCCTTGGTAGCCCGCGCAAAGAGTAAGGGTGAGCTACTGGCTCACCTAAAAAAACGTGGGGTTGAGGATGATGTTGCTCAAGCAACGATTTTTCGTCTTCAAGAAAATGGCTTGATCAACGATTCAGAGTTTGCAAAGGCGTGGACTCAATCTCGTCACACCTCTAAGAAATTATCGAAGCGAATCATTGCTGGAGAACTTCGTACTAGGGGAGTAGATCAGCAAAGCATTGATGAAGCCATAGATGAGATTGATGATGAATCTGAGTATCGGACCGCTTTTTCACTCGGAATGAAAAAGTACAACACCATGAATCGCTTAGAGCCAGAGGTTCAGATTCGTAGAATTCAATCTCTCTTGCAAAGAAAAGGTTTTTCTTTTTCTACGATATCTCGCGTTATTCGCGAGCTAGATGTTCAGTCAGACGAGCTGCAGTAGCAACTACAGCAGCGGCATGAATGCGGCCAGGTTGACGTCCCAGACGTTCGATCGGGCCGCTTATGCTTACAGCAGCAATTACTTTGCCATTAGGTGCACGAACAGGGGCTGAAACAGATGCCACACCGGCTTCTCGTTCTCCGACAGATTGTGCCCAACCTCGGCGGCGATCTGCAGATAGTTGCGCTGCTGTGAATCTGGCGTTAGTTAATCCACGGTGAATCTTTTCTGACTCTTCCCACGCCAAAAGAATTTGTGCAGCAGATCCAGCCTGCATGGTTAGAGCCGCACCTACTGGAACGGAATCACGTAAGCCGGATAAGCGTTCAGCCACGGCAACACAGATGCGTAAATCACCTTGGCGACGATAGAGCTGGGCACTTTCCCCAGTTGCATCGCGCAACGCGGCCAGAGCTGGTGCTGCAGCTGCCAATAGGCGATCCTCGCCCGCAGCGGCTCCTAACTCACCTGAACGCGGACCCAAAACAAAACGTCCTGTTAAATCACGGGTTACTAATCGATGGAACTCAAGTGCCACAGCCAAACGGTGGGCTGTTGGGCGCGCAATTCCGGTTGCAGCAACTAATTCAGCAAGTGAATGTGGGCCTGCCTCTAAAGTGCTCAAAATTGCTACCGCTTTGTCTAATACACCGACTCCGCTATTATTCTTGTTCATAGAGTGATATTAGCATCTCAGTATCTGATACCACAAACTTGAATGTAAGGAGAAGGCAATCGTGGGAAAAACCCTAGCCGAAAAAATTTGGGCAGAGCATGTTGTTCGTGCAGCTCAAGGTGAACCAGATCTGATTTACATTGATCTTCACTTAATCCACGAAGTTACTAGCCCACAAGCATTTGATGGCCTTCGTCTTACAGGGCGCACAGTTCGTCGCCCAGATTTAACTATCGCAACTGAAGATCACAATGTTCCGACTCTAAACATTGATAAACCTATTGCGGACCCAGTTTCAAAGCTGCAGGTAGATACCTTGCGTGCAAATTGCGCAGAGTTTGGTCTTCGCATCCATTCATTGGGAGATAAAGATCAGGGTGTCGTACACGTTGTGGGACCCCAGCTCGGAGTTACGCAACCTGGCATGACGATTGTGTGTGGAGATTCGCACACATCCACCCACGGTGCTTTTGGCGCGTTAGCTTTTGGTATTGGTACCTCTGAAGTTGAGCATGTTTTGGCTACTCAGACCTTGCCACTGCAACGTCCAAAGACGATGGCGATTAATGTTGAAGGATCACTTAAGCCAGGTGTTACCTCAAAAGACATCATTCTTGCGATCATTGCCAAGATCGGTACAGGCGGTGGCCAAGGTTATGTCATCGAATATCGCGGCAGTGCTATCCGCGCCCTATCAATGGAATCACGCATGACCGTGTGCAACATGTCTATTGAAGCAGGAGCTCGCGCAGGACTTATTGCACCTGATCAAACAACTTTTGATTACATCAAGGGCAAGCCACATGCCCCTGAAGATTTTGATGCAGCAGTTGGTTACTGGTCCACCTTATTTACCGACAGCGATGCAAAATTTGATGTTGAAGTAAATCTGAATGCAGATGAGTTAGAGCCATTTGTAACTTGGGGAACTAACCCAGGACAAGGTTTGCCACTAAATTCAGTTGTTCCTAATCCTGCTGATATCGCTGACACAGAACAGCGCACCGCGGCAGAACGTGCACTTGTTTACATGGGACTTGAGGCTGGAATGCCGCTCAAAAAGATAGCCATTGACACTGTTTTCTTGGGCTCTTGCACAAATGGTCGCATTGAAGATTTACGAGCAGCAGCAGAGGTGCTAAAGGGAAAGAAGATTGCATCAACATTGCGAATGTTGGTTGTTCCTGGTTCTGCACGCGTTCGCTTAGAAGCAGAAGCAGAGGGCTTGGATAAGGTGTTTCTTGAGGCAGGTGCTGAATGGCGTAATGCTGGATGTTCAATGTGTCTTGGAATGAACCCAGATCAATTAGCCGTTGGAGAGCGTTCTGCTTCAACATCTAACCGTAACTTTGAAGGTCGTCAAGGTAAGGGCGGCCGCACACACTTAGTAAGTCCACTTGTCGCAGCTGCTACAGCGCTGCGTGGAACGCTTTCTTCACCTGCGGATCTGTAAGGAGCAAAGTTCATGGAAAAATTTATCAAGCACACAGGCACTGGTGTGCCACTGCGTAGAAGCAATGTTGATACAGATCAGATTATTCCTGCTGTTTATTTGAAGCGTGTAACCCGAAGCGGATTTGAAGATGGTTTGTTTGCTGCTTGGCGTAATGACCCAGAGTTTGTATTAAACAAGGATGCATTCAAAAAAGGCACAGTTCTTATTGCAGGAGCAGATTTTGGAACTGGTTCTTCCCGCGAGCACGCGGTGTGGGCGCTGCAAAATTATGGATTTAGGGTTGTCATCTCCAGCCGCTTTGCAGACATCTTCCGGGGCAATTCCCTCAAGGGCGGCTTACTGACAATCATTCTGGAGCAAGATGAGGTTGAGTTAATGTGGGCTGCCGTTGAAGCAGATCCATCAACTTCAATTACCGTTGATCTTGAAACTCGCACAGTTGCATATGGCTCAAAGAGTCTGCCTTTTGAAATCGATGACTACACCCGTTGGCGCTTAATGGAAGGGCTAGATGACATCGGTTTAACCTTGAAACAGACTGATTCCATTGATTCTTTCGAGAAAAATCGACCTGATTACAAGCCCACAACACTTCCTATTCGCTCGTAGGGGTTGAAAACAAGCGTAAAACCCTGCTTTTGCGCATGGGTGAGCGAATGAGCGCTCAACCCTCAATCTCTCATTTAGAGTTTTCTACGCATAAAAACAATGCTTTTTAGATATTTTCAATAAAATAAAAAATGCGACACGCGCAATTCAATAACCGCATCACCCCATTTATGCGCGTAAGTTTATGAACATGTTAAGCAGTTGCCTAACATTTACGCGTAAATAAGGGGATTTCAATGAATAAGGCCCAATTCATTGCGGCGTTGGCACCACACTTCAACGACAGCAAGAAGGAAGCAGCTCACGCTGTAGATATCGTTTTTGACACAATCATCCGTAACCTTTCAAAGGGTGAAGATGTAATGATCAACGATTTCGGTAAGTTCAAGAAGGTTGATCGCAAGGCACGTATGGGACGCAACCCATTTACTGGCGAAACAATCAAGATCAAGGCTTCAAAGAAGGCACGCTTCCTACCTGCAAAGGCACTCAAGGAAGTTATTGCTGGAGATCGCAAGCTTGCTCCAGCACCAAAGCCAGAGCCAAAGGTAGTTGCTAAGCCAGCTGCCAAGAAGGCGGCACCAAAGAAGGCAGCTAAGAAGGCAGCACCAAAGAAGGCTGCTAAGAAGGCTCCTGCAAAGAAGGCTCCTGCAAAGAAGAAGCCAGCAGCGAAGAAGGTTGTAAAGAAGGCTAAGAAGAAGTAATTCTTCTACCTGAAAGAGCGGGGCTGGCAAACGCTAGCCCCGCTTTTGCATGTAACGGACTATTATTAAGTACATGACGGAGTACAAGATTTCATTTGCTCCTCCGACCGGTAAGCCTCTTGGCGTAAATCCTATGTTCCGAATTGGCGCAACTGTTTTGATTCCGCTTTTACGTGCAATCACAAAGCGCACCTGGATTGGTTCCGCGAACTTACCTAAAAGCGGTCCAGTAATCGTGATCAGTAATCACGTCTCATACATTGATGTTTTATTGCTCTCATTCTTTTTATATAAAAATGGTCGAGCTCCAAGATATCTGGGAAAAGAAGGCGTTTTCAAAGTACCGGTTATAGGAAAGATAGTTCTTGCAGCTGGCATGGTTCCAGTGGCCCGCGAAAGCAAGGATGCCTCCAAAGCGTTAGATCATGCAGTGCGACTTTTAGAGCTTGGTCATTGCGTTGGCGTCTATCCCGAAGGAACTTTGACGCGAGATGCCAATCATTGGCCTATGGTTGCAAAGACAGGTCTTGCTCGCCTTGCAATTACTACCAAAGCGCCAGTTATTCCCATTGTGCAATGGGGAACTCAGATTGCCATGCCTACCTATGGCAAGAAAATAAGATTATTCCCACGTTCAAAAGTTACTTTGATCTGTGGCCAACCACTAGATTTTTCTCCATGGTTTGGGAAAGAGAATGACCCTCAGGCATTAATTGAGGCAACGGCTTATGCGATGAGAGAGCTAACGACAACCCTTGAGGAAATTCGAGGAGAGAAAAGACCCCCTGTAATTTTCGATCCACATACATCAACCCTTCCACGCACCGGCAATTTTAAGAAGGAAAAGAAAAAGTGAGCAAGGTAGTTGTATTAGGTGCGGGGCAATGGGGTAGTACTTTGGCTCAAGTTTTATGCGATGCCGGAAACCATGTTCTGATCTGGGGTCGCAACCAAAGTGTTGTTGATGAGATCAACGAAAAACACACCAATACTTATTACCTAGAAAACAATGCACTACCCGTAGGACTCAAGGCGACAACTGATCTCAAAGAAGCTTTTGACTACTCAAATATCATTATTTTGGCCGTACCAGCACAAACTTTGCGCGAGAATTTAAAGATTTGGAAGCCATACGTACAGCCTGGTGCAATTTTTGTCAGCTCGCTAAAGGGTATAGAGCTCAGCACAATGTCACGAATGACTGAGATTATTCAAGAGGTCATGGAGTCTGACAATATTGCAATTATTACGGGTCCTAACCTTGCAAATGAATTAATCTTGCGGCAACCGGCTGGGGCTGTAGCGGCCGCTCCAACATTAGTTTTAGCTGAAAAAGTTCAGCAACTCTTTGCTACTCCCTACTACCGTGTTTACACCTCCGTCGACGTTCTGGGCTGTGAATTAGCTGGTGCGATTAAGAGTGTTATCGCACTTGCTGTTGGAATTTCTATCGGTTTAGGTTTTGGTGAGAATACGCAAGCAATGTTGATTACACGTGGCCTCAACGAAGTGGCAAGGCTTTGCGCTGCGCATAACGCAGATCCATTGAGCGCTGCAGGTCTTGCTGGCATGGGTGATTTAGTAGCAAGTTGTGGCTCGCCATTGTCTCGCAATCGTACTTTCGGTGAAGTATTGGGAAGAAGCGGTTCTATGGATGTTGCACGTCAACAAGTGGCAAAGACGGTGGAAGGCGTCGCTTCATCAAGTGCGATCCTTGAGATTGCGCATCGAGTTGGAGTTGAAGTACCGGTAATCGAAGCGGTTGCAGATGTTGTATCCGGCCTGATTACACCTACCCAGGCGCTAGATCGTTTGATGGAGATAACAACTAAAGCAGAAAACTTTATTCGGTGAGCAAACAAGTAATCGCAATTATTTGCGGTGGCCCAAGCAGCGAGCATGAAGTCTCTTGTGTTTCAGCTGGGGGAGTACTTAAGGGCTTGGATAGAAACCGCTTTGACCCAGTCTTAATTGGCATCACTAAGTTAGGCACTTGGGTTTTACTACCCCTTGATTATCAGTTAGAAATTGTCAACAAAGAAATGCCAGTCATTGAGGATAATGGCCGTCATGTTGAATTAAGCACTTCTGGTTTTGCAATCGAAGGGCAGTTGTTAGATGTAGATTGCGTTTTTCCTGTGTTGCATGGTGAATTTGGTGAAGACGGCAAAATTCAACACATGTTAGATGAAGCAGAGCTTGCCTATGTCGGCAGTGGCGTTAGCGCATCAGCACAGGCTATGGACAAAGCGGTTGCAAAGATGTTGTTCGAATCATCTGGAATGAAGGTTGCCGATGGAGTCGATGTAAATGCTCAGGATTGGCGCACCAAGACAGATGCTTTGAGTTACCCAGTGTTTGTCAAACCTTCCAGTGGTGGATCTAGTCGAGGCACACATAAAGTAAAGAGTGGTAATGAATTAGAGTCAGCGATTAGTGACGCGTTGTTATATGACACAAAAGTCTTGATTGAAAAGGCAATAAATGGTCGTGAAATTGAGTGCGCAGTTCTTGAGCGCGATGGCAAAGTCGATGCGTCCATTGTTGGTGAGATAATTGTTGATTCTAAATTTGAATTCTATGACTTCGAAGCTAAGTACCTAGATGATGCCACTACGGTAAAGATTCCGGCGGATATCCCAGACGCTGCTGCTGATGAGATTCGACGTTTAGCGGTTTCAGCATTTCACGTACTGGGATGTTCTGGCCTAGCACGGTGTGATTTTTTCTATACCAATGACGGTGAAATCATTATTAATGAAGTAAATACCATGCCTGGATTTACAGGGACTTCGGTATACCCAAAATTATGGCAGGCCTCAGGAGTTTCTTATACAGAATTGATTTCAGCGCTTATTGATACAGCGCTGTCTTCTTAACCGAGGTGTGTTACTGGGCAGGTTAGAGTGCGAGTTATGCCAGGAACGCCCTGAACCTTTGATAGGACAAGCCGGCCAAAATCTTCCATGCTTGGCGCTTCAGCACGCATGATTACATCATAAGGACCAGTTACACCCTCTGCCAGAGTTACTCCAGGAATCTTTGCAACTGCATCTGCAACTCCTGATGCTTTACCAACTTCAGTTTGGATAAGAATGAAAGCTTGTACTGACATGTGAGGTCCTTTCCGGTTGAGGCTCAAACGCTACCGCAGAAAAACCATGCTCACTAGTCGATTAGGCTAGGTGCTATGAACTTCGATGAGGCGAGCGTTATTTCTGCCTTAGCGCGCATTTTTGGCGGTACCCAAAGAGGAGTCGAGATCGGCATCGGTGATGATGCTGCAGTTGTAAAAACAACTGAGCGCACCGTGATTACAACTGACATGGCGGTCGAAGGTACTCACTTTAAGAGTAATTGGAGCAGTGCTTTTGATATTGGCCGCAAGATAGCGGCGGCAAATTTGGCGGATGTTTATGCGATGGGTGGCACACCAAAGTACCTAGTAGCTGCAGTAACTCTGACTGGCTCAGAAAGCATGGAATGGATAGAGGATCTGGCAGAAGGCATCGCACATGAGGCGCGTAGTTGTGGTGCATATGTTGTAGGGGGCGATCTTGCGAAAGGACCCTGCATCGTCATTGCGATTACCGCAATTGGAGAGGTTGATCATCCAATTACACGTTCTGCTGCACAAGTTGGTGATTCTATTTATCTCTCATCTTTGCCTGGATGGTCGGCGGCGGGTCTTGCAATTATTGAAAAAGATCTAGAGGACGATTTAGCTGTGCACGCCATTTCTGAATACTGCGCCCCAACAGTTGACTATGCATCTGCAATTCAGTTTTCAAATAAGAGAGCACATTCGATGTGTGATGTGAGTGATGCACTCATTATTCAGGCGAATCAAATGGCACATGCCTCTGGAGTCGCTTTGAAGTTTGATCAAGCATTAATTGCTCAACATCCAGAGTTTTCGACTTTGAAAGAGTTGGCCGAGAGTCAAGATGTAGATGTATGGCAATGGATTTTTGCCGGCGGGGAAGATCATGTATTTCTTGCAACAGGTAACGAGCTACCTGGGTTTTGTATCGGGGCAGTTGTTGAGGGTGCTGGAGTTTTAGGGGTAGAAATGAAAAAAGCGCCAGAGACCTGGCGCCATTTCAATTAAAAAGGTTTAACGAGTTACTTTTCCTGCCTTAAGGCATGAGGTGCAAACATTTTGACGCTTTGGTGTTCCACCAACAAGGGTGCGAACGCGCTGGATGTTTGGATTCCAACGACGACGTGTCTTAACCTGTGAGTGAGAAACATTGTTTCCGAAGCTGGGCCCTTTGCCACAGATATCGCATGTTGATGCCACAGCGGTACTCCCTTTAACTTTTCTATTGATCTCGTTCCAATGGGAACAGGTTGCAAGGATACCCCTTTGGCAGGGTTCAATGCCAATTCACGCCTGTTACCCGAATTTCAATGGATTTAGGGAGAGAATGCCCATATGGCGCAACTAGAGAACAAGGTTTCAGGGGTCGTTGGTGACCGCACCGCCAAGGTTCTTGAAACCACCTTTGGGATCAAGAGTATTGGCGATCTCATGCGGCACTATCCGCGTCGCTATATGGTCCGCGGCGAACTTTCAGATATTTCTGAACTTCATGAGGGCGATGAAACAACAATTTTGGCTCAGGTGTATTCGGCATCAACAAGACCGATGCGTGGACGCAAAGGAAGCATGCTCGAAGTAGTCGTCACAGATGGAACTGACAAGTTATCCCTCACATTTTTCAATCAAGCATGGCGCGAAAAAGATCTCAAGGTAGGACGACAAGGATTATTTGCAGGAAAAGTGGGAGTTTTCAATAACAAGAAGCAGCTTGCCCACCCAGATTACGAAATGATTCCTGATGGCTCTGATGTGGATAGCGCTGTCGAAGGATTCGCAGGTAAGTACCTTCCCGTTTATCCAGCTTCTGCCAAAATGCCTTCTTGGAAAATTTCCCAATGCGCTCAGTTAGCAATTGGTTCACTTGAAGAAGTAAAAGATTTTTTGCCTTCTTCTATTCGCGAAAAACACAAATACCCAACTTTGCATCAGGCGCTCGTGCAGTTGCATCAGCCGGCAGATCTAGATCACGCAGATCTTGCACGAGAGCGACTGACTTTCGATGAAGCTTTCTTGCTGCAATCACTTTTGGTGATGCGCAGAATCCAATTAAAGAAACTCAATTCAACTTCAAGAAAGCGTATCAGCGGCGGCTTGCTCGATGCCTTTGATGCTACTTTGCCATTTCAATTAACTGCCGGACAGGTTGCAGTGTGTAAGGAGATTGAGTTAGATCTTGCACAATCGCATCCAATGCACCGCTTACTACAAGGTGAAGTAGGTTCAGGTAAAACGATAGTTGCACTGCGAGCCATGTTAGCTGTTGTTGACAGCGGGGGACAGGCAGCACTTCTTGCTCCGACTGAAGTACTAGCCGCTCAACACCTGCGAACTATTCAAAAATTGTTAGGCGAACTTGGTCAAGGCGGCATGCTTGGTGGTTCGGAAAAGGCCACGCAAGTAACTTTAATTACAGGCTCTCAAAGCGCAGCTGCTCGCAAAGAAGCCTTAGCTTTGGCGGCAAATGGAAATGCTGGCATCGTAATTGGTACGCATGCTTTACTAGGTGAAAAAGTTGAGTTTAAGGATTTGGGATTGATTGTTGTTGATGAGCAACATCGTTTTGGAGTTGAACAGCGAGATGCTTTGAAAGAAAAGGCGGTTCTTCCACCGCACTTACTCGTCATGACCGCTACTCCGATTCCGCGAACTGTTGCAATGACGGTCTTTGGTGATTTAGATGTTTCAACTTTGAGAGAGCTGCCTTTAGGTCGCCAGCCGATTACTACCCATGTCGTTCCAGTAAAAGAAAAGCCAAGCTTTTTGGAGAGGGCATGGCAAAGAATCAACGAAGAAGTTGCTCAAGGCCATCAGGCTTATGTTGTCGCGCCTCGAATTAGTGCTGATTCTGATGCAAATGCCGATATCGATTTCTTATTTGGGGAAGAGTCATCTGAGATCTCATCGGTTGAAGAGCTCGCTCCAAGATTGCATGCAGGTCCATTAAAAGGGTTAAGAGTCGCAGTACTTCATGGTCGCTTAGCTGCTGATGAGAAAGATGCCACGATGCAGGCTTTCACCAAGGGAGATATCGATGTTTTAGTTTCAACCACTGTTATCGAAGTTGGCGTGGATGTGCCGAACGCAACGATCATGGTGATTATGGATGCAGATCGTTTTGGAGTTTCACAACTTCATCAGTTACGAGGTCGTGTTGGCCGTGGAACCTCACCTGGGCTCTGTCTATTAGTTACTCAATGCGAAGAGGCAACTCCGGCCCGTGAACGATTAAATGCTGTGGCAGGCACTGTCGATGGATTCGAGTTATCACGAATAGATCTAGAGCAACGCCGTGAAGGAGATGTCCTTGGTGCTAGTCAATCTGGGACACAATCTCATTTGAGACTTCTACGTGTGCTGCGTGATGAAGGATTAATTGAGCAGGCTCGTGATGATGCGGAATCTTTAATTGCCACTGATAACGATCTATCGGACTATCCTTTGCTAAAAGCAGAGCTAGCGCAATTACAGCGTGATCAAGCTGTTGACTATTTAGATAAGGGTTAAGACGTTGAGAATTATTGCTGGTGTTGCAAAGGGAAGAATTCTTGGGGCTGTGGCCGGTGCAACTAGACCCACATCTGATCGCGCTCGTGAAGGACTTTTCTCCTCGCTAACTTCTGAGTTTGGAACTTTTGAGGGGCTACATGTTCTAGATCTCTTTGGTGGATCTGGGGCAATTGGACTGGAATCACTTTCTCGAGGCGCAACTTCAGTTCATATTGTTGAGAAAGATGAAGAAGCTCAAAAAACCATCGACAATAATTTTGAAATTGTTAAAAAGTCCAATCCCAGCGGTAAGTTTAATTTATTCGGAATGAGTGCAGAGCGATTCCTCAAGGATGCGCCTAAAGACAAATACCATCTTGTCTATATTGATCCTCCCTATGATTTTTCTAATCAAGCAGTAGAAGATGTATTGAGCGCACTCCATGATTATGAATTTCTCAGTAGTGATGCTTTTGTCGCAGTGGAGCGCACAACACGAGGGGCGCAATTTATCTGGCCAGATGCATATGTGCCTGCGCGGGAGCGGAAATATGGGCAGGCGACCATTTATTACGCCAATTACCAGCCTTAAGAATGGATAACTGGGCTCAGTATTGCTAGCGTTTGGCACATGAAGCGCGCAGTTTGCCCGGGATCCTTTGATCCCATCACATATGGTCACCTCGACATTATTGAGCGCGCTGCCCAGCAGTTTGATCATGTGGTGGTGGCTGTTCTTGAAAATCGCACTAAATCAAGTCTTTTCACAGTCCCAGAACGCATCGCAATGATTACAGAAGTGACAGCTAAGTTTTCCAACGTTTCTGTGGATTCTTGGAGTGGACTGCTCGTTGAATATTGCAAAAGCAATTCAATTCAGGCCATAGTTAAAGGTTTAAGAGCTGTTACTGACTTTGATTATGAGTTGCAGATGGCCCAGGTCAATTTGCAGGGCTCTGGGGTTGAAACAATGTTTATGGCAACTTCACCCACACATTCATTCTTGTCATCATCTCTTGTGAAGGAACTAGCCCATTACAACGGCGATGTTTCAACCATGGTTCCACCATCAGTAAATGAAGCACTTAAAGCTCGAGTAGCGGGGAAATAGAAAATGGATTCAGTAGAGAAGTTAACGGCAGCGATTACATTAGTTGAGGAAGCACGCGGTGTTCCACTTTCTGCAAGTTGTGTTGTCCATAGAGCAGAGATGTTAGAAATTCTAGATGAAGCCCGTGAATCACTTCCAACCGATTTTGAGTCAGCACGAAAGATTATTGATACTCGAGAAGCGATAATTGAGGAAGCACGAGTGAGCGCAGAGCAGATGATCGCTATTGCGCGAGAAGATGTTGCTCAAATGGTTGAACAAACCTCTATTGTTCAAATTGCTCGTGATGAAGCTCGTAAGATTTTGGATGATGCTCGTGAAACGGCGGAACAAGAAAAGCAAGAGGTTGAAGAGTACATAGATGGACGCCTGGCAACCCTTGAAGTAATCCTGAACAAGACGATGGATGCGGTTTCTCGTGGACGTGGTCGTCTTGCCGGTGCAAATGACAAGGATGTCTTGTCGCAACTTGCCGATGAGTAAAGCCCCAGATACTTTCAAACTCAACACTTACGAGTTGCCTCGTCGTGCTGGCGAGATGAAAGAGTATGAATTAGACATCGTAATGAGTGAAAGATTTGGTGTTGAGCTCATTTCTGTCCCAGCAGGAGAAGTAATCGAAGTTGATGTTCGCCTGGAATCGGTCACTGAGGGTGTTTTGTTGAGCGCTGATGTGTACGCAGTTGCACAAGGTGAGTGCATACGGTGCCTAGACCCCCTTGAAATTGTGATCGAACGCAAAATCCAGGAGTTGTATAACTATGAGCCAACAAATGAACGTGGAAAAAAGAAAAAGAGTTCCTCGGAGGATTTAACAGCCGAGGATCTTGATGTCGCAGATGAGTTAATGATGGATGGGAACATTCTCGATCTAGAGACCCCGATTCGAGATGCCGTTGTCCTGTCATTGCCGACAAACCCCTTGTGTAGCCAAGAATGCCTCGGCCTCTGCCCTGAATGCGGGGGTAAATGGGCTGACCTGCCTGAAGACCACGCGCACCAAGTAATTGATGCCCGCTGGGCCAGCCTTGAGGGCCTTACTCTCGAAGACCCCGATTTCAAGATTTAGCCTTTTTAAGGGATACTTACCCTCTGCAGCCCAGTGGCTGCTCAAGGATTGAGAAGAGGTTCGAACAGTGCCAGTACCAAAGCGAAAAATGTCGCGTTCAAAGACGCGCTCACGACGTAGCCAGTGGAAAACTACTGCAGCCTCACTATCTACTTGCGGACAGTGCCAGCAGCCTAAGTTGCAGCACACAGCATGCCCAACGTGCGGTACTTACAACCGTCGCCAGGTATTAGAGGTCTGATCTGAGTTCAATGCTCAGTGAGCAGCTGGGAGTAACACTCGATCCAGCTTTGCTTGAGTTGGCCTTTACCCATCGTTCATTTGCCTATGAATCTGCAAGTAAAGAAACTAATGAGCGCCTTGAATTTCTTGGTGATTCTGTTCTTGGTTTAATTGTTACCGAAGAACTCTATAAACGTTATCCAGATTTTGATGAAAGCCGACTGTCGCCATTACGTTCTGGTGTTGTCAATATGCGCGCGCTCGCAGACATCGCGCGTGGATTAAATCTTGGCCAATATATTCGTCTCGGAAAAGGCGAAGAGGTTACTAATGGGCGGGATAAAAACTCACTACTTGCCGATGCTCTTGAAGCATTGATTGGCGCTATTTATTTGCAATTCGGTTTTGAAACCTGCACACAGATCGTTCGCAGATTAATCACTCCAACTATGGACTCAGCTGTTGCACGTGGTGCTGGACTCGATGGAAAGACAGCGCTACAAGAGTTAGCCGCATCGCTTGGTAAAGGTGCTCCTGAATATATTGTTAGTGAAGATGGCCCTGACCACGACAAGAATTTCACCGCAGTTGCGATGTTGAGCGGTCAAGTTATGAGTGAAGGCACTGGAAAGAGCAAGCGAGAAGCCGAACAAGTAGCCGCGCGTGCGGCCTACGAAGCGCTAAAAACCGCCTTTCCACAAGCCTAAATTCGTTAAAAACGCGCTCCTGAGACGATAGGTTTACCGCGTGTATTTGAAGAGTATGACGCTCAAGGGCTTTAAGTCCTTTGCTTCGGCGACCACCCTTCGTCTAGAACCCGGGATCACGTGTGTAGTTGGTCCTAATGGTTCCGGTAAATCAAATGTCGTAGATGCCCTTACCTGGGTTATGGGTGAGCAAGGCGCAAAGTCTTTACGTGGCGGAAAGATGGAAGATGTCATCTTCGCTGGCACAAGTGGGCGCGCACCATTAGGGCGTGCCGAAGTTTCGTTAACTATTGATAACTCAGATGGCGCACTTCCTATCGATTACACCGAAGTAACAATTTCCAGAATTCTTTTCCGCAATGGACAAAGTGAATACCAAATAAATGGTGAAGCATCTCGTCTTTTAGACATTCAAGAACTTTTGAGTGATTCAGGTATTGGTCGCGAAATGCACGTGATCGTTGGGCAAGGTCAGCTTGATGCAATCTTGATGGCAACACCTGAAGAGCGACGTGGATTTATTGAAGAAGCTGCCGGTGTACTCAAGCACCGTAAGCGTAAAGAGAAAGCGCTCCGCAAATTAGATTCAATGCAAGCAAATCTTGCTCGCGTGCAAGATTTAACAGTTGAACTACGACGTCAACTACGTCCACTTGGCAAACAGGCTGAAGTAGCAAAGAAGGCAGCAACGATTCAAGCTGATTTGCGTGATGCGAAACTTCGATTGTTAGCCGATGACTTTATCTCTATGTCAAAAACGCTTGAACTAGAAGTTGCTGATGAAACCGCATTGCGCGAAAAACGTTCTGCAGTTGAGACCGAATTAGACTCAGTTCGACGTCGCGAAGAAGCACTTGATGCACAAGCAGCATATGAAGGACCGTTATTGGTTGCTGCACAAGAAACCTATTACAACCTGAACTCTTTGCGAGAAAAATTCCGTGGCACACAAAGCCTTGCGCAAGAGCGTTCACGCTTCCTTAATGAAGAAGCAGAAGAGGCACGAACTTCTGGCCGGGATCCAGAGAGTTTAGATAAAGAGGCAGCGGCATTACGCCTTGAAGAGAGTGAACTTCGTGCAAATGTTGTTTCTGCCCAGCAAGCCTTAGCGCAGGCATCATCACAATTAATCGCAGCAGAAGCCGCGTTAAAAAGTGATGAGGACACAATTGCAGCGGCTATGCGTGCTATTGCAGATGCTCGAGAGGGAACTGCCCGACAAGAGGGTCACATCAAGTCTTTGCATGCACGACTTGAAGCAATTGCTGAAGAAATTGAACGCCTCACTAAATCTCGAGACGATGCGCAGGAACGTGCCGATAAAGCACAACGTGAACATGCTTCATATGAATTAGAAATTGCTAGTGCTGATTCTGGCGAACTTGGGCTCGACTCATTATTTGAAGGCACTAAATCTGAACTCGATAACGCAAAATCTAAGGTAAATGAATTAGTAGATGCTGAGCGTGGGGCAGATCGTGAGCGCAATGCCATTGAGGCAAAGCTCGAAGCAATTAAATTGACCTCACAGAATCGCGACGGGGCCTCGGCACTGCTTCGTGATTCACGTGGAGTTTCTATTCTGGGAAGCATCGCTAGTTTGATTGAGATAGACAGCGGATGGGAATCTGCTGCAGCGGCGGCACTTGGGTCACTTGCAGATGCCGTTGTAGTACAAGATCTATCTTCAGCTGTTACAGCGCTTACAACTTTGCGCAGTGAAAATCTCGGGCAAGCAGATGTGCTGATCTATGAACCAGGGCAGAGCAACCAAGGCGGTGTTCCTTCAGGATTGACTGCGCTATCAGCCCATATTCGTTCCAACACAATTGGCGATCTACTTTCATCATTACTTGCCTCAACAGTTGTTGCAGATAATGCCAACGCTGCTGAAGCAATTTTACGATCACACCCATCGGTAACAGTTGTCACGCGAGAGGGCGATGTAATCTCTCGAAGCCGAGCCCGCGGTGGTTCAAAATCTTCATCTTCTCTCATAGAAATTAAAGCTCTGATTGATGGACTTGAGAGCAAGTTGCAGGAAGTCACCCACAACTGCGATCGACTAAAGTTTGAGATTTCAACAGCAACAACTGAACTTGCCTCACGTCAAAGTGATTTTGATCTTGCACTTTCTAAGCTCAATGAATCAGATGCTCGCATCGCAGCTCTGACTGAACAATTAGCGGTTTCAGGTCAAAACATGAAATCTGCGATGGCAGAGGTTGAGCGCCTCAATACATCAATTAATCAGGCCTCTGCAGCTAAATCTCGCGATGAGGGCGAAATTGTCATCGCACAGAATCAATTGCAACAGCGTGGTGAAGTAGCAGAGCCGGATCACTCACATGCAGAAGATTTGCGTAATCAAGTATCAGTATCTCGAACCACCGAAGTTGAAGCACGATTGGCTGTTCGAACTATTGAAGAACGAGTCAATTCAGTAGGAGCTCGAGCATTAGCACTTGAGCAATCAGCCCAAGCAGAGCGTGATGCATCAGAGCGCGCGATAGTTCGCCGCAGTGCACGTGCACGTGCTGCTGTTATCTCACAGGCAGTTGCAGAAGCGGCATATGAAGTTCTCATTCATATCGAGCGTTCAATTGCAAAAGCTGGTGCAGAACGTGGACGACTAGAAGAGTCTCGTGCAGCGCGCGAAGGTGAAACATTGACTGTTCGTACTCGCGGACGCCAATTGACCTCTGAACTTGAAGCGTTGACAACTAGTGTTCATAAAGATGAGATCGCACGCGCGGAACAAAGACTTCGTATTGAAACTCTTGAAACAAAAACAGTTGAAGAGTTTGGAATTGATACAACAACATTGGTCAATGAATACGGCCCAGACAAAGATGTTCCAACATTCCACGAAACTGATGATGGTGAGATAGTTGCAACTGAATTAGTCCCATACCGTCGTGATCAGCAAGAAAAGCGCCTTGCATCAGCTGAGCGCTCTTTGAACTTGTTAGGCAAGATTAATCCGCTAGCACTTGAGGAGTTCACCTCACTTGAAGAGCGTCTTAAGTTCTTGGCTGAACAACTTGAAGATTTGAAGAACACCAAAAAGGATTTACTAGACATCATTAAAGAAGTTGATGATCGAGTTCAATCAATCTTTATGGAAGCCTATACAGAAACAGCAAAGCACTTTGAAGATATTTTCGCTCGCTTGTTCCCAGGTGGCGATGGACGCTTGATCCTTACAGATCCAGATAATCCATTAACGACAGGTGTTGATGTTGAAGCTCGCCCACCTGGAAAGCGTATTAAGCGCCTTTCTTTGCTCTCTGGTGGAGAGAAGTCTCTAACGGCTGTTGCCATGTTAGTTGCGATCTTTAAAGCACGTCCAAGCCCCTTCTATGTTCTAGATGAAGTTGAAGCAGCACTTGATGATGTCAACCTTGGACGCTTACTTGTGGTTCTGGAAGAGCTTCGAGAGAGTTCACAGTTGATCATCATTACTCACCAAAAGCGCACAATGGAAATTGCTGATGCGCTCTATGGCGTGACAATGCGTGGCGATGGTGTTACCGAGGTAATTTCTCAGCGCCTTCGTGAATCTGACGCTAGCTAAGGTTTAGTTCGATGGGTCTTTTCAGTAAGTTCATCGCCAAGATAAAGGGCACAAATGACTTTTCATCTGCCGATTGGGCTGAGCTAGAGCAAGAACTTTTAGCTTCTGATTTAGGCCCTACCCTCACTAAGAACTTTCTCGAAGCAGCAAAGAAAGTTAAGAGTGAAAACGCGGAGTTGGCTTTGACTGAGATATTGATGGGGAGTCTTTCGAAAAACTCCCATGAACCTGTGTTAGTTGCAGGCACTACGACAATTATGGTTGTTGGGGTTAATGGAACAGGAAAGACAACCTCTGTGGCAAAACTTGCTTCTCATTACAAGAATGAAGGAAAGAGTGTTGTGCTTGCAGCGGGGGATACCTTTCGCGCTGCTGCAGTTGATCAGTTAAAAACCTGGGGAAGCCGTATCGGAGTGTTAGTTGTTTCGGGTAAAGATAATGGCGATCCGGCATCTGTTGCATTTGATGGCGCAAAAAGTGCACATGAATCTGCAAGTGACATATTTATTATTGATACGGCTGGCCGGTTACACAACAAGAATGATTTGATGGCAGAACTGAGCAAGGTTAAACGTGTCGTGGAAAAGGTCTCACCGATCAATGAGGTTCTGCTAGTTATTGATGCAACGACAGGTCAAAATGGCTTACAGCAAGCAAAGATTTTTACTGAATGCGTAGAAGTCACAGGCATAGTTCTAACAAAGCTAGATGGCAGCGCTAAAGGTGGGGTCGCACTCGCCATTGAGGCTGAATTAGGGATTCCGATCAAGTGGGTTGGTACGGGCGAGTCTGAGTCAGATTTTGCCCTCTTTGACGCTCACAGCTACATCAAGGGCCTGTTGGCGTAACCCAGATTTAACAAAAAAGGAGTTTTTGTCACGCTCCTGAAACCGTAAGAGCGATATTTCGTAACTGCGCTGCTAGAAGGTTTGGCCATCTCAAGGGCGAGAACTTTTTTAATCTTTATGAAAGCAGATGCGACTATGGAAGAGACTGTTTTAAATACTGGCGACACAGCCTGGATGTTAATTAGTACTGGTTTAGTTGTTTTAATGATTCCGGGGCTTGCGCTCTTTTACGGTGGCATGGTTCGCGTAAAAAGCGTACTTAATATGATGATGATGTCATTTGGTGCTCTCGCAATTGTTTTTGTTCTGTGGATTGCCTTTGGGTTTTCAATGGTCTTTGGAGACTCTGTTGATGATAAAGGTCTAATCGGAGATATCGGCCAGTTCACATTCTTGAAAGGTTTAGATAACTCGACAGCACTGATAGGAACTATCCCAGCTGCTGTCTTTATCGCATTCCAGGGAATATTTGCCGCAATTACAGTTGCATTAATTTCGGGTTCAATTGCAGATCGTGCAAAATTTGGTGCATGGATGGTCTTTGCCGGAATCTGGGCAACCCTTGTTTACTTCCCAGTCGCACACTGGGTTTTCGCTTTTGATGACTTTGTAGCAAAGACTGGTGGCTGGATTGCAAACGATCTTGGAGCACTCGACTTTGCTGGCGGAACTGCTGTTCACATCAACGCAGGTGCTGCCGGATTAGCACTGGCTTTCATTCTTGGAAAACGCGTTGGCTTCGGAAAAGTTCCAATGCGACCACACAGTTTGCCTTTGGTAATGCTTGGCGCTGCGCTTCTATGGTTTGGCTGGTTTGGTTTCAATGCTGGATCTGCGATTGCATCAAATGGAACCGCTGGCTTAGCTCTGCTCAATACGATTGGCGCTACCACAGCTGCTGTCCTAGCCTGGCTGCTAGTCGAAAAACTTCGAGATGGACATGCGACAAGTCTTGGTGCGGCATCAGGTGTAGTTGCAGGACTTGTTGCAATTACTCCGGCTTGTGCCTTTGTCGGTGCAAGTGGTGCGCTTTTGATAGGCGCAGTTGCGGGCGGACTGTGTGCACTTTCAGTAGGTCTTAAATTCATGTTGGGGTATGACGATTCACTCGATGTTGTTGCGGTGCACCTTGTAGGTGGAATTGTGGGAACAGTGATGATCGGCTTTGTTGGCGTGGACGTTGGCCTATTCAATGGGGGCGGAACAGAGCAACTTGTGAAGCAAATTGTGGGCGCAGCAGCGGTGCTTGCCTATTCATTTGTGGCAACTTTGATAATTGGAAAAATTGTGGATCTGACAATTGGTTTCAGAATCACAGAAAATCAGGAGCTCACAGGTATCGACATCGCAATACATGCCGAGCCTGCATATGAGTTATCAGACAATAGCCAAGGCAGTGTCTATGAATTCTCGAGAGGGGCATAAGAATGAAACTCATCACCGCGATAATAAAGCCGTTCAAATTAGAGGATGTTAAGAATGCGCTGCAAAGTGCAGGGATAACAGGAATGACTGTTTCAGAAGCAAGTGGATTTGGTCGCCAAGGCGGGCACACAGAGGTGTATCGGGGAGCTGAATACACCGTTGACCTGATCCCAAAGGTTCGCCTTGAGGTGCTTGTTAATGACAGTGATGCTGAGGCAATAGTTGATGTGATCGTGAAGGTAGCCTCAACTGGATCTATTGGTGATGGAAAGGTTTGGACATCTCCAATTGACCAGGTGATTCGTGTGCGCACGGGTGAACGAGGCTCTGAAGCAATTTAACAGGGGTTGAAGTACTCTTCGGTTCTTATGTTTGAGTCACTGACATCGCGCTTTGGTGGTGCATTCTCGTCCCTTCGCTCAAAGGGCAAGATTTCTACATCAGATATCGAAACTACCTGTCTAGAGATTCGACAAGCACTTCTTGAATCTGACGTAGCACTCTCTGTTGTTGATGATTTCATTGCTGAAATTCGTCAAAAATCTTTGGATGCTTTGCCAACATTGCAGTCAGGCTCTAACCAAGCAAATGCGATCTTTGAGATTGTAAATGCGAGCCTGATTGAGATTCTTGGGGGACAGGCGCGAAGAGTGCGCTTTGCCAAGAATCCTCCAACGGTCATCATGCTTGCTGGTTTACAAGGTGCTGGTAAAACTACTTTGGCTGGAAAGCTCGCAAAGTTTTATGCTGATCAAGGCAATACACCGTTGTTAGTTGCTTCAGATCTGCAACGCCCTAATGCTGTTACACAGTTGCAGGTGGTTGGTGAATCTGTCAATGTTCCAGTCTTTGCCCCTGAACTTGGCAACGGACAAGGTGATCCGGTCAAAGTGGCCAAAGCTGGTATTGAGTTTGCAAAATCAAAGTTATACAACATGGTTATTGTCGATACTGCAGGACGACTTGGTGTTGATGAAGATTTAATGAAACAAGCATCTGAGATTCGGGATGCCGTTAATCCAGATGAAATCCTTTTTGTCGTAGATGCCATGATGGGTCAAGATGCTGTTAGAACTTCACAAGCATTCCTAGATGGTGTTGGTTTTGATGGAGTTGTACTGACTAAGCTAGATGGAGATGCCAGAGGCGGCGCAGCGCTATCTATTGCGTCTCTGACAAAGCGTCCAATCATGTTCGCATCAACTGGTGAGAAATTGCATGAGTTCGATATCTTCTATCCAGAACGCATGGCTTCTCGAATCTTGGGCTTGGGTGATGTTGCAACTTTGGCAGAGCAGGCTAAGAAGGCCTTTGATACAGACACATCTGCAAAGCTTGAAGCAAAGTTTGCAAGCGGTGAGGATTTCACTTTAGAAGATTTTCTAGATCAACTGCAGGCAATGTCAAAGATGGGCAACATGTCTAAGTTATTGGGAATGCTTCCCGGGGCTGCTCAGATGAAAAAGCAGATTGAAAATTTTGATGAGGGTGAGATTGTTCGGACTAAAGCAATAGTTCAATCCATGACGCCTGCAGAGCGCCGAGAGCCAAAGCTTCTCAATGGCTCACGCCGTGCGCGCATCGCACTGGGTTCTGGCCGCAAGGTCTCTGATGTAAACAATCTGGTGGATCGCTTTACTGCGGCACAAAAGATGATGAAGCAGGTCCGAAACGGTGGAATGCCTGCTGGAATGCCCCCTGGGATGGCGATGCCTGGTTTGCCCAAGGTAAGCAAGCCAATAAGTAAGAAGAAGTCCAAATCCGGTAATCCAGCTAAGCGAGCGTTAGAACAGGGCTAGTAACCCTCGATTTCGCATCTGGCCCCTTGGATGGCAGAATTAGCAACCTGTTGAAGGGGCCCTCTACCCCCAGCAACATCCACAATTCGATAGTCATATGAATTGATCGCGCACCCCGCTGCGATTGATACGCATGACACACATTTACAGGAGTACAACTTTCTTGGCTACAAAAATTCGTTTAATGCGCATGGGCAAAATCCGCACACCATTTTTCCGCGTTGTTGTTACAGATGCGCGCAAGGCACGTAATGGTCTATCAATTGAAGAAATTGGTCGCTACGTTCCAGGACAAGATCCATCAATCATCGAGATCAACTCAGAGCGTGCTCTGTACTGGCTCGGCGTTGGTGCACAGCCATCTGAAGCTGTAGAGGCTTTGCTAAAGGTGACTGGTGATTGGCAGAAGTTCAAGGGTCTTCCAGGAACTGAAGGAACTCTTCGCGTTGCAGCACCTAAGCCATCAAAGGTTGTTGCTTACGAAGCAGCGATGAAGGCTGCTGCTAATGAACCTGCAGAAGGTGCAACAACATTGAAGAAGAAGGCACAGGAGAAGCTTGCAGCTAAGGCAAACCCTGTTGTTGAAGAAGCCCCAGCAGCTGAAGCGGTTGTTGAAGAGACTGTTGAAGCAGTGGTTGAGACTCCAGCTGAGGCTGTTGTTGAAACACCAGCGGCAGAAGCGGCTGCAGAGTAACCATGATGGATGAAGCCCTAGAGCATTTGGTCAAGGGAATCGTCGATAATCCTGATGATGTTGTCGTCTCTGAAAAGAGCGGTCGTCGCGGAACAACTTTAGAGGTTCGAGTTAACCCTGAAGATATCGGCAAGGTCATTGGTCGAAATGGTCGCACAGCAAAGGCACTTCGTACCGTTGTTAGTGCGCTCGCAGGACGCACAGTGCGCGTCGATCTCATCGAGACCGACGAAGCTCGATAACAATGCGCTTACTCGTGGGGCGAATTGGTCGCGCTCACGGAATTCTTGGTGAAGCGACGATAGAGGTTCGAACAGATGAACCTGATCGTCGCTTTGCCATTGGTGCCTCTGTACAAACAGATTCCAATGGTGAATTAAAGATCATCTCTGGTCGTGTTCATAACGGCATTTTACTGTTGGGCTTTGAAGGTATTTCTGATCGCAACGGAATAGAAAAATTGCGTAATACATTGCTCTATGCCGAAGTCGATATCAATGAACCCAATGAGGATGATGAGTATCACGTAATGCAGTTAATAGGCTGCGCTGCAGTTCTAGAATCTGGTGAGGTATTTGGTGAGGTTACCGATGTCATCAATTTGCCAGGTCAAGATCTACTTGCGATCAAAACAGTACAGGGCGAGCAGCTCATTCCCTTTGTGCATCAGTTAGTTCCAACTGTAGATATCTCCAACAAGAAAGTGGTGGTTATTCCACCAACAATTACGGGGGAGATGGCATGAAAATTGATGCGGTAACAATTTTCCCTGATTACTTTGCGCCCCTACAACTTTCCTTACTAGGCAAAGCACAAGAACAGGGCTTGATTGAAGTAGGAATTCATGACCTGCGTGCTTTTTCAACGGACAATCACAACACCGTTGATGACACTCCTTATGGTGGGGGAGCAGGAATGGTTATGTTGCCTGAGATCTGGGGCGCTGCACTAGATCCACTAATGACTCCAGAAACAGATCTCATTATTCTGACACCGGCTGGAAAGCGTTTTGATCAGCCTATGGCGACAAAGTTCTCACACTCACAGCATTTAGTTTTTGCATGTGGTCGATATGAAGGAATTGATGATCGAGTACGCCAACATTATGAATCAAAGAACTATCGCGTGCATGAAGTTTCGATCGGTGACTATGTACTAGGTGGTGGTGAAGTTGCCTCCCTTGTGATGATTGAAGCGATTACCCGTCTGATTCCTGGTGTGCTTGGAAACCCAGAATCCTTAGTAGAGGAGTCACATAACCAAGAGGGGTACTTGGAGTATCCAAACTTTACAAAGCCTTCAACCTGGCGTGATCTAGAAGTCCCAGCGATATTGCTCAGCGGCAATCATGGTGAGATCGCAAAATGGCGCGCAGCACAAGCACAAGAGCGTGCCAAGAAGAATCTCTAGGCTTGAAGTAGAGTTGCCACCATGTGCAGATTGCTAGCCTTTTCATCGCTGGAACGTAAAAGTTTTTACGACGTCGTAGGTACTGAGTTCGACAAGTTTGTCGCTATGTCATCAGAGCATAAAGATGGATGGGGTTATGCCCACGATGGTGAGATTCTGAAAGATGTAATTCCTGCTCGTGAATCTGAGGCGCTCTCTCGTGCGAGCTCTGAAGTACTAACTGATGGGGCACTTCTTCACTTGCGTCTTGCTTCAAAGGGAATAACTGTCAATATTGATAACAACCATCCCTTTACTTATGGGACTACAACTTTCATGCACAACGGCACCATCCGACCTGGAAACACGGCAGAACAGTTCATTGCAGATAAGTACAAAGGATTTCTTCAGGGCACTACTGATAGTGAGCGTTTCTTCTATGCCTTGCTCTCTCAAGTTGATGAGCATGGATTAGTAGAAGGCGTCCGTTCGATTGTCAATATGATCCGTAGCATCGCGGACTACACCGCCCTGAACATCATGGTGCAAACACCGGATACTTTGATTGCTGTTTGTGAGTTCAATGAAGCAAACAAGTCCGAGTGGAGCGCTGAGGATCATTACGAACTTCGTTTTACAAAGCGCGGCAGTGACATGATTGTTGCTTCAACTGGCTGGGGAAATACTGACTGGAATCATTTAGATAACCACCAAATGCTCGTGGTTGATCGTTCGACTTTAGAGTATTCAATTTCTTCTCTATGACCCGCACCTACACAGTCGAAACCTACGGCTGTCAGATGAATGTCCATGACTCCGAGAGAATCGCAGGGTTATTGGATGAGGCGGGCTATATACCTGTCGTGCAGGGAGAACAAGCAGACATTGTTGTTTTTAACACCTGCGCGGTGCGAGAAAATGCTGACAACAAATTGTATGGAAATTTAAGTTTCCTAGCTCCAATCAAAAAATTGAATCCCAATATGCAGATCGCTGTTGGTGGATGCCTTGCACAAAAGGATCAGGCGACGATTATCAAGAAAGCTCCTTATGTTGATGTTGTTTTTGGTACTCACAATGTTGGTTCTTTGCCAGTCTTACTCGAGCGCGCACGCATTGAAGAAGAGTCCCAGATCGAAATTTTAGAAGCTCTAGAACATTTCCCTTCAACCTTGCCAGCACGTCGCCTTTCTGCGTTTTCATCATGGGTATCAGTTTCAGTTGGCTGCAATAACACTTGTACATTTTGCATCGTTCCCACGCTACGTGGAATTGAAAAGGATCGCACCGCAGCAGATATCTTGACTGAAGTGAAGACCTTGGTAGATCAAGGGGTTATTGAAGTAACTCTGCTTGGACAAAATGTGAATGCATACGGGGTTGATTTTGGAGACCGCCACGCCTTTGCCAATTTATTGCGCGAATGCGGCCAGATAGAGGGGTTGGAGCGAGTTCGCTTCATGTCTCCTCATCCTAGAGATTTCACCGATGATGTAATCGATGCAATGGCACAGACTCCAAATGTGATGCCACATCTGCATATGCCACTTCAATCAGGATCAGATCGCGTTTTGCAGCAGATGCGCCGTTCATACAGATCTGATCGCTACTTAGGAATTTTAGATCGAGTTCGTAACGCTATTCCGCATGCGGCAATAACAACTGACATTATCGTTGGCTTCCCAGGTGAGACGGAAGAGGATTTCCAAGCAACATTAGATCTTTGCACCACTGCGCGATTTACCGCCGCATACACTTATCAATATTCAAAGCGCCCTGGCACACCTGCTGCCACTATGCCCGACCAGATCGAAGCGGATGTCGTTGCAGATCGATATACACGCTTGCATAATCACCAGCAGGCGATCTCGTTGTCAGTTAATCAAGAATCTATTGGTAGCCAGCATAAAATTTTGGTGGGAGATTATGAAGGTCGCCGTGATGAAGCTCAGTCACGGTTAACGGGTCGAAGCGAAGATTTCCGATTAGTGCATTTTGACAATAAGTTTGTTGCGCGCCCTGGTGATGAGGTAACGGTAACAATCACAGATGCATCAGCTCACTACTTAATTGGAGACCCTCTCTCAGTTCGTCAGACACGAGGGGCAGAAGCTCATGCTGCACGGATCGCACAACCTGGACCTGCTACAACAATGCTGGGAATACCAACGGTCAAGCGATGAAGTTGATTGTCATCTGTGGTGCAACAGCCACCGGCAAAAGTGATTTAGCGGTAACTCTGGCTCATGAAATAGATGCAGAAATCATTAATGCTGATTCAATGCAACTGTATAAAGGCATGGATATTGGAACTGCAAAAATCACAATGGAAGAGCGCAAGGGTGTTACCCATCATTTGATGGATCTATTAGATGTCACCCAAGATGCCAATGTCGCTTGGTATCAAGAAAATGCTAGGGCTGCGATTTCGGAAATACATGGTCGTGGCAAGAATGTCATCATTGTTGGGGGGACAGGCCTCTATATCAAGGCAATTTTGGATGAGCTCAATTTTCCGGACACTGATCCAGTTGTTCGCGCCGCATTAGAGCTGGAGTTTGCCACACAAGGTATTGGCCCACTTTTTGAAAGATTAGAGAAACTAGATCCTGCTGCTGCCCTTGCCATTGATAAGGCGAATTCACGTCGCGTGATTCGCGCACTTGAGGTAATCAAGATTACAGGGAAGCCATTTACTGCAAACTTGCCACGAGAAGAGAGCTCTCGCTACCCACATGCTCAACAATTCGGACTGGTAATGGACAGGGATTTACTTTCCGAGCGAATTTCAAATCGTGTGGATCGAATGTGGGAACAAGGCTTAGTTGCTGAAGTAGAAAAATTGATGGTTGCAGGAATTACTAAAGGTGTTACCGCCCAACGTGCCCTGGGATATGCCCAAGTAATTGCTCAGATTGAAGGAAAAGTGACTGAAGAAGAGGCAAAAGAAGAGACCAAACGGGCGACAAGACAATACGCGCGGCGACAAGAGACGTGGTTCTCTCGCGATGAGCGCATTACCTGGATCTCTCCCTCACAAAATGCTCTCCAGTGCATTCTCGAATCGATAAACTAACAACAATGATTGCAACATATGGCCACGGTACAGAGAATGATTTCGTCCTTGTATTTGATCCAACGGATGAGAATTCGATAACGACTGCTCAAACTGCGGCGATATGTAATCGCGAAACCGGCATCGGTGCGGATGGATTAATCCGCATTGTTAAACGGGATGCTAAATGGTTCATGGATTATAGAAATTCCGATGGATCACTCGCTGAAATGTGCGGTAATGGGATTCGGGTAATGGCTAGATATCTCGTTGAAAGAGGCCATCAGCCTGAAGGAATTTTTGCCATCAACACACGTGATGGGATCAAGCATTTGCGCGTTCCACTGAAAGATGACATTTCAGTCAACATGGGGCAAGTAACCGATGAAGGCGAAGCAATTACGGCAGCTACAAATGGGCGCATTTGGAATGGCTATAACATCAGTGTTGGCAATCCTCACGCCGTGGTATTTGTCGATGATATGTCTGAGGTGGGCGCTCTTGATATTGCACCGGTAGTGCGTCCCCTGGATTCATATCCAGAAGGTGTGAACGTTGAATTTGTGAAGATTCTTGAAGGCAACACAATTGCAATGAGAGTGTTTGAACGTGGTTCAGGTGAAACTCGATCATGTGGAACGGGCACCTGCGCCGTTGCACTTGCTGCAACACTGCATACAAATGCCAAGCTGCCCGCAACCTGGATTATCACACCACCTGGCGGCAGATTAGAAGTTTCAATCGATGGTCATTCAAATGCCACCCTCACTGGACCAGCTGTGTTGATTCGTGATGTTGATATCTCGAGGTTCTTGGTTGAGTAAGGATTTTGATGACGAATTCGAGTCATTACTACGCGAAAGCGCCCGAGTCGCTGCCGAATATGATGCCAGCGAAGAAGATGATCTAGGCGATCAATCTCAAGAGTTAGAAGAGCGCCATGCGCTTCGCCGAGTTAAGGGTTTCTCAACAGAGCTCCAAGATATTTCTGAGGCTGAATATCGTCAACTACAACTAGAACGTGTGGTGTTAGTTGGCGTGTGGACTGAAGGAACGATCAAAGATGCTGAAAATTCACTGGCAGAGCTAAAAGCATTAGCAGAGACAGCTGGATCTGAAGTTTTAGAAGGACTCATTCAGCGTCGAGATAAACCAGATCCCGCCACTTATATCGGTTCAGGAAAAGTCATAGAACTAAAGCAAGTTGTTCAGTCAACAGGTGCTGACACTGTTGTTTGTGATGGAGAGCTTTCTCCTTCTCAACTGCGCCAACTAGAAGATAAGTTGAAGGTTAAGGTTGTTGATCGCACGGCTTTGATCTTAGATATTTTCGCCCAGCACGCAAAAAGCAAAGAAGGTAAGGCGCAAGTTGAACTTGCTCAGATCGCATATTTGTTGCCACGTCTTCGTGGTTGGGGAGATTCACTGTCCCGACAGGTGGGTGGTCGCGCAGCAGGTGGTGCGGGTATTGGTGGACGTGGACCAGGTGAAACCAAGATTGAAACAGATAGACGTCGCATCCGTGACAAGATGGCAAAACTTCGACGCGAGATTGCGGAAATGAAAGTTTCCAGAGATACAAAGCGACAAGAGCGCCGTCGCTTTAATATTCCCTCTGTTGCAATTGCTGGATATACAAATGCAGGCAAATCCTCATTACTCAACAAATTAACAAATGCAGGTGTATTAGTTGAGAACGCTTTGTTTGCCACTTTAGATCCAACTGTGCGTAAATCTGAAACTGCCGATGGGCGTGTCTACACTTTAAGTGACACCGTTGGCTTTGTTCGCCATCTTCCACATCAGTTGATTGATGCCTTCAAGTCCACGCTAGAAGAAGTATCTGAATCTGATTTGATTGTGCATGTCGTCGATGGTTCACATCCTGATCCATTTGAACAAATTCGAGCGGTTAGATTAGTAATTGATGAAATCGGTGGCAAAGATATTCCCGAAATCATCGCAATCAATAAGGTTGATATTGCAGATCCTGAAGTCATTATGGAGATATTGCGAAAAGAGCCGAATAGTTACGCATTCTCGGTCCGCACAGGATTTGGAATCGAGGGGCTACTCCATGCAATCGAGAGTTCCCTGCCTAGGCCCTCGGTAGAGATTAATGTTGTGATTCCATATGATCGAGGAGATCTCGTCCATGCAATTCACGAAAGTGGTGAAATCTTTTCGGAGCAGTATTTGCCAGGGGGAACTGCAATTCACGCCCGAGTAAATGGGGGATTGGCTCAAAGAATCGAGAAATCCCGCATAAGTGGGGAATAACACCGACACGCCGCGCGTTATAACCTACATAACCCAGTTAAATGCGCCATGATGCGCCCGAAAGCAGTTACGTGCACATATTGAAAGGCGGTGAGAGCAATGGCAACAGATTACGACACACCCAGAAAAACTGATGAGGAACTTCATGAGGAGTCTCTAGAAGAACTCAAGGCCAAGCGTGTTGATGCTCAATCCGGTCAGATCGATGTTGATGAGGCAGAGGCTGCGGAAAATCTTGAGTTACCTGGTGCAGATTTATCAGGCGAAGAGCTAGCTGTCCGTGTTGTTCCTAAGCAAGTTGATGAGTTCACATGCTCACGCTGCTTCTTGGTCCATCACATTACTCAACTAGCAAAAGGCGAAGGTGCTAAAGCTGTTTGTAAAGAGTGCAACTAAATCTAGGTCTTTAGTTTTTTAAAGCTTTGATTAACTCTGCTCCGCGATTACTACTAATGAGCCAGTATGGCGTTTTATCTCGGGTGTCATTAATTGCAACCTTGACTCCCTTAGATGCCCAAAATCTAATCGCAAGGAAAGCTTGTGGATCTGCATCGCGGGTTCTTGCTAATCGGATTGCTTGAGCATCTAAATCAACGCACTGGTCTATAAAACTTAAATGAATATGCGCCTTGCCAACACGAAGCTCTTGCTCATCAACTTCGATAGTCAAAGATGTCGCAATGTAGAGCCAAACGATTGCGGCAGATACTGCGGCAAGTGCGATTAACCCAGCGTTGTCTCCAAGGGCAGACCAGATGGAAATTACTAGAGTGAGCATGAAGAAGTAAATGATGGCCAAAAGCCAGAGTGGTGCACGTATCACTTCGCGGTAACGCATGGGAGTTACCGTATCGGATATGAAGGCTGTAACCTTGCGATATGGCTAGGATTCCAAGCACAACCGCTCCGGAGGGATCACCTCTTCCAGAACGTCATCCGCAAGCACCCGCTGCTGGTTCAAAAATTCCTTCTCATTTTGGGCATTGCTTTGGTTGTGGTGAATTGCATCCCACTGGATTACACCTAGTTGCATATTCAGGTGAAGGTTTGGATATCTCTGCCGAATTTACAGTCACAGAAAATCATCAAGGCGCACCGGGATTAGCTCATGGCGGACTTTTGTCTCTTGCCTTTGATGAAGCGCTTGGAAAATTAATGTGGTTGCTTCGGGCACCTGCGGTAACTGGACGTTTAGAAACAGATTTCATCAAGCCAGTGCCAATGGGTAGCACCCTTCACATCACTGCAGAGATCACTGGCCAGGTAAACCGCAAGGTTTATACCTCTGCTATTGGTCGACTTAATTCGCCAGATGGAGAAATAGCGGTGAGGGCTGCAGCGCTTTATATAATTGTTCCCATGGATCACTTCATGAATAACGCACCTAAAGAGTATTTAGAGCAAATGGCGAAGACTCCAGAATTGATGGCTTTTGTTGACCCAACTTTTGAGATAAATCCATAGCAATGAGCCACGTGCAGGTACTGATCACCCGTTTGGACCCTTCAGTTCCGCTGCCTAACTATGCAAAGGGCGGCGATGCTGGCGCAGACCTTGTTACTCGAGTTGATGTGACCCTGCAGCCGGGGGAGCGGGCCTTGGTTCCTACAGGTATCGCAATTGCCTTACCAGATGGTTATGTTGCATTAGTGCACCCGAGATCTGGATTAGCAATCAAGCACGGTGTAACTATGGTCAATGCCCCTGGAACAGTAGATGCTGGATATCGCGGCGAACTGCAATGCATCATGATTAACCATGACTCTAAGGAAGCTATAACTTTTCACAAAGGTGATCGAATCGCTCAGCTGGTAATTCAAAAAGTAGAACGTGCAGAGTTTGTTGAGGTGCAAGAATTGCCAGGTTCAGGACGCGGGACTGGTGGTTTTGGTTCGACGGGTAAATCATGAGTCAACATGCTGAAGACCGTGACAAAGTTGTTAACGCTTTAGGCGGAAAAAAAGGCCTGATTGATTCGGGTGTGCCAGCGGTTGTTTTCTTGGTTGTTTTCAACTTAACAAAGGAAGTCAACACCGCCATCTGGGCAGCTCTTTCACTCTCGATTACATTAGCAATAGTCAGATTGATCATGAAAGATACGATCCAGCATTCTGTTTCTGGAGTTATCGGAGTCTTGATCTGCGCATATTTTGCGAATCGCAGTGGAAACGCATCAGATTTTTACATCCCAAAACTTCTTACAAATCTGGGCTACGGAACAGTTTATTTGATTGCAAATCTTGTTGGTTGGCCAATCCTTGGTCTGGTTCTTGGTCCTTTGTTGGGCGAAAACCTCACATGGCGCAACAATCCTGCTCGGAAGAAAATGTATATAAAAGCAAGTTGGATTTGGGTTGCGATGTTCTTTCTGCGAATTGCGGTTCAATATCCAATTTACAGGAGCGGAAACGTCAATCTGCTGGGAACGGTTAACTTAGCGATGGGATATCCATTATTCTTTGCAACTGCATATGCAACGTGGTTAGTCATCAAGGCTGGACCACCTGCACAAAAGGTATATTAAGAGATAAAGCAGGCTTTAATCTGAGCCTCGGCGTCAGCAGATGCAACAAAGAGCAATTCATCTCCTGCAGCAAAAACATCATGTGCCTTTGCAGTAATCACACGACCATCTCTGACTATGGCTGCAATTGCTGCGTTTTCAGGCAGCTCAATCTCTTCCACAGTCTTTCCAATACATGCTGAGCCATCTGGCAATGTGAGTTCGACAAGGTTTGCTTGGCCTTTTCTAAATGAGAACAAGCGAACAACATCGCCCACACTTACTGCCTCTTCAACAAGTGCGGAAATGATGCGTGGTGTGGACACTGCAACATCTACGCCCCATGATGAATCAAAGAGCCATTCATTCTTTGGATGATTAATTCTGGCAACAACTCGAGGCACGCCATATTCAGTCTTACCAAGTAGTGATGTCACAAGGTTTGCCTTGTCATCACCTGTTGCTGCTACTAGTACTTGGCAGTTGTTCAGGTGGGCGTTATCAAGGGATGTGATTTCACAAGCATCAGCCATCAGCC